>JAZRQL010000030.1:0-41625 GCA_045649725.1 Clostridia bacterium | reverse complement strand
CCTTGCTATCGATGCAGGTGCAGAATGTGCTAACTTCCAGGAATGGCAGTACGGTATTGCGTCTGTTGATTTCAGATGGAACTTATCAGGTACATATCAGCAGGTTATTCCAAAGTATATCTCAATAGATGAAGAAGGCGTTGAAAGAGAATTCCTTTTAGATTACTTTAAAGATGTTGCTGACACAGGTAACTATGTATTTATGAAGGGTTATCAGTGGCCATTCGACTCATCAAAGCTTTCAGGTTCATCAGTTATTGATATGATAGTATATCACGAAGAAATCGAGCTTGGCAGAAAGGTATATATGGACTTCCGCTCAGAGCCTACTGTTTTAAAGGATGGTTTTGATTTATTATCAGAAGAAGCATATTCATACCTTAAGAATTCAGATGCGCTTATCGATCTTCCTATCAAGAGACTTGAGAAGATGAATAAGCCTGCTATCGACCTTTATATGTCACACGATATTGACCTTTATAATGAACCATTACGTATCACAGTTGCGGCACAGCACAACAACGGTGGTGTTGCAGTTGACAGCGACTGGGAAACAGATATTCAGGGTCTCTACGTTGCAGGCGAAGCTGCAGGTACATTCGGTGTTTACCGTCCGGGTGGTTCTGCTCTTAACTCTACACAGGCAGGTTCGCTCCGTGCAGCTGAAAGCATTTCTATTAAAAAGCGTAAGGCAGACGCTATAACAGATGCTGACCTTTTAGCAAAGTGTAGCACTATTGCAGATATGTTAAAGGTTGTAACAAAAGCTGCTGACAGCAAAGCTGTAAACAAGAAGATAGCTGAAATCGCAGACATCTTTGCAGAAAAAATGTCTGCCGCAGGAGCACACTTAAGAGACAGCGTTCTATTAAATAACTTAAAGGCTGAACTTTCAGAACAGATTAAGGCTTTAGACTTTGACGGAAACTTAAGCCCTGCAGACTTACCTGCATGGTTTAAGTTAAAGGATAGACTTACAACACAGGTTGCAGTTATTGATTCTATCCTCTATGCAGGTGAGAATATCGGTAGTCGTGGCGGTTCTGTATTCTTTAGTGTTAAGCCACAGCTTGAAAGCGCAGAAGATATTCAGAAGATTCCTGTTAAGTATGATGCAGCAGGAGATGCTAAAATCTTATGTTACCAGAAGGATAAGGGTTGTTACTTTAAGGATGTTAGACCTATTCCTGAAACAGATAACTGGTTTGAAAATGTTTGGAACGAATATAAGAAAATCCGTTCTTGTTAAGTGTATAATATAATTAGGAAGAAACTCGTTATTTTATGTAAAAATTTGGCGAACATTATCCGGGAGGGGATAAAACCCCTCCCCTGCAAAATAATAAATTATAAAATCTTTATACAAAATGTTTGGGGGTACAAACAATGATTAAAACAGGTTTAGTTTCAATTACATTTCGTGACTTATCAGTTGCAGAAGTAGTTAACGTAGCTAAAGAAGCAGGTCTTGAAGGTATCGAATGGGGCGGTGACATACACGTTCCTGCAGGAGATATTGCTGCTGCTGAAAACGCAAGAAAGCTCACAGAAGAAGCAGGTCTTTCAGTCTTTGCTTACGGTTCATATTTCAGACCGGGTGAATGCCAGGATGCGGCTGAAGAATTCAAGCCGGTTCTTGCTACTGCAGTTGCTTTAGGCGCACCTCTTATCAGAGTATGGGCAGGTGCAAAATGGTCATGGCAGGCAGATGATGCATACAGAGAAAAGGTTATCGCTGACACACAGGTTATCTGTGATATGGCTGCAAAGGAAAACATCAAAATTTCATACGAATATCACGGTTGGACTTTAACAGACAATCCAATGAGCGCAAGAGATACAAAGTTTAGCGTAAACAGAGACAATATGTCTCTTTACTGGCAGCCAAACTACTGCTGCTCAAAGGAAGATAACGAGCTCGCGCTTCAAATTCTTATGCCATTTATGGATTATGTTCACGTATTCTACTGGGCACCAGCAGGCGAAAGACTTCCTTTTGAAGGCGCACTTGATATCTGGAAGAGATATATCGAACTCTTAAAGGCTGACAACAAAGACCATTGCATTATGATGGAATTCGTAAAAGATGGTAAGGTTGAACAACTTTACGAAGACGTTAAGGCTCTTAAGTCTATATTATAGTCAAAAAACCCAAAAAAAAAGTTACAAAAAAGCAAATTTTACATATAAAAAGCAAATTTTATTGATGTAATTGCAGTTATTATGATATATAATGTGATTATTGGTAGAAGTGTAGAATTTTGCGGAATTGTTTTGGATAATTTAGCAGAGATGTAAAAATTTCCATTAAAAATTTGGCTATCATAACAGTAAAAAATAATATTTAAATATTTATATAAACAATTAAATTTTATACCAAAGGAGTTTTTACTATGAAATTCGTAGGACACACAATGGGTACTCCAAATAACACAGTACTCGAGTCAATCGATATCTTTAAGGGTATCAAGATGGATGCAATTGAACTTGTATCACAGCCAAACACACCTTTCTGCATTGATGATGACAGTGCGAAGATTGAAGAAATCATCAAGAGCGCAAAGGCTAACCTTCCTGAAGGTGTTATCACAATCACACCTTACTTCTGGGATATCAACAATGCTGACGAAGCTAAGGCCAGAGAAAACATTGAAGGTCTTAAGAAGGCAATCCTCACAGCTGAACACATGGGTGCTAAGTTCGTTCGTTCTTACGGCGGTAACGAAACAGCTGGCGGTTCAGTTCAGGAAAACTGGGACAGAACAGTTGAAGCATTAAAGGAATGTGCTCCATTTGCTGCTCAGCACGGTATCACAATCCTTATCGAAAACCACCCAAGCACAATGACAAGAACAGGTGAAGCTAGCTACAACCTTGTTAATGCTGTTGGTTCAGATGCTATCAAGACACTTTACGATCCATGTAACGTTATGTACGATACAGATGAAGATTGGGAATACACTCTCGATGTTCAGCAGGATGTTATCGGTTACGTTCACGTTAAGGACTACTTCATGGATGGCGATACAAGACACGCTTGTAACGTTGGTGACGGTATCGTTCCTTGGGATAAGATCATGAAGAAGCTTAAGTATGACGGTTACTTCTCATTCGAATACGAAAAGAAGTGGTACCCAGCAGACTTAGAAGATGCTGAAATCGGTATGCTCAAGTGTAAGAACTACATGGAAGGATTGGTGAAGTAATATGTTAAAAGTTGGTTTAATTGGTTGCGGTGGTATTGGTCGTTCACACGCTAATGCTTATGCACAGATGGAAGATGTTGAATTAGTTGCTTTTATCGACTTTAACGAAGAACTTGCTAACAAGTTCGTTGAAGATTTCGGTGGTAAGGCATACAAGACTTTAGATGAAGCTTGCGCAGATGTAAAGCTTGACTTAGTATCAGTTGTTACACCTCCTTCAGCTCACTATGGTATTCTTTTACAGACAATCGAAAAGGGTATTCCTACATTCTGTGAAAAGCCTATCACAACAGATCCTGCAGAAGCTAAGGATATCATGGAAAAGGCTAAGGCTTCAGGTGTTCCTATCGGTATCGGCTTTAAGATGAGATACGAAGCAGTATTCTCAAAGGCTAAGGAATTAATCGGTAAGATCGGTGATATCTATTCTGTATCTGCTGTTAAGGTTCAGCCATACGTTGAAGGCGTAAGCAAGGCTTGGATAAAGGATACAGGTTGTATGTACGAACTTTCAGTTCATGACTATGACTTAATCAACTACATCGGTGGATTAAAGCCAGAATCAGTTTTAGCTGACCTCGATTACAGCTGGAACTGGTCAAGAGAAAACAGAGCTTGCTTAAACGTTACATACGAAGGTGGCGTTAAGGGTATGCTCGTTAGTGCTTACTCACCTGAAATCACATTTACATTTGGTGATATCACAATCATCTATGTTGGTTCAAAGGGTTACTTAAAGATTGAAAGACCTGACAGAATCACAGTTCACACAAAGGAAACAGAAGTATATGATGTTGAACCATACGCAGGTTCAGCTCCATTCGAAATGGAAATCAGAACTTTTGTTGACGGTCTTAAGGAAGGCAAGCTTGCTG
This sequence comes from Clostridia bacterium, assembly GCA_045649725.1. GTDB lineage: Bacteria > Bacillota > Clostridia > Monoglobales > Monoglobaceae > UMGS1820. Next base: position 37,544 of record JAZRQL010000030.1, on the reverse strand, counting down.
GTCCTAACTATGAAGACGGTGTTATCAACACACTCTTAATCGAGGCGGCTGGCAAGTCTCACAGAGAAGGCAGAAGAGTTACTCTCGCTGAAATGTAATAAAAAATAATCATTTTATCCCGGTGGGTGATTATCTCCCACCGGGGAAAATGAAGAAAAGGTGCGTGTGACAAAAACGTGGATAATACAGTTATTAAAACAAAAAAACGAAAATTAAGAGAGCCAAAGAGCCAGATAGAAATGTTTATTATGTCACTTCCGACAATAATACTTCTTTTCGTTTTCTGCTATTTACCAATGTTTGGTATTATCTTGGCTTTCAAGGACTATAAATATAACTTAGGTATTTTAGGCAGTCCATGGATTGGGCTTGAAAACTTCAAGTTCTTCTTCCAGTCAAGTGACTTCACTCGTATTGTCAGAAATACATTAGGTTATAACTTTATCTTTATCTTATTGGGTAACATCATTCATGTAATATTTGCTATCTTCTTATCAATTATTACAAGCAGAAAGGCCCTTAAGGTATATCAGACAACAATGTTCTTACCATACTTCTTATCATGGGTTGCAGTTGCTTATATGGCGCTCACTTTCTTAGACTTTAACAATGGTATGTTCAATAACATTTTAAAAGCCTTTGGTCAGAAGCCTATTTCATGGTATAGTGAGCCATCAAAGTGGCCACCTATCATTGTTTGCTTCCACTTATGGAAGGGTATGGGATATCAGACACTTGTTTACTATGCGGCAATCTTAAACATCGACTCTGAGCTTTATGATGCTGCAAAGATTGATGGTTGTACAACACTTCAGACTATCAAAGCAATTATTTTGCCAATGCTCAGTCATACAATCATTATCTTTGCGATTCTTGCTATCGGTAGTATCTTCAGAGGTGACTTCGGTCTCTTCTACTCATTGCCACAGGGTAATCAGGTACTTAATCCTACAACGGATATCATTGATACATACATCTACAGAACACTTATTCAGACAGGTGACGTTGGTATTTCATCTGCAGTAGGTATGATGCAGTCATTAGTTGGTTGTGTATTGATACTTGCAACTAACGCGATTGTAAATAAAATAGATAAGGACAGCGCATTGCTGTAAGAAAGGGGTTGATATATAATGTTTGTTAACAAAAAAGGACCAGCAAAATATATCGCCCACGCAGCGATGATTTTGTTCAGTATTTTATGTATAATACCATTTTTAATAGTAGTATCAATTTCGTTCTCAAGTGCTGAATCCATTCAGCATCACGGATATCAGATTATTCCGTCAGGATGGAGTACACTGGCTTACAGGAGCTTGCTTGCAGAACCTGACCTCATTGTAAATGCATACAGTGTAAATATTTACGTTACAGTTATTGGTACAATTCTTGCACTTTTCGTAACAGTTCTTACTGCATACGTTTTATCAAGAAGAAGCTATGTTTTAAGAAGACCTCTTAACTTCTATATGTTCTTTACAATGATATTCTCAGGTGGTATGGTTCCGCTTTATATCCTGATGACAAGATATTTAGGCTTAAAGGATAGTTTGTGGTCAATCATACTCTTAGGTCTTGTAGTACCCGGTCAGATATTTATGCTTCGAACATTCTTCCAGGAAATGCCTGAGGCATTGATAGAAGCTGCTAAGATAGATGGTGCAAGCGAAACAACAGTTCTCTTTAAGATAGTTGTTCCTATGAACACAGGTGCAATTGCAACTATTCTCTTAATGGTTATTCTTGGTTTCTGGAATGACTGGTACAGATGTATGTTATACATCACAAAACCAAAACTTTATAACCTCCAGTACATGCTTCAGGTTATGATGGGTAAGGCTATGGATGCTGCATCCAATGCAAGTATGGGCTTGACAACTACTGAGGAAATCCCTCAGGATTCTATGAGAATGGCCCTTTGTATCTTTGCGGCAGGTCCTACAATCTTAGTATTCCCATTCTTCCAGAAGTACTTCGTTGCAGGCCTTTCATCAGGTGCTGTTAAGGGTTAATAGTGGTAGGGGATATATCCCCATATGTGTCTTATAAAAAAAGAGATATTAACAGTGATATGACAAAAATTTCAGGCAACAGTTAATATTATATATAGTATAAAATTAATTATATATAAATTTTTAGGAGGAAACAAAAATGAAAAAGTTTAAAATCGGTTTGATTTGTGCAGCTGCTGTTTTATTAATGGCTGCTATAATCACAGGTTGCGGCCCACAGGCTGCTAGCGGCGGTGCAGATGTTGTTTGGTACTTCATGGCTGACTCAACTAATACAAACAACGAAGAAATTTATGCAAAGGTTAACGAGTATGTTAACGAAAAGTTAGGCTTCAGCGTAGAATTCAACCCTGTTGATAACGCAGCTTACGAACAGAAGATGAAGGTTATTATGTCTTCAGGTGATAACTATGATATTTCATGGACATCTAACTGGAGAAACAATTATGCACAGAACGTTTCTAACGGTGCTTATATGCAACTCGATGACTTACTTAAGAAGACACCTAAGCTTAAGGAATCTATGGCTGATGGTATCTGGGAAGCTGCAAAGATTAACGGTAAGATCTACGGTGTACCTTGTCAGCAGATTATGGCTCGTTCAACAGGTGCTTACATTCCAAAGGAATACGAAGCAAAGTTTGACGAACTCGTTGGTACAGGCAAGATCACAAAGTACTCACAGCTTACACCTTATGTTGAATGGTTAGGTCAGCAGAATCCTGGTCAGGCTTGGATTCAGATCTTCTGGCAGGATGTTGCTTATATGTACAACATTGACCCTGTTCTCGGTGTAAAGGTTCCTGGTGCTGTTCACTTAGAGAATGATGGCGAAATCAAGGTATTCAACCAGTTTGAATCAGAAGAATGGATTGATTGTATCACAACAATGAGAAAGTGGTACGAATCAGGCGCAACACTTCAGGGTAAGTCAAACCAGACAAAGGCTTCTTACATGCCATATGAAAGACCAATGGATATTTCAACATGGACACCAAACGGTGCTGCTGACAGAACAAAGTCAATGAAGTTCGAAACAGCAGGCAAGCAGTTATCAGATTCATACCTTACAACAGGTGGTGTTACATCAACACTTCAGGCTATCAATGTAAATTCACAGAATGCTGAAAACGCTATGAAGTTCTTAGAACTCCTTAACACAGAGTCAACAGTTATCAATCTCCTTGCTTGGGGTATTGAAGGCGTTCACTACGAAAAGCTTACTGAAAATACAGTTCACGTATACAATAAGGAAGAACACGAAGCAAAGGGTACTTCAAGTTACGGTATAGCTGCTTGGCAGTTTGGTAACGTATTCAACGGTTACGCACAGGAAGGTAACCCTGACGATATCTGGGTACAGACAAAGGCTGTAAACGACGGCGCTAAGTGCTCACCAATCCTCGGTTTTTCAGCTGATATGGAACCAATCAAGACAGAAATGAACAACTGTAACTCAATCGTTACAGAGTACATGGATAAGATGAACGAAGGTCTTGCTGATCCTATCGCTACAAATAACGAGATGCTTGAAAAGCTTAAGCTCGCAGGCGTTGATAAGATTATTGAAGAACTCCAGAGACAGATTGACGAGTGGGTTAAAATTAAATAATTGAGCTTGCAAAATTTGCAGGTATTAAACGACACCTTAAATATGACTTCCTGCCTCTCTATTTGAGGGGCAGGGGGATAATCATATTTAAACATAAGGTGGCGTAATGTTGCTTTTAAAAGTTTTAGTTAAACGGAGGTAAAATATGAAAAAGTTATTAGCTTTAATTTTAAGCGTATGTATGATATTCTCTACATTCGCAGCTGTTACAGTTTTTGCTGAAACAGAAAACAGAGACATTGCTTCTGAATGTACAGTAGAAGCTGCTACAGACGGTTATGAAGATAATGATGCCGCTAATATGTTCGATGGTAAATTAGACACATATTATATGGCAGGAAAAGTTACAGACGCTGAGGGAACTGTACTTAATAATACATCTTCAAATGTTGTATGGATTAAGCTTGCAGAACACGAAAAGATTACAAGAATAGAAACTACTTTTGGTTCAAAGGCTGACAGAACAACCCTTTTCGGTAACGGCGGTAATCAGAACCAGAACTTCTTTATGTATCTCACAGATTTTGGTCCTGATGAAGGAAGCTTTGATGGCACAAACGGTATTGTAACACCAGCAGGCAAAACAGCGTTCCGTGTAACAAATAATTTTTCAAATCAGTCAGCTAACTCAACTATGAATGTAAACATAGCTGAAGAAACTGCATTTACTTACCTTGCTATCTGGGGTCCATATAGTTCAGGTACCTGTATTTCTGACCTTAAGATTTTCGCAGATGCTGAAAAGAAGGAAGTTATCCCACCGGGTGCAATCACACAGTTAGTTGAAAAGCAGATTACACCTGTTTCTGCAGCTTTCACAGGAAATCAGATTGCAAGTGCTGACAATGATGCAAACAATGTTATTGATGGTCAGGAAAGTACTATGGCTATAGTAGATGGTTATAACAATCATATGTACATTGATTTAGGTGCAGAGTATCAGGTTACAAAGATTGAGGTTGTATATCCGACCGAAGCTGCTATTACTGCGTATCTTACAAATGTTACATGTGATCATGCTGCTTCAACTATGAATACTTCGACACAGGTTAGATTAGGTACTACTACTCCAACTGGTACCTGGGGTAACAGAATAAACGGACTTGCAACAGTTGGCAAGTCAGGAAATGTTACAACATATAGTACAGACAGACATGCATCTGATGGTGCTGCTGATATGAATATCAGATATATTTCTTTTACACAGGGTACTTCAAGTAATCCTACAGCTGTAGCTGAAGTAAGAGTTTACGGTATGGTAGAAGTAGTTGTTGACAACAGCAATATGAAAAACGTTAATGTTGCAGAAGGCAAGCAGGTTTACTCAAATGCAAACAACGCTTATGTTGCAGGTTATCCAAAGAATATGACCTATGAAATGAATGCTGTTGACGGCAAGGCAAGCACAATCTTTGCAGGTACAACATATGCAATCAATTCAGGCGATACAGATATTAACTTTGAAACTGTTATCGATTTAGGTGATGCATATCAGATTACAGGCGTTAAGTACACACCATACGGCGGCGAAACAACATCAATCTATGGTTCAAACAGCGAAAGATTTGATGACCTTGAAGCTATCGCATCAAATGTTGCAACAGTTGACAATACTGTACAGGAATACGAAGTAGCTAACAAGTCCTACAGATACATTGTTGTTGACAGAATCAGTGCAGAAGCAGACGCTCTTCTCGGTATCAGAGATATCGAAGTTTATGCAGCTGTTCAGGAAGATGATGTTGAAGCTGCTACAAAATATACCGCAGGTGTAAAGGTTGGCTTAAATGGTGCGGTTTATCACACAGGCACTGTTCGCTTTGGAGCAAAGGAAAAGATGAATGACGGTATCTATGACCACGGTCAGGATGCAGAAAAAACATTTGTTCTCAATGCTACTTCAGGCACATCACGTTATGCTGTTATGGATTTAGGTGCTGCATATAATATTTCAGCAGTTGGCTTGACACAGGCATTAGGTTGCTCAGGCTTTAACAACACAGCTCTTAAGGTAATCGCTACAAATGATGAGATTACAGAAAGCACTGACCTTACAACAGTTGAGTGGACAGAGCTTGCCACAGGATATGCTTATACAAATGTAAACTCAAAGTACTTACTTCCAATTGAGATAAGCAATGATTACTCATTTAGATATGTAGGTATCAAGGGCGTAAGCGGTATGGGTGTTCCTTTCCGTGAAATGGATGTTTACGCATCAGCTACAAGCTACGACTTTGGCACATATACAGCATTTGCATCAGGCAGAGATGCAATCGTTAGCTTCTCAAGCAGTGAGTTTGAGGGCGCAGAAACTGTAAAGATTTTAGTTGCAAGCTATGATGCAAACGGTGCACTTATTAAGTTAGTTAATGATGACCTTGACATCACTTGGAATGGTGGCGGTTCTGGGTCAAAGACATTAACAGGTGCTATCGCAGAGGGTGCGGTGACTAAAAAGGTATTTATTTTAGATAGTTTAGATACCTTAACACCTCTTGCTAACAGCATTACACTTTAATATTGTAACAATTTCCTTTAAGGAAGGGCGAATTTCGCCCTTCCTTAAGGTGTTTGTTTTAAGATATAAAATTTTGGGGGATTTTCTATCTTAAAATAAATTCCTACTGAATAATTATAACATTGAAAGGATATAGAGTGATGAAGAAAAGGATTTTTAGTTTAGCTTTAGCAGTAAGTATGATGTTTAATTTATTTACATTTGTGTCTGCAAGGACTATTTATGTAAATCAGAATATAGTAAAAGATAAAACGGTAGAACTATACTACATGGATGGAGCTAATCTTGTTCTCTATAATGGTTATGAAGGATATGAAGCCTCAAAAATAAATGACGGAAATATGGATACTTTCTGTTATAACAAGGCTTTTAATCCAAATAAGAGCGGTTATTCAAACGGACATCTTGCTATAATAGATTTAGGAGATTATTACGATATAACTAAAATAGTTGTTACACCTGAAAATACAAAAAATGCAGCCAATGAATTAGGTTTTACAACTGAAAACGGATATTCGTCTGTAAGCACACCTAACGGTGCCGGCAGAGTTGTTGTATCTCAAAATAAGCCAATAGCATCTCAGTTTACTGGAAACACCTTTACAACAAGCGGTGATACAAACGGAGTTATGCTTACTAATACTGCGCAGTCATCAAACTTCAATGCTACAAGAACATTCAATGAGTCGGATGCTACAAAGTACAGATATGTATCTGTATGGGCAGGCTGGAGTCACGGCTTTGCAATCAAAGAGGTTGAGGTTTACGGAAATGCTCCAAAAGAGGTTCCTGATGAACTTTATGTCAGTCCAAAAGGCGATGACGCAAACGATGGATCTCAGGAAAGACCTTTTAAGACAATTAAACGTGCAAAGGAAATGGTTCGTGAGATAAAAAAAGATATGGACAGAGATATTGTTGTTCATATTGCAGGAGGTAAGTACGAACTTTCAGAAACATTAGATTTTGACGAAGAAGATTCGGGTACAAACGGATATAACATTGTATATCAGGGAGATCCCAACAATATGCCTACAATCTCTGCAGGTACAGAGCTTAACTTAAGCTGGACAGAGGGAGAGGACGGCATATGGTCTGCACAGGTAAACGATAATAGAATTGAGTACATAAGAAACTTATATGTAAATGAAACTCCTGCTACAAGAGCAAGTAGCTCAAAGCTTGTCTATGGTCTTGAGAATTATGTGGCAAATGGTTCATCATATATGTCTGACGGATTTTATGTAAACAAGGCAGACATTGGAGTTTTTGCAAATCAGGAGGATATTCAGCTCCGCTGGACAGTTGGTTGGAAGAGTTGGATGTTCTATATAGATGAGATTGTTAATGATCCATCTAACTCCGACAGAGTTATTGTAAAGATGAACAATCCGTTGTGGTCCAGGGAGTCTGTTTTGAATTCTACTAATGCCTGGCCAGGACAGCCAAGCTATCAGTATGGCTTCAGAGTAGAAAATGCATATGAACTTTTAGACGAGCCAGGGGAATTTTACTTTAACAGAAACACACGCACACTTTCATACTTGCCTCGCGAGGGGGAGAATATGAGTACGGCATCTGTCATTTGTCCTGTCCTTGATAAGGTTTTATCTGTTACAGGTGAGCCAAATGCAGAGAAACTCAATAGTTTTAAGTATGTAAATAACCTTGAGTTCAAGAATTTAAGATTTGCGCATTCAAACTTCAGTGCTCTTGAAGAGTCTGATATGATTGCATATCAGTGTGAGATACTTCATATGACAAATGTGCCAAAGGGTATCACTCCGGGTGCAGTTGAAGTAGGCTTTGCTGATAATATAGCAATTGAGGACTGCGTATTCTTTGGTATGTCATCCGCAGCCCTTGAGCTTACCGATAAGGTTACAAATTCAAACTTTGCTAGAAATGTATTTACAGACATTGGCTTTGGTGCCTTTGTTGTAGGTCATAACTACCACAATGTTGCAGACAATGCTCCGTGGGGTGGTCAATGGGGGAATAGTATAGGTGTTGTATCCTATAGAAAGGGATGGACAACATCAAATCAGAAGTCAATGGCTTTTTCAGAGTCTATAAACTCAAATATTGCTGACCCAGAAAGTCTTGTTGTTCACGGTATTTGGAGAAGTGAGCAGGACGCTGCCCAAACAGGAGCCAAGCCATGGGTTAAGATGGATTTAGGCAAGGAATATAATATAGATAGCGTTTTCCTTTCTTTTAGTGATTATGCAACGCAGACAACGACCGAGGAAGAGAGAAGAAACTTTGAAATACTTGTATCAAATGATGAGGATTTTAACGAATATGAAACTCTCGTTGTGCAGACAGAACCTGTAAACAGTTCAGAAACTACCAAGTATCAGAATACAACTCTTAAAAATTCAAAATTGTATTCAAGCAGCCTTGAAGGTAAGTACCGCTATGTTATGGTGAGAAAGACTGTGGCTGAAAGGCTTGCGCTTTCACTTATGAGAGTTTACAGCTTTGATGAAAAGCCTCTGGGTAAATTTGGTTTAAATATAAATAACACCTTCCAGAACAACTATATTTCAAGAATAGGCGTAATCAACAATGCGTCACCTGCAATCACCGCCTTTGATACAGATGGCTTAAAGATTTTACATAATGAAATCGAGGATGTGCCATATTCAGGCATATCAATAGGTTATGGCTGGAGTAATAAATATTCAGCTACTGCAGGTAATAATGAGATTAAATATAATAAGATTTCTGATGTAGAAAAGATTGCGTCAGACGGTGGTGCTATATATACATTGAGCAATCAGTCGGCATATGTAAATGGTGTTTATGATACAGAAAATAAAAAGCCTCTTGAAGTTACCAATAACTATATAGTAGACCAGGGTAATATTATAGCGGGTCTTTACAGTGACTCAGGTTCTTCATATATGAACTTTACTGATAATGTAATGCAGAATGCGGCACTTATGTTCTTTGCATCAGGAGGAAGCAGCAAAGACCCTGAGGGTTCAATCTCAAAGAATCTTACCTATGATAATCTTTACGCAGATGATTTAGATTGCAGAAACGAAAACCAAAATTATAATACAGTTGGGGAAATGACAAGATTTAGTGCTGAACAGATGCCTGTAGCAGCAAAAGCAATTGCGTTAAATGCAGGACTTGAAGCATCGGCAGAGTATATAAAGAACAGAGTTCCAAGTAACAAGAGTCCATTTATTGTGGGTCCTGATGCATATGCTTCATATTTAGCAAAAGGTGAAACACCTGTTTATGGTCCCGATAAGACTCTCTTTATCATGCATACAGCAGAAACGATGCTGGAAATCGGAGAATTTGGTAATCTTCCATGGCAGTACGATGCAAAGTATAAGCCGGAACTTCAATATTGGCTTGATCGTTCACATGAGGACACCAACAGAGTAGATGACGTCCTTGTGGATGGTGTTTCAAGAAACGGCTTTACAATAACAAAGAGCCATATGTATGAGTTTGTGCAGCTCGAAAAGGCGTACAGAGAAGCGACAGCATCTGTTACACATTTATCCTATGAAGATATGCTTTCTATGTGTAAGGAAAAGAGCGGCACCCTTACAACAGATGAATATTCGTCATCTTCTATAAATGCATTCAACAGAGCAATCGCTGCTGCAGAAGGGGCAGACCATTCTACAGAAGCCATTGCATATGAAGCAGTTCTTGCTATGGAAGACGCTTATGAAGAGTTAGAAAATGGCAAAAAGTCAGCAGACCTCTTATATGCTTATGCAGAGGATGGAGATGTTGAAATAGACTATGAAAATAAGACAGCTGTTATTACAGTTCCTGCAAATGTCGACACAACTGCAGTAAGACCTGTATTTACAGCTATGCCAAATTCATATGTGAGTGGTAATTATTCATCTACAGATTTCTCAAATGGTGCTACAGTTACACTTAGAAAAGGAAGCACAACTACTAATTGGACAGTTACAGTTGTTAATAAGAAAATTGTTCCAAGCGAAATGATAACAGTAGAGAATAATGCGGACAAATGGTATTCTGAAAATCCTAATTCACCTGTTACAGTAGTTGGGGATGGAGTAAGAATTCAGAATTGGAATACTCCTACTATGTATAAAGACGCTTTTGGCCGCAGACTTAACTTCTCTGTTAAGGCAGGAGCAGTTGATAACATAAACGGAATAAATCTTATTTTCGGTGCAAAGACCTGTGAGGATTTAGAACCGGAGGGCTATTATAAGAAGAATACATACTATATGCTGACCCTTAAGGGACAGACCCTTACACTCTACAGCGTAGACAGCGGTGTTAAAACAGAAGTAGCAAAGGCTGAAAATATCGGTTTTGACTATAACGGATATAACGATTTTGAAATAAGGTCTGTATCAGGCAATACTGTAAATATAAGTGTAAATGGTGCAAGCAAAATTTCAAAAGCTGTTTCGGGCGGAACAGAGGGTTACTTTGGTGTATATTCAAAGGCATCAAGGGTGGATGTTAAGCCTTATGGATTTCAGCTTACAGCAAGCATCAGCGGTAACACTTTGACAGTTAATGCAAATCTTAAACTTGATAAAGAAAAAACATATCCGATAGTTATCGGCGGATATGCCGAGGATGAGAGTATGACAGATGTTATATATTCAAAGATTGGTTTCGTTGATGGTCAGTGGAAGATAGAGAATACCTACGATATATCAGGCTTCTCTGATGATGCAAAGATTATCAGGGTACACCTCTTTGACTCTGCAGAAAATGTAATGCCACTCTGTAAGAGAGCTGAAATTTCAAGATAAAAAATTGTTTAAAGGGACATATGTATATATGCCCCTACAATGCTTTTTATTTGAGATAAAAAATAAAAACATTATCAGCGAGTTACATAGTGAAATTGGTTATTGGTGAAATTTCACAAATTATTATTATTATGGCGAAAAATCATATAAATTTACTGATTTTTAGAAAAAGTATATAAATATTGATAAAATTGTATTGCTTTATGATTGAATTTGTGCTATAATGATGTTTAGTGAAAATGGCGAAAGTATTTCGTTTCACCACAGAGAGGGACATAATGTCCCCATTTAACCATGTAAAATTAATTAATCCCTTGCCAACTGGGGAAAACACTATACTATTAAAGAAGAAAGGAATGTTGGTATGTTGAAAAAAGGTATTAGCTGTTTGCTTGCATTATGCTTGGTTTTAACATCATTTGTTGTATCTTTTGCTGAAGAAGCAGATAGCACAAACGTGATGAAAGAGTTCTATGTAAGTGTAGACGGCAACGACAATGGCGACGGTAGTAAGGCAAATCCGTTTAAAACGGTTGACCGTGCCCGTCTTGAGGTGCAAAAGTATAACGATAACATGACAGGTAACATCGTAGTAAATATCGCCGATGGCAGATATGAGCTTGATGATTACCTCGTGTTCGGCGTTGAGGACTCAGGTTCTAACGGCTTCGACGTTATCTATAAGGGTGAAAGAGACGAAAAGGTTCCTACACTCTCAGGTGGTGTTCAGATTACAGGCTGGACAGATAATGGAGATGGAACATGGTCTGCAAAGATAGAAGACGAAGAAATTGACTTTATCCGTGATATCTATGTAAACGATTATCAGGGACAGAGAGCAAGAAACACAAAGCTTGCATATGGTGAAGCAACATATAATGATCCTAACACTCCATATTCAATCGACGGTTTCTATGTACATAAGGGTGTATTTGACAAGTGGGACAACATCGAAGATGTTGACCTTTCCTGGGGTGTTGCATGGAAGTCATTTACAATTGATGTTGAAAATGTAATTGATGACCCAACAGACCCTGACAGATACATTGTATTGATGGATAACCCGCTCTTCAGCAGTGGTATTTCAGGTGCGACTAAGCAGACATATCTCCCACAGCAGCCATACTGGTGGGTAGGTTTCCAGATTGAAAACGCATATGAGCTCATGGATGAGCCTGGCGAATTCTACTTTAATAAGAAGACAAGAGTTTTACACTATATCCCACGCGAAGGTCAGGATATGAACACAGCAGAGGTTATCGTACCAAAGCTTGAAAGAATTATCCGTTTCTACGGTAACAGACCTGAAGATAAGGTTCACAACATCAAGCTTCAGGATTTAAGATTTGCTCATACAAACTTCTGGCCATATGAATATCAGTATCAGCACTCTGACCAGGGTGACAGACCTGGTATGCCTGGTGCTCCTGCAAGACACACCCCAGGTGGCGGTGTTCAGCTTGACTGGGCAGACAGCATTGATATTGAATCATGTGTATTCTATGGTATCGAAACAGTAGGCTTACATCCAAGAAAGGGTGCAACAAACTGTAACTTTGAAGGTAATGTGTTCACAGAAATCGGTTCAGGTGCATTTGTTGTAGGCTTAATTAGCCAGACAAAGTTTAAGAATGGTAATAATGATTCAGCTCCGCTTAACCTTATGGGTGACGATTTAAGAACTCATATGAGTGCTATCAGATGGAATCAGCATATCAATGATGGTTCTAATGTCTGGAAGGGTAATGTAAATGCTGCTGAAAAGGGCATCAAGGACTATGTATGGATGGACTTTGATGAACCATATAATTTAGACACAATGAAGATTGACTTCTCTGACAGAGAGAAGCAGGAAATTACTGATGAAGAGAAGTCTAACTTTGAAGTTTTAGTTTCTAATGATAAAAACTTTGAAACATATACAACTGTAGCAGTTGTCAGAGGTAAGGCAGACGATGTATTAGTGCTTGATCCTCCAAAGGATCAGAAGTACAGATATATGTTGGTTAGAAAGATTGTTCCTGAACAGTTTGCTATCAGATCAATTACTGTTACAACAAAGGATAAGAATGCTATATCCGATACAGGTACATGTAGCTATCTCTCATTTGAGAATAACTATGTACAGAGACCTGCAAAGAGACACTATGCAGCTCCTGGTGTAGCTACATATTTCTGTAACTACGTAAACATTGATCATAACGAAATTTACGATACACCATACAGCGCTATGTCACTTGGTTTCTTATGGAATCCTGGTGAACGTTTTGAAACATCACATCACGTTACAGCAAGTTACAACCATATCGAAAGATATCACTTATTCTGTAACGACGGTGGCGGTATCTATACACTTGCTTGTCAGCCTGACAGTGGTTTGACCTATAACTACTTACTCCACTGTGGTAACACATGGGGCGGTATCTACCACGACTCATCATCAGGTGACTATCATGACCACGATAATGTAATGGAATATACTCCATATGCTTACTTCTTAAATGGTGCTTCAGTTCAGAATCTTAATGTTCATGATTCATATTCTGATGGTAAGGATAACGGTAACTCAACAACGGGTTCTACTGTAGAGAAGATTAATATCAATATGCCTGGTTTTATCCCACCAGAAGCTATGAAGATTAAGAATGAAGCAGGTCTCACAGCTGAATGGGATTACATCCGTGAAAGAGTTCCTGAAGGTGATCTTACATTCCCACAGGGTTCTATCGACGAACAGGCGTCATACATTCAGGGTGCAAGTAACCCATTGGAAGCTAGTGAATACCAAGCATTTGCTAAGCACTACTTTGATACAGTATTAAACAAGGGTACATGGGGTCTCTTACCTTGGAACTATGACATCTCAAAGAAGGATGAATTAGCATACTGGAACGACAGATGGACTTCAAACTTAGCTAACTACGAAGGCGACTGGAATAAGGGTCACGGTGATGCATTTGATATGTATGAAGGCCGTGAAGTATATGAACAGATTTACTATGGCGTTGAGCATTTGAGCCTTGATGATATGAAGAAGCTCTGTGACGATGCTTTAGCTGAAGCAAAGGCTGTTAAGGAAATCGGTGGATATCCTGCAGCTGCAATCGAAAAGTTCAAGAAGGAATATGCAAAGGCTCTTGAGATGCCACAGGCAGAAGAACACGAAAAGTACGGTGTTGTATTAGAACTTGAAAAGGCTTATCAGTCATTCTATGATTCAAGATACAGAGCAGACATTGACTATTTGTATGTTGAAGGTGGATTAACTGAAATGGATTATGAAAACAAGGCTATCACAGTAACAGTTGGCGCAAACTGTGACCTTAACAAGATTAATCCTGTTTACACCTTATCAAACAACACAAAGATTGCTGCAAATCTTTCAACAATGACATATAACAAGCCTATAAAGCTTGCTTTATACAACAGCGAAATCGGTAAGTACGGTTACTGGACTCTTACAATTAAGGGCGCTGCAATGGAAGGCACAGGAGTTACATCTCCATCCCTTGAAGTTGCTGACTGGCACGACACTAACCCTAACTCACCTATTGCAAAGGTTGGTAACGACTTAGTATTTAACTCATGGTTTAAGGTTTACACAGATGCAAAGGATGTATTTGATGGTGAAGTTACATTCAAGACAAAGGTTATGACACCTGATACAGACGAAGGTATTCACTATATCGTTAGTGCGCAGACAGGTAACAACTTAGAATACGCTGCTTACTACGAAAAGAACACATACTATGACGTAGCACTTAAGGATCAGAAGATAGAAGTATCTTCTGTTAAGGCCGGTCAGTCAAAGCTTTGCTTCACTGTTGATAACATTGGATTTAACTACGGTGAATACAACGATGTAAGCATTAAGATTAATGATAGCGGTAAGCTTGATACAGTTTCAGTTATGATTAATGGTAGAGCAGTTGCTCATAATGCATACGCAGATGATATCGGTGCAAAGGGTTACTTCGGTGTTATGACCGAAAACCAGACAGTAAGAATTAGTAAATAGGGGGACTAAAAATGAAAACAAATAGTTTATCTAAAAAGCTTCTCTGTATACTTTTAGCTTTCCAATTAATCTGCGGTTCAGTATTTATGGGCGTATTTGCAGAAGAAACAGTTGACCTCGCGGATGTAGATACATCCGCAGAGGCAGTTGTGGAATGCGATGAGATACAGGAAGAGGCTACAGAGCTTCTTGATGAAGAGGCAGACCTTTTGGCAATTGACCCAAGTTGGGTAAAGATATCTGATGGCAAACCTGTGTTTGCAAGTGCATTTGAGGAAAACAGAGAGCCTCACCTTGCAATAGACGGCGATGTCGAAACTGCTTTTGTAAGTTCAAAGCAGAATGTAGGTGCAGGTATTGAGGCAGCTTACGGCCCTGTTCAGGAAAGATTTGTTATGGACCTTATGAGCATATCTTCTGTTAAGGCTGTAAGAATTCAGGCAGCAAGCGGACTTGGTGGCGACGTTAAGGTTTATGTTACAAATGATAATAAATTTGTAGATGTTACAGAAATTTACAGCGGTACAATTTCTGACAGTGAATTTACTGAAATTATTGCAAGTGCATCTGGCCGTTATGTATTGGTAGAAAAGCCATCAAGCTTTGGTATCAGCGAAATTGAAGTTTATTCAGATGCAGCTAATGATATGGCTATGAATGTAAAGAGAATCAGCCTTAACAAGTCGGTTACTTCAAATGGTAACTATTCTGGTTACGGTACATCTGCAGGTGTTATTGTACAGCAAGGTAAGACATCATACATTTCTTCACAGAATAACGACAAGGCCTATGCTTGCGTTGATTTAGGTGCTCCTGTTGAGATTCCTTATGTTACATTGGCAGGCGGTCACCAGAATGCAAGTAAGGTAGGCGCTGCAGATAGTACCCACGATACATGGCTTACACATTTTGGTAATTTAGAAATTATTGCTACAAATGACCCTAATGACTTTAAGACAGCAGGTAAGGGAACGGTTATTTATTCAAACACAGATAAAATTGTTCCTGCTCCAAGACACGAGAAGCATACAGGTATGATTCTCTTTGAAGTTGACGAGGCTATCGCAAGCCAGAAGTTCAGATACATTGGTGTAAGAGCATTAAATAAGAGATTCCAGGTTGCTTCATTCGGTGTTTATGCAAGAGGCACAGTTATTGAAGGAGTTACAGGTATAAAGAGAGGCAACAACATCAATGTAACAGGTAAGTTCACAGAAGTTAATGGCGATGTAGAAAGCTATACACTTTTAGCTACAGCTTTTGATGAAAACAATAACTCTATCGGTACAAAGGCAGTTATTCAGCCTATTGATGGCAGAAATACAACACCTCTTGATTGGACAGCTGAATTTAATTATGAGCCTGCTTATGCAAAGCTTATTGTTCTTGACAGTATAGAAAACTTTGGCATAAAGCATGTTGACACAGATTTAATAGGTGGTGCTCCTGCTAACCAGACACCTGTAAATACATCAAATAAGAGCTTTGAAGGTAAGGTTGATTCAACAGTAATTTCAGTTTTCGGTAAGGCAAAGGCTGAAAATTTAACTGCTATTATGCTTAAGCCTGATGAAGTTACAGGCAATGCAATTACATTTGAGGAGCTTTCAGAAGCTAACTATGATGAGAACGTTCTCTTTATGGATACAGTGGAAGTAGCAGTAGATGAAAATTATGAGTTCAATGTAACCCTTATGGATGATGCTGCAAACGGTACTTACAGAATTACAGTATTCTATCCTGATGGAACATATGAAACACCATTTGAATTCTACTTCTTCTCACCTTTAGAGGACGCGGCAATGACAGCAGTGCTTAACGATATCGCAGCAGACGATGTGGCTTCTACATTAACTTCAGGTAATTATGCTAAAGCGTTCTTTGATTGTTTAGATGAAGTCGATAACTGCGGTGCTGACTTTGGTGAAAAGTTTGTTCTTGCCCGTGATCTTATAAAATCAGGTGAGCTTGCAAACAGATCTACAGAGCTTACAAGCTATGCACAGTTTAAGGATGTTATAAAGGTTGCTTCATTAATCGATGCTATCGTTGAGAGAGACGATTATATGGATTACATCGAAGAATACGGTCAGAAGTTTATGTCAAAGGCATTTGATAAAAACTATGACGAAGATGAATTTGAAGAAATCTTTGAAACAGTAAGAGAAAACGAAGACTGGTTTGAGGATGAAGATGCTGAAATTGATGCAGCAGTTTTATTAGACACAGTTAAGCAGACAATAGGCTTAAGTCTCGTTTATAACGGAAGCCAGAAAGAAATCGAAGAAGCTATAACAGATTATGCAGAATATGTTGGCGTTGATGAAGATACTTTAGACGGCGTTAATGAGTTCGCTATTTCAAACTACATCAGCAAGTCCTTAACAAGCGTTTTAGGATATGCAAAAGACGGTATGGATGACGAAGTTAAGGATGCTATCGATGAATATGAGGATGAAATGGATAAGCACGATACACCTTCTCTCGGTGGTGGCTCAAGCAGCTCAAAGGGTAATAGCTCATATTCAGGTGTAAGCGGTCTTACATATCCACAGGAAGCTGTTAAGCATGAAGTACAGGTAAAGGATGAAGAAATTTCATTTAATGACATTGCAGGTTATGAATGGGCAGAAGATGCTATCATAAACCTCGCTGACGAAAGAATTCTTTTAGGTAATGGCAACGGCGGTTTTGAGCCTGGCAGATATATTACAAGAGAAGAACTTGTTAAGATTGTTGTTGATATGTTTAAGATTACAACAGACAAGTCAGATGAGAATTTTGTTGATTGCGTAGTTACAGATTGGTACTATCCATATGTTATGGCTGCTAAATATAACAGAATTGTAAATGGTATTTCAGAAACTGAATTTGGTGCAGGTCAGCCTGTTACACGTCAGGATGCAGCAGTTATCTTAAAGCGTGCTATGGGTATTGCAGGATATAACTTCACAGGCAAGAATGAAGTTAGCTTTACTGATGAAGATACATTCGACCTTTACGCAGTAGACGGAATTTTAACTCTTGCTATGAACGGTATATTTACAGGCTTTGAGGATGGAACCTTCAGACCTTATGAAAAGACAACTCGTGCTGAAGCTGCTGTGATGATTAACAGAATATATGAAAATTATATGAGACAGAAGGCAGAGGCGGCGGCAGCAGCGGCTGCGGCAGCTGCTGCAGCAGCATAGGAGGAATAAAAATATGAAGTTTAAGAGATTATTATCATTATTTTTAAGTGTTTGTATGCTTGCAAGCTGTTTTGTGGCATTAAACATTACAGCTTTTGCTGAAGACGAGGCTACAGGTGAGCTTCTTTCAAGCGGCAGACCTGTAACTGCATCCACAAAGTGGGATGCTGGCGGTGTTCCTGAAAGATTGGTTGATGGTAACAAGGGTACTTATTGGGCGAGAGGTCAGCTTGTGTTAGAAGGTAAGGATGAAGCCGGTGGTAAGGATTGGTTTAAGATTGACCTTGAAAAGAAATATCTTATTTCACAGGTTGTTTTCTATACCTATCAGGCGAACAAGATACGAGGTCTCAGACTTGACCTTTCAAATGACCCTACATTTACAACATATGTAAAAATGGACGTTATGAATGGTGAGAGTAACTATCTTAATGAACAGGGCGCACCTACATATGTAAGTGTTCCATTTAAAGAACCATATCAGTATGTAAGAGTTGTTGCTGAGAACCAGTTCTTTATCTTGGGTGAATTTCAGGTTTATGGTGAAGAATATACAGGCGCAGCTCAGATGAAGCAGTACGCTGACGTTATTGGCACAAAGTATGAAGGACCTGTTAACTTACTTCAGAACTTAAACCTTATGCCATCAGATGATGACGATAACTTTGGTGTTTATCAGTATGTTACACGTGCACAGGCAATAGATGCTATTGTTAACGCTTTCACAACAGTTCAGATGCCGACTTACGGTGATGAAATGCCATTTAAGGATATAAACGAGGGACATCCTCTTTATAACGAGATTTACACAGCTTATAAGATGGGCTATGTAATGGGTGATGGTAACGGAAACATTAATCCTGATGAATATATTTCAGGCGATGAAGCAGCTACAATGCTTATCCGTGCTTTAGGCTACGGTCCAAGACTTGCAGTAGAGGCATCTCCTACAGCTGTTTCTAACAGAATTGCAAGAAAGTTAGACATCTTATATGATACATCAAGTGATGAGTTTAACGCATTAAAGCGTGGCGATTTTGCAGAGGTTTTATATAATGCTTTGCTTGCTCCTATGTATAACATTGAGTCTATTGATGGTGAAGATATTACATTTGTTGATGGAGATAACATCTTAAAAGAAAAGTACGGACTTACACTTTATCAGGATGTTGTGTTTGAAAACAGAATAACAACACTCTTAAATGGCACAAAGGAAGCTGATAACATTGCATACGTTGGTAAGAACAGCTATTCTGACCCAAATGGTTCATTAGATACTTTAATCGGAAGAAACGTTGTTATCGGTGTTTATGATAACGCTCCAAATGATATCGCATTTGCTTGGCCAAGTGACGAAAACGTTGAAGTTACTATAAAGGCAAGTGACTTAAACACAACTCCGGCTGAAATTCAGTCAGGCAAAATTACAGCTTATGATGCAAATGATAAGGACAAAACTTATGATTTGGCAGGCAATGTAAGCTATGTATACAATGATATTGCATATCCTGATGCAAAGGCAGAGGATGTAATCATTGATAATGGTAACCTTGTTTTGATTGATAACAATGACGACGATGTTTATGAAATCGTATGTATCAATTCTTATGCAATGTACAAGGTTGACGGCTACAGTGCAGGTGATGATGACGTACATCTCACAGGTATCCGTGATGTAGAGGTTACAGACGCAAGTGGTGCAACATCTATAAAGAAGGTAACTGAAAGCCATATTATGGCAACTGATGACCTTATTGTATATAATGCAAGCGGTGTCAAAAAGGCTCCAAATATTGTAAAGCGAGGTAACGTTATTGCTCTTTATGCTTCACCATACGGAAACAGATATATAATCAGAGTCTTTGCCAAGTCAAAGACAGGTGCTGTTGACCAGATTGACGAAGACTTTATCTATATTGATAACGAAGCTATCCGTATGGCTGCAGGTTTTACAGTTCCTGCAAATGTTAGCCTTGGAGATGAAGTCGAGGTTTATACAAACACCGACGGTGAGGTAGTTTATATGGATAAGGCGGATGCGTCTTCATCCAACGTATGGACAGTTGGCTTCTGTGCTAATTGGACAAACGGCGGCGGTCTCGCGGAGGACTTAAAGTTTAAAGTATTTACTGAAGAAGGCAAGTTTGTTTTCATTCAGCCTGCTGAAAGACTTACTTTAGATGGTACACGTATTAATATTGATGACTTAAATAAGTATATGGAAAAGGCTACCTATATTGACCCTGTATCAGGTGCAAACTATATTGACCAGAACTTCTGGAGATTTAAGTTAAACGCTGAAGGTAAGATTACTTACATTGATACAGCTAACTATGATGATGTAAATGAAAATGAGGATTCATTTAACAAGGGTGGTACAATCGGTGTTGATAACAGATACACAAGTGCAGGTAGTGCCTTCTACTATCATCAGAAGTTTATTACTCTTGCACGTAATGACTCTGTATCATTTACTATTCCTACTGTAAATGACGAATACACAAGAAATGATGAATATGATCAGTACTACAAAGTAGGTAAGCTTACATCTATAGTATCCGATAAGGAGTCTGCTATGACATCGGAAATTGACTACTATATGGTTGATGAATACGGCTTCCCACAGTACTTTGTATTGAGAAAGAACTTTGTTGCAGGTTCACTTTATGTATGTGGCGAACAGTCACCTTATATGCTTGTTACAAAGCTTGGTCAGTCAGCTGATGCAGACGGCTTTATCAAAACTAACATCACAGGTATCAATATGGGAACTAGAAAAGAAGTAACACTTGTTCTTGAAAGCGACCAGCAAATGGTAGAGCTTGGTGATGTATATCAGGATGGTAAGACATCATGGTTTGGATATGGTAATGCTCTTAAGTTGTCAACGATTACATCAGCGGCAGGTTATGAAAGCTATATCTCTTCTGTAAACGATATAGGAATTGGTGATGTTCTTCGTTTCAAGGTGAATGCAGATAATACAGCTGTTGAAAGAATGTTTGACTATGATGATGAAGCATTTCCTACAATGAAGAGGGAAACTTGGTTTGACGCAACAGGCGGTTATATTGGCTTCCAGTTTGCAGGTAACAGATTCCAGCTTGCAAACGTTGTTGACTTAAATGTGGGTTCCCTTGAACTTAAAGTTACTTACACAAACAGCAGTAACAAAGAAGTTGTTAATACAGAAAAGTATGTTGCAAACGATGTAAATGGTATTGCTATTTACGTTATGGGTGACAGAGGCTTTACAAAGATGTCAGGCGACAGACTCCTTGCATACAAGGGTGACGACTATAAAGTATTATTCTATACAACAGCAGGTTCTCCTTCAGGAGCAATTGTTTACCCTGTTTCACAGGATTAATGTAAAATAAGCTTAAATTCACGAAGCAATTTGCTTCGTGAATTTTTTGTAGGTAACAGAGTAAAATTCTTGACTTTTGGCGGAAAAGTTGATAGAATAAACTTAACATTTTCGTGTAAGAAAGGATGATTTATTATGAAAAAAGCGATTACAATAGGAACAATGGGCCCTTTTGGCAGAGATATAAAGGGTGCTTTTGAACTTGCGAAGAAAGCAGGATTTGACGGTGTTGAACTTTCAATGGATGCAGGGGATGCAGGAAATATTACTCTTGGCACTACTGAAGCTCAGCTTATGGAATATAAAAAGATGGCAGATGAAATTGGTGTTGAAATACCAAGTGTTACAGGTAGTTCCTTCTTCAGATACTCACTTATATCAGATAATGAAGAAGACAGCGAAATGGCTATGAAACTTTTAAAGAAGCAGATAGATGCTGCTAAAATTGTTGGTGCAGATTCTATTCTCTTCGTTCCTGGTTTAGTTGATGCATCTATTGCCGGCAGAGACGAAGTTATTCCATATGACGTTGCATATAAAAGAACTGTAGAGGCAGTTAAAGAAGTTGTACCATATGCAAAGGCTGCAGGCATCAATTTAGGTATTGAAAATGTATGGAACAAGTTCTTAATCTCTCCTCTTGATATGAAGAACATCATTGATGATATTGGTGATGATATTGTTGGATGCTACTTTGACGTAGGTAATGTTATGTACACAGCATATCCTGAACAGTGGATAAAGATTTTAGACAAGAGAATTAAGAGAGTTCACGTTAAGGACTTTAAGGTTCCTGTTGGAAACATTATGGGCTTTGTTCCTCTCCTTGCGGGTAATGTAAACTACCCTGAGGTTATGAAAGCCTTAAATGAAATCGGTTACGATAAGTGGATTACATCAGAGATTTCACCTTCTATGTACTATCCTGAATATACAATCTATGCAACAGCTATGGCAATGGATTATATCATCGGCAACAGATAACAAGCGTTATGCTTGACCAAAGCCGATGTTAAGTTGGTGGAAATGATGTGGTTCGTCATCGAGCCACGTGGGATAGAGATGCATATGTGTGTGGGCGATTCAA
Organism: Clostridia bacterium; assembly: GCA_045649725.1. Taxonomy (GTDB): domain Bacteria; phylum Bacillota; class Clostridia; order Monoglobales; family Monoglobaceae; genus UMGS1820. The sequence continues at coordinate 14,949 of JAZRQL010000030.1, read as the reverse complement.
GAATCGCCCACACATTGTATTGAGTGAAAATTTGTAGGGGATAGTTCTAAACTGTTCCGCTTTGGGTTGCTCCTCCTAATATACATTTTTTGGTATAGAATATAATGAAAGATTTTGCTTGAAAATATTTTAGATATATGATACAATGACTTTGTATGTAAAATAAAGTTTACATACAGTTCTAAGGTATGGAAAGAGGTTAAAGGAAATGAAAAGATTTTTAACATTGGTTTTATGTATAGCGCTGGTGCTTACAACAGTTTGTATGGCTGCTTTTGCGGTAGAGAAGGAAACTGTTACAACAGTTGTTACCAAGAATATAACGAACAAGGCATTAGCTGAGTTGTACACAGGCACAACCCCGATTAACCACGTAGGATATGAAGGTGATAAGATGTTTGATGGTAATTCAAGCACCTTTGCCTTTGCGAAAAATTCAGGAGGCGGAAACTATCTTGCTGTTGTTGATTTGGGCGCAAAATATGATATCTCAAAGATAAAAATTGATTTCCCATCAACAGCAGAGATTCAGGGTGCTATTGACGAGTTTTCAAAGAACGGCACCTTTAGTGCTACTGCATCAGACGTAAATATGAGAACAGTTATTGTTTTAAGTAATACAAAGCCTCAAAGCTCACACTTTAGTACCTATGACTACACAGGGACAGGTAAGATTTTGCAGGAAGGTGCGAATATAAGATATACAAAAACATATACGGATGCAGATATAGAAGATGGAAACGATTATCGCTATATCGGTTTATGGTGCCCTCGTTCGTACGGTGTTGTTGTGTCAGAGCTAAACATCTGGGCAGACGTAGAAGAAACACAGGAAGTTACTATTATAAATCAGGTTGTATCAGACCAGGGAACTGCTGAATATTGGAGTGGAACAAGTAGTTTTTCTAACACAGGTTATGAACCTGCAAAGATGATAGACGGTGACTCAAGCACATTCGCACTTGCTAAAGTATCAGGATCAGGAGGTGGTCATCTTGCACTTCTTGATTTAAAGGACAGATACGATATTACAAAGATAGCTTTAAGCTTGCCTACAACTACGGAAGTGCAGACAGCGATAGATGCTTTATCAACTCCTGAAGCAGCTTTTGGTGCAATTGCATCACAGGTTAATACAAGATCTATTGTTGTTCTTTCCAACACAAAGATTACTCCGTCAATGTTTAATGATTACACATACACAGGCGAGGGTAAGGTTGTTTATGACGGTGGTTCAGCAAGCATCAAGCCGGGAAAAACATTTAATGATAGCGAAATAGAAGATGGAAATGACTATCAGTATGTTGGCGTTTGGTGCCCTTATTCATATGGTGTTGCTGTTTCTGAGGTAACTGTTTGGGCAGATGTAAGAATGGCTGTTTTAGACCCTATTCCAATGCATTTTTCAAAGACAGAAGAGCTTACAGGACGTGCAGTAGACACATTTGGTATGGGACAGCTTTATTATAGCGGAAGATTAGTAAACGATACAGACGTAGATGAAGAATATACTGCCTTTATCACAGGCTTTAAAGACGGCGTTTTAGAATATGTAGAACTTGAAAATGTTGTTGCAAAGGCAAATACATATACAGATGTATCAATTCCTGTAGTTCATAAATTCGGAATGGATACTGTTAAAGCTCATTTGTGGAAGGATAACTATTCTCCTGTAACAGATGTATCAATAGCTACAAAGAAGGAAAACGGATACGATCCACTCTTTGACGGAACTATCCTTACAATGGAGCCAACTATATATGACGCAACAGAGTTAATAGAAGAATATAACAAAACAGCTGAAACACCAATGTCTTTAGATGGTATTTCACAGTTTGAAAATGTTGATACAATCTTCTATGACACAATCTTATATAATGGCGAAACAGTAAAGACATATGCATATGTTGCAATCCCTGAAGGTGCATCAGCTGAAAATCCTGTTCCGGGTATCATATTGATTCACGGTAAGGGTGGTACTGCGTATGACAGATGGGCAAAGGCATGGGCAGACAAGGGCTTTGCGGCTATATCCATTGATACTGCAGGTAAGTACAATACACTTACAAATACATATGCAAACACAGGCAGAACACCAAGTCCGTTCGGACATCAGGATAATGCAGGATATAGTGACTTTACAGAGAACGAATCACTCCATTCAAATATGTGGTTCTATCAGGCTATTTCAGATGCAGTTCTTGCAGGTAATGTGCTTCGTTCATACCCTGAAGTAGATGCGGATAATATCGGTGTTACAGGTGTTTCATACGGTAGTGTTATCACAATGAAGACTATCGGCATTGACCCAAGACTTAAGTTTGCAATGCCTGTTTACGGTGGCGGTTTCGGATGGGAAGCACCTACCTACTGGCAGTATAATATGACAGAAGAGAGAAAAGCATGGGATCCTATTATGTTCTTAAAACAGTCAGGTGACACTCCTGTTTTATGGTTCGTTACAGACCGTGACCAGCACTTTGGTCTTGTGCAGATTTCAAAGACATATACCGATGAAGAAGTTTTCGATAAGGCTAATATGATTATCCTTGATAACTGGTCACACTTAGACCAGATTGGTACTATTATTGATATAGTAAGAGACGGTTCCAACGGACATTATATTACCGAAGCAGGTTTAAATTCTGTTACATCTGCTATGGTTGGATTTGCAAAGCAGCATGTTGGACAGGAATTTGCAGGTCTTTCAAAGGTATCAAGATTAAATTATGAAAACGGAAAGATTACTGCTGAGGTTACACTCCCTGAGGGTGTTTCTGCAGAGGGTGGATCTGCAATATTCAGATATGTGAAGGTTGAAGATTATGAAGACTTGTATCTCCCTCTCCCGGGAAGAGAAACAACTGCAACTGCGTGGATATTACAGGCTGACGGTGTAACATTGGGTACATCGGCAAGTTCTAACTCACCATGGCCAAAGAAGGCTGCAACAGTTGACGGTACAACAATAACAGTTGATGTACCATCAGATGCAACTTATGGCTTTATTGACTACTATGACTCACGCGGAATTCAGACATCAAGTGAATTGTTAGACTTAAGATAAATTTAATTTATTGCAGGGATGGAGGAAACCCCGTCCCTTTTATGTTATGAGCTTTTTGCAATTATAAATAAATTATTTGTTTTTATTTTATTGCCCGATGCCCGGTTCCGCCTGCCGCTCCCGGGCGGCAATGACACAAATAATTTATTTATAAATGTAGGGGTTGGCGTTTACGACAACCCGTAAAATGTTAATTGTTTATATGCTTTTGCAAGCTGTTAAATATTTAACCAACTTAATATTGTGCAAAATATTTTTAAGATATGATAAATATTTTTTGAAATTAGTTCTGTATAATAATATTAGAATTATTTAAAGGAGTGTTTTGAATGTATAATTACGCGATAATCGGTTTTGGTGGACTTGGTAGAGTACATCTTGTAAACCTTTTAAAGCTTGAAAAAAGGCGTGGAGATATTAAACTTAAGGCAATCTGCGGAACAACCCCTGATAAGGTTAATGAAAATATTAAGATTAATTTAGGTACAGCGGATATATCAAGAGTTGATTTTACAGATGTAAACTTCTATGATGACTATAAGGATATGGTTGCAGATGGAGGTATTGATTTTGTTGTATCTGTTCTCCCTTCCTATCTTCATGAAGAGGTTGCTGTTTACTGTTTAGAACATGGCATCCACGTTTTTGCTGAAAAGCCAATGGCTCTTACATTAGAGGGCTGTGACAATATGATTAGAGCTGCTGAAGAGAATGACGTTAAGCTTATGGTTGGACAGTGTATCCGTTTTGAGTCTGCATATCATACACTTAAGAGATATGTGTATAATGAGAGATTTGGCGCAGTAAGAAGTGCACGCTTTACAAGATATTCACAGACACCAATGTGGACATGGAAGAACTGGATCATAGACCCTGAAAAGAGCGGTGGAGCTCCTCTTGACTTACATATCCACGATGTTGACTTTATCAACTGGTGCTTCGGTATGCCAAAGAAGATCAGAAGCTATATGACAAGCAAAAAGGTAGGAGCAGAGAGTATCTTCACAAGATATTTTTATGACGGTTTCTCTGTAAATGCAGAGGCTGACTGGTCAATGACATCAGAATTCCCATTTGAAGCCCGTTGTATAGTAAACTTTGAAGAAGCAACTGCTGTTATCGAAAAGGATATCCTCACCATCTACACAGATGAAGATGTTATTATTCCTGAAAGAAACACAAAGGATCACTTCTTAAAGGAAATGGAAGCCTTCTTAAAATATGTAATAGATGATATACCTTGCGATATTACATCAGCTGAGTCTGTGCGTGAATCTATAAGACTTGCACTCCTTGAAGTTGAGTCTGCAAAGAACGATATCGAAATTGAACTTTAAAATAATGTTAAAAAGATAGAAAAGGCTTGCTTTTTCTATCTTTTTTGTGTAATATAGGCTTAAGAAATTTAAAAGAAAAGAGGAACTCAGCATGTCAATTAAAGATATGGTGTTTGACACTGTCGGATTTAAATACGACGGTGAGTTTGAAACTTTTGAAAGCGATGCTATGTCTGTTTCTTTTGATGGCAAGGTGTGTAAAATTGGTTATGCATCTATACCACAGCTTGCAAGAGGATATTTTCTTTTTGCAATGAATTATAAAAAGGGAACATTCGAAATAAACGAAAAGCCTGCCTTCAAGACTTGCGGTTGCATGATAGATGTATCAAGAAACGCTGTCTTAAAGGTTTCTGCAGTTAAGGATTTTATGAACTTTATGGCATGTCTTGGTATGAATATGCTTATGCTTTATACTGAAGATACATATGAAATTAAGGAACAGCCTTATTTCGGTCATATGAGAGGCCGCTATACTAAAGCTGAAATCCGTGAAATTGTGGAATACGGAAGAGAGTTAGGAATAGAAATTATCCCTTGCATACAAACTCTCGGTCATATGGAACAGTTCTTAAAGTATTGGGAAGCGGCAGGAGATATTATGGATACAAAGGATATCCTCCTTGCAGAAGAGAAGAAGACATTAGAGTTTATTGAAACAGAGATTAAGACTGTCCGTGAGATGTTTGATACTGACAGAATCCATATTGGTATGGATGAGGCTCACGATTTAGGTCGTGGTAAGTATCTTGATAAAAATGGATTTAAAAATCCTTATGATATCTTAAGCGGACATTTATCTGATGTTGTTGAGATATGCAAGAAGTATAACTTCAGGCCAATGATGTGGAACGATATGTTCTTCCGCGTATTTGCGCCAAATAAGGATTACTATAACTATAAAGAGGTTAACTATCCTGAAGGATATGCAGAAAGCATTCCTGATGTGGATATGGTATATTGGGATTACTACCCTGAAACAACAGAGAGATGCAAGGGTATGATAGAAAAGTCAAATGAACTCGGCAAGGGTGTTATTTATGCCGGCGGTATTTCTATCTGGAACACTTTCTTACCTTTTGGTGAGTCAGAACGTTATGCTGAAATAGGTGTAAAGGCATCTGCTGAAAATGGCGTTGATGAAGTTATCTGCACACTCTGGGGTGATGATGGTAACGAAACAAATTACAAGTATGCCCTCCCTTATATCCCTATCTTCTCTGAATACTGCTACAAGGGTGAAAGCTGTACAAAGGCTGATATAGAAGAGGTATCAGAGTTTATTACAAAGATTCCGTTTGAGTTAACCCGTGCAATGGGTAAGTCAATGTATAATGTAAATCATGGTAAGCCTGACGGATATAAGGTAAACGGAAAGAACTATTTCTACAGCGACATTATGTATGGACTTGGTGTGCATAACGATAAGTATGACATAATTGCACCTGTGTTTGAAGAATCAGCAAAAGAGATTGCAGATTATATGAATGCAAATGGCTATAGCGATGATTTGGAGTATGCAAAGCTTGTATTTGAGATAATCTCATGCAAGGCAGATGTTATAAAGAAGCTTCGTGATGCATATTCTGCAGGAGATAAAGAGTATATAAAGATTACAGCAGAAAAGACATTGCCTGAACTTAAGGAAAAGTATATAGCCTTAAAGGAAATCCACAAAAATCAGTGGTTTGATACATATAAGCCATTCGGCTTTGAGGTTATAAGCTTCCGTTATGGTGGAACAATTTCAAGAATTGATGATGTTATAGACAGACTTAAGGAGTATGTTGACGGAAAGGTTGAAACCATTCCTGAATTTGAAGAAGAGTGGCTTTTTGGCAGAGGCGGCTTTACAAACAGAGTTATTACACCAAGCTATATATATTAATAGAAAAACGCGAACATTTTGTTCGCGTTTTTTTGTTGATGTTGCGTGGTAAATTTAATTTGCATATGTAGGGGACGGCGTCCTCGACGTCCCGGTAGGGAACGGTTCAAAACCGTTCCGAAATAAAGATAAATAAATCGAAACAAATGATTTATTTATTAATTGAACTCACATATTCCGATGGGGATTTGCGTTCGTAATGCTTAAAAAGTCTGCTTAAGTAATGAACAGAGGATGCACCTACAACAGATGCAATTTCTGTAAGGCTCAATTCTCCTTCACGCAATAGCTTTTTCGTTTCCTGAATTTTAAGGCGATTTATGTACTTGATTATGGTTTCTCCGTATGCGTTTTTAAAACTGCTGCAGAGGGTTGTCTTATTTGTTCTGTACATAAAGCAAAGCTCTGATAAGTTAATCTTTTCCCTGAAGTTTTCGGTTACGTATATATAAATATCGTTTATTTTTGTATCGGACAAGTCATTTTCCAAAGAACTTTCCAACGGGTCGGCTGAACGTATAAGCTCAATGAAGAAGGTTTCAAGCTTAAGCTTTAAAAGTTGATCCGCTCCGAAAGGACAGTCCTTTCTCTTTTTCATATCCTTAACGTTTGGAACGTCATAAGGAGGGAGGAAGACGTTTCTGCCCTCTTTGATTATCTCGGTCAAAAGCTTTATACATACCTTTGAAAGGTTTGTTGGCTTAACTGAAAACAGATCTAAAATATCTGACTTGCATTCAAAGCCGATAATAATAACGTTGGGGGACTGGGATGAAGAACAACGAAGAGAGTGTGACTCCCCTGCTTTGTGAATTATAAGCTGATTGTCATAAAGCTTTCCTGAATAATTCTCTGCATCAACAATAATCTCGCCGCTGTCAACATAAACAAGCTCACAAAAGCTATGGGTATCCTTGTAGGTGTGATACTGTTCGGTAAATTCGAAGTAGTGGATATTAGCGATTTTACTGATATTTATAACGTTTTTAAAGGATTTCAGTTTAAAATTCATCTCTTTCACCTCATCTAAACTATAGCACAATTTAAAAATTTAGTCAATATTTAAAATATTTAATATTGTGCAAAAGATTTTTAAAAAAAGATAAATACATTTTGATTTATATTATATATAATAAAGTTATAAACTTTATCCATTAGGAGGAATTGAAAATGGGAAGAATTTGTATACCAGATTATGAGTACAAAGAAAGAATACAGAGAGCTGCAAAGCTCGTACGTGAAAAGGGCCTTGATGTAATGATCGTATCAAGCACAGAGTCAGACTATGCTAACGCTAGATACTTCAGCGGCTTCTGGCCACTTTTTGAACGTGCTGGTGTTGCTATTTCAGCTAACGGCGATGCTGCATTAATGGTTGGTCCTGAGTCTGCAATTTTTGCTGCTGACTTTGGTAAGATTGATAATATCTTCGTTATGAGAGAGTTCAGAGAATCAGCTGACCCTGCATATCCTGAACTTACTGCTGATACATTTAAGGATGTATTTAAGAGCATTGGTGTTACAGGCGAAAATATCAAGATTGGTCTTGGTAGCTACGTTGAATGTACACTTCCAATTTATGAAGGCTTAAAGGAAAGCTTCCCTAAGGCTGAAATCACAAAGTGCAACGATATCATGGTTGAACTCAGAAAGATCAAGAGTGCTAACGAGCTCGCTTGTATCCAGGAAGGTTTCCGTATTGTTGACATTGCTACAGATGAAGTTATCCGTAACTTAAAGCCAGGCGTAACTGAACTTCAGATGGTTGGTATCGCACAGAAGGTTATATACGAAGAAGGCGCAGAATATGAAGGTCTTCCAATGTACGTATTCAGCGAAAAGTCAACTAGCCACGCTATCAGCCGTAGCAGCTACAAGACAATCGGCAAGAACGATATCGTTCAGCTTAACTTATCTGCAAAGATTGATGGTTATTCACCAGCTGTTGGTTTACCTGTTGTTATGGGTAAGTTAGAAGGCGAAAGAAGAGAAGTTGTTGAATTCTGTAAGCAGGCTCACGACTGGACAATTGATCAGTTAAAGGCTGGCGTTATTGCAAGTGATGTTGCAAAGGGTTACTACAACATGTTCGTTGAAAACGGTTACAAGGATAACTTTGTATATGGTCCTTGTCACGGTACAGGTATGATCGAAGTTGAAGCTCCTTGGATGGAAACAACAAGTGATTACAAGCTCGAAGAAAATATGACATTCCAGGTTGACTCATTCATCATGGGTAAGGGCTTCGGTTGTCGTTGGGAAATCGGTGCTTCTATCACTAAGGATGGTTGCCACAAGATGACAGATTACTTAAACAAGGGTATCATCGAACTCGGTTTCTAATTTTAAAATTTAACATATGGCTTTGGCAGGGGAAACTCTGCCAAAGTTGTAATTATTCTATTTGATAGGAGAGATAAAAATGGCTATAGGTAAGAAAGTATGGATCATCCCTGACTGCGAACTTCCACCTGCAGGTGAAGGCGTTGCAAAGGGCCATGAATCAGTTATTATTGTAAATGACACAGATACAGATGCAACTATCGATGTAAAAATCTTCTACACAGACAAAGATGCATATGAAGATATCAAGTGGACAGTTAAGGCAGGAAGAGTTCGTTGCTTCCGTACTAACAATATCGACGATATGTGCGGTTACGAAGTTCCACTTGAAACACAGTATGCTATGAAGCTGACATCAAACTGCGAGATCGTTGTTCAGTATGGCAGACTTGACAATACACAGCCAAATCTTGCCTTCTATACAACACTTGCTTATACAGAATAACGAGGTGTAAGTTATGGAATATAATATGAGTTTCCCAAAGGAACTTAATAAAGTAAAAGAAAACCGCATTCCTTTCGTTATGGTTGGCGGAACTTGTGAATATCACGGTCCACATTGTTCATACGGATGTGATACATTGGTTGCTGAAGGCTTAATTAAAAAGCTTGCTGAAAAGAAGGAACTTATGATGGCTCCTACTATCTACTACAGCCCATCAAGCTACGCAGTTGCTGATGAAACAAGCGGTACAGTTCATGTTGAAGAAGATGTTTTTGAAGCATACCTCTTCCAGATTTTCTCAAATATGTTGGACGCAGGTCTTCGTAACATCTATGTGGTTATCCACCACCAGTATGAACAGGAAAACTGCAAGCCTATGACACTTTCTTATATGAAGGCGTCACAGCGTGCTATTATGAGATACCTTGAAAAGACTCAGGGCCGCGGCTGGTGGGGTAGCGAAAACTACGCTAACTACTATGACGATTTAGGCGGTGGAGATGACCCATTCAGCTGGATTAAGGTTATCCCAACAATGAGCACAGAGGTTCAGAACGCAACAGGTTATGACCATGCAGGTAAGTACGAATGTTCTATCCTTATGTCTTTATATCCTGATGCAGTTAAGCTCGAGAGACTTGGTGATATTAATCACTGGTTTACAAAGAGTGCTGCGGAAGCAAACAAAGAACTCGGTGACGAAATGGTTGCAAAATCGCTTGAGTATCTTGAAAAAGCTATCGTTTAATATTGTTATGCCGCATTGAGTGTATCAATGCGGCAACTTTGTAAAAAGGAGTGATAAAAGTGATTATAAATCTTAAAAAAGAAATGTTTTCAGACAGAGAGTTTGTTTTAGCTACACATAAGGATATGAAAGCTATCGCTTTTAAGTACAGCACAGGGGTTGAGGCTCTTAAAATAGAGAATAATAAGGGATACTATATTATTCTCCCATTTCAGGGGCAGCAGATATGGAGAGCTGTTTTCTGCGGTAAGGACCTTCATATGCAGACAACCTTTGATGAACCAATGCCAAACAGAACATATCTTGAAACATATGGCGGATTTTTGCTCCATTGCGGTATAAATGCCTTTGGGGGAAGCCCTGAAGATACCCACCCACAGCACGGTGAAATACCAAATTCTGATTACGATAGTGCTTATTTAGAATGTGGTGAGGACGAAAACGGAGTATTTATGACTGTTGGCGGAACACTCTTATTTAAAAAATCTTTTGTAAAGAGTTATAAGTTTATGCCAAGCTGTAAGTTATATGCAGACGGAACATACTTAAATATAGGTATTGACCTCCATAATATGAGAGACTATCCTATGGAATATATGTACCTTTGTCACATTAACTTCAGACCAATAGATGGTGCAAAACTTATCTGTACGGCACCTTTTAAAAAGGGTGATGTAAAGGTTTATAAGGCTGTGAGTAAGGACTTTCCTGAACCAAAGCGCACACAGGTTTTGAATTATATGGATGAGGTAGAAGAAAATCCGGAGATTATGAACACTGTGGGTGCAGAAGGTCAGTTCTATGACCCTGAAATTTGCTTTGGCTTAAAGTATAAGGGCGATGAGGAAAACAAAGCTCACACAATGCAGTACACAGAAGAGGGTGCTTGCTATGTGGAACACCCTGTTGATGTTCTCCCTTATGCAGTTCGTTGGATTTCAAGAACTGCACACGAAAATTCAATGGGTATGGTTCTGCCTTGTACTGCAGAGCATTTAGGATATCTTCACGCACAAAGAAACGGACAGGTAAAGATTTTAGAGCCACTTGGTAAGCTTCATTTTGAAATGAAAGCAGGCTATTTAGAAAAGGCTGATGCCGATAAAATGAAGGATAAAATCGAAAAAATGATGGGATAAAAAAGATGTGACATATGTTGAAGTAGTCAATACTTTATAGACATAAAAAAGAATATTTTAAGCTGCCTGTTCAAGTCTGTATTGAACAGGCGGTTTTCTTTTTAGCTTTCGTACGGGTTTTATGTAATTAAAGTAATGCCATTTGCCTTTGCGCACTATATATTCATGTTTCACGCTCTAAATTCCTTGTAGTTTCACCTGCTAAATTACGTAAAACCAATGCTAATTTTTCTTCTTTGCTATGACTAACATTTGTTCTACTTTTGGTCTTCCCATATTTATCAACTCCTTTTCTATAGTATAACATAAAAATGATGGTAGACACTAAAAAGTGTCTACCATCATTATATCACTTCAACCTTCGGGTAATCATTTTTATGTTAGTCAAGATAAGGGTACATCTTCATGAAACTTTCTATGTCCATAGAATTACGTGGCACAGAAAGAGGTATAAACCACGTGAACAAGAATGCAATCAAAAGTATAAACGAAACAACCAGTATAACCGATGCGATAATGTTTAGAATGATAGCAACACGGATTTTTGATTTTTCAAGTTTTTTCTCTTGACAGTCCTGGGCGAGAATAAGATAAACAACAGCAATCACCCCGAGAATGCTTGCGCTAAACGGAATAATGGTTGCAAGGCCAAATGTACCAAGACCAATATTTATTATTGACCAGGCTAAAACCCATGGGTTTATAGGGTTCTTTTGTTTTGAAATATTAATGGGGCCCGGAGCGGGCTTTGCCGTGCTTTTAGTTTTGCCGCCACAAAATGAACAAAATCTTGTTTCTGAAGGAAGTTCTGCACCGCAGAATTTGCATTTAATCATAGTATTACTCCTTGATAATTTGTTGAAATTTATTTTATCATATCATCGCTTAAAAATCAATGAAAAATTTTTTAAAATAATTTCAAAATAATGTGGAAATTATAAAAGTTTTGTGGTACAATAATGTTATATAATACCAAAAGTGTAGCCAATTGGCAAAATAGTAGGTTTTTGTGAATGAAAGTGGGGGAGTATCTGTGATAAGGCTTGATAAATATCTTGCGGACTGTGGCGTTGGTACCCGTACAGAGATAAAAAAGCTTATTGCTTCAGGCTTTGTGACAGTTGATGGCATGAAAAAGCCCTTACCCAAGGATAAAATTGATGAAAATACAGCCTCTGTATATTTAAACGGAAAGCTGATGAAATATCGTAAGTATATATATCTTATGCTTAATAAGCCATCAGGATATGTGTCGGCGGTGAGAGATAATCACTATCCTGTGGTCACAGAACTCGTTCCTGATGAATATAAGCATTTTGAGGTTTTTCCTATGGGAAGGCTTGATATAGACACGGTTGGACTTTTGGTGCTTACCAATGACGGTGATATGGCCCACAGGCTTTTAAGCCCTGCAAAGCATATCCCCAAAAAGTATCTTGCAAAAGTTGATGGTGCAATTACCAAAGATGATATCCGCTTTTTTGAGAGCGGAATGAATTTAGGTGACTTTTTTACCAAACCTGCTATATTAAACCCTATAAGCACAGGTGAAGATGAAAGCGTTGCAGAGGTAACCATTGTTGAGGGAAAGTTCCATCAGATTAAGAGAATGTTTGAAAAAACAGGTAAAAAGGTTACATACCTTAAAAGAATACAGATGAACAACTTAGTTCTTGATGAAGATTTAAGTGAGGGCGAGGTAAGAGAACTTACTGAAGAAGAGGTTCTTTTACTCTCGGAAAACTAAAGAGGATGATAGATTATGATATCAAAGGTTAACAGTATAGGTCTTACAGGACTTTCAGGATTTTTAATAAACGTTGAAACTGATATAAGTAATGGCGTTCCAAGTTGGGAAATAGTTGGTATGCCTGACGTTGCTGTCAGGGAATCAAAAGAGAGAATCCGTTCTGCCATAAAGAATTCAGGACTCTTTCTTCCGGGTAAAAGATTGCTTGTAAACCTTGCTCCTGCAGATATTAAAAAAGAGGGCGCTTGCCTTGATTTACCAACAGCGGTTGGTATTCTTGTTTCAAGTGAACAGCTTTTTATAAATAATCTTTCAGAATATGCCTTTTTAGGAGAGCTGTCCCTTGACGGAAGTTTAAGAGCGGTCAACGGGATTTTACCTATGTCTATTACCGCATATCAAAGTGGTATAAAAAAGATATTCGTTCCAAAGCAGAACGCAAAAGAGGCGGCAGTTGTGGAGGGACTTGAAGTTTACGGAGTTGGAAACCTTTGCGAACTTTTAGAACATTTTACAGGGATAGAACCTATTAAGCCTGAATGCGTAAATGTTCATAAACTATTTTCTGCATCAAATGAAAATATGCCTGATTTTGCCGATGTAAAGGGTCAGGAAAGTGCAAAACGTGCCCTTGAAATTGCGGCGGCAGGTGGCCACAACATTCTGATGATTGGGCCTCCCGGGTCAGGTAAAACAATGCTTTCCCAGAGGATACCATCTATTCTTCCTGAAATGACATTTGACGAAGCTTTAGAGGTTACAAAGGTTCACAGTATCGCAGGAAAGCTTCCTAAAAATATGCCTATGGTTACAACAAGACCGTTCAGAAGTCCACACCATACTGTTTCTGCAATAGGTCTCACAGGCGGAGGAGTTGGAGTTCCGAAACCGGGGGAAATCAGTCTTGCTCATAACGGAATTCTGTTTTTGGATGAGCTTCCTGAATTCAGGAAAGATGCATTAGAGATTATGAGACAGCCTTTGGAAGACGGACTTGTTACCATAACCCGTGCAGGAGGAACATTCTCTTATCCATGTAACATAATGCTCGTGGCATCTATGAATCCTTGCCCTTGCGGATATTACGGAGATAAAAATCACGAATGTACCTGTTCGGATAAGAAAATCCATAACTATCTTTCAAAGATAAGCGGGCCATTACTTGACCGAATAGATTTACATATTGAAGTTCCTGCTGTTAATTATGAGGACCTTGAAAGCAGAGGAAAGGCAGAGTCTTCTGCGGAAATTAAAAAGAGAGTTGATAAGGCAAGAGGAATTCAGCTTAAGAGATATAATGGCACAGGGATCCGTGCAAACAGCGATTTAGACGCATCTATGATGGATGAGGTTTGTGCTCTTGACAGTGAGGGTAAAGAACTTCTTAAAAATGCTTTTGAACTTTTAGGTTTAAGTGCAAGAGCCCATAACAGAATTTTAAAGGTTGCAAGAACTATCGCTGATTTAGATGGTAGCGAAAAAATTCAGAAGCAGAACATAGCCGAGGCTATAAGATATCGTTCTCTTGACAGAAAGTTTTGGGCATAGGAGGGTTGACATTGAGATTACACATTGTTTTGGTAGAACCTGAAATCCCATCTAATACAGGAAATATTTCGAGAACCTGTTCTATTATAGATTCACCTCTTCATCTTGTTCATCCTCTGGGGTTTGATATAAGTGAAAAGCAGGTAAAACGAGCAGGTCTTGATTATTGGGATGAGCTTGAGCTTTATGAATATAAATCTTTTAACGAGATAAGGGAAAAATATCCTGATGGTGAATTTTTTTACTGCTCAACAAAAGCAAAATATACGCATAGCGATGTTGATTATACAGAACATAATGATAAGGATATATTCCTGGTTTTCGGAAAGGAAACAAAAGGCTTGCCTGAAGATTTGCTTTCTGAAAACTATGACAACTGTATAAGAATACCAATGAAAGTAAATAAGAGGTCTTTAAACCTTTCAAATTCGGTGGCGGTTATCGCCTATGAGGTTTTAAGGCAGTTTGATTATATGGATTTAAAAAAGGAGGGTAAAATAGATGATAAAGATGGTCGCTGATTCAGCAGCTGATATACCAAAGAGCGTGGTGGAGGAATTGAATATTGAAGTTCTTCCGTTTATGATAAATGTTGACGGTAAGCAGATTGTTGCTGATGAAAATTTAAACCCTAAGGATTTCTACGATGTGGTGGAAAAATGCACAGAAACACCAACCACAAGT
>JAZRQL010000029.1:0-44901 GCA_045649725.1 Clostridia bacterium | reverse complement strand
ACCGCTCTGTGAGCAAGGATATACGCTGTTCTTGTATATACCTGCAGGACCACCTGTAGCCATTATTATATTATCTGTTAAATATATTATAAAGCCACAGTTTTCTTCAAATAAAGTTTTCTTGTCGATTGCGATTGCACCAACTAACTTCTTATCCTTTACGATAAGCTCAACAACAACAGTATTGTCGATGATTTCGATGCCCTTCATCTTAACCTGCTTTTCGAGTGCTTCTGTCATAAACTTTGATGTAAGAGGACCTGCAGATGTAGCTCTCTTTCCGTTATCGTGGTCTGTTCTGTAACCAACGAATTCACCATACTTGTTAGTTGGGAAAGGAACGCCTAAATTTACAAGCTTCATAAAGCTTCTTAAGGAGTTTGCAGCTTCACATAAAGCTGTGTCACCGTTAACACTCTGTCCTGAGAAGAGTGAACGAGCCATATTACCTGAACTATCATCCTCACCTGTTTCAACAGACATCTTATAGTATGTCTGCTTATCGCTACCTGTGTTACGTGATGTACCCATATTGATACCTTCTGTAACCAAAGCGATATCCTTTTCACCCATATCAAAGAGTGTGTCAGCGGCATTAAAGCCTGCGCAACCTGAACCTATAACTAAAGTTCCGTACTTCTTAACGGGAATACTTCTTCCCTCTATCTTAATGAAATCCATTTTTATCCTCCAAGTGTATTTTAGAGACGGTGAATATGGAAACCACCATCAACGTCAACAGACTGACCTGTTGTGTAACCTAAATCGCCATTTGCTAAAACGTATACTGCCTTTGCAATATCTTCAGGCATACCCCAACGCTTAATAGGGAGAAGACCGCCTGCGATTAAGTTATCGTACTTTTCTTTTACTGTGCTTGTCATACCTGTCATAATGATACCAGGTCTAACTTCGTTAACAGTAATATTGTATTCAGCTAATCTGTCTGCAAAGAGCTTTGTGATCATAGATACGCCAGCCTTTGAAACGCAGTATTCACCTCTGCTTGTTGAGCTTGTGTAACCTGACATAGAAGAAATATTAACGATAGCACCGTTCATTTCGTCTGCCTTAACATTTTCCTTCATGTGGTTAGCAATGAGCTGTGTTAAGAACATTGTACCCTTTGTGTTGATGTTCATAACACGGTCATAGCTTTCTTCTGTCATTTCAAGGATGTCTGCTCTAACGAGAGGAGCAACGCCTGCAACGTTAACTAAAACGTTAACATTACCGAAAGCCTTAACAGCTTCATCTAAAATATTCTGTCTGTCTGCAGCCTTTGATAAGTCACCCTGAACATAGATAACGTTATCCATACCTTCAAACTTTTCTGCAACAGCATCTGCAGGAACAATATCCATAGCAGCAACCTTGCAGCCCTTTTCAGCCATAAGCTGTGCAACAGCGTAACCAATACCGCCTGCAGCACCTGTAACAATAGCCTTTATTTCCATAACTTTTTCCTCCTGATATATAGAATTATTATTTAGCTAACTTTACTTTTGCTTCTTTGTAGAACTTTGCATATGGGTCTGCATCTTTTACAACGCAACCTGCAACAGTTCCCATTCTCATAAGCTCTGTACACTTACCGCAAGTGATACAGCACTTCTTTTCGTCCATTCCTCCATTTTTGATATCCTGAACAAACATAGGGTACGCAAAAGTTTCACGTCCGTAACCTGCAACCTGACAGATACCGCTTTCAACTGCACCTGCAGCCATTAAAGGTGAGTACTGACGGAGGTATGAGAAACCTGAACCAACAACAACCATATCAGGATTGTTCTTCTGGATTTCTCCAACGCAGTGCATCATTCTTGCAACACCTTCAAGCGGATGTTCTTCAGGAACATAACCACCCATATCGTAAGGGCGGTTAACGTGTGGATTCTGGTATGGGTTACCAATAGAAATATCGATTAAGTTGATACCGTAATCCTTATGTAAAATCTTAACGAGTTCAACGCCTTCAGTAAGGTCAGGCTTTAAGCCTTCTCCTTCGTTTACACCAAAGCCATATGGATATTCAAATCCATCATAAACATTAAGTCTGCTTGTAACAATAAAGTCTTTTGTTTCAGCAGTCTTTGCGCTCTGAATATTGTTGCGGAGGAATCTTGTTCTGTTTTCAAAGCTTCCGCCGTATTCTCCCTCTCTTGTATAAGCTGATAAGAATTCACTTGAAAGATATCTGTGACACGACTTTACGTCAACCCCGTCAAAACCTGCTTCTCTTGCAAGCTTTGCAGACACAACATAGCAATCGTGAATTCTCTTAATTTCATCATCTGTGATAATTCTGCTCTTGTCGATAGGATTATCCTTTTCAAAGATTGGATTGTTGTAAGCAATGATAGGTTCAGGGAAGCCATTTGGCTTTGAATATCTACCTGAATGGGTTGCCTGCATAACAATCTTTGGTTCATAACCATACTTCTTGAAGGTATTCTCCTTCATCATCTCAACCATTTTCTTGAATGAATCGAGGTTTTCTTCTGTTAAATAAAGCTGACGTGGGTTAGCTCTTCCCTCCGGGGTAACAGCAACAGCCTCTGCCCAGATAAGACCCGCTCCACTGTCAGAAAACCTCTTATATCTTCTCAATGTAAGCTCACTTGGAGAGCCGTCCTCTGCAGAGTCACAACCTTCCATTGGCTGGAAAGCAAATCTGTTTGGAATCTCCCATTCGCCAACAGAAACCTTTTCAAACAAAACATCAGTTTTGTCAGATAAAGGAATGTCAACTGCGAGCTCATTTATCTTGTCCTTCAAATCATTCAAAGTTTTGTAACTGAACTTTTCATGTTTCATATTTTATGTAACCGCCTTTCTTTGCATAGTCCTTGACATTATACATAATATATGATATCATACTACTTAAAAAAATACTATAAAAAACTTGCTTTATAATATAGGAAATTTGCTTTTAGGACAATTTTTTCAGGGTAGGTGACGGATATGGAGTATAAAGATTCTTCTTTTATGATTGCATCCTCAAAATATAACTGCGGATATGCAAGAAACGACAGTCATATGCACAATGACTATGAAATCATTTTTGTGGCAAATGGTTCTCTTACAATCGAGATTGAAGACAAGGTATACAGCGCTAAAAAAGACGATATTCTTCTTATAACAAACCTCGAAAGCCACAGAATTATCAACGCCACAAGCCAGTATACAAGATACTATGTTTCTCTCCGTCCTGACGTTACCGATAAGTATATTAGAAATCCGCTCCTTATCAGCCTTTTGAAGAATCATTCTTCAAGCTTTCGTCATTGCATAAACCTGTCTGCAAGCAGTGAAAAGGTGCGCATTATCTTTAACAAGCTTTTAAAATGCTCTCCTGATGAAGAGTTTGCAAACGAACTTGCCTTATCATATCTTATTGAGCTTTTGGTCATAGTATACCGTTCTTCCGAATATCTTATGGAAGGATTTGAACCAACAAGAAACGAATCTATTCTTAATGTTCAGAGATATCTTGACAGACATTACAGCGAGGACATAAGAATCGCTGATGTATGCAAGGAATTTTGTATAAGCACATGTTATTTATCCCATAAGTTCAAGGAGCTCACAGGCTTTAGCCCAAAGCAGTATCTTACACATCTTCGTCTTCGTAATGCCGCAACAGAGCTTTGCCATACGAAAGAGCCTATCGGTGATATTGCTTTCCAATGCGGTTTTCACGATGTTAACAGTTTTATAAAGACATTCAAACGCGAGTTTGACTGTCTGCCGAGTACATACAGAAAAAATTATTCAGAATAAGGACGGTATACAACCCGTCCTTATTCTGTGAAAAGCGGGGGATTCTTATTTGTATCAAATGTCATTTAATTTGGCATAATCGCTTTTCAAATCCCTCCACCGCGCAAAGCGCGGTCCTATCTCGCCTGCCGGCTCGGTCAGCGCTAAACGGTTGCCACCGGCAACCAGCGCCCCTTTAGGCAAGGGAGGCTTTCATACAAAAAAGGTTGCCCCATTTGGGACAACCTTTTTTAAATCTGATTTTCAGGAAACAGAGTACACCCTGTTTCAATAAAATATTTAATTTTTTCCTCAAGAAGCTCTTTTGACACATTAAAGTGCCGACTTAAACAATCAAGGCACATAAACCTTTCTGCGAAGCGGTTTATCAGCTTTTTATGCATAGCTATCTCGTTGCCTGAAAGCTCCTTTTTGCAATTCATACAAAGATCCATTTTATTCTACAATTTCACCGATTAAAACAAGGAATTCGTCCTCTTCTACCTTGGTATAGTATCCATCCTGATATACACCAAGCTCTTCGCCTGTATAAGCATTGGTAAGTTTAACCTTTCTACCTCTGTGAATACCAAGGTCATCAAACATTATAGATGCTCTTGACCATTCTTTAGGCTCAGCAATGTTAAATACTGCTACAGCAAATCTGTTGTTGCTGAGTATCTTCATCATCTCGTACATCTTATCCTTATGTTCGATCCTCATACATTCAACAGGGAATGCAGGACGGCATTCATCATCCTGATTAATAGAAAGCAAGCCTTTGTTTAAAAGAAGCAGTCTGTCTTCTTCGCTCATATTACGAACATCGCCACCGATAATTAAAGGTGAGCCCATAAATGCC
This sequence comes from Clostridia bacterium, assembly GCA_045649725.1. Classification (GTDB taxonomy): domain Bacteria; phylum Bacillota; class Clostridia; order Monoglobales; family Monoglobaceae; genus UMGS1820. Next base: position 40,277 of record JAZRQL010000029.1, on the reverse strand, counting down.
CACATAGCAAAGTGTGATTCATACTGTTTCTGCGTGCAACCACCAAGAGTAACGTGACCATTACCATGCATACCAACAATAAGCATATCCATATCGTTGTAGCATCCGGGTCCATTATGAGCAACATTATCATACTGTGACTTAAAAAGATCTATGTACGATGTTTTTACATCGTGAATATCAACAGTTGAACGATAGGTGTGAACACCGTGAGATGCCATCCATTTTTCAGGGTCTTCCTTACCCCAGTTACAAGCGGCAAAAACAATATCTCTGCCGGAGCTACGAAGAGCCATAGACATTGTGAGATAAGCATTTTTACAATTTGCACTCAGCGGGAAGTTACAGAAATCGTACTTTAAGTAATCAACGCCCCACTGAGCAAACTGCTTTGCATCTTCATATTCGTATCCGTAACTTGAAGGATATCCTGCACAAGTCTTTATTCCCGCACAGGAATACATACCAAACTTCATACCCTTTGAATGAATGTAATCTGCAAGGTACTTCATTCCGTTAGGGAAAAGTTCAGGGTTAGGAACGAGCTTTCCGTCAACTCTTTCCTTAAGAGCCCAGCAATCATCAATAATTACATATTCATAACCTGCATCTCTGTAACCCTTTTCAACCATAGCATCAACAGTTTCTATAATCAACTGTTCGTTAATGTTATTACCAAATGTATTCCAGGAATTCCATCCCATTATTGGTTTTTGTGCTAACATTTTAACTCCCTCTCTTCATATACATATAAAATTCATAAAATTGCATATTTCTGCTGTATGACTACAAAATATCACATTTTAAGCCTGATGTAAATATAATTTTTTACTCATTTTATATTAATTTTTTATTCATTGTTTTTAAGAACGCTTCTCTGGTATTCTTTAGGCGAAAATCCAACTGCAGATTTAAAAGCACGGGAGAATATATGTATGCTTGTATAACCCAATGCATCGGAAATTTCGCTTACGGAATATTCTTCTTCACGGAGAAGTCTTTTCGCCTCTTTTATCTTAAGGTTTCTGTGATACTCGATAGGTGTCATATTCATATATTCTTTAAACTGTGAAATAAGCTTTGTCTTTCCTATCATAAACTCTCTGCAGATTTCATCAATCTTCAAGTTTTCATACACACTTTTTTCTATCCGCTCAAGGATAAGTCCCATAATAGAGTTTGAGGCTATCATTCTCGACATATCGTTAGGGGCAAGTTCCTTTTCTTCCCCCTGCCTTAAAAGGCTTATTAAAAACTCTATAAAATAGCACTCAAGGAGCTGTGTGCTTCCTACGTGTATTCTCTTTGCGTCAGAAAGCCCATTTTCACCGCTGTAAATATGTGGCATATTCCCTATGCTTTTCTGCGCCTCTTCTATAAAGAGCGATATTAACACCTTTTCCTTTTTCCCTAAAGTAAAGACCTTTTTCTTAAAAAAGTCCATAGCAGGGCAGTCTGCCTTAAAGGAAATAACCATCATATTGTTTGTAACTTTTCTGTCGGAAACATGTGCGTGAACTTCATTCGGCTCGTGAAATATAACCGCCCCTTGCTGAAGACGTCTTCCTATCCCCTCGGATATGGCAATAATTTCACCCTCGTCTACATATACAAGTTCCCAGAAATCGTGCTTTTCAGGGGAATGGGTGAAGTTCTTTCCGTGCTCAAAATAATATATGGAATAAAACCCGTCTATCTTTATTTCATTTTCGATTTTTAAGAGTTTGTTCATAACTTTCTCCTTGTGAGATGTATTTGCAATCAAACATCAATTTACATTTGTAGGGAACAGTTCTAAACTGTTCCGCATTTATTTCGGTGCGGTTTAGAACCGCACCCTACTATACAAATAAATCTATATTTGTAAATCATCTTGCGAGTCACCATAACAAAACGAACCATCCGGAAGGTTATTCCCTACGTTTTAATTATAACGCAACCTCCTTTCAACGTCAATTCCTTTTGTAACTATTTGCGGAATAAATGCAAAAAAATTATACATTTTTGCTAAAGACTTTTAACAATAAATAGTATATAATAGGTTTTAGTAAATATTATTTTATTTACTGCATTCATTGAAAAAATAAAAATTACATAATTCAGGAGGTTTAAAACTATGAATGTTTTAGCTATCGGTTGCCATCCCGACGACATCGAAATCAATTGCGCGGGTACTTTGGCAAAATGCGTTAAGCGTGGCGATAACGTTACTGTTTGTCACGTATGTAATGGTAATTTAGGTCACGTAATTATTCAACCTGATGAATTGGCTGAAATCCGTAAGGCAGAAGCTAAAAAGGCAGGCTCACTTGCAGGTATAAAGGTTGTTACCTGTGACATCGGTGACCTTTTGGCTAACGCTGCTGACAGAGAACATATTGACAAGGTGGTTGATATTATCCGTGAGGCACAGCCTGACTTTATTATCACTCACGCACCAAACGATTATATGCCTGACCACGTTGCAGTTTCAAATCTTGTATTTGCTGCATCATTCGCTGCAAGTGTACCTCACTATGAATCAGGCATTTCTACACCATCTCAGGTTACTCCAATCTTCTATATGGATAACTTAGGCGGAAACGAATTCTTACCTACAGAATACGTTGATATTACAGAAGAAATCGACTTAAAGCTTGAAATGCTTGAATGTCACGAAAGTCAGCTTAAGTGGATGAGAGAACACGACAACATCGACTTTGCTGATATGGTTAAGACAATTTCAAAGTATCGTGGTTATCAGTGCGGCGCTACATATGCTGAAGCATTTTCACAGTGTATGGTATATCCAAAGCCAACTACAAGGAGGATGTTGCCATAATGAAGAAGGTAGCATGCGTTGGCATTTTAGTTGCAGACATTATAGTAGAACCTGTTTCTGCTTATCCTGCAAGTGGTGAACTTGTTCAGGTTAACTCCATCACAATGCACAACGGTGGTAACGCTATGACAGCATCTATCAATATCCACAATTTAGGTGTTGACACTTATATCGTTGGTAAAATCGGTGAAGATTACTTCGGAAAGTTCTTAAAGGATAAGTTCATAGCAGAGGGCATCAACACAGATGGTTTGAAGGTTGATCCAAACTGCCAGACATCTGCATCAGTTCTTATGCTTGATGGTGCAACAGGCGAACGTTCTTTCTTCCATTGCACAGGCGGAAACGCTGCTTTCTCAATTAACGATGTAGCCTTTGACATTATCGATAAGTCTGACCTCGTATTCGTTACAGGAAGCTTCTTGCTTGACAATTTCGATGGTGAAGAGACTATGGAATTCTTAAAGAAGTGTAAGGAAATGGGCAAGACCACATTCTTAGACGTTTGCTGGGATGCAAAGGGCAACTGGGGTAAGCTTTTAAATATGTCAATGCCATACATTGACTGGTTTATGCCAAGTATTGATGAAGCTGTTAACATCGCAGAACACGATGATATAGAAGATGTTGAAGGTATCGCTAACGTATTCTTAAAGAACGGTGTTAAGAATACTGTTATCAAGGTTGGCAGCAAGGGTGCATATTTAAAGCAGGGCACAGATGAAGTAGGTCAGCTCTATCCTGCATACAAGGGCATCAAGGCTATCGACACAACAGGCGCAGGCGACAGCTTCTGTTCAGGCTTCTTAGCAGCATTTGCGAGAGGAATGAACCCTGTTGAATGTACAAAATTTGCTAACGCAACAGGCGCTGCTTGCGTTCAGGCTATCGGTGCTACAACCGGTATTGAATCATACGATAAAATAATTGAGTTCATGGAAGCTCACAAATAATATTTTTAAACTATAAACAGAAAGAAGGAATTTATAATGAATTTTATCAGTACAGTTAAAGGCAGTCTTTTGGAAGGTTTCTATCCTGAAGGCTGGGATATGGAAAAAATGGATAAGTGTTGTGACAAGGGTCTTGCACGCGAAGATTTCTGGAACAAGGACTTTAATCCTGTAGAATGTGACAGTCTTGAAGACTTTGACACATATATGGGTCACGAAATCGCTCAGCAGATTAAGCTCGCAGGCGAAAGGGGTGAAAAGCTTGCTATGATTTTACCTGTTGGTCCTATGGGTATGTATAAGTGGGCATCTTACTTCTTAAACGAATGGGATATCGACTGCAGCCACGTTTACACATTCAATATGGACGAATGGTCAGATGCTGACGGTAACACACTTTCAAGTGACAGCACAGCTTCTTTTGAATATTCAATGAAGCAGGCATTCTTCAACAAGATCAACAAGACTATTCCTGAATCACAGAGAAACTTTGCTACAAAGGAAAACTTACCTACATATCCTGAAAAGATTGCCGCGCTCAAGGCAGAAGGTGCAAAGCTTGTTTTAGTTTACGGTATCGGCAGAATGTGCCACATCGCTTTCTGGGAACCACAGTTCGGTGCAGAATTTGCAACAGTTGAAGAATGGAAGCAGCAGTGCTACCGTATCGGTGCTAAGCTACACCCACTCACAATCGAACAGAACGCTCTCACAAGCTTTAAGAGCCGTACAACATTAGTTCCATGTAGAGCTAACACAATCGGACCTGGTCTCTTCTTACAGGCTGACTATGCTATCGGTGGCTGTGATGGTTTATTAGGTCGTGGAATGCAGTGGCAGGGTATGAGCTTCCTCACAACACTCCACTACGGTCCTGACAAGCACATCACATCAACATTTATTCCTACACTTCCTGGTAGACTCTTCTACCTTAAGGAACTTGCAGGTCCATTAGTTGCTGAATGTAACTAATCTTTATATTTAACTATTACAAAAAGGTCACAGTGAGTGAAAACTGTGACCTTTTTTGTTTTCTTAAATTAAAAATAAACGGTACGGTTATGAACCGCACCCTACAATGCACATTTATATCTTATGTACGGAACGGTTCCAAACCGTTCCGTAAAATCCATAAAAAAGGATGAACGAGATTTCTCGTTCATCCTTTTATTCATATAAATCAGGGATTTTCTTTAAAAGATATTCTTCCGTTACCCGATAATCCTCAATCACTTCTTCAGGCGGTGCCCAGAATCCGTAAAGAATAAAGGCGTGGTTTTCGCCCTCTCTTTCGATTAATTCTATATCACAACCTGCATTCTTCATATTTTTGCAAAACGTTCTGCTATCGTTTATATCTACATAGATATCCTTTGTTCCATGCATTAAAAGAACAGGCATATTGAGTTTCTTCGCATTAAATGCAGGGGATGTAGCGGTCGCATCTTCTTTTGTCTTACTGCAATGCATCCACTTATCCAAGGTGCAGTCTGTCACAGGATTATATGCCACAATCATTTTTGGTTTTATATATGGATCATCCTTTAAAGACAGTTTCATTGCAAGAGAAAGACATAAATGCCCGCCTGCAGAATCGCCCATAAAGATTACATTATCCAAATCAACAAACGAATAATTTTCTTTTATAAACTTTAAGGCATCGTTGCAATCGGAAATCAAATCAGGAAGATACACACCATCGAGAGTTATACATCTGTAAGAAAAGACAATCCCTACAAGACCCTTGTCCGCATAATATCTTGCAGTATGTCTCATCCATCCTCCGTTCCATTCATCAGGAGTTTCATTTATAGCTTCCCACGAACCTCCGTGAATGGCAACAACAGCCTTATACTTTTTGTTTTCATCAAAGCCCTTTGGTAAATATAAATTAATAGGGAGCCTAAGCTCCCCATCGTTATAATATGTAGCTATATCAGGCTTTATCTCTTTATTAAAGTCTAACATCCTAAAATCTCATTAACTACAGCTGTCATCTTTTCTTCGTTTTCAGCCATATCGCGAACAAGCTTAAACTGATTTCTTGCTCTGTCAATATTGTGGTCAGGACGGTGAATTCTGAAATATGTATCACCGTTTAAGTAGTCAGTTAAGAATCTGATACCACATTCATATGTTAAAAGCTTTGCAGAGAATGGAAGTAACTCAATTTCTGCTTTTGTTAAGATATCCTTTGTTTCCTGAAGGAAGCCCTTTGCAAACATTTCAAAAGCCTTTAAGTCAAAATTAACCTTTGATAAATCAGCTTCATCTTCTGCTGCAGTAGATGCACCCATTCTTAATGTATCACCAAAGTCATAAAGAGCACTTCCCGGCATAACAGTATCCAAGTCAATAACAGCAACAGCCTCACCTGTAACCGCATCAAATAAGATGTTGTTAATCTTTGTATCGTTGTGAGTAACACGAACAGGGATTTCACCTGATTCTATCTTCTTTGTAACAGTGTCAGCAAAGGATGCGCATTCTAAAGCAAAGTCAATATCTTTCTTAACAGATGCAGCTCTGCCGGCAATATCTTCTTCTATTGCTTTCTTTAACGCATCAACACGCTTTGGTGTGTGATGGAAGTCAACAATTGTTTCGTGAAGAATTTCAGCAGGGAAGTCATCAAGCATCTTCTGGAATCTACCAAAACCTACACCAGCATTAAATAAATCTTCATAGGTCTTATCGTCTTCAACAGTCTTTGTGTCACCGATAAACTTATATACTCTGAAGTAGTTGTCCTCATCATACTTATATAAATCCTCGCCTGTCTTTGTCTTCATAACAGTCAGGGTTTCGCGGTCAGGGTTTCCGCCCGCTTCTGCTATCTTCTTTCTTATAAACTTTGTAACGTTATCAATATTCTCCATAAGCTTATAAGGATCTTTAAATACATTTACGTTTATTCTCTGAAGAATGTACTTTGGTGTTTCTGTACAGTATGTATTGTTGATATGACCATTACCGTAGTTACTGATACTTGAGTCAATATCAAACTTTAAAAGTATATCATGTAAATTAATATCCATTTTAAACCCTCACTATTTTGCTTTACGCATATTTTTGACAATTATACCACATATTTTTATTTTTTGCAATAGCAAAAAATAAGTAAATAGGCAAAAATCTTCCACAATTATCTTTATTACACATTTGCCAAAAAGGTTCTTGATATTCTTTCAAAGCACGTTTATGTTTCATTTCGTGCACAGTTTTCTGACGAAGACATCAAGAGAATTATTGATACTTGTAAAAAGCACGCATAAGGCTTATGCATTAAAGAGCCTCACATTTTGTGAGGCTCTTTTTAAATTAAAACAGGCTGAAGCTGTTTCTTTTCAAATGCCTTTTCAATGGTTTTTTCTATCTTCGAAAAATCCGCCACAAGAGAATTTTCTTTATTTTCACAATCATCCTGACCAAATGGTACCATATATATATTCTTTCTGGCTATCAGCTTTCCTATATTAACTGCATTTGCTCCAAGTCCGTCGTTTGTTGAAATAGCAATAATAACAGGTTTGTTATTACGAAGATTTGACTTTGTTGCAAGGGTAACTGTTGTGTCCGCAATTCCGTTTGCAAGCTTTGCGGCAGTATTCCCTGTGCATGGCGCAATAACAAGAGCATCAATTAGATTTTTGGGGCCTATCGGCTCAGCTTCCGTAATAGTTGTTATCGCTTTTGTATTACATATCTCTTCTATTCTGTTAAGTATATCAGAGGCTTTTCCAAACCTTGTATCTGTGATTAAACTGTTATTTGAAAAAATAGGCACAATATTATACTTATCCGTAAGGGCAATCATATTTTCTATTACCCTTGAAAAGGTACAATATGACCCTGTTAAAGCAAAGCCTATTGTTTTTTTCTCATCCATAAATCACACCTCCAGCTCCTCTACCATATTTAAAACTGTTTCCTTAACTATTCTGCCGGCTGTATATGGCGCAACCCTTCCGGGAAGAGATAATTCCCACAAAACCTTTCTTTGAAGCCTTTTCGCCTCATCAAAATCTACTCCGCCCGGTTTAGATGCAAGGTCTATAATAAGCACGTCTTTTTTAGTAAGCATAAGGCATTTTAAATCCATGATCATATGGGGCACAGTATTAAATATAATATCAAAGTCACATATAGCAGCATTTATATTATCTGTTTTGAGTGCTGAATATCCAAAGCTGTCTATTTCTGCAAGAATATTTTTATGCCTTGATGTAGCTGTAACCCTTGCGCCCAACCCTTTAAGATAGGCTGACAGAATTTTTCCTATTCTCCCATATCCTATTACAAGGCAGTTACACTCCTTTAAGGTACATGGGGTGTTTTCTATTGCCTTTAAAATTGCGCCCTCTGCTGTTGGCACAGCATTCATCACTGCAAAGTCCTCTCTTTCGGTGTAGTCAAGTGCCAAAGCCCCTTTTTCCATACACCTTTTCTTTATATCTCCATCCAGTCTTCCTCCTATCACTCTTTGACCCTCGTAAATTTCATTTATCAGGTCATCTATCATAATTTCTTTTTCATAAAAGGGCCCATTAACTGTCTTCTTGTCTTTTGAATAAGGAAGAGGCAATATAATATAATCTGCCCCTTTTACACATTCTTCAAGGCTATCTTTTTCATTAGCATCACCTTTGCACAAACCAAAAGTATTCACTCGGTAGCCTTCAAGAAGCAGCATATTAACAACCTGAAGCTGTCTTAAATCTCCGCCAATAAACGAAAAAGTCAAATGCTCCATAACATATCTCCTATTCTTACACATCTCCTTATAATGTATGAATTTAAGGCCTGATTTGTGAATAAGGATATATAAAATTCTTCTTGCATTAAATGTATAAAAATGTTATAATATTAGCGAATAATATAATACGAATATTTATTTAAGGAGATTAGAACTATGCATAAGAAAATAGCTTTATACATAACTCCATATGAAGGCCCTAAATCATATAACGATATGATTGACATTGCAGTTGAAAATGGCATTAAAAATATAGAACCTGTTGCTTCATACGAGTTCATAAACCCTGATATTGAGTACGCAAAGGAATTCCGTCGTCGTGTTGACGATGCAGGCCTTAATGTTCCTTGCTTCTCTATTGGCGTAAACCTTGCAGACGAGGGAAGGTTTGATGCTATCGAGAGAGCCAAAAAGTACGCTGAGGCCGCTGCTATAGTTGGTTCCCCTTATCTTCATCACACAATCGTATACGATTGTTCTGATCCCGATTATGCCCACGAGAACATGGACAGACTCTTTAACGAAGGTGTTGAAAGTGTAAGAATAATTTCAGACTATGCTAAATCACTTGGCATAAAGACAATTTTCGAAGACCAGGGCTATATCTTTAACGGTGTTAAGAATATGAAAAAGTTCTTTGACGTTGTGGACAGAGATTGTGGTCTTGTTGCTGACTTTGGTAATATCGCATACGCAGACGAAAGAGTTGAAGATTTAATCAAGGCTCTTCCTGATAAAGTTGAACACGTTCACGTAAAGGATATTATGCACTATTTAAAGGATGATCCAAACGCAAAGGGTAGCCCCACTTTTAATTATAACCGTGCAGACGGTTGCGCTTTTGGCGATGGCAACGTAAACTTTGATGCGGCATTTGCGGCTCTTAAGGAAATCTGCTATGACGGATACTTTGCAATCGAAGGTTACTTCTATGTTGAAGACCCTAAAAAGTCATTCTACAAGAACTTAGAGATCGCTAACTACTATCTCGAAAAATACGGATTCTAATTATACAAAAAGTCCCCAAAACGGGGACTTTTTATATATAATATATCGTGGGTCGTCGGGGACGCCGACCCCTACAATATGTGAATTTAATCAACACTTTGTGGCTTACACAAAAAAGAAAGGCTGCATATCACAAAAACTAAACTTAATGCGATTATTCTTTTAACATTTTAACTTTCTTTTAATATATCGTTATAGTTTTAATAACCTGGTTTTCTACAGGCTTGTCGTTTTCATCTGTTGGTGTTTCTGCAATTCTGTCAACTACATCCATTCCTGATATAACAATACCAAATCCTGCATAATATCCGTCTAAATGAGGCGAATCCATATGAACGATAAAGAATTCATTTGAAGCAGAGTTCGGATCGTTTGTGCGGGCAGTTGAGATAACCCCTCTGTTATGAGGGATAAAGTTTAAGTGACCATTTGCTATGAATTCTCCCTTAATAGCCGGATATTCTGCCTTTACTCCGTTTTCGTCATATCCACCGCCCTGAATCATAAAGTCCTTTATAACGCGGTGGAATACCTTTCCATTAAAAGCACCGCTCTTTGCAAGGTTAATAAAGTTATTTACTGTTTCAGGTGCGATCTCATTATAAAGCTGAACTGTAATCTGGCTTCCGTCCGCCATTTCTATTGCTGCAAGAGATATCTTCTGCTTATCTGTTACATAGTCACAGTATGCATCATACATCTGGCTTAAGCCTTTTATGTATACAGGATTAAGCTCTTCAATAAGTCCGTCTATGGATTCGTCTAAAAGAGGTGTGTGTTCAACTGTAACCATATTCTCTTCTTCTATCCAGCCAACCTTTGCTCCTAAAAGTTCTGATATAGCTCTTACAGGAAGCATTGTTCTGTCGTTTATTGTTTTTGGAGGAACGTCCATTTTATAATTTCCGGTAAGCGTCGCTCCATCTGTTTTAAATGCCATATCTCTGTCTATCCACATAACAGCAAGTTCCATACCGGTGAAAACCGAAACCGCTTGTGTTTCCTCATCCCATGAAACGTCACACTTTAATGCTTCAGCAATAGCTCTTACAGGAACAAGAACTCTATCATTTTCCATTACAGGAGCTACGTCTGTTTCGATAATGCTTCCATTTACATTTATCTTGATATCTTGCGCTAAACCTTCTCCGCTTAAAAGAAGCGCTCCTAGGACACAAAATATTGCTAATAACTTCACAATTTTTTTCATTTTTCTTCTCCTTTTATTTAATATTTAAAAGATTTTCTGCATTTTCGTAAAAAATTTTATTTTTATCATTTTCACTTAAATCAAGGGTATCTATAAACCCCGCCTCTCTTTCGGGATAACTCCAGGGCGAATCAGTTCCAAACAGAATTTTATCTGTTCCGTGATTTTCGATTATCCGATTTGCTTCATCCTTATTAATATACCCGTATCCAAAAGCTGTGTCAAGATATATATCTTCTCCGCACAGATATTTTATCACATCATCCGAAATCCCCGCTGCGCCCCAATGAGCCGCAATAACAGGTGCAGAAAACCATTTAAGGGCCCTTAAAAGCCTTTCAGGAGGGCATTTATATGGCGGTTTATACGCAAGGTCCTTTCCTGAATGAAAAACCGTAATAAGCCCAAGTTTTGAAATCTTTTCGTATATTGGTTTTAACCTTTCATCATCCACATAAAACTCCTGATATTCAGGGTGTAGCTTAACCCCTTTTAAGCCAAGAGCCTTTATTCTTTCAAGTTCTCCAAAAGCATCTTCAGAAAAAGGATAAACAGACCCAAAAGCAAAGATATCCTCCTCATTATTTATCAAAGCCGCAAAATCGTTTACACTTTTCTGCTGTTTTTCGTTTGTGGCAATGTTTAAAACCACCGAGGCAGATACCCCTTGCTTTTTCATTTCTTTTTTAAGGCCTTCTACCGTTCCGTCTGTGTGATATTTAAGGCCACCCGCACTTTGAGACAACTTATCAAGGGCTCTCCCTGCGATTTTTTCAGGGAAGCAATGGGTATGAAAATCAATTATTTTTTGCATTTACTCTCTCCGTTTATACGTTTGTGCTTTCAATATAATCTTCAACTAAAGCATCCTGAAGCTTTCTTAATAATTCAGGGGCTTTTCCTCCTACGGGAGCATCGTCTATGTGAGTTGCAATGATACAGAAGTTTGAATTTGAAGACAGCATAATTTTATCTGCGCTTAAGAGAAATTCTAAAGAGAATGGCTCTTCTACCACCTGAACTCCAAGCTTATTACACATCTTTATAAGATATTTTCGTGCAATACCCGGAAGAACAAGATTATCGAGAGTCGCAGTATAGAACTTTCCGTCCTCTCCAGCCACCTTCAAAATCTGCATCTTCTTCACGGAACTGTTCCACAAATCTTTTCCATAAAACGCTGTCCAAAAGCTGGAAATCTTCTATGTATTTTATATTTTTGTGAACGAACCCTGTAAAGCTTTCCGAAAGGTTAATCCCCGAGGTTACTCTGTCAGGGTTTACAGGCACATACATCTGACGTCATCTGCCATTTCTTAAGACATATAGCTTGTCATTAAGAATAGGCTCTACCTCATTTACAAAACCTCTTCCGCCCATATTGGACTGACCAATTAATAAAATCTAATGCATCATAATTAAATCCCCTCTTCATACATTGCAACCGAATCAGTATTTTCCTCTGAATATTCTATTTCCGCAGAATACATTCTCCCTATATCTGCCATTTTTTCTATTTCTATGTCTTTATATCTCGCCCATAAGGCGCCTATTAAGTAACAGCTAATCAGCATAAAGTTAATTCCCCATACATAATCTGCATCCCTTAAGTGACGGAATATAAAATAACATCCAAGCTGTTCAAAGGGAAGTTTAAACTCTTCGTCTTCAAAAATCTTTTTATCAAAGGCGAATTCTTTAAGGGCCATAATTTCCTCTGTCCAGCTATCATCAAGCCTTTTAAGAGAAAGATAAAAATCGCACAGACTATTAAGGGAAAACTCGAACTTAACACCGATTTCCTCTGCTAATGCAGAAAATCTTTCCTTTATGCTCAATTCTCTGTTTTGCAAAAATGAAAAAATCGTATTTCTTATCCCAAAAAATACTTCTTCTTCCTCTGTCATATGGTCAGGTGTCGGAAGATAAAACTTATCCTTTTCGGAAAGGATTATTCTTGCTGCTTCTTCACAGCATAAGCCGAGGCCTGTTTCTTCAAAGGAAGAATAAAAGTTTTTAAACCTTGGATGAAGAGCGCAAATGTCACATAATGCACCTTCTCCCAATTCAGAGATTATATCACATAGTCCCCATTCATTTAAAAACGGACATCTGTCATCTTTTCCAAGGATAAAATGAGGTTCATCTCCCTCTATGTTTTCCCTTATTCTCTCCCCCATAGAAGTTTTTAGAGAATTATAGAACTCCATAGACTCTTCGTCTATATCTATCTCCCACCCGATACAACAATTATGTCTGCATTTATCTGCTATGCACTTAAACTTATCATAATAATTCGGCACAATTTCTATCATAGTAATTTCCATAGCCTTTCTGTCCACAAATAGTAATTAAGAATACATACGCTTCTCATTGTGGACAGATAAGGCGTATAATGGAAATTCCGCACATCGCCGTTTCGCACTAATCAAGGTGCGAAAATTTCGGCGGTGCAATAAATTCTGCCGGAGGAATTAATGTGATTTTTCACGTTAATCCCCTCTTCCTATCAACAACATATCCTGCAAGCATAATAAGGCAGGCGATTCCGCTTCCAAGGGTAGATCACCATGCGCTCATTCCAAACTGATATGCAAGCTGCGCTGTTCCAACAGTTGAAGAACCACCAACTAATGTTCCCATAATAGCACCGGAAACCGCCCATGTTCCCGCTCCCTTTTTTTCTTTTGTTGCCTTACCCGAATATATGCTTAGCGCCACAATAGATGCAAGGGTAATTATTATCCCTATAATATGTAAAACTGACACTTTACTTTTTCTCCTTTGTATCTTCTACGATTTGGCTATTGCCTTGCGTAGTTAAGAAGTTCTCCTATCAGGCTTCTGTCTGAAAAATCTCCGTCTGCATCGCAAAGCTCAATCAAAAGCTTTTCCATTTCAGTAGGGTTTTTCTTGTCCGACATAATCTTTTTAAGGGTCTTAATCGCCCCTCTGTGCACAATGGAAAGTTCAGACAGAATCATCTTTCCCGGGTAGTTATAAACCTTTACTTTTGAATATGTATCACCTTTAAAGTTCTTTTTCACAACAAGGTCATCATAATATTCTCTGTATTCAATAGGGGTTATACCCGTTGTAAACACAATAAGCTTTTTTCCCTCAAGCTTTTCAATGTTTTTGGTAATAAGAGATACCCCTGCAATAACCTCTGCATATAAGCCACCACCATATATAACGGTGTCATATTCCATTAAATCTTCTTTCTTTGTTTTTGAGGCATCCAAAACCTTGCAACCAAGCTCTTCCCCTATCCATTCTGCATAGGTTTTTGTTGCCCCGTATCTTGATGTATAAACAACAACTGTCTTCAAAATATCGCTTCCTTCTATATATTTTATTTACACAATAAAATATATGCTAAAGTTTATAAAAATTCGACTACAATTATATCACTACAGAGCCGAATAGTCAATAAAATAAAGGCATTTAACTTAGGTTAAATGCCTCTAATTCAGGATTGAAATTTCATCTTTTTCAAAGGGGTCATAAACTATGAGTCTGTCACTTTCTAAATCCTCTTTGTGCATATCTATTCCACGGATTTTGTTCCCGTAATATGTGGCGTAGTAGTATATGCCTTTTTTCACGTTACAGCAGGAAGAATAGTTCGTCATCTCAAAACCGTCTTTCGTTCTTACGCAACCCTTTTGCTGATACACAGAATACAGGATATGAAAAAACTGACTTATCTTTTCTTCCTCTGTTCCATCAAATACAGAATTAAGCTTTACAAAGGATGCCCTTACAAATCTCGACATAGAAGATAAATCCCCTGGAAGACCGATTCCGCCCATACCTTTACTGTATGGCTTTAAAGCTATCTTATCTGAAAATCTGTTTTCAGGCTCCTTTGCAGTAAGGTTTAAATACCCCTTTAAGTTTATCATCTGAGCAGAAAATTCAGGGCTGTTTGTTAATACCCCCACAGGATTTTCATATATACAAAGACCTTTCTCTGTCTGCTCTAATGTTATAGCTCGGTTTTCATCTGCTATCAGCCAATGAAGAAATGTGGGCTTTAACTTTTCATCAAAGGCATCATCCGTTATATTTATATTTTTCAGGATATCCTCTGCCTCACAGACAGACTTACAACCGCAAAGTATATATGGTATAAGTTCAAAAGATGCAACATTGTCTTTATCACTCATCCTTTGATTATATACTGCATCATTGGGGAAGTTAAGCCCCGCCATACTTAAACCTTTTTCGTTTGTGGCATCAAAATACAAGGGATAATCATTAAAAGGCAGAGCCATACCTGTTATGGCATAGTGATTTTCATATTTCTTTCCGTTTCTAAAGGAAAACTTAAAATTTCTTGGTGTTATTGTCACCTTTTCTCCAAAGGTATGCTCGTAATCTAAATTTCTGCCAAAATAATTATCCTGCCATATTGCTGTACACATAAAAAATAACCCTCTTTCTTTAAGGGTTATTTTATGTAATTTAAATGTTTTAATACTATAGAATCTGGTCAATAAAATATGCGTTTGTGTAGCTGCGCTTTCCATCTTTGCCGATGGCGGTGATTCTGATATACACATCATCCTCCGTAACATTGAAGGTAGCTTCCGTCAAAGGCTTTTCTGTTTGCTGATATATCCTTTGTGATCTTCTTATCCCCGTTGTCAAAAAGGCTTCATAGGCTTCTTCAAAGGTAATATGAAGCTTATCATCCTCTATCCATAACTCATTTATGGCAGGGCCACCATTGGATGCATAAAAGTTGCCTTCTTCCAAAGCTTTTGTAATTGTTCTGTACTCAAGCTTTTCTGCTTTTATCATAACAAAACCGCCAAATCTGTCTGATAAGCTGTGGTTGTCATCTGATGCAATACAGTAAATGCGCTTTCCGCCACGGAGCATATCATCATACACTCTTGAATTATTCTCATCCTTTCCGCCGTATGCGCTGTCGAAATTATAAATTTCCATAGCGTTCATATTATGGTAACTCATATAGTCAGGATAACTTTCCATAGACCATGTGGGATGGTTGTAGGTTACAAAAAAGCCTTTCTCTCTGCCTGTTTTAATAATCTCGTTTATGCATTCAGTTGTATATTCCCTTTCAAAGTCAGGAAGTGTATCATCAAACTTCACGAGATGCTTAAGAGCAACCGAATCCCCAAGTTTTACATACTTTTCCCTATGCCAGCAAGGCTGAATATCATTGTCAGGATCCAATGCAACCAAGCATATATGACAGCTCCTGTCCGCAGAGAGAGGCTTAAAATTCTCATTACCCTCGTTTATATTAATCTCAAATCCCGTAAGCATAAGAAAGTCTTTATCTGTAAGGTCGTGATGAGGAAGCATAATGTTATGATCGGCACAGCATAAAACTGAGTATCCCTGCTCCTTATAGCCCTTTTTCATTTCTTCAGGAGTTAAAATCCCATCAGATATTGATGAGTGACTATGTAAATTCCCTTTATAGAAATTCCCCTTTTCTGGCAATAAATATTTTTTCATAGAATTTGCTCCTTTTATTTATTTGCTACAAAAGTTATTTTGTGCTTTTTAAATATCTACCCCAAGGAACATCTTTGCAAGAATACCAACAAAGAAAGAAATAACTGCAACGCTGATACTGATAAGGGTCATTTCCAAAAATCTTGGTTTGAACTTTTCGCCCTTTGCAACGGAAATGTAGTATGTAAACCCTGCAATAATTAAAACAACCATTACTATCATAACAAAGAGAGCAATCATATACTGGCTGTTGCCTAAAAGGAGATACGGAAGTATCAGAAGGGCAACTGTTATAAGATAAGCAATCCCTGTATAACAGCAGGACTTAAAGGCGTCTGTTCTGCCTTCACTCTTTGCCGCCAAAAATTCACTTGCCGCCATAGACATTGTTGCAGATATACCTAAAATAAGGCCCGAAAGAGCAATAAGACGTGTGTTCTGCATTGCAAAGGTAAAACCTGCAAGTGAACCTGTCAGTTCAACTAAAGCATCGTTCATACCCAAAACCATACTTCCCACATACTGAAGTCTTTCCTCGTCAAGCATTTCAAGAAGGGCATGTTCGTGTTCTTCTTCCTGTTCTCTGATAAGAACGCTCTCTTCTACCTCTTCTGCAAGATAGGCATATTCCTTTTGTGCCCCTTCTTCACCGTTTTCCATAAGCTTTACCGCAAAGGTAAAGCCTAAAATTCTTGCAAGGAGCTTATACTTAAATACCTTTCCCTTTTGAGGCTTCATTTCGATACCTGTGTACTTTTTCCAGATTTCATAATGTGCCTTTTCCTCATTGGAAAGCCTTAAAAGGGTTTTCTTGTTTTCCTCGCCCTTTGTAAACTTTGCGATTTCTCTGTAAATAACGCTTTCAGTAAGCTCGTTTTGCTGCATTTTTTTGATTATACCAAGAGCCCTTTGTGTTAATTCCTTTATCATATGTACCACTCCTTATTACTTATACTCCCTGAACTGAACAGAAACTTCGTCAGGGTCATAAACATAAAAATATTTTGCATCAGGTTCAGGCTGACGTATATCTGACGGATTATAACCAAACTCTGTTGCTCTCTTATGAACAGCTTCCAGATCATCTGTTGCAAAGCATAAGAACATCCCTTTTCCCTCAAAGTTCTGTCCCTCCGGCATAGCGATTATCTCCACCTCTGTCTCTCCCGCTCCATTAGCCAAATATGCAATATTTCCGCCATTTGCAGAAAACTGCTTTTCTACCTTTAACTGAACAAGTTCAGTATAAAACTTAAAGGATTTTTCAAAATCCTTTACTCTTAAAGAAATGTGATGAAACTTCATATATATCCTCTTTTATCCAAGTACAATCTTATCTATTTCCATAAGTTCTTCTTTTGAAAAGTCTGTATTATCCGCCATCTTGATATTTTCAAGTATCTGCTCAGGCTTTGATGCGCCAATTAAAACACTTGTTATCCCTTCCTTGCTGTACACCCATGAAAGCGCCATCTGCGCAAGGGTTTGTCCGCGTCTTTTTGCTATTTCGTTAAGCTTTTCTATCTTTACAAGGACTTCCTCTGAAATTGAATTTTCGTTTAAAAATCTTCCGTCTGTTTTTACTCTACTGTCATTGGGAATACCCTTTAAATATCTTTCAGTTAAAAGACCCTGAGCAAGTGGGCTGAATATAATCATTCCCTTTTTATAAGAAATCGCAGTATCTAATATTCCGTTCTTTTCAACCGTTCTGTCAAAGATTGAATATCTGTTCTGATTTATCACAAAGGGGCAATGAAGCTCATTTAGGATATCAGCCGCTTTTTTCATTGTTTCTCCGTCATAGTTTGAAAGACCTGCATAAAGGGCTTTACCGCTTTTAACTATCTGGTCAAGAGCCCACATTGTTTCATAAAGGGGTGTATCAGGGTCCATTCTGTGATGATAGAATATATCAACATAGTCCATATTCAGTCTTTTAAGGCTCTGGTCTATGCTTGACATAAGATATTTTCTGCTGCCGAAATCCCCATATGGCCCTTCCCACATATAATAGCCGGCTTTTGTGCTTATAATCATTTCGTCACGGTAGCTTTTCATATGTTCGTTTAATATTTTACCAAAGTTAGTTTCTGCACTGCCTGCCTTTGGTCCATAGTTATTTGCTATATCAAAATGTGTAATCCCGTTATCAAAGGCAGTAAAACACATTTTGCACATATTCTCAAAATTTCCTGTATCACCAAAGTTATGCCACAAGCCAAGAGAAACAGCAGGAAGCTTAAGTCCGCTTTCTCCGCACTTTTTATACTCTATTTTTTCGTATCTTTTTTCGTCTGCTGTGTAGCCCATTATATCATCCTTTCCTTAAATTTCTCCTATCTTCTGAAAAACTTTTCCCACTGCCAACGCCATTGACATAAAACCAAAATCAGTAGGATGTGTGCTGTCAACTGTACCGTCATTTCCGCATAGAGCAGTAAGCTCCTTACTGCTTATAAAATAAATATTTTTATCTCCACTTAAGATTGCATTCTTATAGGTTTTTTCAACAATGTTATGCCTTTCCTTTTCCACATCGGAAAGTATATGTTTAGGTCTTGGCATAATGATTATCGGAATATCAGGGCGAGCCTCTCTTATAGCCTTAAACATCTTTTCGTGGGTGTTTTCAAGATGCTCAACTGTTGGGGCGTTATGGTCATAGTCATATACAAAGACGGACATATCCAAATTCTTTATATATTCTATTATTTCATCCTCTGCCTTTGCGTTTCCCGAAAAACCAAGGTTTACATAGTCATAATTGAACTTTCGTGACAAAATCTCCTGATATGCCATTCCCGGTCTTGAGGCACAGCCCCCCTGTGTAATAGATGACCCATAATATACAATGGGCTTTTCATTCTTATATGGTTTTGCCTCTTCTATATGTGCATTTTCCTGAATGCCGATATATAAATCTTCAACGTTTGAATAAAGAGGAAAGCATATAGTGATTTCTCTCATTGCCTTATTATTAAACTCAACAACGCTTTCATAACCACCCTTTGATGATATAGCAGGCACAAAGGTTTTTTCATATAATCCATCAGCATAAAGGTCAAATCCTGCTGACCCTGTGAATGCAAAATGAGGCATAAGACTCATAGAACTCATTTTTGCGTGAATCGCAACGTAGTCGCTGTCTGTAACGAATTTTACTCTGCCCCCTGCAGTATTCGTGTGAAGGGAATTAACCCCCTCCCTCACAGACTCTGCAACCTTTTGAGGAAGGCGTCTGTACATTCCGTCTTCCTTAAAAATCCCATATACCTTAAAAGGTTTTTCCTCTGCGTTATAGAACTTTATATCCTCTTTCTGAATATTTGTTTTAACTTCAAAATTTTTATCAACCTTTGAAATATCCATAGAAGCTTTCTCCTTTTAATTTGCTCTGTCGTCTAATTCAGGCAATTCCGAAAAATCATATATGTAATGATCTGCAACCATTTTTATATCCTGAACATATTCTGCCGATGACTCATCAAACACACCGCATACCTTCATCCCTGCAGTCTTTGCAGTTTTGTCGGCATTATAATTATCGTCAAGAAAGAGCACCTCTTCAACAGGTTTCCCTAATTTTTCTGCAGCTTTTACATAAATTGAAGGGTCCGCCTTCGTAGTTGAAAAATCATCACAAGACCATACATTAGTGAACAAATCATATATTCCTATTCTTTTTAAACATATATCAAGCACTCTGTGTGGGCTTGCTGTAAGAACATTAAGGTTTGCTCCTTCATCTTTTAGTTTTTTAAGAACCGAAACAACATTTGGTTTCGCCTGAATTTTATATGCATACTCATCATAAGCATACTCGTTCATCAACTCAAGCAATTCTTCTTTTGATAAAGAAACACCTAACTCTTTAAAATACTGTGCTGTTCCGGCATATCCTAACGGGGTAATTATTTTTATAATATCATTCTCATATTTTATATTATTTTCATCCAGGATTCTCAACATAACAGAAATAAAGGATGGCATAGAATCAACTAAAGTACCGTCAAAATCAAATATATAAGTATTATATTTCACTTTAATCCCCCTTTTTATAACATCTGACAAATGCTAGTTCAGTCCCACATCAAATCAGAACATGAAAATTAAACAATATATTCATTCTCTTCATCCAAAACCCATGGGATATAAGCACTGAAATTTATTTGCAAACATGGTTTTGGAAATCCATCAGGCAACATAGAAATTTCATCACTTATTTCGATGTTAAATTTTTCTGTTATTTTAATCTCGTCTTGATCGGAGTTTGTTTTTATTATTTGTCCTTTAACATGATAAAACCCCATATAAAGCATCCGGTGATCCTTTTCATAACGTTCTCGTTCAACATCAAATGGAATAATTTCTGTTATACAATTCATATCGTCTATTCCCAATGATACAAAAAAGTCCTTAATTTCACTTTCACAATTTTCGATATATTGTCTATAATTTCTACAACCGGAACATGAACAATTATTTACGGAATTATTTTTACTGTAGTAATCTCTTGTTTCTTTGACATCTATATCAACGGATACATTTTTAAATTCAAATAACATTTATGTTCATCTCCCTTCCAGCAAATGGTTGATATTTTATTATTAAACGATTTAATCATCAGCTAATTCATTATACCATATCAGGCAAAAAATACTCTTTTTTTACAAAATTTTAATTTTGTTTTAATCTAAATTTCTTAATATGAAATTTTTATCATTTTTACAGGCTTTAAAAAGTAAAATATATCATAAAAATTCAATTAAAGTCATTGCAATATATGCTAAAATATGTTATTATTCACCTAACCAAAACTTTATAGCATAGGATGTGTTATATTATGAAACATATTTTAACTTATGGAACAAAAAACGTTGAGATACGAGCTGTTGCCGAGGGGATTTTCAGAGTCCGTGTTTCTTCAACAGAAAACTTTGGCGAGTCTCTTCTTTAACATTTCAAAGGAACTCCACGAAAGCGAATGTGTAACGGTAGAAGTTAAATACTAAAAATTAAAAGGGAATGGTTTAATCGCCATTCCCTTTACTTTATATATCTGTTTTTATTATCTGATGTTTTTCAGCTGATTCAAAGGCAGCCTCCATCACTTTCATTACTCTCATAGCCTGTTCAGGCTTTATGGTAAGCTCTGCCTTACCTTCTACTGCGTCTAAAAACTGGTCATATACTATCTGTAAATCGTCTAAAACATCCTCCGGCATAGAAAGTTTTATTTTTTCAGTTGAGTTCTCGCTTCTTGGTGCCATTGTCTTTGTAGGACCTGCAGCGGTATAGAAAATCTTTTCCTCCCACTCGTTTTCCTTATCGATAACTCTTACAATCTCACCATCACAATTCCAATCATTGATCTGCATAGTACCATCTGTACCTAAAACATACCATCTCGGATGAGTAATAAAGTTATTGGTAGAAACCTCAATGTGGGCAATCAATCCACTTTCGAATGTCATATCCATTCTGAAGTTATCATCTACTTCATCATATTGGATATGAAACATCTGACAGTTAACTTCTTTTATCTTTTCAGGGAACATATACATAAGCTGGTCAATAAGATGAACACCCCAATCAAGCATCATTCCTCCGCCAAGCTCCTTTAATGTTCTCCAGCCGCTTGGCATACCTCTTGAGCCCTCAACTCTTGACTCAATAACATAAGGCTTACCAATAAGACCTTCCTCTACCTTTCTCTTCATCAGAACAAAATCTCTGTTTGTTCTTCTATTCTGGTCAATGGTAAAGACACAGCCTGTTTCCTTTTGTACATCTATTATCTCCTGAAGTTCTGCAGATGACAATGTTACAGGCTTTTCACAAACTACGTGCTTTCCTGCACGCATCGCCTCAATAGCAAGGCTTTTATGAACTTCATTGGTAGTTGCTATAATAACCACATCAACCTCAGGGTCATTAATAAGCTCTTCTTTGGAAGAATACACATAGTATCCTTCCTCTCTTGCAACATCGCAGCGCTTTGAGTTTATATCAAAGATACCTTTAAGGTTCATTCTGTCATATTCTGCTCGTAAAATTCTTTCATGATGGCCTGCCATTCCGCCATATCCTAATAATGCCGCTGTATATACTTTCATAATAGCTCTCCTTCTAGGTCAAAATCCTATGCCCACCACATTTCGCCAGGAGCTTCGTAGATTAAAACTTCCTTTAAGAATGCGATAGCTTTTTCAAGACCTTCCTTTGGAGACATAAGTCCGTCTTCATGCTCGATAGAAATTGCTCCATCGTAGCCAACTGTCTTTAACATACTGATCATATCGTTCCATACTTCCTTACCGTGACCGTAACCAACTGTTCTGAACACCCATGATCTGTCTAAAATTTCTCCATAGCCCTTTGTATCTAAAACACCGTTTACTGCTACGTTTCTTTCGTCTATCTTTGTATCCTTTGCATGGAAGTGATAGATAGCGCCCTTTAATGCCTTAATAGCAGAAACAGGGTTTATGCCCTGCCAGAAGAGGTGGCTTGGGTCAAAGTTTGCACCGATTATGTCGCCAACAGCTTCTCTTAATTTTAAAAGTGTTTCAGGGTTATATACAACAAAGCCCGGATGCATTTCGAATGCAATCTTTTCGATTCCGTGTTCTTTTGCGAATGCCGCCATTTCCTTCCAGTATGGAATAACCTTTTCGTTCCACTGCCAGTCAAGAATTTCTAAAAAGTCTTCAGGCCATGGGCAAGTAACCCAGTTTGGATATTTTGAAGTCTCGCAGTCGCCAGGGCAACCTGAAAAGCCGATAATTGTTTTAACACCAAGCGCTTCTGCCGCAAGGATAGCGTTTTTAAAATCGTTATGAAACTTTTCAGCTATCTCTTTCTGTGGATGAAGTGCGTTACCGTGACAGCTGATAGCTGAAATTTCGATTTTATACTTTGCTAAAAGGTCTTTGTATTCTTTAATCTTTTCAGGGTTTCCGATTAACTCCTGTGGTTTTAAGTGGTTATCACCGGGATATCCGCCTGCGCCTATTTCAATAGTATCTACGCCAAGGCTGTTTAAATACTTTAAAGCATCCTCAAATCCATATTCGTTTAACACCGGATTCATTACGCCTAACTTCATAACAACATTCTCCTTTATTTTATAAATTTTAAGGTCAAAATTATATGTTACTTTGATTTTATACCATCCGAAGCAAAAAAGCAAGACAATTTCTATAAAATACTAGTCAAAATATGCTATTCTGGGAGGCAATGCCTCTTTTTGCCGTTGTTACCATGGGAGAAATGTTTACCCGTATTGTAGGCGCGGTTCCAAACCGCATCGGTTTACTTTATTCAATTTATTCGGAACGGTTTAGAACCGTTCCCTACTTTTCAAATTTAATTACTCTTGTAAGGGCGATTCACGAATCGCCCGTTACTTTTCGTTTTTCAATTATCTCGCGGGACGTCGAGGACGCCTTCCCCTACAAAGCAAAAGGATCAAGGCCATTCACAATACAAAAAATGACACCCTTTCGGGTGTCATTTAAAATCTAAATTTTAGTGTTCGCAACCGCAGTCACATTCATCAAAGTCAAGCTCGATAGCTTCACCGCATTCAGGACAGATAAAATCTCCGCCTACGATATCGTCTAAATCTTCGTCTGTGAAATCAATTTCTGCACCGCACTTGTCGCATAAGAGAGTATATAAATCCTCATCATCGCAATCACAGTCACAGTCGCATCCACAGTCACATTCATCATCATAGATATCTTCGCTTATAATATCGATTACTTCTTCAAGTTCATCCATCTTATCAGCAACAAATGCCTGTTCATCATCTAAAGCTTCGATTTCAGCAGCTAAATCACCAACAAGAGTGATAAGCTCATCAATAAGCTGACCTTCTGCCTTTTCGATATCAAGCTTAAGTCCATCTGCTAAACCTCTTAAATAAGAAGCGCGTTCTGTAAATTCTGACATAATAATCTCCATTCTGCCGCTCCGTTCGGCAATATAATATTTTTTATAATCTCTTATCGGAGCAAGGAATGACAAGAGATTATTCGCCCATGTGCGTTTCGGCTCTGCCGAAAATTTCGCACGGGCAATTAAATCCGCCGGAGGCTAGTGCGCAGCACTATCTCCATTCTGCCGCCTGTGCGACTAAATATAATTATACTCTTGCGAGATATTCGCCTGTTCTTGTGTCGATACGGATAACGTCACCTTCGTTAACGAACATAGGAACGATAACCTTCGCACCGCTTTCAACAATAGCTGGCTTTGTAACGTTTGTAGCAGTGTTACCCTTAACACCAGGTTCTGTTTCAGTAACCTTAAGTTCAACAGTTGTAGGTGGTTCTACTGCAAATACGTTGCCCTTGTATGAAAGGATTTTAACTGTCATATTTTCAAGTATGAAATCAAGTGCGCTACCTAACTGGTCAGCACTGAGAGGTGTCTGCTCATATGTTTCCTGATCCATGAAGTAGTAAAGACCGCTGTCTTCATATAAGTATTCCATATCCTTACGGTCAATATGCGCCTGCTCAACCTTTTCAGTTGGGTTAAATGTACGCTCTACAACACCGCCAGTAACAACATTCTTCATCTTTGTTCTAACAAAAGCGGCACCCTTACCAGGCTTTACATGCTGAAATTCAACAACCTGATATACGTTTCCTTCGAACTCGAAAGTAAGTCCGTTTCTAAAATCACCTGCACTTATCATTGGTGAAACCTCCTCTTATTTTGCATAAAATTTCTAATTTAATATTACTACATCTTATTCTACACTAAATCTTCAAAAAAATCAAGCATTTTATATTAGTATTAAGAAAAATTATTCTGCCATAAAAAAGCTTATCCCGACACATTTTTTGTGTCGGGACATTAATATTATACAGATGTTGTATAGTTTGGTGCTTCCTTTGTAATATGAACGTCATGAGGATGACTTTCCTTAAGACCTGCACCTGTAATCTTAACAAACTTACCATTTTCGATAAGTTCTCTGATGGTTTTTGTTCCGCAGTAACCCATACCAGCGCGGAGACCACCGAGAAGCTGATAAATAGTATCAGAAACAGCGCCCTTATAAGGAACTCGACCTTCAACACCTTCAGGAACGAGCTTCTTGTTGCCTTCCTGGAAGTATCTGTCGCTGCTACCCTTATTCATAGCACCAAGTGAACCCATACCACGATATACCTTGAACTGACGACCCTGATACATTTCGCTGTCACCAGGGCTTTCTTCACAACCTGCGATAAGGCTACCAACCATTATTGTGCTTGCGCCTGCAGCAATAGCCTTAACAATATCACCTGAGAACTTAATACCACCGTCTGCAATAACAGGGATACCATACTTTTCTGCAACCTGTGCAACATCATTGATAGCAGTAATCTGGGGAACACCGATACCTGCAACCACACGAGTTGTACAAATTGAACCAGGACCAATACCAACCTTAATAGCATCTGCCCCTGCCTTAATTAAGAATTCAGCCGCTTCAGCAGTAGCAATATTACCTGCGATAACCTGAAGATCAGGGAACTTAGCCTTTATCTTCTTTAAGCAGTCAGCAATATTATGAGAATGACCGTGAGCAGAGTCTAAAACAACAACGTCAACATTTGCCGCAACCAACTTTTCTGCACGTTCTAAAACATCAGCTGTAACACCTAAAGCCGCACCAACGAGCAAGCGACCGTTTTCGTCCCTTGCAGAGTTTGGATACTGAACTGCCTTTTCTATATCCTTTATAGTAATAAGGCCCTTAAGCTCGCCTTTTTTATCAACGATAGGAAGCTTTTCGATCTTGTTCTGGCGCAAGATTTCCTTTGCTTCGTCAAGTGTAGTTCCAACAGGAGCAGTAACAAGGTTGTCCTTTGTCATACACTCTTTAATCTGCTTTGTATAGTCAGTTTCAAACTTTAAGTCACGGTTAGTTAAAATACCAACTAACTGCTTACCCTCTGTAATAGGAACACCTGAAATCTTAAACTTTGCCATAAGATTTTCAGCATCCTGAAGAGTATGTTCAGGTGAGAGATAGAAAGGGTCAACAATAACGCCGTGTTCACTTCTCTTTACCTTATCAACTTCACTTGCCTGTTCTTCTGCTGTCATATTCTTGTGAATAATACCAATACCGCCTTCTCTTGCAATAGCAATAGCCATGTTGGATTCAGTAACTGTATCCATAGCCGCGGTCATAATAGGTATGTTAAGCTTTATCTTGTTTGTAAGTTTTGTAGAAAGGTCTGCCTCTTTTGGATGAAAATCAGCCTCTTGCGGAATCAAAAGCACGTCATCAAAGGTAAGTCCTTCTTTTACGAATTTATCACTTCTCAAATTATATGTCCCCTTTCTGTTTAAAAAAATAGCCGCTTAAGGTATAATTTATTACCTCTGCCGAGCGGCTCTATTTTCAAATGTATTTGACCTATTATAGCACAAAGCCTGAGTATAGTCAAGCGAAAAGTTGACAAAATCCAATGGTTTTTATTGGATTATATCGGCAAATTTGGCATTAATAAGTTCCGAGAGACTTATGGGGCTTGTCTCTATCTGGGCTCCGAGTCTTCCTCCGCTGAACATAATAGTTTCAAACTCCTTTGCACTTTCATGAATCACAGTCTGGAACTGCTTTTTCATACCAATAGGACTGCACCCACCACGGACATAGCCTGTAATAGCGGTGATATCCTTTACATATATCATTTCAACCGCCTTTTCTCCCACAGATGCGGCAGCTTTTTTAAGGCTCAATTCATCTCCCACAGGAAGCACAAAAACATAATATTTTTTGCTCTTTCCAACGGTTACAAGGGTTTTAAAGGTTTTTTCAGGTGGCTGACCTAATTTTTCGGCAATGGAAACACCATCCATAAACTCCTTGCATTCATACAAATGCTCTTTATATTCAATTTTGTTTTTATCAAGTATTCTCATCGCATTTGTTTTTATGTCCTTTTTCATTGTCTTCTCCTTTTCTACATAGGGAATTCAAGTTCAGGAAGAATTTCACACATATTCTCCCCATTCTTTATTACAAATATTCTGATGCTTCTGTTTTTGTTCATATACATATTTTTGTTTCCGAAGCTTACGTTATATCTGTCTATTCCCTCAAACACGTCAGTTTCTTCTATTCCTGTTGCCACGAGCTTTCCGTCTTCATAAATCTGACATATAACCTTTATCCTGCCAAGTCCTGCATCAACTCCACCGACAGCTTTTAATGATATTACATCTATCTTTTCTACTTCCCCAAATAATATCCCCTCAACACTTCTGCCGTTGACACCTGTCACACGCCAATCACCCTTAAAGGCAGGCTCTGCTACCTGCTTTAATATAACAGCGGCTTCAGGTTGTACAATTAAACCTTTGCCATTTTTAGCCACTCTGTCCTCGGGCACAATACTGTCATCCTCTTCCTGCCATCCATCTGAAAATCCGTAGTATTCATCATCAGACATACTCTTATACATTCCTGATAATTCAAGATTTAACTCCCCAACACTGACGTCTTTTTTCTCATCAGAGTTTATTATTATCTTATATGGTCCATATGATATAATACTTGCTTTATCTTTTCTTTCGATATCGCAATCGGCACAATATCTGTCATAATATCCCGTTCTGTGATATATCGCTACAGTCTTGTTGTCTTCGTTCTTTTTAAGGGCTATATTTAACTCATCATTTGCAACTACAATGGTATTTTTCTCCTTGCCCTCTGTAATCACATATGAATCATCATCTGTATTCTCCGGTTTTTTTTCATCTTCAAGCTTGAACAAACGTCTGAATCGATCTACAAACTTATCTATTGTATCATCGCCGAAAGACTTTGCCATATCTTCGCCCAGGTCGGCAAACTGCTTTGGCTCAAAGTATGGATTCTGTGTCATAAAAGCTCCATATATTCCCCTTGACGGTACATCCTCAAATCCATCAAAGCTTACGCAAAGGCTCACACTTCTTTCTCCCTTCGTGTAATCTTCAGGCAGAGCATAAGTAAGGTAGAGAATCTCTCCCTCTTCTTCACCCTCAAAATCAGGGATCTGAACATTCATTCCCCCGCCCTTATATCCGTATGGTTTTATATTGATACTTGCAGGAGAAGGATAATCTCCTCTCCAAAGCTTTAACGTTAAATAGTTTGTTTCATATGGCGAACATTCAAGATTTAAAACCATAACGCTGTTCTTTTCAGGGCAACGATAAGCAAAAATCGTTCCGTCTGCCCAGCGTCTTTTTATTCCGCTCATATTGATATATTCAAACTTCTGCTTGTTCTCGCTTTCTGTGTTACCTATATTTATACCGTTTTCAAAATTATACCCTGTATAGTCAGGCTTCTTTTCAGGAGGAAGCGTCAACTCATATCTTCTCTTTGTTATATAGTCCCCTGCCTGAATTTCTGCCATAACCAATGTTTTAACGGAATCTTCAAACCATTTTGGTCTCTTTATTTCTCCGTCTTCATTTATATACCTCGGAAAGTCTTCCGATAATTCATCTTCTGCATATTCGCTCCAGGATATTCTTGCTCTTTCATCGTTTTCTGCTATGTAGGAATTAAGAAGATCCATTGTAACATATATTTCTGTGTTATCTCCAAGAGCGTTAAGAGCCGCCTCCGATGCGCATACAATATTCTTGTCATCCGTTGCCTTAAGCACGAGCCTTGGCTCTTTCTTTATGTCTCCCTTTCCCCAAAAGCTTACTGAATTTTCATCAGCACCAACTAAACGGAATGTTATATCGTACATCCCTCTGTTTACCGCTTCGCAAACCTGTTGGGTTACATCTATAACCCCGTACCCATTACCTATCTTTGCGTAGTTTAAGGTCTTTTCTTCCCCTCTTGGTCTTTGATTATATGTAATAGAATCCTTTGTCCACTGGTCATTGTTTATGGAATACACGCGAACAGTTGAAAGGTCTTCCTCCTCATCTGCGCTAAGAAGAATTCTTGCACTATAAAGGCTTCCAACTATGGCATTTTTATTTATTGAAAAACGAATATATGCTTCGTTTCCGTCACCAATCACAATCTTCCCGTTTCTTTCTGCAAGGTTTTTCCCTGTTTCATCTGCTTCCTTTTCTGATACATAAACAGCCTCATAAAGTTCTGCTTTTTTAAGGGTATCTGCATCTGTGTCCTCTGCTATGCCTGTAACAACCTTAAGAGAAGGTCTGTATGCAACATCTAAATATTCTGCCGATGCCATAAGGATTGGCACCTCATTATCCGCTGAAATCTTAACTCCTATTTCCGTTCTGCCTTCCTTCAAAGCCGCTTTTACATAATCGGTTAAATCCCCTTCAAAAAGACAGTCGTCAACCCCAAAAGTATCAGGGTTTATTTTGGCTATCTGTTCTTCGTTATCCTTTACAAAGGTTATTCCATAAGGATTTTCAGGAATGCTTTCCGGCATAACTGTGCTTATGTATACAGAATTATTTTTCTCTCCGCTACCCTTTAAAAAGGCAAGGCGAAGAGAGATTTCCTTAATTTCATCCTCATCAAGTTCCAAAAGGTCAGCTACGTTATACTTATAGTAAACAGATTTATACCTGCTTACCTGTCTTGTTCTTTTATCCCCGTTTGTAGCATATACCTCTAAATCAGGAAGGTATCTGACAAAAGAACCTTCTGCGCTTGGTTTATCTCCCCTATTGAATAAACCAACGGGAACCATAGTCATAAACATAAGCACAGCCAGTATAATAACCAAAAGCTTTTGAAAAACCGATACTGTCGTTTCTTTCATCAAACACACCTCCTTTGTTTTATTTTATTTCTTTAATTTTCAACGGTAACATTTGTTATATATGGTATTCCGTGGCATTCTGCATCAAAAATCCCTGATACAGTTAGCTTCTCTCCCACATATTTTTTAAGTTTCTCTGTGTCTTCCCCTCGGGTATAGAACACTTCACTTGCCCACTTTGACTCTTCATTGTAAATATCAATATAAGTATAATCAAGCTTTTTATCCCCTGTTACAAAGCAATATTCCCTTCCGATATCGCTTGGCTCATCCGAGTATTGAATTATTCCCGTAACAGAAAATTCATCCCCCGCTTTTAAAAAAGCTTTATCTGTTTTGTTAACATCTACATTGTCATCTTTCTTTTGCCCGCATCCTGAAAGGAGTAATATCACGCAAAACAAAGCGATACATAACTTCTTCATTTTCTTTCTCTCCACGTAAGCCTGTTTATATATTCGTCTTTATAAGTCTGAATACCTGATGAACAGTATCCCTTAAGTTTTTATATGCATTGTCGCAGTTCATTGCCTCTTCCAAAGAACATGGAGTTCTTAAAATAGGAAAGAAAGCATCAATCCCGTGGTCGTTACATATAACCGCGTCATCGGTAACGCAACCTGAAAAAGCAATTACAGGCTTATCATACTTTTTAGCTAATTTTGCAACTCCAACAGGGGCTTTTCCCATATATGACTGTCCATCAAGACACCCCTCTCCTGTTATAACTATATCCGCATCTTTAATATGTTTTTCAAGTTCAGTTTCTTTTATCACAAGGTCTATTCCTGATTTTAACGTTCCGTTAAGGTATGAAAGGAATGCAAAACCAAGTCCCCCTGCGGCGCCTGTACCCGGAATATTTTTATCAGCCAGAGGCAAAACCTTTTTAGTTAGTTCTGCATAGGAATCAAGCCAGCTATCCATATCCTTTATCATTTCAGGTGTAGCTCCCTTTTGAGGTCCGTAAATGGCGCTGCAACCCTTTTCTCCGCATAAAGGATTTGTCACATCGCAGGCAATGTTAAAGGTACATTCAGATATTTCCTTTGCAGAATTTTCTGTTCGGATTTCAGCTATATCCTGAAGCCCCTTTGCACCATAAGAAACCTGCTTTCCGTTTTCGTCAAGGAACTCAAATCCCAATGCCTGAAGCATACCGATTCCGCCATCGTTTGTTGCGCTTCCGCCTATTCCTATAATAAAATTTCTGGAACCTTTTGAGATGGCATCAAGAATCATTTCTCCCACACCAAAAGTTGTTGTGTTTAACGGATTTCTGTCCCTTTCTTCAATAAGGGTTATCCCTGCCGCCGCAGACATTTCTATAATAGCGGTCTTTGTTTTTGGAACAATACCATACCCTGCTTTTATAATTTCACCAAGGGGATTATGAACATCTGTATAAGCCATTTCGCCACCTGTGGCAGAGATAATAGCCTCAACAGTACCCTCTCCTCCATCTGCAATAGGGGAGATAACTACCTCTGCATCATTATACACTTTTTTTATGCCTTCTTCTATTGCTCTGCCTGACATAAAGGTGTCAAGGCTTCCCTTAAATGAATCAATGGCAATAACAACTTTTTTCATAAGTTTCTCCTTTAGTGTGTTTTAACGATTCCTTGCCTGACTAATATCAGGACAAAGAACTGACTTCAAACATGGGTATCACTTGCGCATTATCTCTACGTTTTATATTTTCGTATGTGGATGTTGAAATTCTTATAACCGCAAAAATCAAGATCAAAATCAAAATACAAATTAAAATCTCTTTCATTGCTTTTACTTCCTTCCGATACCATTCAATTGCGACAAATAAGGTTTAGATGCAAATCTATTTAGTATCAAGTTCGTGTTAAGTTAGAACTAAAATTACATCTGTAATCTGAATTTTGGCACAAACAAAGCAATTATAGATTTTAATTTCCCACCAAAAGTCAAATCTCCAAATCTTATATCATCCAATCCCTCATTTTGATAATAGAAATTTGTTATAACTATTTCTTTTGCTTTAAGAACATTAACATCTTCATTATCTACTTTTGTTTGAGATATGTTTTTGTCAATTACTACAACATACTTCGCCATATAGTCAAGATCAAATTCTTCATTGATTTTTAATAATCTCGGATTACAAATTGCATTAAGACAAACATACTCATTCTCTATATCTTTGTTCGTAGATTTTTCAACTCTCCAACTTGCACCTGTTACATAATCATAATCCAAAATACATATATCTACCATTTCAGGATTATACTCACTTTGAAGCAAACCAAAAACATAATCTGCTTCACGCGAATTTATCGAGCAAATTTTTATGTTATTAACAACAAATATCGAAACTACAATAATCAATAAGATTATTGCCGCATAAAGTTTCTTATGTTTTTTCATAGTATTTCCCTTTCGCTAAATTTCGACATATTTATATTTCTTATGTCAGGTTAAGACCAAAAGTCATATATAGTTTTATTGCAAGCTTACTTAATTCTCTTTTTGCTCAATAGCCATTCCAACAATTCTTTATCATAAGCATAATCCCACGCATTATGACCCACTCCGTCAATTCTTGTATAAGTAACGTCCGCACCAAGTTCCTTTAATTTAGAAACCATCTCATCAGATTGGGAAACACTTACAACGCCATCTTCAACACCGTGAAAAGCCCATACAGGCATTTTTAACACACCTGCATTCCAAGCCATACCGCCACCACACACAGGTGCGATAGCTGCAAACAAATCCGGTCTTGCCATAGATGTAAACCATGTACCATATCCACCCATGCTTAAACCTGTAAGATATACCCTGTCTTCATCAACTTTATATTCTTTTATTAACTGTTCAACAAATTCAACAATTGATTCAACTTTTGCCGCCCAGAAAGTATCAACAGGACATTGAGGCATTACAACGATGCAGTTGTATTCAGCATCCTTCAAATACTTTGAAAACCCGTGGACATCAACCTTCTCCAGGTCTTCTTTTCCATAACCTCTTTCACCTGCTCCATGTAATTGAATTACCAATGGCAAGTTCTCGCTTTTTTCTCTGCATGAATATTCCACAAAAGGGAATTTCCATTTTGATTCTCTGTGTTCTGTTCTTTTCATAGATATACTCCTCATTTCTGTATTATTCGACATCCCTTATATGCTCATGTGATATCAGCGACAAATTTTTTAAGGCTTCCCCTTGAGGGGATGCTGTCACGAAGTGACTGATGAGGTGTAGCTTGCATAGCAAGCGTTTAGTTTTTCATTGCTTTTATTCCACCTCATCCACCGCAAGCGGTCCCCCTTCCCCTCAAGGGGAAGGCTATCACATTTCGACATATTTCTCCCTATATAAAGACTGTATAATCTGGATGACAGTCTTTTTTTAGCAATTGCGATACATAAGGTTTAGGTGCAAACCATTTATGTTATCAAGTTCGTATTAAGTTATGGCTAAAAAATCATTCGACAAATTCACGAAATGCAAATGTGTCTACATCTATTTCATAAGGTTTATTTTTATACATCATAGGAAATATTTTCTTATCCGCATTTAAATTATGTTTTTCAAATTTCTTTTGTTCATTATCCCAAATAAGTGTATTAGAAAAAGAGTTAATCATACAAGAAATAATTTCTTTTGAGAACTCAAATAACTCATTTATCCGAGTTTGAGCTTTTGCATAACAGTACATTTCGCTGAATAAAAATAATATTTCTTTTGGAACCGTTTCTTTTTTTCCGTATATTCTAAACAATTCATATGTTCTTTTTGTCAGTTCACAAAAGTAGTCGTAATCAAATGTTCCTGCTTCACATTCTTCACGCAATTCTTTCTAGCTTTGTTCTATTCCTTTAATATCAAACTTATCGTTGGGTATAAAATATTTATTCATCTTTAAAACTCCTTTTTTATTTTATTATAACATTCGACATGTACAAAAAAATGTACACAAATGTCTTTGTTTGCTTTTTGATATCTTTCGACATATCCATATTGTTCATGTCAAGCTGGGACTAAAAAATAATTGGGCTTTACAGGCTTCCCTCTTCCTTGTATGTATATGGAATATTATTTTCTCCCCATACAAAAATTTCATAACGCTTTGCATTATAAGGAATTTCTACATTCTCACCTGTCTTGATTGAAAATAGCATATCGTTTGTATCATAGAAAGCAACATAGCATACTGCATTTTCAGGTGGGCTAATCAATATATTCTTTCCGTCAAGATGATAATTAGTCCTAAGTTGAGGGTTATCTGCAAGGAAAGCTATCTCATGCTTTGCACACATCAAAGGCTCAAAACCTTCAGGCCTTTTTCCCTCTAAGTAAATCTTTTTAATATTGCTTAGATGCCAGAATGCTCTATCCCCAACTGTTTTAACTGTATCAGGAATCGTTATATATTCTATTTCATTGCAAAAGCTAAAGGCAAATTCGCCGATTTCTGTAACGGAATAGGGTATCTTGACAGAAGATTTGCCCACAGGCACACTTAAAAGCCTTGTCATATCCTTGCTGTAAAGGACCCCATCCTGCGATGTATAATATGGGTTATCATTATCTACTACATAGTTTTTATTTAAGCGATTTAGTCGTGGATCAATCCATGAAACATCCTCGCTTATATATAATACATCCTCTGTGTCTATCTCGATTACGTCATTTCCACATCCAAAGTAAAGTCTTGATACTCCGTAGGGTGTATCGGTTTCTTCTTCATCATTATAGAACATATACGCACCCTCAAAGTCATACATATTCTTATAAGGCATTTTTGTACCACCGCCTGCATACGAGGACTCACCCTTATAAACAACATTATCTCCAAGAACAATGTCTGAATAGTCTGGAAGAGAATCATATCCTGCCGCAACATTATTTCCAAGTTCTAATGTTCCTGTTCGCACATTTAAAAAGGCAAAGTTTTCAATCACAATATCATCAGGAATTATAATTTTTGAAAATTGTGGGATAGAAAAGTATCCCGACATATGAAAGGCTATAGACTTAACCTTTACCCCATCTATTTCTTCTGGAATAACCAGATCCGGCTTTGGCTTGGTATAATACATGCCATCCTCACCCTTGTAACAATAGTCACTTGGAAGATTTGTATCAAAGGCATAAATCTTACCATTTGTTTTGTCAAAATACACATTGTGTCGGATTTCAAAGTTTCTGCCTGCAACAGGGTCAGGTGCATTATATGGCTCAATCAACTGATACATTTTAACTGTATCAGGCATATCATTTGGATTTAAACTGAATTTTTCACGATTGACAATTAAATTTGTATCAGAAAATTCAGGATATTCTTCCTCCTTCCAATGATATCCGCCAGCAACAAACTGATCTCTTCCATAAAGATAAAGAGAAAGATAATCCATATCAGGTGGATAAAGAGATGAGTATGCTACATCCTGAGGCTCTAACAAATACCATTTTCCGTTGCATTTTACACCGTTCCAGGCGTGACCTTCTGTTGCCCAATCAACCCTCCCTGTAATATATACAGATTCAACGCCATATAGGATACATAAATCATGAAACAAGCTTGCAAACTGCGCGCAAATACCAAAGCCTTCGCTAATAGCAGTTAATCTTCTGTCGTATACTTCAAAATAACTTCCGGATTTAATATCATCTGTATGGGCAACCATAATTCTGCCGACGCTATTGGCAATTATCTTTATCTTATCAAGGTCAGACATATCGTCTTCTATGGGCAGAACAACATTATTTTTTAATATCCTTAAATATCTTTCTTCGTTTTCGTCATCAAAATAACTGTCATCCTTAGATGCTCCGATACCAACATAAAAGTACCACCACGAAGATATTGCATTTCTGTCATAGTCAAAGTCTTGTATATACGGTGTTATATCCTCACCATACTTTTCTTTTACGTCATCAATAATTTTATTTAAGTTATAATTAAAGCCATCATAGCTTTCGTAATAATCTTCTTGTGAAAAGTAGGTTTCGTCTATGCGATATGCCTTTTCGTAGGTTGGATATTTTTTGGCAAATAAAACCGCATTATATACATCCTCTGCATTCTTTAAAACAGGGATATTACTACTATTAAAGCTTTTCCAAAACATATCAAGCTCTATATCACCTTTTCCCTCCACTGTATATGAAGGCTCAGTAAAGCATTTATCGGCATTTTCTGTTAAAAACGTCTCTATGATCGGCTCCATCTCGGGAACAAGCGCCTCAGGAGCTTTTATGTACACACGGGACTTACATGCCATCTTTGTAAGCTCTAAAAGTCGATAAAGCTCTTGAATTGTATCTACTTTAAATGTACCATTTGTAAATATAAATGTATATGTAGGCTCATATGGCACCTGATGGTAATTGGTATCAAACGAATATAACTCTGCAACCGAATTTTCTGCGCAGGATACCTGGCATGCATGCATTGCCATAGGCTGTATCATAAAAATTATAAATAATACTATTGAAATTAATCTTTTCATGTTTTGACTCCCATCTATAAAATTTTTATCCTCATATCTAGTCAGGACTAAAAATTAACGTTATATCTCCATTTCCATAGTAACGTGAACGATGCCTTCTTCTAAAAACTCATCGGAAACTATATAAAAACCTATCTTTTTATAAAACTCTACCGCTTGTTTTTGTGCATGGATGCTTATTTTTCTGCACTTAAAGCGCGCCTTTATTTCTTCAATACTTCTTTTCATAAGTTCGGTTCCAAGGCCTTTTCTATGTTCAAGGGTCAGCACTCGTCCTACTGTTACAGTATCTTCATTTAAGCAAAATGCCCTTAAATATCCAAGTACCCTTTTCCCGTCAAAGAAAAAGCAATGAATACTGTTATAATCTATATCGTCAAGGTCCTGACATTTAATATCCTGTTCAAGCAAAAAAATCTCCGCTCTGGATTTTATGATTTCATAAAGCTCTGTTAAAGAAAGCTCTGAAAAAGTTTTTGCAATAAAATTCATACTATCACCTCAAAAAAACCGATCAGGATTTTTAAATCGCCCCACCATATAAATCACTATTTAACCTGAAAATAATTATACATAGTTAATTATAGCACAATAAAAGCAATATAACAAGAAAATTTTTGATGTTCTTTAAATATAAAACATTGCACAATTCATAGAAATATGATATAATGATTTCATCATAGACGAAATCAATGAATAGTGAATAATGAACAATGAAAAATTAAGGAGCAAATGCTCTGCATTTGAATAAAAGAAAAATCGCAAAGGGATTTTTAACCACAATTATTCATTATTCATTATTAATTATTCATTATTTGGTATAATATAAAATATAGAAAGGCAGATTTTCTATGAATGAAGATATTATATACGGCAGAAACCCCATAATCGAGGCCTTAGAGGCAGGCAGAGATGTTGATAAAATTTTAATTCAGGAGGGGCTCCGCCATACACAGATAGGGATTATCAGAAACCTTGCAAAAGACCGTGGTGTTGTTTATCAGTTTGTGGATAAGCGCAAGCTTGACAGAATGACCGAGGGCGAAAACCATCAGGGTGTTGTTGCCTATGCGGCGGCGCACAGTTATACTGACCTTGATGATATTTTAGCATTAGCGGAAGATTCAGGAGAGCCACCTTTTCTTATTATCTGCGAGGGCATAACTGACCCCCACAATTTAGGAAGCATTATAAGAACAGCTAATGCAGCCGGTGCTCACGGTGTTATCATTCCTAAAAACAGAAGCGTTTCTTTAAACTCTGTTGTGGCAAAGGTATCAGCAGGGGCAATAGAACATACCCCTGTAGCACGAGTTACCAATATTGGCCAGACCATAGAACTTCTTAAAAAACGCGGTTTATGGATTACCGGCACATCCCTTAAGGGCTCACAGCTTTGCTACGAAAGCGACTTAACAGGGCCTTTAGCCATTGTTATCGGCAGCGAGGGCGAGGGCATGAGCAAAAACGTTGGCGACAAGTGTGACTTTTTAGTTAAGATTCCTATGCTTGGAAAGGCTGAATCCTTAAACGCATCTGTTGCTGCAGGTGTCCTTATGTATGAAGCTGTTCGTCAGCGCATAAACAAGAAATAGTTCGGAGGAGACAAAATGCGAGTTTTAGCAATAGGTGATATATTCGGCAAGGACGGAACAGATTATATCTGCAACAATCTTCGTCGCATTCTCTCTAAATATAAAATAGATTTTTGTATAGCCAATGGTGAAAATTCCTCTGACCGAAACGGTATAAGCCGCGCTATTTCCGAAGACCTTAAAATGAGGGGCGTGGACATAATCACCATGGGGAATCACACCTATGATGACCCAAGCGGCACATCTGTTTTAGACGAAGAGGACTTTGTTATAAGACCATTGAACTTTAACCCTGAGGCAGAGGGCATCGGCTATAAAGTTGTTGATTTGGGGAATGTCAAAGTTGCTGTTATTGACCTTATCGGCAGGGTGAATATGCCACCCTCAAACTGCCCTTTCCACGCAGTTGACAAGGTTTTGAAAACTATTGATACAAACATTATCCTTGTGGATATTCACGCAGAGGCAACAAGCGAAAAGCTTGCTCTTGCACATTATTTAGACGGACGCGTCAGCGCAGTTTTCGGAACACATACTCACGTGCAGACAGCTGACGAAAGAATTTTAGCAGGTGGCACAGGCTTTATCTGTGACCTTGGTATGACAGGGGTTTTGGATTCGGTTATCGGAGTTAAAAAGGATATAATAATCGACTTCTTCACAAAGCCTGAAAAAAGGCATCGCTTTATAAACGCAACGGGCGAAGTCTGGTTTAACGGTTGCATCTTTGATATAGACGAAAAAACAGGCAAAACCCTGTCTGTTGAACGACTTAACTTTAAGGAGATATAGAATGGCTTTTTTTGAGGAAAAACTCGGTGACAGAATATACTTAAAAAGTGACTTCCTGAATGAGAAGTCTGTTATCCATGCTTTTACTTCCTCAAAAGGCGGTGTAAGCAAGGGGCTTATTGAAGGGTTTAATCTTGGCTTTAACACAAAAGACCTAAAATCCTCTGTTCTTGAAAACTACAGGCTTTTATCTTATGATTTGGGCTTTGACTTAAACAGAACTGTTATCTCAAAGCAGACTCATACTGACAACATCCGCATCGTAACTGAAGATGATGCAGGCAAAGGAGTAACAAGAGAAAGCGATATCGAAGACACAGACGGACTTATTACCGATGTTAAAAACATTCCTCTCGTTGTCTTTTCAGCTGACTGTACTCCTGTTCTTTTATATGATGATAACAAAAAAGTTGTTGCCGCTATCCATGCAGGATGGAGAGGCACTGTGAAGAAAATTGCAGGCAAAGCAGTAAAACTTATGAAAGAACATTTTAACTGCAAGCCTGAAAACATATACGCTTTGATAGGGCCATCCATCGGCTCTTGTTGTTTTGAGTTTGGCAACGAGGCAAAGGAAATATTTGACGATAAATATTTAACCCCAAAAGACGATAAGTATATGGTTGATATATGGAGCTATAACAAAGACCAACTTTTGCTTGAGGGCGTTCCTGAAAAAAACATTGATTTAAGTTCAGTTTGTACTGTCTGCAATTCAGACAAATATTTTTCATACAGAACCCATAAAGAGAAAACAGGCAGACAGGCTGCCCTGATTCTTTTAAAGGATTGATAAAATGGATAAGAAAATTATACATCTTGATATGGATGCATTCTTTGCTTCCATCGAAGAACGCGACAACCCCGACCTAAAGGGTAAGCCCGTTATAGTAGGCGCTGACCCTCATTCCCGCGGGGTTGTTTCTACATGCAATTATATTGCGAGAAAGTATGGTGTTCGTTCGGCAATGAGCAGTCAGGAAGCATACAGACGCTGTCCTCACGGAATTTTCATTCCCGGCCACTACGAAAAATATAAAGAGGCATCTAAAATTGTTCATTCCATTATGAGCGAATATACTGACCTTGTTGAATTTTTATCTCTTGATGAGGGATATATGGACGTAACAGGAAGCAGACTTTTATTCGGTAGCGCAGAAGACATTGCAAGAGAAGTTCAAAAAAGAGTTTATGAGTCTGTTGGAACAACTTGTTCTGTTGGTGTTGGCTACTGTATGATGGCGGCGAAGTATGCAAGCGAAGAGAAAAAACCAAACGGCTTTTTTGTCATATCAACCCCTGAAGAATTTATAAACCTTACAAAAGACCGTTCCATAGATGAGCTTTACGGAGTAGGAAAAAAGACCGCCGAAAAGC
>JAZRQL010000028.1:0-32418 GCA_045649725.1 Clostridia bacterium | reverse complement strand
GGTCAAAAAAAGACAAATTAGTTGACATGCTCATAAACAAATCTGTCCACAAGCCACTCAGGTGCTTCGCATAAAAGTTCATAAATGGCTTGTTGCAAATCCGATTTTGACATTTTGTTAATACAACTAACTATTTTTCTGTCCATTTCCTCAGCATATTCTTCCTGTTCCAATTCGTAAGCTTCAACTTCTGCTATGTATGCTTCGGCTTCTTTGGGGAAAATACTGAAATACAATGCGACCATATGTTTACATATAATTCTTTTACCATCAGCATGAGGACAATTGCAGGTCGATTTTCTTGGATGCTTTAAATCTATATGAACATCATACGACCTTCCGTTTCCGCTAACTTTACCAGTATATTCAAATTCTCCGTTTTGTATATGAAAATGAACACGTTTACCCTCGTAGTATTCATATCCTCGCCATAAAGATTTGCCACTCGCTAAAGATATTAAACTCATTTTATCCCTCCAAATTTTGACACGCTGAAATCAAAGAAAAGACCTTAAGAAATTAGGTTGCACAAATTAAGTTTTTAACTCATTGGATTTTCAAGTAAATCCTCAATATTGCACCCAAGAACTCTCGAAATTTTATATAATGTATGTCCTTGTGCCTTGTCTATGTCGTTAACCTTTTGTTCGTACATTTGAATAGAACGAAGTTTAACTCCTGAAAGTTTTGCAAGTTCAGATTGAGAAATGCCTCGATTTTCCCGAATTCGCTTGAGCTTAGTTTCAAGAATTGCCTCGTTATAAAATTTTTCCATTGTATTGATAAACTGACTTATATCCATTTCATGATATACAGAATACATACCAATAATTTTTGAAAACGGAATACGCTCAAAAATATCTTTAAATCTGCGGCCGGAGAACCATTGATATTCTGCCAAAGCCCAACCTGCCCAATATTCAGGAGAACGGTCTTCACGGAATTTTACATCGGGTGCATCTTTTTTATTATAAGCCTTTTTTACAATTGCTTTGCCAAGTTCTATTCCTGACATTCCGGAGAGAATCGCAGGATTGCCAGTTTCGAATTTCTGAGCATATCCTGTAGTTACGAAAAGTGATGCAACCCAATCATTTTCAAGCTTGCAATCATTAGTTAAATAGTCAAACATATCTGCAAGACAACTTTTCGCATCACTCAGATATAATTCGCTGTATGCGTGGGTCATTATTTTGCATCTCCTCTCTTAAAATATCGAGTACAAAGATATCATCACGATAGACTTTACTCTTTTTAATTTCTTGCTTAAATGCTTTTCTTGCAGAAGAATCACGATCAATAAATTTTGGATAGTATTCATCCTTTGATACAGGCGCAGCATCAATAAATTGAATCTGGTCAAATGCTTTTTGTGATACCAAAACGGTTTGCTCTCCAAGCTTACCAAGTTTCAATGCTTTGTTTAAACTGCGAAGCGGAAGACCATTAGAAACGAAACTTTCAGCATATTGAAAATAGGAGTCATCGGCACGATATCCAACAACTACATCATAATCACCAATATCGATCGAATAATGCTCTATAATATAGTCCCTTGCATCAATAGCAATTTCAGAGCTTAATTTGAAAGTGCGATATTTAAGTAAAATTGCAATCCAGTTTAAAACTGTATGCTTACCATCGGTCAAATCTAAAGTTTTAAGTCCATCTGTATTTAATTCATAACGATTTACAAATCCGTCTGTGTTCTGCTTGCATGCCCATTCCTTTGCCATTTCTTCAGCCTTTGTGCAGTAGAAACCTTTTCCGTAATCATTGTACTCATTACCAATATTTATATCAGGTACTTCTATAATGTGATCTGTTCCATGCAATAATATTATTTTACTCATAATCGCCTCTCCGTATCATTGTGATGTTACACGAACATTATATCATCACAACGATATTTTGTCAATAATTTTAAAAAATATTATATCAAAATATGACACGCCTTAAACAAAGAAAAGCGGAATCGAGAAATCGGAAGAAATCTCGGTTCCGCTTGTTTCATTTTTGCGGCAAAAATTCTGGGTTTACTTTATAGCGTGCAACTCCACCTACTTGTCGTTCATCCCGGATTATAATATCCCTCGGAATCTTTGGCAAATATTTTTTACTGAAGCTCGGACCTAAATAAGAATCAAAGCTGATGGTTGGATGCTGAATCCATTCCGTGTCTGGTTGTTTGTTGGTAATATAATATGAAATCAGAAACTCCATAGCTTCCCGAATTTTCTTTTTATCGCCAGTACATAAATTTCCGCTTAATCCCACGGCTTCAATTTTAGCCTTGATTTCATCCGGTAGAGGATTTGAATTATCTCTTAACGGACCAAGCTCTAAGGCATTTGCAATAACATCATCAAAACGGTCAATCCAAGCCCCCTTGGTTTTAGGATGAAACAACGGAATCTGCATCTGTATAACATGATTTGCCCACTTTTCATCAAACTCAGTATCTAATTCCTTGATTTTGATAAAAACAGTGTCTCGGATTTTTTCTCATTCTTTTTACCATAATCAATTATATTATGTACATGTCTGTAAAACCAGCCTCTTCCCTCAGAGTCCACAAGTTCGGGGAATTCATTATGTAGATGAGCGAAATTGCTTGTGAATTCCCATTCATCCTTTGATTTTTCCTTAGACGGAATACTGCACCAAGCACAAATTGCTCTGTATGCTTTTTGAATGTCCTTTTTATCTTCAAACATATAATGTCGTGCGATGATAGTAAGGACTCTTAATATGCCGTGGGATTTCGTAAGAGTATCCATTGAAAATTTGCCAAGATATGAGGTGTCATTTTTGCCTTTTGAAGTATATTCAGGAAACGTAATATAGCTTAAAAAATCTTCTTTTTCATTAAGCATCCTTACCCCTCCTTAAAACATTCTCTTCAACTTTATCGAATAATACATCCCACATAAAATCTCTTGCCCCAAGTGCAACGACATATCTGACTG
Source organism: Clostridia bacterium (assembly GCA_045649725.1). Taxonomy (GTDB): domain Bacteria; phylum Bacillota; class Clostridia; order Monoglobales; family Monoglobaceae; genus UMGS1820. The sequence continues at coordinate 29,449 of JAZRQL010000028.1, read as the reverse complement.
CAAATTTTGGCTTTATAATTTCATCCAAGAACTCACGGCATTTTTTTGCAACTGCTTCACGGTAGGTGGCAGAAGATGTTTTGTTTTCGTAAGCTTCCATCATTGCAATAAATTTTTCGGAATCTCCATCCCTGTAAAGTTTCTTTTTATCATACAGAGAGTTGTCATCATCAATATCACAAATTAAATCACCGAAGTCATATTATTTTCACAAGAATGAAAGCAGAAATAGCAGCACAAAAAGCACAACTCAGAATGGCACAGTAACATAAAATTGGCACGGACAAAAATCAGGGGTAAAATCTTGTAAAGCCTTGCTATGACTGCGTTTGAGGCATGAAATGTGGCTAACATGTGGTCAAACTTGGGTTTTTACACTTTTTCAAACAAAAGCAAAAACCTCAGAAACCGACAAGGTTTCCAAGGTTTTGTTGGTCGGGATAACAGGATTCGAACCTGCGGCCTCTTCGTCCCGAACGAAGCGCGCTACCAAACTGCGCTACATCCCGAAAGCATTGACTTTTCAATTGCTCAACAGCAAGTATTATATCACACAAGATATGTGGTGTCAATATTTAAAAGCAAAGGCATAACCATATAGGTTATGCCTTTATCTTTTTAATTTTACTGTTCTTTTTTGTTTGATGTAACCTTATTTAAAATCATAGTTACGATAACAATAGCACCGATAACAGCGATGATGCCTACCATACCTAACGCCATATATTTTAGGTTATATACAAAGTTCATTAAATTAATATCCATTTAAATAGCCCTCCCTTATAAGAAGAAGTTGAGGATAAGACCGCCTGCGATAACAGATGCAATCTGTCCTGATACGTTTACGCCGATAGAGTGCATAAGAAGATAGTTCTGTGGGTCTTCCTTAAGGCCCATCTTGTGAACAACTCGTCCTGACATAGGGAATGCAGAAATACCTGCAGCACCTATCATAGGGTTGATCTTCTTGCCATCCTTTAAGAAGATGTTTATGATTTTAGCGAAGATAACACCGCCTGCTGTATCAAAGATAAAGGCAACAAGACCTAAACCTAAAATCAAAAGTGTCTGAACTGTTAAGAATTCACCTGCCTGCATACGAAGAGCAATAGTTATACCTAAGAAAATAGTAATAAGGTTTGCTAAAACGTTCTGTGCTGTGTCTGAAAGTGAGTTTAAAACGCCACATTCACGGATTAAGTTACCGAACATCAAAAATCCTACAAGGGCAACAGAGTCAGGAGCAACAAGACCTGTTATAACTGTGATAACAATAGGGAAGAGAATTCTTGTTGTCTTTGAAACGTCTTTCTGTACATATGCCATTCTGATTCTTCTTTCCTTCTTTGTTGTAAGAAGTCTGATTACAGGTGGCTGAATAATAGGAACGAGGGCCATATATGAGTATGCCGCAACCATTATTGCGCCCAAATAGTTTGACTTAAGCTGCTGTGCAACAACGATAGATGTAGGACCATCAGCGGCACCGATAATAGCGATTGATGCAGCATCCTTCTGGTCAAAGAATATTGATGCAAGGCAGAGGGTAAAGAAGATACCAAACTGCGCAGCGGCACCAAATATCATAAGCTTTGGATTTGAAAGGATAGGCCCGAAGTCAATCATTGCGCCAATACCTATAAACAGGATAAGAGGGAAAAGCTCATTTGAGATACCCGCATTAAAAAGGGTTGTGAGTGTTTCCACCGCGCCTGAATGAGGAAGGTTTACAAGGATAGCACCAAAACCCATAGGTAAAAGAAGGGAAGGTTCCATATCCTTTTTGATAGCAAGGTAGATAAGTATTGCACCGATGATGTACATAATTCCTTGCTGCCATGTTACGTTGAGTACATTTGAGAATAAATTTGATAATTCTGACATTTTGTCCTCCTTAAGAATTATTTATGGATTTTAAATAAAAAGACTCTTATCAAGAAAAACCTGATAAAAGTCTTGCTATTTAATCCTTAAGCGGGCTTTCGCCGTATTGACGCCAAAGAAACGAAAATAATTTCGCAAGCTACTCCCTTTTAAGAGTCTCATTTTTTTTGAATTTAAATAGTTTCTATTTTTATAAGATTAGTATTTCCTGACTGACCGTTTGTAATTCCGCCTGTCATGACAATGCTGTCGCCTTTGTTAAGATTCAAAGTGTTTTTAGCCGCAATAAGTGCGTGGTAGAATAAAACATCAGTAGAGTTAAACTGTTCAGAAAGAACCGGAATAACCCCCCATGAAAGAGCAAGCTTATACCAAACAGCCTTGTTTGTTGCCATACCAATAATATCAGTAGGACCACGGAATCTTGAAACCATTCGCACAGTCACACCTGACATAGAAGAAACAACGATTGCCTTTGCCCCTATGTCTATTGCCATACCACAGGTAGCGTGGGAAATAGCGTCAAGCCTGTTCTTTATCTTAAAGTCATAGGATCTGAAACGCTTGTCATAATGTATATGCTTTTCGGTTTCCTCAATAATCTCGCACATTGTTTTTACGGTTTCAAGAGGATATTTACCTGCGGCAGATTCCCCTGATAACATAACCGCGCTTGTGCCATCATATACTGCGTTGGCAACGTCAGAAATTTCAGCACGGGTAGGTCTTGGATTATAAATCATAGACTCAAGCATTTCTGTTGCTGTGATTACACGTTTACCTAAAAGTCGGCACTTTGTGATAATATATTTCTGGATAGCGGGAACTTCAGCAAAAGGAATTTCAACACCTAAGTCACCTCTGCCGATCATTATTCCGTCACATTCCTCGCAGATTTCTTCAATATTATCTATACCTGTTCGGTTCTCGATTTTAGCGATTACAGCTATATTCTCGCCACCGTTTTCTTTAAGAAAAGTATTAAGGTCAATTAAATCCTGCTTTCTGGAAACAAATGATGCGGCAATAAAGTCTACATTATTTTTTATTCCAAAGAGGATATCCTCTTTGTCCTGCTCGCTTAAATATACCTTGTTTAAAACCTTGTTAGGAAAGCTCATACTCTTTCTGTTAGAAAGCTCGCCCCCTATAATAACCTTACATATTACGTCAGAACCTGTGATTTCGCATACTTCAAAAATAACAAGCCCGTTATTAACTAAAATTCTGTCGCCTTTCTCAAGGTCTTCAGTTAAGTTTTCGTAGTTAACACTTACGATGGTGTTATCCCCTTCGATATCTCTGGTTGTAAATATAAAAGTGTCACCATCTTTAACTGTAACCTTTGAATCCTTAAACGTTTTAATACGATATTCAGGACCCTTCGTGTCAAGCATAATAGCAATAGGGAGATTAAGCTCCTCGCGGACGGATTTAATCATATCGATTTTTTCCTGATGGTCTTTATGAGACCCATGTGAAAAATTCAGCCTCGCAACATTAAGCCCTGCTTTACACATCTGGGCAAATATATCAGGGTCACTGCTTGACGGACCAATGGTGCACACAACTTTTGTCTTTCTCATAACTTCCTCCAATCCATATATTACTATATTAAATGGTAAAATTTCACCCAAAATATTATACTTCATTTTTCCAAAATAATCAAGAGGAAAAGGTAAATTATTGTAATAATTTCGTTAGGTTTCAAATGTTGACATTTAATTTATGTGTTGCTAAAATTGTATATAATTATTAAATTAGGTCGGTGATAAAATGAAAGCAGAAAGAGATTATGAATTATGGGCATTTCGTCTTGCCGCATTTATAGGCGGTGCATTCGGCATTTATGCCATATTGAGATATGGAATGCTTTCCTCAGGTCAGACAATGAACTTACTTAACCTCCTTATGTCTGCATTTGGAACAAACATTCCTGAATTTTTATTCAGGCTTGCAGTTGCATTGTTTTATGCTTTTGGTGTTGCCATAGGCGTGTTGGTTCCACGATATACGAAAATAGATGTAAGGTATGTCAGCATAACTGTTACTGCTATAAGCGCAATAATTCTCGCTTTGGCTCCTGCCGAATATTCAGGTGAATATATAAGTATACCAATATTTTTTGCTATGGCTCTTCAATGGGGTGCTTTCCCCGGTGCAAAAGGATGCGCGTCGGCTTGTGTCTTCTTAACAAATAACTTAAGGCAAACCGTAATAGGTATGACAAACTACATATGCACAAAAGATAAAAGTCATATTGAATATAGCCATTTCTATCTGTTTACAATTCTTTCTTATGTGGCAGGATGTGGGGCATCATATTATCTGACAAAGATTTTTGGAACAGCGGCTATAATTTTTGTTCTTATACCTATTATAGCTATGTTCTTTATAATCAATAAGGATACCAAAAAAGCAAAATAGCATATTATGACTATAATTTTATAGATATTGGCTTGTTTTCTGTTTAAGAATATGTCATAATCAATATAGAAACTTTTATTAAAAAGGAAAAAGTGAAATGAAAATTGAAAAAATTGGTGTACAGTTATATACAATAAGAGGCTTTATGAATACTGCAGAGGATATAAGAGAGTCATTTAAAAAATTAAAGGCTTTGGGATATGATACTGCACAGACAGCAGGATGTGCTATTCCATACGAGGAGTTTGGAAGAATAGCGAAAGAAGAGGGAATAGAAATTATCGGAACACACGACAGTTTTGAACTTATGTGTAATGATTTTGATAAGGCTCTGGAAAACCATAAGGCTCTTGATACAAAAATAATGGGTATTGGTGGCTTTATCAGAGATGATTTTAATGATTACAAAGAGTTTGTAGTAAAAGCTAATGAAGTTGGTAAAAAGCTTAAACCTATCGGCGGAAAGTTTACATATCATAACCATTATCAGGAGTTTGCAAAGCTTGGTGGAAATGACTTTACGGTTATGGATTACCTTGCAGATAATTTAGATAAGGACACAACCTCATTTGTTTTGGATACTCATTGGGTACAGAGAGGCGGAGGAGATGTTTGTGCCTGGATAAAGAAACTTAAAGACAGAATTGATATTCTTCACTTAAAGGATTACAGAGTTGACTATGATGGAAATGGTGGGTTTATTCCAAACTTTGCAGAAATCGGAGAAGGCAACTTAAACTGGGAAGGCATCATGGAGGTCGCAGCAGAAGCAAATGTTAAATATTACGTTGTTGAACAGGACTTCTGTAATGGCGACCCATTTGACAGCTTAAAATTAAGTTCAGAATATTTACATAAGAATTTCATGTAAAAATAAATTGAATACAAAGGAACGGTTTTTAACCGTTCCTTTTTTTATGCCCAAATTTGTCGGATTTTTTGTTACGAAAATAATTGGGAAATAAGGGAAATATGCTATCATAAAATAAAATCGGTATAAAAGAGGTGAAGAAAATGAAGGTGAAAACAGAGCGCCTTGGAAGCACGCTTGTTGTAAAGCTTGACGGGGAGCTTGACCAGAGTTGTGCGGCAGACTTAAGAGAGAAAATTGACAGAGAAATCAGCCTTCACGGGATAAATAATCTTGTTATGGATTTTGACAAGGTCAGTTTTATGGACAGTTCAGGAATAGGAATGTTAATCGGCAGATATAAGCTTATAAAAGCCCGTGGAGGAAAAATGCTTGTTATAAGGGTTTCAGAACAGGTAGATAAAATAGTTAACTTATCAGGGCTTAAAAGTCTTATGGAGTTTGAATAGAAAGGAAAATCATAATGGATAATTATATAAAAGTTGAGTTTCCAAGCAAGTCCTGTAATGAGGGCTTTGCAAGAGGTGTGGCAGGAGCCTTTGCCACACAGCTTGATATTACTGTTGAAGAGCTTGCAGACATAAAAACTGCTGTTTCGGAGGCGGTGACGAATGCAATTGTTCACGGATATGCAGGAACAAAGGGAATAGTCCAGATGAAGTGCAGAATCAAGGACAATGAAATAGAAATTGATATAATTGATAAAGGTTGCGGAATAAAGGATGTTCCACTTGCTATGCAACCTCTTTATTCAAGTGCAGAAGATGATGAAAGGAGCGGAATGGGATTTACTGTTATGCAAAGCTTTATGGACACAGTTAAGGTTGTGTCGGAGCTTGGAGTTGGCACAACAGTAAGTATGACCAAAAAAGTGGGAGTGCTTTTAGATGATTAAATCCTATTCCTCACAAAATGAAGAACTTTTAATAAAGGTCAAAGAGGGTGATGAAGAGGCAAGAAAGCTTTTGATAGTTGAGAATATGGGCCTTGTTTATAACGTCGTTAAAAGGTTTTTGGGAAGAGGCTATGACGAAGATGACCTTATACAGATAGGAAGCATAGGGCTAATTCGTGCAGTTGAAAGATTTGATTTAAGCTTTGATGTAAAGTTTTCTACATATGCAGTTCCCATGATCATAGGTGAAATCAAAAGATTTATAAGGGACGACGGAATGATAAAAGTAAGCAGAAGCTTAAAAGAAATGGCGTTTAATGCAGGGAAGGTAAGAGAAAAGTTAATAGACGAAACAGGAACAGAACCTACTCTTACAAAGATTGCAGAAATAATGAAAGTAAATCCTGATGACTTATCTATCGCCATAGAGTCGCAGATTCAGCCACAGTCTTTATATCATACCTATGACGATGGAAAAAGCGAAAGCGTTTGCCTTTTAGACAGATTAGAGAGTAAGAATGACGAAATAGGGAATATGGTAAATAAGGTTACGGTAAGGCAGATTATAGACGAGCTTGAGGCAAGAGACAGACAACTCATTCATATGCGATATTATGATATGAAAACTCAGGCGCAGACAGCGAAAAAGCTTGGGATTTCACAGGTTCAGGTATCAAGGCTTGAAAAGAAAATTCTCTCTGAAATGAGAAAAAAACTAAATAGTGACTAAAATTTTTAAATTTGATAAATAATATCCTTAAGAAAAGGGGGATATTATGAAATACTCTAAAAAAGAATATCAGGAATATCTTAACAAAAAGTCTCCTGACAGTAATATTATAAAGGATACTATGCTTGCCTTTTTAGTAGGTGGTGGCATCTGTGTAATAGGTCAGGCAATTTTCGATTTATATAACATATTGTTAGGAATATCCGAGGATACTTCAAGAATTCTTGTAAGCGTAACAATGATTTTTTTAGGTGCTTTTTTCACAGGCATAAACCTATACGGAAAGCTTGCAAAATATGCAGGAGGAGGAACATTAGTGCCAATCACCGGTTTTGCAAACGCTATTGTTTCGCCTGCAATGGAATTTAAAAAGGAAGGTCTTGTTCTGGGTCTTGCGGCAAAGATGTTTGTTATAGCAGGGCCTGTTTTGGTTTATGGAATTACCGCGTCGGCAATAGCGGGCTTTATATACTTTCTTTTAAGACTTATGGGGGTATCAGTATGAGTAAGAGGATAGGAAGACAGACCGCAAGAATTGATAATGCCTATATTGTATCATCAGGTGCGATAGTGGGCGAAAAAGAGGGGAAAGGGCCTTTAGCAGAGCATTTTGATATTGTTCTCCCTGATAATGAATGGAACGAAAAAACATGGGAGAAGACCGAGAGTAAGATGCAACGGGAGGCTGTGAAGCTTGCGGCAAAGAAGAAGGAAATTGACTTATCCTGTATAGACAGAGTTTTTGGAGGTGACCTGCTTAATCAATGCATAAGCGCAGGCTTTGGCCTCCGTGAGCTTGATATTCCTTACTACGGAATATATGGAGCGTGCTCTACTATGATTGAGGGGTTAAGCCTTGCGGCGCAAACTGTTGACGGAGGATTTTGTCATATGGCTACCGCGGTGACATCAAGCCATTTTTGCACAGCGGAAAGACAGTACAGAAATCCATTAGAATATGGTGGCCAGAGAACCCCAAGCGCTCAATGGACGGTTACAGGAGCGGGGGCTGCAGTTATTTGTAAGGACAGAGGAGATATAGCTATAACTCATATCACAACAGGAAAAATCGTGGATATGGGGATAAAGGACGCAAACAATATGGGTGGAGCTATGGCTCCTGCCGCTTATGATACCTTAAAGGCGCATTTTAAGGAACTTAATATTTCCCCAAAGGAGTATGATTTAATCGTTACGGGGGATTTAGGAACTATTGGGGCTGAAATCCTTGTGGAGCTTCTTAAAAAAGACGGAATAGATATCTCGGAGAATTATAAAGATTGCGGATGTATGATATATGATATAGAGGAGCAGGATGTTCACGCAGGAGCAAGCGGATGTGGATGTATTGCATCGGTTCTTTGTGGTTATCTTCTTCCTGAAATGGAAAAGGGAAATATAAAAAGCCTTCTTGCAGTAGGAACAGGAGCGCTATTGAGCCAGACTTCTTCCCTGCAGGGAGAGTCTGTTCCCGGCGTGGCGCATGCGGTAAGCTTTAAGAGAAAGGAGGGCATATAAATGACATATTTTAATGCCTTTTGGGTAGGAGGGCTTATCTGTGCCATTGCCCAGATATTAATTGACAAGACAAAGTTAACCCCCGGAAGAATACTTGTTTCCTTTGTGGTAATAGGAGTTATTTTAGGGGCATTTGGGATATACGATAAAATAGTTGACTATGCAGGAGCGGGGGCAACCGTGCCTATTGTGGGGTTTGGAAACGTCCTCGTAAAAGGTGCTTTTAAGGCGGTAGAAGAAAAAGGCTTGCTTGGAGCCCTACTTGGTGGAGCAGAAGCCGCCGCAGGAGGAATAAGCGCATCTATTGTCTTTGGTTTTTTAATTGCGTTGATTTTTAATCCGAAGAGTAAAAGTTAAAAGGAGCGGATAGTATCCGCTCCTTAAATTTTATATATGATTTTTAAACAACCACAAGATTTATTATACCACAGCAATATACCAAAAGTAAAGAAAAATCTTTCCGAAAAAGAAAATTTCTCCTATTTAAACAAAAAAGCATTATTATCTTTTTGCGTTTTGTCAATTGAAATAAGGGAAAATATGTGGTAATATATAGTCAAGAAGAGGGGGACAGACCAATGAGATAGTAAGAAGCGACTTTTGAAAAGCAGATGAATAACTGACTTAAAACCTATAACTAAAACACGGCGGTGTTACGCTAAAGATATAAAATGTCAACATAAGTCAGTTGAAAAGTAGTCTTCCTTAAAGAAAGTCAGGGACCCGCAACCTTTTACAACAGAAAATATATCAAAGCAGAGGATATTCTCCTTAGAGAATAGAGATAAGTTTAAGAAAAAAGAGGTTTGAATATTGAGGTTTTGTAGTAAAAGGTAATTTAAGAAAGAGAGGTTAACCAAAGATGTTAGATATCAAGAGTGAGCAGAAGTGACCCTTGACCGATGATTAGGTCAAGGGTCACTTCTCTTTTATCTGCATTTTTATAATAACCCACCCCGAAACCTTGTTTGCATAATAAAAAACAGCTATCTCATCGAGATAGCTGTTTAAGTTTTTTAAATTATTTAGCTGCTTCAGCAGATTGCTGTGCTTCTAATTCCTCAAGAGCTGCAACGATTTCGTCAACAATTGATTCTACAGAAATTTTAGCAATCTTCTTTTCGTTAACCTTCTTGCCTGACTGCTCTGCAAGATATAAAGCAAGTTCATCCTCGCCTGCTTCAGGTGTAACTCTCTTAATGATGTGGTAACCATATTCAGATTTAACAAGTTCACTAATCTGATCAACCTGGAGAGCAAATGCAGCTTCTTCAAATGGAGCAACCATTTCGCCCTTACCAAATGTGTAGCCATATTCAGGCTCGCCTGTGTCTTCGTTAAACTCAGCCATAAGAGCATCAAAGTCTTCACCGGCATTTATTCTGTCAAGAATTGACTGAGCCAATGCCTGCTTTTCAGCGTCGTTGTCGCCTTCTTCAACCTTTATAAGAATGTGCTTTGCAGAAACTTTATCATCTGGAGCATACTTTACAAGGATGTCCTTATCTTCAGGATAGTAGTTATCAGGATTTTCGTCGATGTCTGTGCGAACAAGGCTTAAAAGTGTGTTGTTTCTTACAAGCTTTGTGTATTCCTTGATGCTGCCAATACCTGTTGACTTTAACTGAAGTTCAAAGCCTTCTTTTCCGTACTGTGCAATAAATCCGTCTATCTGTGAGTCGATACCTGCTTTTTTAGCCTTATCTAATTCGATACTATTTTCTGTACCCTTTTCGATTAAAGCAGCTTCCTTGAGGGCATTGTTTACAGCATCGGCCTTAATCTTGTCAGCAAGCTTAACTCCGTCAACTTCTTCGTCCCAGTCAATGTCAGCAAGACCTGTCTGATCGATACCGTTCTTCTGAGCATAGTTGTAAACTTCAACGAAAATATAGTATTCAAGGTCTAAATCAGTAATATCTGTGTCGCCAACAGATGCAACTGTGCTACCTTGAGGGATGCTTGCAATCCATGTTGGTGCCTGGAAGCAACAAACTGTGATTATAACGCCCACTAAAGCAGCTGCGATAAGAGATAAAATAAAGTTGCTCTTTTTGATAACAACAGGAATTTCTTCGGAAGCAGGTTCTTCCCATGCTTCGTCAGACCAGCTTTCATCTGCCACTTCTGTTTCTTCGATTTCTTCGCCTTCTGTGATTTCTTCGATTTCTTCACCGTTTGCTTCAAGGATTTCTTCCTGAATTTCAGCAGCGGCGTCAGCTATTTTGTTGCTGATATCTTCTTGTACTCTTTCTTCAGGAGTAAGTTCATTCTCCTGAATGTTCTTGTTTTCATTATCCACGATTTTTTCGCTCCTTTGTAAAATAGTGTTTTAATTATACTATATAAATTTTAAATTTTCTACCCTTTTTTGAAAAAATTTTCAATTTGTTCAAAATTTATTCATTAAGTCTTTGATTTCATTAAGATATGCCTGTTCCCCTGAAGTATTAGGCTTTGAAATTTTATAGTGCAGACGTGGATTTTCAGGGTTTGTCATATATAACTTTTTAGGATTTTCTGTCATATAGTTAATAATATTCTGCATATCAGGCATATTTTCCGGGTCAAACTTCATGGTGATTTTCTCGTCATTTCCTATTATTTCTGAAATGCCAAGCTTTGTGGCTGTCTTTTTGATAAGGGCAACCTCCATGAGATTTGCAACAGATTGAATAACAGTACCGTAGCGGTCCTGAATTTCATCATAAACATCATATAAAGCATCCTGTGAGTCGATAGCCGCAATTTTCTTGTATGCCCCGATTCGTCTGCTGTGGTCACATATATATGATTCAGGAATAAAGGCGGAAACAGGAAGGTCAATGGTGGTTTCTGTCTTGTATGGATTTTCGATTCCCTTTTCTTCGTTAACAGCTTCTTCCAAAAGCCTGCAATACATTTCGTAACCAACAGACTCCATATGCCCGTGTTGTTCAGAACCGATTAAGTTACCTGTGCCTCTTATTTCAAGGTCACGCATTGCTATTTTGAAACCTGAACCGAATTCAGTGAATTCTTTCATGGCAAGAAGACGTTTTTCGGCTTCTTCGGATAGCATCTTGTTGCGCTTAAAGGTAAGGTATGCATAGGCAAGGCGGTTGCTTCTGCCAACTCTTCCGCGAAGCTGATACATCTGTGAAAGGCCAAGCTTATCTGCGTTTTCTATTATTATTGTATTTACGTTAGAGATATCAAGGCCTGTTTCAATAATAGTTGTGCAGACAAGAATGTCAATTTCACCATCTGACATTTCCATCATTATCTGTTCAAGTTCTGTCTCGCGCATTTTACTGTGAATAACAGCCACTCGTGCGTCGGGAACAAGCTCTGCCAGGCGGTTTGCTGTTGTGTATATTCCGTCAACTCTGTTAAAGAGATAGTAAACTTGACCGCCTCTGTTTAACTCACGTTCAATAGCCTCTTTCACAATATATTCATCATATTCTAAAACATAGGTCTGAACGGGATGTCTCTCTCCCGGCGGCTGATTTATTACACTCATATCCCTGATTCCGCTTAATGACATATGAAGAGTTCGGGGAATAGGGGTTGCCGACAGAGTAAGAACATCTACGTCTGAACGGAGTTCCTTAATCTTTTCCTTATGTGAAACGCCGAACCTCTGCTCTTCGTCAATGATAAGAAGACCAAGATTTTTAAAGGAAACGCTGTTTCCTAAAAGCTTGTGTGTGCCGATAACAATATCTGCTTCACCCGTTGCAAGATGACTTAAGGTTCTCTTCTGCCCTGCAGGAGTTACAAATCTTGATAGAACCTCAACGTTTACAGGGTAGTCAAGCATTCTTTGTTTAAAGGTGTTGAAGTGCTGATTTGCGAGGATTGTTGTGGGGCAAAGATATGCAACCTGATAACCACTCATAACAGCCTTAAATGCCGCTCTTATTGCAACCTCTGTCTTTCCGTAGCCAACATCACCGCAGAGGAGTCTGTCCATAGGATAGGGTCTTTCCATATCTTTTTTTACTTCTTCTATGCTTTGAAGCTGATCGTCAGTTTCTTCATACTGAAAAGCCGCCTCAAAATCCCTTTGCCATTCTGTGTCAGGTGAGAATGAGATGCCGGGCATATTTGCACGCTGGGCGTAAAGGGCGATAAGCTTCTTTGCCATATCTGCGGCGGCGGCTTTAACCCGCTGTCTTGTCTTTTCCCAGTCGGCTCCGCCTAAGCTGTTAAGCTTGACCCTTGCGCCCTCTTTTTTGTCGTATCTAAAGACCATATCAAGCTGGTCGGTTGGAACATATAAGGTATCGCTTCCCTTATATGTAAGGGTTAAATAGTCTTTTCTTACACCGTCAACATTTAACTGTGTTATGCCTGTATATACCGCAATACCGTGATTTTGATGAACAACATAATCCCCTGGTGAAAGGGTTGTGAAGTCAGAAATTTTATCACCTTTTCTTCCGCGGTATAATGGCTTTTTCTTTTTCTTTTTTTCGCTGCCGAAGATTTCTCTGTCGCCTATAATAACTGTTTGAATTAAGGGATACTCAAAGCCTCTGCTTATAGCACCGCCGCAAACAGTAATTGTTCCTCGATTAGGAATTTCTGAAAGAGATGGCTGATATGAACATGTTATTCCGTCATCTTCAAGCCTTGCACAAAAACGTTGTGCCCTTTCAGGTGTTCCTGCAAGGATTATGGTTCGATATAAGTTCTTTTTATAATAATCAAGGGTTTCAAGCATAAGCTCACTGTTTCCGTTAAAACCGTTTAAGCTTCTTGCCCCTAAAGTGTGCATACGTTTTGGTTTAATATCTCTTGAGGTGTGAGAAAGCCCACTTAAAGATACAAGTCTTCCCTTTAAAAGCCTTTTTATGGCTGTGTGATAATCAAGAGAAAAGTCTGCATTAATAGCAGGGATAACACCGAATTCATAAAGCTCGCAAACTGTATTTGAAAGCTCTGTTTCTATTATTTCAAGACGTTCTGCTATTTTTGAAGGCTCTTCTAAAAACGCAACAAAGCTTTCAGGAATATAGTCAAGTAAGGTTGGTTTATCCTTTGGATAAATATATGGGATATACTTATCTATTGACGGAAATGCAATGTTTTCAGTAAGCCTTTCAATATCCCTTGATAAAGAAGAGTAGGAGCGGCTTCCCCTTTCTGTTGAGGTATCAACCTTATCTTTCATCCCGGATAACTTTTCAATGAGTGATGAAAGAGCATCCTCGGATAAAAGAATTTCTGATGCAGGAGGAACGCTCAAAACCTCTGCCTGTTCTATTGTTCGCTGGGATTCAGGGTCAAATATCCTTATAGAGTCAACCTCTGTATCAAAAAATTCAATTCGATATGGTGCGTCCGCTGTATAAGGAAAGACGTCAGCTATACCGCCTCTTATACTGAATTGCCCCTGACCTTCTACCATACTCTCTCTGCGATAGCCTAAAGAGATTAAGCGTTCGATTAAATCATCAAGCTCAATTTCGTCCCCAACAGAGAGATTAATTTTTGAACTTTCCCAAATGCTTTTGGGAACAGTAACGCTTAAAAGTGCCTCGGGAGAAGTAATAATAAAGCTGTTTTCGGGGTTTTTAGTCAAATGATTTAAAACATCAAGCCTCTGTGATAAAACCTCGTGGCTTTCTGCCTCTGCATCGTGAAGCATAAGTTCGATAGAGGGAAAGCGCATTATATTTCTGCCCTCTGCAAAGAAAGAAAGGTCGTTATAAATCTCTCTTGCAGAGTTTTCAGTTTGAGCAATAATAAGTCCGCCTGTGTTTAACTTTTCGCAGGCACTAAAAACAAGGTGTGCCCTGACAGAGTCCGACACACCCGATATGCTTATAGGTGTAGTATTTGATTTTAAATCCGAGACAAGCTCTGAAAATTCAGCAAGCTCATCTATAATTTTTAAATAGGAATTCATAAGCCTTACCCATTATATTTATTCATTGCAGATTTAGGGTCTGCTTTTATTATCTCCTCAACAGCTGAAACTGCACGTATTGCAGTATCGATCAAAATTTTTGTTTCTTCTTTTGAAATATGACCTAAAACATAGTCCTTAACATCAAATTCAGGGTTTTCAGGCATACCCATACCAACTTTTATTCTTGGAAAAACATCGGTCTGTAACTGATATATAATATTCTTTATTCCGTTATGCCCCCCTGCGCTTCCCTTTTCTCTTATGCGAAGCTTTCCTAAAGATAAGGATATATCGTCATATATAATTATTATATTTTCAGGTTCAATTTTATACCATTCAGCTATCTCGCGAATAGACTCACCGCTTAAGTTCATATAGGTCTGCGGTTTTGCAACAATAACCTTTTCCCCTGCAATTCTTCCGTCACCGAATATGGCGCGGAACTTTTCTTTATTAAGCTTTATATCGTGTTTTGAGCAAAGAGCATCCACTACCTCAAAACCAATATTATGCCTTGTATTAACATATTCCTTGCCCGGATTTCCAAGCCCTGCTATTAAATACATAGTAAAAATCCTTTCTTATATTACAGTTGTTCCTGCGGTTGCAGAATAGACGCGATAAGCCCCTACTTCTTTAAGTGCCTTTCCGCATTCGTTAAGGGTTGCCCCTGTGGTTCTAACATCATCTATTAAAAGAAGAGTTTTGCATTTTATCTTATCAGGTTTTTTGACCTTAAACGCATATCTAACATTATTTATTCTTGCGTCAAAGTTTAATGAGCTTTGCTTTTTGATTTCTCTTGTCTGATACAATGCATTTGGAATGTAGGGAAGAGATAATCTCTTTGCAACTTCCCTTCCAAGGGTGCCTGCTTGATCATAGTTATCCTTTCGTCTTTGCTTTCTTGGAGGAACAGAAACAACAGCATCAAACTCTACTTGCGCAAAATCACTCTTTACCATCCCTGCAATGTAGAATGAAAGGACACGGGCATTTCCTATGTTGTCAGGCCTTTTCATAGCTATTATCGCATCTCTTGCATTATCAACATAAACAAAAGGAGAGGTAGAGGCCGTTACATAACTGCGTGTCAGGTGACATCTTTTGCAAAAATCATATTCTTCAGGGATAGGATTTCCGCAGACCTTGCACCTTTTATATACCTTGCAGTAGGGCAGGTTGTTTGAACAAAAGTCACATACAAAAAGCTTTGTCTTTGGGGAAAGCCTCTTCCCGCAAAAGACACAACGAGGAGGATATACGAGATTTAAAATTGTTTTTACAATATTCTTTTTCATATTTACCCTCCTTTTTATGTAGTGGCGTGGTTCCATCCGCGCCTGATTCAACTTGCGAGTATGTTGTTTGTCGGGAGGGGGTGGAACCCCCTACATTTTTGTTATATTATCGTGATTTTGAAGTTGTAGGGTGCGGCGTTTACGATGCACCGAGCCCGGAATGTCATAAATGCAATCCCTACATTGTTATAGCGCCCCTTGCCTAAAGGGCGCTGGTTGCCGGTGGCAACCGTTTAGCGCTGACCGGAGCGGACAGCGGAGACAGAGGGCCACGAAGTGGCGAGGGGATTTTATGCCGGTGGCAACCGCTTATCGCGGACCGTCGGGGACGCCGGTCCCTACATTGCAACATAATCGAAAAAAACAATTTATTCATTAAATTTTACATACATAATCAGTATATCACAGAAATTGCCTTAATGCAATTGTTTTTGGAATAATAAGGACAAGATTTTCATATCATATTTATACGGATTTTTCTATGATTGTACATACTGTAATTCCGCAATGGAGGGAAGATAGATGAAGAATAAAGCAAAAGAAAATCCTTGTGATAAAGTGCATATAGACGACGTTGCTATGTACTTATTCAATAATGGGACAAACTACGAAAGCTACAAAATGTTCGGAGCCCATAAAACAGAGGTTAATGGCAAAAAAGGCTATCGTTTTGCTGTGTGGGCGCCAAATGCCAAATCTGTATCCGTTGTAGGAGATATGAATGGGTGGGACAGATGCATAAACCCAATGAAAAAGCATAAAAATTCCGGCATATGGGAGCTTTTTGTTGAGGGTATAACCGAAAACCAAAGGTATAAGTTCAGTATAGAAAAGGCAGACGGAAACGTAAGCTTAAAGGCAGATCCCTATGCTTTTTATTCGGAGTTAAGACCCGATACTGCATCTGTAACCGCAGACTTAACATATAAATGGAATGATGAAAAATGGATGAATAAGAGGTTTGTAACGCCCCTTTATGACAAGCCTGTAAACATATATGAGATGCACTTTGGCTCATGGAAAACCCATAGTGACGGAAGTTTTTTATCATATACAGAGATGATAGATGAGCTTATACCTTATCTGAAAAAATCAGGTTTTACACATATTGAGCTTATGCCAATAGCAGAATATCCCTTTGACGGAAGTTGGGGCTATCAGGTAACAGGGTACTATTCTGTCACAAGCAGATATGGTCATCCCACAGAGTTTAAGGCTTTTGTTGATGCCTGCCATAAAAACGGAATAGGAGTTATTGTGGATTGGGTGCCTGCTCATTTTCCGAAGGATGAACATGGGCTTTCCCGGTTTGACGGAAGTTATCTTTTTGAAAACCCTGATTCAAGACTTGGTGAGCATAAAGAGTGGGGAACGTTGGTCTTTGACTGGACAAAGACAGAAGTTTGGTCATTCCTCATATCAAATGCGCTTTTTTGGTTTGATGAATATCATATAGACGGGTTAAGGGTTGATGCAGTATCGAGCATGCTATATCTTGACTATAACCGAGATGAATGGCTCCCTAATAAGCATGGGGGAAGAGAGAATGTCGATGCCATAGAGTTTTTGCAGAAGCTTAATAAGGCTGTCTTTGAAAGGTTTCCTAACGTTCTTATGATAGCAGAGGAATCTACCGCCTGGGGAGGAGTTACTATGCCTGCCCATAAAGGTGGACTTGGATTTAACTATAAGTGGAATATGGGCTGGATGCACGACATATTAGATTATATGGAGTATGACCCTGTATACAGAAAGTGGCATCACGAAAAGCTCACCTTTCCTATGATGTATGCCGCATCTGAAAATTATATCCTTCCCTTATCTCACGATGAGGTTGTTCACGGAAAGAAATCTCTTCTTGATAAGATGTGGGGAAGATATGAGGAAAAGTTTGCAGAGCTTCGCCTTTTATATGCATATATGTACGCACACCCCGGAAAAAAACTTCTCTTTATGGGTGGTGAGTTCGGTCAGTTTGCGGAATGGCGCTTCGGAGAGGAACTTGACTGGTGCTTAGATGATTACGAGCTTCACAGAAAGATGCGAAAGTATTGCGAAAAGCTTAATAAAATCTATAAGGAAAGCTCATCTCTTTATGAGATAGAAAGAGAGATGGGTGAGTGGAAAGGATTTAAATGGCTTAATGCAGATGACAGAGACAACAGCGTTTTATCCTTTATGAGAATAAACAGAGATGAAACAGAGAGGATAGCTGTTGTATTAAACTTTACCACCGTAGAGAGAAAGAGTTATACCATAGGAGTACCTTATGAGGGGGAGTATGAGGTTATTCTTTCTTCCAACTCAAAAGCCTTTGGCGGTGACGGAAAAGGAACGAGAAAATGCACTGCTAAAAAAGTGGAAGCAGACGGATATCCATATTCTGTTAAAGTTGATTTAAAGCCTTTAACTGCACTTTATTTAAAGAATAAAATAAGTAAAACCGAAAGGATGGAGTAAATATGAAAGCAAAGAAATGCGTTGCTATGATACTTGCAGGCGGTCAGGGCAGCAGACTTGGAATCCTTACCCAAAAGGTTGCAAAGCCTGCTGTTCCCTTTGGTGGAAAGTACAGGATTATTGATTTCCCATTAAGCAACTGTACTCATTCGGGCATTGATACAGTTGGGGTGCTTACCCAGTATCAGCCCCTTGAACTCAACACCTATATCGGTAACGGTCAGCCCTGGGATTTGGACCGCTCAAACGGTGGCGTTTATGTTCTTCCCCCTTATACTTCGGCTGAAAAGGGCGAATGGTATAAGGGAACTGCAAATGCCATATATCAGAATTTAGAGTTTATTCAGCAGTTTAATCCTGAATATGTTATTATTCTTTCGGGCGACCATATCTATAAGATGGATTACAGCAAGATGATTAAGCAACACAAACAGGCAGAGGCAGATGCCACAATTGCTGTTATAGAAGTACCTTGGGACGAGGCATCACGTTTTGGCATAATGAATACCGATGCAGAGCTTAATATAACAGAATTTGAGGAAAAGCCTGAAGCACCAAGAAGCAACCTTGCGTCAATGGGTGTTTATTGCTTTAACTGGGATGTTCTTCATAAATATCTCACTGAAGATGAAGAAGACCCTGACTCCGATAATGACTTTGGCAAGAACATTATTCCTAAAATGTTAAATGCAGGCCTTAAGCTTATTGCTCATAAGTTTGAGGGTTACTGGAAAGATGTTGGTACAATCAAAAGCTTATGGGAAGCAAATATGGAGCTTTTAGATGATAACTCAGGTATAAACCTAGAGGACAACAGTTGGAGAATTTACAGCAGAAACCCACTTGCCCCACCACAGTATGTATCACCTGAAGCAAAGCTTAATAACTGTTATATAACAGAGGGTTGTAACATATGCGGAGAAATAGAGCATTCTGTTATATTTGAAAACGTAACAGTAGAAGAGGGGGCAAAGATAAAGGATTCAATTATCTTTCCGGGGGCAGTTGTTAAAAAGGACGCTTATGTATATAAGTCCCTTATAGGAACAAATTCCGTAGTGGGTGAGGGCTGTCATATAGGTTCAAATGATGAAACAGCAAACAGCGAGCATATAAATACAAGGATATGTTCCGATGATATTTCTATCATTGCGCCTTTTGTTAAAGTAGGAGATAAGGTCAAGGTAAGGTGTAACTCTATGGTTATTGAAGATATTTGGGGGTTGGTGGAATATGAAAAATGATATGTTAGGAATTATATTTGCCGAAAATCCGGAAGCCGGAATGGGTGAACTTACAACAGTACGTTCTCTTGCGGCTGTACCTTTTGGGGGAAGATACAGAATAATTGACTTTGTTTTATCAAATATGGTTAACTCTTCGATAATTAATGTTGGAATTACAACTCCATATAACTATCAGTCTTTGCGTGACCATTTGGGAACAGGTAAGCCATGGGATATAGACAGAAAGGGAAACGGATTGTTTGTTCTTCCGCCAAAGGATAATTTTGATGCTGTAAAGATTCGCGGAGGTGTTGATGTTTTAAACGGGGTAACAAATTATCTTACAAAGAGCAGCCAGAATTATGCTCTGGTATGTGACTGTAACACAGTTTGCAATATAGACTATTCCGAGGTTTTAAAGTTTCATATCGAGAATAATGCAGATATTACTCTTATCTATAATGAAATTCCTGCTGTTTCTGAAAGGGAGCTTTCGAAGAGGATTCTCATTGACGTTGATGAAGATAACAAAGTTTGTGATATGCAGGTTTACCCCATTCAGCAAAACACGAACAAGTCATATATGCATATGTTTATAATTGATAAGGGGCTTTTAATGGAGCTTGTTGGTGACGCAGTTGCTCATAACAAGCACTATATCTCAAAAGATATTATTCTTCCGAATATAGACAGAATGAAGGTTTTAGGATATAAGTTTGAGGGATATTCAAGACAGATTAACAATGTTAAAAACTTTTTTAATGTTAATTTAGAGCTTTTAAATAAGGATATAAGAGAAGAACTTTTCGGGCAGAAAACCCATATGCCTATTTATACAAAGATAAAGGACACTATCCCCACAAAGTACGGAAAACATGCAGAGGTAAGCAATTCGTTAGTTGCAAATGGTTGCGTTATAGAAGGAACCGTTAAAAACAGCATCCTCTTCAGAGGAGTTCGGGTGGGGAAGGGTGCAGTAGTTAAAAACTGTATAGTAATGCAGAATTCAGAGATTATGGAAAACTGTCTTATAGAGAACATTGTTTTTGATAAGGAAGTTATAATAAGAAGTGGTAAAAAGCTTGTAGGTCAGGACACATATCCTATGGTAATAGGTAAAAAGACAATAGTGTAAAGGTTGTGAAGCAATGAGTAAAATATTGATGTGTGCATCAGAGGTTGCTCCTTTTGCAAAAACAGGAGGACTTGGAGATGTTCTGGGGGCGCTCCCCCAGGCACTTTCAAAATTGGATGAAGATGTCAGGGTTATCCTCCCTAAATATGGTTTGATCCCTGATGAATATGTACGAGAGATGGAATTCTTATTCCATATCTACGTGCCCCTTGGTTGGAGAAGAAAGTATTGCGGAGTGTTCAGGCTTTTAAAAGACGGAGTGACATATTACTTTATTGATAATGAATATTATTTCGGTGATACCTGTCTTTATAAATGGAATGACCTTGAAAGATTTGCCTTTTATGATAAGGCGTGCCTTGAGATTCTTCCAAAGCTTGAATTTAAGCCTGATGTAATACATCTTCACGATTGGCAGGCAGGGATGATTGCAGTTTTGCTTAATGCCTACTATGTGGAAAATGATTTTTATAAGGGCATAAAAACTATGTTTACCATACACAACTTAAGATATCAGGGAGTGTATTCTTTGGATATGGTAGCGGATTTGTTCTCTCTTGACCATACTTATTTCACAAATGATAAGCTTGAGTTCCACGGTTCTGCCAATATGATGAAGAGTGGAATAGTATATTCTGACCGGGTCACAACAGTAAGCCCAACATATGCAGAGGAGATAAAAACGCCTTTGGGCGGAGAGGGTCTTGATGGGTTATTGTTTGCCCGTTCAAATGCCTTAAAGGGAATTATAAACGGAATAGATTATGATGTTTATAACCCAAAGACAGACAATATGATTTATGAAAACTTTGATGTAAAATCTATTGAGAAAAAGAAGAATAACAAAGAAGAATTTCAAAAACAGTTAGGGCTACCTGTTGACAGGGAAAAGGCAATGATAGGTATAGTATCAAGGCTTGTTGACCAGAAGGGGTTCGACCTTGTGGCAGAGGCAATGGGTGAGCTTATGAAACTAGATATACAGATTGTTGTTGTGGGCACAGGGGATGCAAGATATGAAGAAATGTTTAAAAACACTGCATGGAATCACCCTGACAAAGTATCTGCAAATATTCTGTTTAGCAATGACCTTGCACACAAGGTTTATGCGGCGTCTGATTTGTTCCTGATGCCATCTGCTTATGAGCCTTGCGGTTTAAGTCAGCTTATATCATATGCCTACGGAACTATTCCGATTGTCCGCGAAACAGGAGGCCTTCGGGATACTGTTATCCCTTATAATGAGTACACAGGAGAGGGAAGCGGATTTAGTTTTTATTCATATAATGCAAATGATATGGTCTATGTAATTAAAATGGCGCTAAAATATTTTGCGGATAAGAAGGTCTGGAATAAGCTTGTAAAAAGAGCGATGGAACTTGATTTTTCGTGGGATGCTTCTGCCCGTGAGTATAGAAAATTATATAAGGAGTTAATAGGATAAGAAAAGCACCCACATATGTGGGTGCTTTTTGATATGTCTGGAGGGCCTCTATGCCCTTCAGACTGATTAAGATATATAAACGGGAGGGGGATGCCTCCCCTACAAGTGTAAAAATAGATTTAATTAACAAAAATGGCATATCAAAATGATATGCCATAAATTTCTACACAAGCGAAACAGGTCTTTTTATAAAGTGTAAAATGTTTCCGTCTAAGTCTCGGAAGAACATTGTCTTTGCACCGTTTGGAGCAACAATTGGCTCCTGAAGAATTTCTGTGTTCGCTTCTCGGATATTTTTCTCTGCACCCTCAAAGTCATCAACCGTGATGGCAAGATGTCTTATTCCTGGCGCTTCAAGAGGCATAGGTATAGTTTTTTCTTTAGAATTTTCAACTATCTCAAGCATACTTCCGTCAGGAAATGCTATAAAGTATACACCATTTCCTGTGTCAATAACAATTTTCGTTCCAAGATACTCAATGTACCATTCAGTAAGTGCTTTTGCGTCTTTTGTGTAAAGAGCAATATGCTCAATCCCCTTTATCATAATTACTCTCCTTATTATTTACAGAACTTTTCTACATAGTTTTCAAGAGCAGCGGTTATAACCTTAACAGCTTCATCACGGCCTTTTACCACATCAACAGCTGTATCTTTATTTTCGAGATTTTTATAAACTGAGAAGAAGTGGCGCATCTCATCAAATATATGTTTTGGAAGTTGGTCAATATCAGTATATTGATTATAGTTTGGGTCATTAAACGGAATAGCAATAATTTTTTCGTCTGACCTTTCATTATCTATCATAGAAATAACACCAATTGGGTAAGCGCGAACAAGAGATAAAGGCTCTAATGTTTCGGCACAGATTAAAAGAACATCAAGAGGGTCTTCGTCATCGCCGTAAGTTCGTGGTATAAATCCATAGTTTGCAGGATAGTGGGTGGAGGTGTAAAGAATTCTGTCAAGAATAATATAACCTGTTTCTTTGTCAAGCTCATACTTTTTTTTGCTGCCCTTTGATATTTCAATAACACATATAAAATCTTCAGGGCTTATCCTTTTTGGTGATATGTCATGCCAGATGTTATTTGCCATAATTCATTCTCCTTTTATTTGTGATATTTTCCGCCTTCGGAAATATTAAATGCCCGATATAGCTGTTCTAAAAGAATTACCCTCATAAGCTGATGAGGAAAGGTCATATCCGAAAAGCTTAACTTAAAGTCCGCAAGGGTTTTGACCTTTTGGGATAAGCCCATAGACCCGCCTATTATAAAAGCGATTTCACTTTTCCCCATTGATGCAGTTTTTTCTATTAAATCAGAAAAACCTGTTGATGTAATCTTCTTACCCTCTATACACAGAGGAACAACGTAAGCATTTTTAGGTATCTTTGAAAGAATCCTTTCGCCCTCGGTGTCTAAAATCATATCTGTTTCTTTCTGGCTTGGGTTGTCGGGGGTAGGCTCATCCTTTAATTCAACTATATTCAGCTTACAGTATCTCGTAAGGCGCTTTGAATATTCAGAAATTGCATCAGTAAAATATTTTTCTTTTATCTTGCCTACGGTGATCAGCGTAATATTTAACATAAGACCTCCATTATAAAGAAAAAACGGGCGATAATCCGCCCGTCTGATATTTCTTACAGTGCGAAGTAATAACCAACACCGCGCTTTGTCATAATGTGCTTTGGCTGTGATGGGTCATCTTCTATCTTCTCTCTCACACGGCGAACAGTAACGTCAACGGTACGCACATCGCCATAGTACTCATAATCCCAAACATATTCTAAAAGATTTTTTCTTGAGAAGATTTTGTTAGGCTGTGCAGATAAGAACTTAATAAGTTCAAACTCACGTACGGTTAAGTCGATAAGGGCATCGTCCTTATAAAGCTCATATCTGTTGCAGTCAAGCTTAAAGCAACCAACAGTAATGATATCATTGTTATCACTTTTAGCAGGAGAAGCTTCAGTTCTGCGCATATTTGCCTTAACACGAGCTAAAAGTTCACGCATGCTGAATGGCTTTGTAACATAGTCATCAGCGCCGATTTCAAGACCTAAAACCTTGTCAACTTCTTCGTCTCTTGCAGTAATCATAAGAATAGGAACAGAGGAAGTTTCTCTGATCTTCTTGCAGACATCAAAACCGTTCATTTCAGGAAGCATAACATCAAGCAAGATTAAATCAGGAGCATCTTCTGCATTATCAGGAACAGCCTTAGATATAGCATCAACACCGTCATATGCTTCTAAAACAGTATAGCCTTCTTTCTGAAGATTTAATTTCAGAATATCTACAATACTCTTTTCATCATCCACAACTAATATTTTCTTTCCCATTTTTATCCCCTCTTTGCATATGTATTCGATAATAGGTCGATAAATTTCAGAATTATAATTATATTAATTTTAAACTAACTTTTACAAAAAATCAAGAGTTTTATGAAATTTTCTTTAATTTTTCATTAAAAAAACAGAAGAATATCATATCATAAACAATAAAAATTAAAAAACCGGCCATTTCAACTTAAAAATTGCTGAAACGGACGGTTTTTTCTATCCTGTTTTGGATAATAAATAACAAAAATGATTTATGATTCGGATCTTTTATCCATTATCTTATTCTTAAAGAAGAATGTTATTGCCCATAAACCTCCAAGGCCTACAATGGTGAATATTATTCTGCTGAAAACAGAAAGCTGACCACCGAAAATTGCTCCGACTATATCAAAGCCGAAAAGACCGATGCTTCCCCAGTTTAATGCTCCAACTATAATCAATATCAATGAAAGTGCGTCCATAGTTATCTCCTTTCTGCGCTTTTCTTTAATTTTTTTCAATGATAGTTTAACCACAAAAAACAAGTTTTATTCAAATATAAAGTATAATAAATTTTAAAAGCGTGTTCTAAAAGAACACGCTTTTATTTTTTTTAAGTTTAAGTCTGTTTATTATAATTATCAAAAGCCCTGAAATAAGAACTATAAGGGATAAAAGTTGTGAAACTCTTAGGCTTCCTATGTAGAGAGAATCTGCGCGCAGACCCTCAATTAATGTTCTGCCAATGCCATACCAGACCATATATAAGGCGAAAACTTCGCCGTCAAATTTTTTGTGTTTTTTAAATAGAAGCAGAACTACAATACCAATTCCATTCCATAAGGATTCATATAGGAAGGTGGGGTGCACCGATTCCGCTACAACGTGAAGACCTGACTTTATGGTCATTGCCCATGGAAGAGAGGTGGAGGCACCGAAAGCCTCAGCGTTTACAAAGTTACCCCATCTGCCTATTGCCTGACCTACCAAAAGCCCTACAGCAAGCATATCAAGTGGAATACCAAGCTTTATATTCTTTATTCTGCAATAGATAAATATTGCGAGGAATGTGCCGATAATTCCTCCATAGATAGCGATGCCGCCATTCCTTATATCAAAGACGGAAAGCAGATCATCTTTATACATATCAAAGCTGAATATAACGTAATATAAACGTGCGCATATAATAGCAGATGGTATGCATATAAGAACCATATTATAAAAATCGTCAAGGCTTAAGCCAACTGTTTTACATTCCCTTATTCCATAAAGAAGGGCAAGGGTAAGCCCAACTGCGATTATGATGCCATACCAGTAAACGTTAAAATTCCCTATAGAAAATGCAACGCGGTTTATGGTAAACTCAAGGCCGAGTCCATTAAAAGATATAACATTAATCATTCTGTTCACCCATTGGCTTTACAACGGAGAGGACACAGTTTGAAGTATCAAAATGTTCTTTAAGTCTGTTCATTGCATCCTCATAGGTAACCTTTTCTGCAATAATTGTGTATTCAAGAGGGTTCTGTTCGTTTAAAATATTGCGGATAAAGGTGTTACCCATATTCTCAACGCTGTTATAAAGCTTAACATCGTGTGAAATCAAAACTTTTTTAGCACGTTCAAAATCTTCATTCGGGATACCGTTTTCTTTGTAGAAATCAAGCTTTTCCTTTATGATTTCATATACCTTTTCAGGATTTGAAGATTCACCACCGATTAATGAAAATCCATACTGTTTTTCAAGCTCGGTTTCTGTGCCGAAGGTGGAATCTATCAAACCGCTTTCGTATAACTCAAGGTATAAATCACTGCTCTTTCCTAAAAGGGCTTCAAGAATGATATCTGTTGTGATTTCCTTCTTTAAAAGTTCATTGCCTGACATATTAGGAAGGTTATCCTTAAAGCCTATTCTGAAAATAGGCTGTGAAACATCAAGCCTTTGCTCGATATATTCCTGTGTGCGCTCGTATGGCTCAACAGGGTCAAAGCGTTTGATTTCTCCTAAAGCTCTGTCCTTTGATATGTGCTTGTCAACATACTTCATGGCTTCAGCAATGTCGATATCACCAACCATAACAAGAACCATATTTGTAGGATTATAGAAAGTGTTGTAACACTTGTAGAGAACTTCAGGAGTAATCTCTGCAATACTTTCAACTGTTCCTGCAATATCTATTTTTACCGGGTTTTCCTTAAACATAGCTGTAAGTGAGTTAAAGAAAACACGCCATTCAGGCTCATCGTCATACATCTTTATTTCCTGACCGATAATGCCCTGCTCCTTTTGAACAGTTTCAGCGGTAAAATAAGGATGATTTACAAAATCAAGTAAAATATTTAAATTGTCATAAAATCTTTCTGTGCAGGAGAAGAGGTAAGCTGTCATATTAAATGATGTGAAAGCGTTACTTGATGCCCCTGTTTCAGAAAAACGGGCAAAAGCATCTCCACCGTCTTCTTCCTCAAAAAGCTTGTGTTCAAGGAAGTGTGCAATGCCGTCAGGAACGGTTATCATTTCACTCTCTCCCGGAACAGTAAAGGTGCGGTTTAATGAACCATATTCTGTTCCGTAGATAGCATAGTATTTGCTGAAACCTTTTTTAGGGAAGACATAAACCTTAAGACCGCTTTCGTGGAGGGCATAGTGCATCTCTTCGCCAAGCTGTTCGTTTATAAACTTTTCTGTTATCATTTACGCACCCTCCGTTCTGCCTTTTAAGAAATATACTGTGTCAAGCTTAATCTTTTTCATTACGGCTACAATATCTTCTTTATTAACTTTTAAAATGTTATTTAAAAGTTCTTCAGTTGACTGATTAAGTCCGAGAATTGCCTGGCTATAGTAATAGTCTTCCATTCCATAGAGTCTGTCATTCATTGATGTGTACGCATTGGTAAGGAACTTTTTTGCGGCATCAATTTCGCTGTCTTCTATTTCGCCCTTCTGCATCTTTTCAAGCTGAAGCATAATTTCGTCATATGCTTTCTGAAAGTTTTCTGTCTGTATGCCTGAACTTATCATCATATAGCTTTTAAACCTTGAAGTTCTTGCCATAGCATAGTAAGCAAGGCTTAATTTTTCGCGGACATTAACAAATAATTTTGAAAACGGACTTCCACCATAGATACAGCTTGCAAGAACAAGGGCTTCATAATCCTTTGAGGTTGGTTCTGTACCACAGATTAAACCCATACAAAGCTTGCTCTGTACAACGT
This sequence comes from Clostridia bacterium, assembly GCA_045649725.1. GTDB lineage: Bacteria > Bacillota > Clostridia > Monoglobales > Monoglobaceae > UMGS1820. The sequence continues at coordinate 2,108 of JAZRQL010000028.1, read as the reverse complement.
CAGCATCCTCGGTAATTCTCTGGGCATCACCGTCACGATATAATGCAATTTCTGATTTTACGTAATCTGCATTTCTTGAACTTAAGCAAGGAAGTAGAACTTTTTTTACGTCATCAACCATAGTATCGGTTATACTGCCTGATATAAAGATATCTATCTTTGATGTGTTTAAAATTTCCTGATAGAATTCATATAAGTTCTGTGGGGTTAAGGAATCAATATCTTCTACATAACCCATTTCTGAAATGCCGCTTCCGCTGTCTTTGAACATTGCCTCGCGGCATTTTACTTCTGTGTATTCCTTTTTATCATTTATAAGGCTTTCGATGGCGTTTCTTAAATTCACCTTTTCGCTTTCAACATATGATGGCATAAATCCGTTGCCTTCGGTTAAAGGTGAGAAGATAAGCTCTTTTAAAAATTCTGTCACCTTTTCTGTAAGGCTTTCGCCGATAAACTTATCAGCAACATATTCAAGGGAAAAGAACATAGATTCTCCATCGCCTTTTGAACGGATACCACCGATTAAGTTTGTGCTGTATAAGTCGTCAAGGTGACGGGATATATCCTTTAAAGTAGGGTAGCTTTTTAAACCTCTTTTTAATATAGAGGGGATAATAGCCGCCTTTGTTACGGTTTCGCGTTTTATAGGAAAGTTAAAGTAAATGCTGAGTAAATTCGTTTTAAACTTTGACGCATCTATAATGTGAAGGTCAACGCCTTCTTTTAAGTTAATGGTTTTCAAATTATACACTTCCAGTCTGAATGTATTTAGCCGAAGCCAATACGTACTAAATAGTGGTCTTGGTTTCGGCTATAGTTTAGTTTATGAAAATTATAATGTGCTATTCAGTTTTTTGAGAGGCTTCTTTTATAAGGTCTTTCTTTTTGTTTACGATATCTTCAATGATGGTTTTGATGAGGGCAACAACAGGAACACCGATAAAGAAACCGATAGCACCAAAAAGACCGCCACCTAACAAAACACCAAGAATAACAAGAAGAGGATTTATAGACATTGTGTTTGCGATAAGTCTTGGCTGAAGAATGTTTGCATCTAACTGCTGGATTACTATTAGCACAACTACAAGGATAAGAGCGCTCATTAAACCGTTTGAAATAAGAGTGATTATTGCACAGATAACTACAGCAATGATAGCACCGAAGTATGGTATAAGGTTAAAGCTTCCAACCATAAGCGCAAATATTGCGGCATATTCGTTGCCCATTATTTTAAGGGCGATAAAGCAGAGGATGAAAACGATGCAGGCATCAAGAATCTGACATCCTATATATTGTGTAATAAAATTGCTGACTTTCTTGCTGTATTTATAAAGATTTTTTCTGAATTTTTCAGGAAGATATAACTGGCAGAAGCTATGATATCCTTCCTTGATTTTAGCTCTGTCGATTAAAATATAAACTGATATTATTATACCAAAGAATATATCAAAGATTGCAGAACCAAAGCTTACAACACCCTTTGCGTACTTGTTCATATTCTGCACATCGATAATCTCAATAAGCTTATTAAGCGAGAAGAACTCGCTTTCTAAAAAGCTCTGGAAAGTAACATTTTTGAATATGCCCAGAGAGTTAACCCATTCAGTAAACTGGGAAACAATAGAAGGGGCAGAAGCTGCAAAGCTTGTTATACTTGCCACAAGTTGAGGAATAATCGCTACAAAGATAAGAGCTATCACAGCAATAACTATAATATAGTCGATTAAAACAGCAAAGCCTCTGCGGTACTTGCGGATAAAATTAACATTTGTCTTTTTAAGAAGCTTTTCTGTCTTTCTGCACATAGGGATAAGCAGAAAGGCAATAGCACCACCTATTAAGAATGGTGTCAAAAGACCGCAAACCTTTGCAATAAAGTCTATAATATGCCCAAAGTTGTCAAAGGTTTTATAGACTATTATCACCGCAATGGCAACGATAAAAAGACCTAAATATTTTTTTAATTCAGAAAATTTCAAAACAATCACTCCTTATGTGATATATTTCCTTTATTATATCATATAAGTATATCACAGAATTTAAAAATAGTAAACATATTTTTTTAAAAGATAATTTCACAATGAAAAATAATGATAAAATAAATC
>JAZRQL010000027.1:0-29795 GCA_045649725.1 Clostridia bacterium | reverse complement strand
CAACTCCTTGGCTCACAGAACGACATGGCTACGATCCGACTTCCTTATGCGTGCTTTTTACAAGTATCAATAATTCTCTTGATGTCTTCGTCAGAAAACTGTGCACGAAATGAAACATAAACGTGCTTTGAAAGAATATCAAGCATCCGCTTAAACTCCTGCGGTACTCTTGAAAACTGGGATGCATCAGGCTCGGATATGATAGAGATTGCAAAGGCTTTTGCAGGTAATACAAGACCGTTTATGAGAACAAATGCAGGTCCTTACTGGCATATGGGCGGTAACTATAAGAGCCTTATTGATATAATCGAATTTACAAGAATGCAGGCATATTGGTGCAGAAATGAAGATATTGAAGTTTTTGCAGAGGGTGATACCTTCCCAAGACCAAGATATAATAAGCCATCTGCCCTTTTGGAACTTTTTGACTTACCTTTATTTGCAAGTAACGAAATAGAGGGCGACTTAAAGTATATGATCGACTATCTCTTCAGAACAGATTATGAGATGGGATATAATCAGAGACATACAAGAAACCTTGCTATAAGAGATCAGCTTGCTGAAATCTTTAAGGGCAAGAAGACAGTTGGTGCACGCGTGATTGCAACAATGCATACTGCGGAAAATATGGATGTTCCTGAAGAATATGCAGAGGGCAGAGTAAGCCTTAAGGATGAGTTCCGTTATCTTGCGCTTCTTCCAACAAACAGCATTCCAACAACCTTTGACGAAAAGAGTGAATATCCTGCATTGGTTGTAGGTGAAAACGCAAAATATGTAGCAGAAGAAGATTTAAGAAACGGTGCTATTATCGATTTCAGAGCGGCTGAAATTCTAAACAAGAGAGGATATGACACAGGCTTGATTTCTGCAAAGCATGCAGTTGTGGATTTGGAAAAATGCCACAGACATAATGACTATGTTGACAGAGTTAATACAGGAGATATGTATGAAATGACAGTTAAAGAGGGGGCAGAGATATTAACATCATTCGTTCCAAGTGATACACCTGCTTCATACATTTACGGTAAGTTTATGGTAATGGGCGTAGATCTTACACAGGCATACGAAAAGAAAGATACATGGTCACATAACTTCTTCTTTAACTACTACCGCCAGGATGACCTTATTTACGCAATAGAAAAACTTGGCGGAAAGAAGCTCCCTGTTGTGTCAAGAAAGAACCCTATGCTTTATACCCTTGCATCAAAGGACGATACATCTATGTCTGTTATCCTTTCAAACATCTTTGAAGATGATGTTTTTGAAGGCGTATTTGAGCTTGACAAGGAATATAAAGATGTAAGATTTATAAACTGCACAGGAAGACTTGAGGGCGACAAAGTTATCATTGATAAAATTCACCCATTCAGTATGGCAGCATTTGAAGTTAAATAATAAAGATAACTTAAAAAGATGTCGGTTTTTACCGACATCTTTTTTGTGCTTTAAGGGGGCATAAATTGCCTGAAATTCACAAGAAAAAATGGCAATTTACCTTAAAATAAACATATATCACAACAGAACTTGTGAAATATTTGTCAATATGATGAAAATTATAGATTTTCATTGATTTTTCTAATTGTTTATGGTACAATAAAAATTACAATTGGGGTATTGTGGATATCTATGTAATTATGCTCCGGAAATGAAAGGAATGAGTGTAAAATGAAAGTAACAGTTTGTATCGGTAGTTCATGTCATATCAAGGGTTCACGTCAGGTTGTTGAAAGCTTACAGAACCTTGTAAACGAAAATAATCTTGGTGATAAGGTTGAACTCGGCGGCACATTTTGTCTTGGTAAATGTCAGCAGGGAGTTTGCGTAAATGTGGATGAAGAATTCCATTCAGTTTCCCCTGAAACCGTTAATGAATTTTTTGAAAACGAAATAGCTAAAAAGGTGAAATAATATGATAATCCAGATATGCGTAGGAAGTTCGTGTCATATAAAAGGTTCCCCTGAGATAGTTGAACTTTTTACGAAGGCAATAGAAGAACATAATCTTCAGGACGAAATCGCTCTTGCGGGAAGCTTCTGTATCGGAGAATGTAACCGTTTTGGAGTTACTGTTCAGATAGACGATGAAGTACATACCGGGGTTAACCGGGATAATTTTAAAGAGCTTTTTGAAGAAAAGGTATTATCAGTATTTAAAAACGAGAGGATGTGACAGGTATGCCAAATTGCTTAACATTAAAAAAATCTAACTGCAAAAACTGTTACAAGTGTATTCGTCATTGTCCTGTTAAGTCAATTCGTTTTTCAGGCAACCAGGCACACATTATCGGAAACGAATGTATTTTATGCGGACAATGTTTTGTTGTATGTCCGCAGAATGCAAAGCAGGTTGTTGATGAAACTGAAAAGGCAAAAGTATTACTGCAGGGCAACGAACCTGTTATTGTAAGTTTGGCACCATCTTTTGTTGCAAACTATGAGGGTGTTGGAATTGAGTCTATGAGAGAGGCTTTAAAGCAGCTGGGATTTCACGATGTGGAAGAAACAGCTATAGGGGCGACAATCGTTAAAAATGAGTACGAGAGAATGCTCCGCGAAGATGAAAGAGACATTATTATTTCTTCATGTTGTCATTCCATCAACCTACTTATACAGAAATACTTCCCTTCTATGCTTGAATATCTTGCAGACGTTATATCTCCTATGCAGGCCCACTGTCTTGATATAAAGAAAAGATATCCTGATGCAAAGACTGTGTTTATTGGTCCTTGTGTTGCCAAAAAGGATGAGGCGGAACATTACGAGGGCATAGTTGATGCGGTTCTTACTTTTGAAGAACTTTCAACCTGGCTTAAAGAAGAAAATATAGAAATAAAACAGGGGATGGATTCAAGCGAAGAAAGCCGTGCGAGATTCTTCCCTACAACAGGCGGAGTTTTAAAAACAATGGCGCAGGATACTCCCGGATACAATTATATAGCTCTTGACGGGGTGCAGAATTGTATAGATGCTCTCCATGACATAGAAAAGGGAAAGATACATAAGTGCTTCATTGAAATGTCTGCTTGTGTTGGAAGCTGTATTGGCGGACCTGTTATGGAAAAGTATCACAGAACAGCTCCTGTTAAAGATTATATAACAATCGCAAATTATGCAGGTAAGGATGACTTTAAAGTTATCGATCCAAGTCCTGTTGAACTTAAGAAGCAGTTTGAGTTTATTGAACATAAACTTCAGATGCCAAGCGAAACAGAAATCTTTGCTGTTTTAAGAGAAATGGGTAAGTTTAAGCCAGCTGATGAGCTTAACTGTGGCTCCTGCGGATATAACACCTGTCGCGAGAAGGCGATAGCTATCTGTCAGGGTAAGGCAGAAATCTCTATGTGTTTACCATTCTTAAAGGATAAAGCAGAAAGCTTTTCTGATACTATTTTGAAGAATACTCCAAACGGACTTATTGCTCTTAATGAAAACCTTGAGGTACAGCAGATAAATGAAGCTGCACGAAAGATGATGAATATCCGTTCAAGTTCGGATGTTTTAGGTGAAAGCGTAATAAGAATTTTAGATCCTACCTTGTTTGCAGAGGTTTTGAGAACAGGTAAGGATATAAGAGGCGAAAGAGTGTATCTTGCTGAATACAGACGTTACATTGACCAGTCTGTTGTCTATGATAAGGAATCACGTCTTCTTGTGGGAATTATGCGTGATGTTACTGATGAAGAGACAGAACGTGAGAAGAAGGAAAACATCAGCAGACAGACCATAGAGGTTGCAGATAAGGTTGTAGACAAGCAGATGAGAATTGTTCAGGAAATTGCATCACTTCTTGGCGAAACTGCGGCAGAAACCAAAATTGCACTTGCGAAGTTAAAGGAGTCGATACAAGATGAATGATTTATGTGCTGATATCGGCTGGAAAAGTATTAACCATTACGGTGAAGAACTTTGCGGTGACCATGTGGATATTGTTGAACAGAATGAAAATTCAACAGTAATCGTTTTAGCAGACGGTCTTGGAAGCGGTGTAAAAGCCAGCATTCTTTCAACCCTTACATCAAAGATTATTTCAACTATGATGGCAGAGGGGTTACCTATTGAGGAGTGTGTTGAAACTATTGCCGCAACGCTTCCTGTTTGTTCATTAAGAGGAGTTGCGTATTCAACATTCACGATTATGCAGATTATCAACAACGAAACAGTTGAGCTAATTCAGTATGATAATCCGCAGGTAATAGTTCTCCGTGATAACAAGAATTATGATTATCCGAAAACTGAAATGAATATTTGCGGAAAGAAGATATTCAAGAGCGAAATTCATATTCAGGAAAACGATATATTTATCGCTATGAGTGACGGTTGTCCTCATGCGGGAATCGGTATGGCATATAACTTTGGGTGGAAGAGGGATGACATTATTGACTTTATGGAAACTATGTCAGTTTCCGGTCTTACAGCTAAAAACCTTTCAACGCTTTTAGTTGATGAATGCGATAAGTTATATGGACAGAAACCCGGTGACGATGCAACAGCTTGTATCGTAAAAATCAGAAAGAGAGAACCGATGAATATTTTATTTGGTCCTCCTTCTAACCGAGATGACTGCGACAGAATGATGTCTTTATTCTTCTCAAAAGAAGGTAAGCACATTGTCTGTGGCGGAACTACCTCGTCCATAGCGGCGAAGTATTTAAGAAAGCCCCTTAAGGCAAGTCTCAGTTTTGAAAACTCTGACATTCCGCCTATTGCACAGCTTGAAGGGGTTGACCTTGTTACAGAGGGTGTTATAACAGTAAACAGAGTTTTGGAATATGCAAGGGATTACCTAGGCGAAAACGAACAGTATGAGCATTGGAATTATAAGCGCGATGGTGCTTCCCTTATCTGTCAGCTGTTATTTGAAGAAGCAACCGACATTAATTTCTATGTTGGTCGTGCTATAAACCCGGCGCATCAGAATCCTGATTTGCCGATAAATTTCAGTATTAAAATGAATCTTGTAGAAGAGCTTTCCAAATGCCTGAAAATGATGGGCAAGAGAATCAAGGTAAGTTACTTTTAAGGAGAGTGAAAAATGAGAAAATTTGATACAAAAGTCCAGCATTTAAAATATAAGGTGCTACGTGAAGTTGCACGTTACGCATGGAAGGGGACTTTGCTTGAGAATGTATTGAAAATTCCTGAAATAATTGTTCCGGGAAAAACATCTACCATGCGATGCTGTGTATATAAGGAAAGAGCAATTTTAGAAGAAAGAATTAAAATTGTTATGGGTGGGGACAAAGAAAACCCCAATGTGATTCAGGTTATCGACATTGCCTGTGATGAATGTCCTTCTGCGGGATACGTTGTTACAGAATCCTGTCGTGGCTGTCTCGCACACAGATGCGAAGATGTTTGTAAGAAGGGAGCTCTCACCTTCGATGCAAACCACGTTGCGCATATTGATAAGTCAAAATGTGTTGAATGTGGTGCATGCGCAAAGGTTTGTCCTTTCTCTGCAATCGTAAACCGCAAGAGACCTTGTCAGAATGCTTGTAAGATAAAGGCTATTTCCATTAACGAAGACAATGCGGCGGCTATTAATAACAGTAAATGTACTGCTTGCGGTGCTTGTGTATATCAGTGTCCGTTCGGTGCTATTATGGATAAGTCATATATTTTAGATGCTATTGACATTGTAAAGGAAAGTGACAACAATAAAAACTATAAGGTTTATGCAATGGTTGCACCTTCTATTTCAAGCCAGTTCACCTATGCAAAGTTAGGTCAGGTAATCAAAGGCTTAAAAGAGCTTGGTTTTTACACAGTTGTTGAAGCGGCACTTGGCGCTGATATGGTTGCTAAAGCTGAAGCAAAGGAGCTTAGCGAAAAGGGATTTTTAACAAGTTCCTGCTGTCCTGCCTTTGTGGCATATGTAAAATCAACTTTCCCTGATTTGGCGCAGTATATTTCACATAACTTGTCACCTATGGCAACACTTGCGAAATATATAAAGGACACCGAGCCCGGTTCAAAGGTTATATTTATCGGCCCTTGTACTGCAAAGAAAGCAGAGGCTCAGCTTGATGAGGTTAAACCTTATGTAGATGCAGTTCTTACATTTGAAGAGCTTCAGGCTCTTTACGACAGTAAGGATTTAGACATAACAACTCTTGATGAAGATGTTTTGGATAACGCATCATACTTTGGAAGAATATTCGCTCGTTCAGGAGGGCTTACTGATGCTGTTCAGCAGGGCCTTAAAGAACAGAATATAGATTTTGATTTAAAGGCAATCCCTTGTGATGGTATTGAAGAATGCAGAGTGGCACTTCTCAAAAAGAGCAAGAATGTTCTCGATGCTAACTTCATTGAAGGTATGGCGTGTGTCGGCGGCTGTATCGGCGGTGCAGGATGCTTAACCCACGGGGAGAAAAATAAAGCCGAAGTAGACAAGTATGGCAGAGAAGCCCTTGAGAAAACAATCGAGGATGCAATATCTGTTTTAAATAAATTAAACTAACAAAAGAAATTTTAAAAAAGTGAGGAAAAATTATGAATAAAATTACAGTAATCGGTGCAGGCAATGTAGGTTCAACAATAGCATATACTCTTACTACTATGGGTATTGCATCAGAAATCGTTATGATCGACATCAACGAAGAAAAAGCTTTAGGTGAAGCTCTTGATATAAGACAGGGTGTTCCTTTCTGCCCTCCTGCAAATGTTTATGCAGGTACATATTCAGATGCAGAAAATTCTGATATCGTTGTTATCACATCAGGTATGGCAAGAAAAGCAGGTCAGTCAAGACTTGACCTTGCACAGACAAATGTTAATATCATAAAGGATATTGCAGATAAGATTGTTCCTGTTACACCAAATTCTATATTCGTTATCGTAAGTAACCCTGTTGATATCTTAACATATGTATTCTTAAAGCATACAGGTCTTCCACAGGAAAGAGTTATCGGTTCAGGTACAATTTTGGATACTGCAAGACTCCGTTCAAGAGTTGCTGAATATTATTCAGTAAACCAAAAGAACGTACACGCATATATGCTTGGTGAACACGGTGACAGTTCATTTGTTCCTTGGTCAATTGCAAACATTTCAAATGTTCCTGTTGAAATGTATGAAGAATCAGCTATGACAGGTAAAGATTATCCTGACTTAAAGCGTGAAGAGGTAGAAGAATTTGTTCGTAAATCAGGTGCCAGAGTTATTAAGCGTAAGGGTTCTACCTTCTATGCTGTATCTATTTCAGTATGTCACTTATGTAGTTGTATTTTAAGTGGTATTGATACAACATTAACAGTATCAACATTATTAAATGGTGAATATGGAATTGACGATGTTTGCTTAAGCCTTTTAAATATTGTAAACGATAAGGGTGCTCACAGTAAGGTAATGCTTCCACTTAATGAGGAAGAACTTGCTGCTCTTCACAACAGTGCTAATGTTTTAAAGACTCTTATGAAGGATCTTGAACTCTAATATATCTGATAAGAAAGGATTTGAATGTAATGGATTATCGTATTGAACACGATTCAATGGGCGAAGTAAAAGTTCCTGCTGACAAACTTTGGGCTGCCCAGACACAGAGAAGTCACGAAAATTTTGAAATAGGTGTAGGCATCGAAACAATGCCTGCAGAAATTATACACGCCTTTGGCGTGCTTAAGAAGGCGGCTGCTATTGCAAACAACAGCCTCCGTCCTGAAAAGATGACAAACGAAAAGATGGAAGCTATTAAGGCTGCCTGCGATGAAATTATGGCAGGAAAGTTAAATGACAACTTCCCTCTCGTTGTTTGGCAGACAGGGTCAGGCACACAGTCTAATATGAACACAAATGAGGTTATCGCAAACAGAGGTAACCAGATTATCGGTGAAAAAATTCTTCATCCAAACGATGATGCTAATATGAGCCAGTCTTCAAACGATACATTCCCTACAGCTATGCACATTGCGGCTATTCTCTCTTTAGAAGATAAGTTAATCCCTGCTGTTCAGGAATTAGTTGATACTTTCAAGAGACTTGAAGAAGAAAACGAAGGAATTGTAAAGAGTGGTAGAACACATCTTCAGGATGCAACTCCTATTAAGTTCAGCCAGGAAATAAGCGGCTGGCGTTCAAGCCTTGAAAAGGATATTGAACTTATAAAGAGATCATTAGAACCTTTATATGAGCTTGCCCTCGGTGGTACAGCTGTTGGTACAGGTCTTAACGCACCAAAGGAATTCGGTGCTACAGTTGCAAAAGAGGTTGAAAATATTACAGGTAAGCCTTTCGTAACTGCAGAGAATAAGTTCCATGCCCTTACATCAAAGGATGAACTTGTTTTTGCTCACGGTGCAATAAAGGCTCTTGCCGCTGATATGATGAAGATAGCAAACGACGTTCGTTGGCTTGCTTCAGGCCCAAGAGATGGTCTTGGCGAAATCTTTATCCCTGAAAACGAACCTGGTTCATCAATTATGCCGGGTAAGGTAAACCCAACACAGTGTGAAGCGGTAACTATGGTTGCTGTTCAGGTTATGGGTAACGATGTTGCAGTTTCTATGGCGGCATCACAGGGTAACTTTGAATTAAACGTATTTATGCCTGTTTGTGCGTATAACTTCTTACAGTCTTCAAGACTTATGGCAGAAGCTATCCGTTCATTCAATAAAAACTGTGCAGTTGGCATTAAGGCTAATAAGGAAAAGATGCATCATAACTTACATAACTCATTGATGCTCGTTACTGCACTTAATCCATACATTGGATATGAAAATGCAGCTAAAACTGCAAAGAAAGCATTTAAGGATAATATATCCCTTAAGGAAGCTTGTGTTGAACTTGGTTTCTTAACTGCTGAAAAGTTTGACGAAGTATTCCATCCGGAAGAAATGGTATAGTCTGGAGGTATAAAAATGAAGGTTAGTTATTTTCCGGGTTGTACCCTGAAGAATAAAGCAAAAGACCTTGATTTGTATGCATACAAATCAGCGACCGCTTTAGGGGTTACACTCGAAGAAATTGAAAACTGGCAATGCTGTGGCGGTGTATTCACTATGGCGAAGAACGAAGTTGCTACAAAGCTATCTTCTGTTCGTGCTTTAAAAGAAGCATTTTCAAAGGAACAGCCATTGGTTACAGTTTGTTCAGCTTGTCACAATGTTATAAAACAGACAAATCACGTAATTAAGACAGATAAGGAGTTTGCTGATAAGGTAAATCGTTATATGGCAGAAGATAATGGCTACTTTGGCGAAGCTGAAGTTTATCACTATCTTGAAATGCTTCGTGATTTAGTGGGATTTGACACATTAAAGGAAAAGGTTGTTGCTCCACTTGCAGGCAAGAAGATTGCCGCATACTACGGATGTCTTTTACTCAGACCAAACAACGTTATGAAGATGGACGACCCTGAAAACCCAACCATTATGGAAAACTTCATAAAGGCATTGGGTGCAGAGCCTGTTATCTATGCAAAGCGTAATGAATGTTGCGGAGGATATGTAAGCGTTGAAAGTCCTGAGCTTGCTAAAAAGAACAGTAATTCTGTTATACAGAATGCTAAAGCCCAGGGTGCAGAAATGATTATAACTGCTTGTCCTCTTTGTAAGTACAATCTTATTAAAAACGGTGCTGATATTCCGGTTGTTTATTTTACCGAGCTTTTAGCTGAAGCACTTGGAGTAAAGGAGGATACAAATGGAAAATAAGTATCTTCGTGAGGAAATAATCCGCCAGAGCGGAGTAAATCCTAAAAAATGTATGAAATGCGGAAAATGTTCTGCTACCTGCCCTGCTTACGATGAAATGGAATATCATCCACATCAGTTTGTAAGTATGGTTGAAAGCGGAAATATAGAACCGCTCTTAAAGTCAGAATCATTATACAAATGCTTATCTTGTTTTGCTTGTATCGAAAGATGCCCAAGAGGGGTTGAACCTGCAAAATTGGTTGAATCCGTTCGTCTTTCTGTTATAAGACAGCAGGGTGAAAACAGAATGACTGCAAATGACGTTCCGGCTCTTCTTGATGAAGATGTTCCGCAGCAGTTACTTGTAAGTGCATTCAGAAAATACAGTAAGTAAGGAGGAAAACACAAATGCAAAGAGTTGGCGTTTTTGTATGTTGGTGTGGTAGTAATATCGCCGGAACAGTTGATGTAGAAGCTGTATCAGAAGCTTTGAAAAACGAACCTGGTGTGGTATATTCCACCAACTATCAGTATATGTGTTCTCAGGCAGGACAGGATATGATTAAAGAAGCAGTCAAAGAGCATAACCTTACAGGTATTGTTGTTTGCTCCTGCTCACCTCGTATGCATGAGGCAACTTTCAGAAAGACTGCAGCTGCTGCAGGGCTTAACCCTTATATGGTTGAAATTGCCAATATTCGTGAACAGTGTTCATGGGTTCATAAGGATATGCAGACAGGGACAGAAAAGGCTATAATTCTTGGTAAGGCGGCTGTTGCAAAGGTTAACCTTAACGCGCCTTTAACACCGGGTGAATCACCTGTTACAAAGAGAGCCTTGGTTATTGGTGGTGGTATCGCAGGTATTCAGACTGCTCTTGATATCGCTGATGCAGGTTTTCCTGTTGATATCGTTGAAAAGAAGCCTACCATCGGCGGAAAGATGGCACAGCTTGATAAAACATTCCCTACACTTGACTGTGCGGCTTGTATCCTAACACCAAAAATGGTGGACGTGGCACAGAACGAAAAAATCAGAATCTTCTCATATAGTGAAGTTTCAGAAATAAAGGGTTTTGTAGGTAACTTTGATGTAACTATCAAGAAGAATGCCCGCTTCGTAAAAGAAGATATCTGTACAGGCTGTGGTGCATGTCTTGAAAAATGTCCTATGAAGAAGGTTCCTAATGAGTTAATTTAGGAATGGATAACAGAAGTGCAATATATATTCCTTTTGCACAGGCAGTTCCAAAGGTTGCAACTATCGACCCAAATGCTTGTAATATGATTAAGAATGGCAAGTGTGGTCTTTGTGCAAAGGTTTGTGCCGCAGGCGCTATTGATTATACACAGAAGGATGAATATATCGAAGAAAAATACGGTGCTATCGTTGTTGCAACAGGCTTTAATCCTATCAGCATGGATAAGTTTGATGAGTTTGCATATAACCAGTCTAAAGATGTTATTACATCATTGGAATTTGAACGTCTTACAAATGCGGCAGGTCCTACTGCAGGTCATTTAGAAAGACCATCAGACGGTAAGTCACCAAAGACTATCGTATTCGTTCAGTGTGTTGGCTCCAGATGCGATGCCTGCGCAGAAAAGGGTAAGGAGTATTGTTCAAAAATTTGTTGTATGTACACAGCAAAGCACGCAATGTTAACCCGAGATAAGTATCCTGACACAGAAGTTTATGTATTCTATATAGATGTAAGAACTCCGGGTAAGAACTTTGACGAATTCTATCGCCGTGCAGTAGAAGAGTATGGCGTGAAGTACGTTAAGGGTATGGTCGGAAAGGTTACACCTGAAGGAGATAAGCTTAAGGTTCAGGCATCTGACTTAATCGAAAACAAACAGCTTCACATTGATGCTGATTTAGTTGTTTTAGCTGCGGCTATTGAACCTGATAAGTCAGCCCGTCCTCTTGCAACAATGCTTACTGCAAGTATGGATACAAATGACTTCTTTACAGAAGCTCATCCAAAGCTTCGTCCGGTAGAAAGCCCAACAGCAGGTGTATTTTTATCAGGTGCTTGTCAGGGCCCTAAAGATATTCCTGAAACAGTTTCCCAGGCAGGTGCGGCTGCATCAAAGGTTATCGGACTTTTAGCAAAGGAAAAGCTTACAGGTAACCCATGTATAGCTCACTCAAACGAGCTTATGTGTAACGGTTGTTCAACTTGTGAAAGAGTTTGTCCTTACGGTGCTATTACTTATGAAGATAAGGAATTCCGTATGCCTGACAGAACAACTAAAGTAAGACGTGTTGCATCAGTTAATCCTGCAGTTTGTCAGGGTTGTGGTGCTTGTACAGTTGCTTGTCCGTCAGGCGCTATGGACTTAAACGGATTTGCAAATAATCAGATTATGGCGGAGGTGGACGCAATATGCAAGTAAATGAACGTAAACCTTTAATTGTTGCTTTTTGTTGTAACTGGTGTTCATATGCCGGTGCTGACCTTGCGGGAAACAACCGTCTTAACTACCCCGCAGATGTAAAGATTATAAGAGTTCCTTGTTCTTGTCGTGTTAATCCTATGTTTGTTCTTCGTGCTTTCCAGAGAGGTGCAGACGGAGTTATTCTCTGTGGTTGTCACCCTGGGGATTGTCACTACACATCAGGTAACTACTACACAAGAAGAAGAATGGCAGCTCTCTTCTCTATGCTCGACTACCTCGGTATAGAAAGAGAACGTACCCGTGTTGAATGGGTTTCTGCGGCAGAAGGTGCAAAGTTTGCCGCTACTATGAATGACTTTGTTGAAAAGGTAACTGCCCTTGGAGAAAACAAGAGATTGGAGGATCTGCGATGCAAAAGATAACACAAAACCAGTTAATAGATAAAGCAGTTTCTCTGCTTGCAAATGGTACTGTTAATGCAGTTCTCGGTTGGAACAAGGGTGAATTCGATTACGATGTAACCCCAAAAATGTTTAAAACAGAGGAAGAGTTAAAGCAGAATTTCGTATGGAGTGATTTCTGCGGAGCTAACCTTTCAAAATATCTCGTTTCAAAGACAGACAGATATGAAGGTAAAATTCTCGTTTTCTTAAAGCCTTGTGATACATATAGCTTTAATCAGCTTTTAACAGAACACCGCTTTGACCGTGAGAAAGTTTACGTTGTTGGTGTTTCTTGCGAAGGTATGGCTGATATTTCAAAGGTAAAAGCTATAACAGGTGAAGGTATAAGCGAGATTTCAGAGGATGGCGAAAACCTTCTTGTTACAACAATTTATGAAGATAAGCCTGTTAAAGTGGAAGCTCAGAATGTTCTTTTAGAACGTTGTATAAACTGCAAGAGCAAGAAGCATATGGCTTATGACGAGCTTTTAGGTGACGAAGGCGAAGTTATTGAATCAGGCAGATTTGATGAGGTTGCTAAAATCGAAGCAATGACTCCTGATGAAAGATTTGCTTTCTGGCAGAACGAACTTTCACGTTGTATCCGTTGTAACGCTTGTCGTGATGCATGCCCTGCTTGTACATGTGAAAAGTGCGTATTTGAGAACCCTGCATCAGGGGTTGAAAATAAGGCACCGGGTAACAGCTTTGAAGAAAAGATGTTCCACATTATAAGAGCATACCATGTAGCAGGACGTTGTACTGACTGTGGTGAATGTTCAAGAGTTTGCCCACAGAATATTCCGCTTCATCTTTTAAACCGTAAGTTCATAAAGGATATTAATGAATTCTACGGAGAATATCAGGCAGGGGCTGAGGTTGGTTCAAGAGCTCCGCTTGTAGATTACACTACCGAGGATTTAGAACCGGGTGAAGTGTTTGACAGGGGGGATATAGATGCGTAAATGTTCTCTTGATAAAATTAATTCTGTTTTTGAAGAAATCACAAAGAGCGCAAAGCTCTATCTTCCAACAACTGATAAGGACGGAAGTTCCGTTTATAAGCAGTGGGAAGAGGGTGTTTTGTGGAGTGATGCTTTTAATACAGTAAGAAGTCCAAAGGATTTCTTCTTCCCTCAGATGGAAAACTTAATGGAGTTTAAGACAGAGGGTAAAAACATTGAAGTTATCGACACAAGATGCGAAACAGAAGATTTTGTTATCTTCGGAGTTCGTGGCTGTGACGTAAAGAGCTTTGAAATTTTAGACAGAGTATTCCTCTCTGAACCTGTTGACAGTTACTACGCGTCAAGACGTGAAAAGGGTATCATTGTGTCAACTGCCTGCACAAAGCCTGCTGAAACCTGTTTCTGTAAGACTTTTGGTGTTTCACCTGAAGACCCTGATGGTGATGTTACAACATGGAAGACAGAAGATGAAATCTTCTTTAAGGCTAACACTGAAAAGGGTGAAGCCCTTTTAGAAAAGCTTTCAGCCATTACAGAGGAATGTGACGAAACAAAGGTTGAAGATCTAAAAGAAAAGATTTCTGCTATTATGGATAAGCTTCCACTTAAAGACCTTAAGACAGACGCATTTGGTGGCGGAAAAACTGATGAATTCTTCAATCACCCTGCATGGAGCGAGCTTTCAGAAGCTTGTTTAGGATGCGGAACTTGTACTTTTGTATGTCCTACTTGTCAGTGTTATGACATTAAGGACTTTAACACAGGTAACGGTGTTATAAGATTCAGATGTTGGGATTCATGTATGTATTCCGATTTTACAAAAATGGCTCACGGAAATAACAGACTTACCCAGAAAGAACGTTTCCGCCAGAGATTTATGCATAAGCTTGTTTACTATCCTGAAAACAATGAAGGATTATTCAGCTGTGTAGGTTGCGGAAGATGTCTTTCAAAGTGCCCTATTTCTATGAATATTGTTAAAGTAATGAAAAAGATAGGAGGGGAGAATAAGTGAGTAACAGAGAAGAAACTTTAATCCCTAAAGTCGGTGTTATAACTGATGTCCGTATCGATACACCTGATATTAAAACATTCAGAGTTGTGACACCTGATGGCAAAAAAGCCTTTGACCACAGACCAGGACAGTGTGCTATGCTTTCAGTTCCGGGTGTGGGTGAAGCGATGTTTTCTATTACATCTTCTCCTACAAATGAAGAGTATATGGAATTCTCTATTAAAAAGTGCGGATGCGTAACCGAATGGTTACATCAGGCAGAGGTTGGTCAGCAGATAACAATCAGAGGACCATACGGAAATCCTTTCCCTGTTGATGATGTGTTCGCAGGTAAAAACCTTTTGTTTATTGCCGGCGGTGTTGGTCTTGCACCTCTTCGTTCGGTTATCAACTACTGCAGATATTACCGTGACCGTTACGGTGAAATTGATATCGTTTATGGTTCAAGAAGCAAGGATGATTTGCTTGACTATAAGGAAATCATTGATGAATGGTCACAGGATGCAGGTGTAAATGTTCATCTTACAATAGACAATCCCCAGGAGGGTTGGGATGGTCACGTTGGATTTGTTCCAAACTATGTAAAAGAGCTTGGCTTTGACACAAACAAAACAGCTGTTTTATGCGGACCTCCTATTATGATTAAGTTCACCCTTGAAGGACTTTGTGAGATTGGCTTTGACAAAACCCAGATTTACACAACACTTGAGCTTAGAATGAAGTGTGGAGTTGGCAAATGCGGAAGATGTAATGTTGGCTCCAAGTATGTGTGCAAAGACGGTCCGGTGTTCAGGTGCGACGAGCTTGATGAACTTCCGGATGAGTATTAAAGGAGAGGTACCATGGAAAAATTAGTTAATATTTATCTTTTCGGCAAAAAATATGAAGTGCCTGAAAATTTAACAATTATGACCGCTATGGAATATGCCGGATACCAGTTGGTTCGTGGTTGCGGTTGTCGTAACGGTTTTTGCGGTGCTTGTGCAACAATTTACCGCATAAAAGGTGACAAGGAGCTCAAAGCTTGTCTTGCTTGCCAGACAAAGGTTGAAGATAATATGTATATCGCAACCTTACCATTCTTCCCACTTGTTAAGGAAGGATATGATATAGAAAACATTCCTGTAAATGAGTCTGTTATGATGCAGCTTTACCCTGAAATTTATGCTTGTATCGGCTGTAATGCCTGCACAAAGAGCTGTACACAGGGTCTTAACGTTATGCAGTACATAGCATTTGCACAGCGCGGTGATTTTGAACAGTGTGCAGAAGAATCATTTGACTGTGTAATGTGCGGAGTATGTTCTTCAAGATGTCCTGCAGGTATTTCACATCCACAGGTTGCAATGCTTGCAAGAAGAATTAACGGAAAGTATTTAGCACCAGGATGTGGTCACTTGGAAGACAGAGTTAAGGAAATTAACAATGGCGACTTTAAAGACCTTATAGAAGCTCTTATGGATAAGCCACTTGATGAAATGAAAGAGCTTTATAACACACGCGAAATAGAGAAGTAAGGAGGAAAAGAAATATGTATTCGGAAAAATTTCAAAAATCAATTGCTGCAGTTGAAGCGGCAAGAGAAAAAAATATTGCTTTAGAGCCGGATCGTATGACTGCAAAGCAGAAGGAAGATTTGCTTGCAGCTTTTCATCCGGACTACAGACAGGATCAGTTTGATTTATTAAAAATCGGTCCTAACAAGGGCGAAAAAGTTCCAACAGAACTTGCTGAAATCCTTCAGGCACACAGCCGTATCACAATGGATTCAGTTGACCTTGAAAACCCTGATTACGAAACAGATGTTTTGATTATCGGTGGTGGCGGCGCAGGTACATCTGCAGCTATCGAAGCTCACGAAGCAGGAGCAAATGTTATGATTGTTACAAAGCTTCGTATGGGTGATGCAAACACAATGATGGCAGAAGGTGGTATTCAGGCGGCTGATAAGCCAAACGATTCACCTGCTATTCACTTTGTTGATGCTTTCGGTGGCGGTCACTTCGCCGCAAAGAAAGAGCTTTTATCAAAGCTTGTTTGTGATGCTCCTGAAGCTATTTTATGGCTCAGCAATTTAGGTGTTGAGTTCGATAAGGAAGCAGACGGAACAATGGTTACAACTCACGGTGGCGGTACTTCAAGAAAGAGAATGCACGCGGCAAAGGACTATTCCGGTGCTGAAATTATGAGAACTCTTCGTGATGAAGTTTTAAACCGCAACATCTCTGTTGTTGACTTTACTTCTGCAATCGAACTTATTCTCGATGAAAACGGAAACGCAGCCGGTGCAGTTTTGATGAATATGGAAACAAAGGAACTCATGGTAGCAAAGGCAAAGACTGTTATCATCGCAACAGGCGGTGCAGGTCGTATGCACTATCAGGGCTTCCCAACTTCAAACCATTATGGTGCTACTGCTGACGGTCTTGTTTTAGGTTACAGAGCAGGGGCTAAGCTTCTCTATGCTGAAACACTTCAGTATCATCCAACAGGTGTTGCTTACCCTGAACAGATTTTCGGTGCCCTTGTTACTGAAAAGGTTCGTTCACTTGGTGCAAAGCTTGTTAATGAAAACGGTGAAGTATTTATGCACCCACTTGAAACCCGTGACGTTGCTGCTGCATCTATCATCCGTGAATGCTCTGAAAGAGGTAACGGTGTAGATACAGGAAGCGGAGAAGGTGTATGGCTTGATACTCCTATGATAGAAAAAATCGGTGGCGAAGGTACTATTATGAAGAGAATTCCTGCTATGTGGAGAATGTTCGATAAGTACGGCATCGATATCCGTAAAGAACCTATCTTGGTATATCCTACACTCCACTATCAGAATGGTGGTCTTGATATTACTGAAGACTGTATGACTACTAATGTTGAAAACTTATTTGTAGCAGGCGAGGCTGTTGGCGGAATTCACGGTAAGAACAGACTTATGGGTAACTCACTTCTCGATATCATTGTATTTGGTAGAAGCGCAGGTAAGAATGCTGCCGCTAAATCAAAGGACGTTAAGGTAGGAAAGCTTTCACTTTCACACGTTGAAAAGTTTGAAAAGGAAATCAAAGATGCAGGCATTGAAACAGAAACAGTTTCACCAAAGCTTCTTCCTAATTACACAAATCAGAAAAACATTTAGATAGGGGACAGGCAAAATGAGTTTATTAAATGGTTTTATTTCAATCAGTAATGTAAATACTTTATTGTTTGTTGTTTTCAGTGTTCTTCTTTTAGGATATCTTTTAGGAAGAATTACGATTAAAGGCGTATCTTTAGGTGACGCAGGCGTTTTCATTATTGCTTTGCTTTTCGGAGCACTTTTCTTTAGTGTAAACGAAAGCGGCGAGCTGTTATTTGCGGCATCATCTAAACCATATGACTTTTCCGGAGGACTTACTATAATAGAAAGCCTTGGTCTTATCTTGTTTGTAACATCTGTAGGTTATATTGCAGGACCAAAGTTTTTTGGCAACTTCAAGAAAAACTTTAAATCCTATGTTCTTTTAGGACTTATAATTATACTTGCAGGCGGACTTTCTGCTGTTGGTTGTATATATGCCGGAGAAATATTTGGTTATGGTGCAACAATTGAAAGTCAGGACGGTTTTGTAGCTATGATTGTAGGTCTGCTTTCAGGCTCACTTACATCAACTCCTGCCTTTTCTGCGGCAAAGGCAACTGTAGCTGAAGAGTTTACAGGTCTTGTTTCAGTTGGACACGGTATTGCATATATTTTCGGTGTGGTTGGTGTTGTTCTCTTCGTTCAGATTATTCCTAAAATGTTAAAGGCAAATATGGAAGAAGAACGTGAAAAAATAGCTATCAAAACAGAAATCAAGGAAGAGAAGAAGCTTGGTAAGATATTTGAAATTGACCATATGGGTGTTGCAGGTTTTTCTCTCGCAGCTATCCTTGGCGCAATTATAGGACAGATTAAAGTTCCTCTTACATCAGCTGGTTTATCAGGCACATGTTTCTCTCTTACAACCACAGGCGGATGTTTGCTTGTTAGTTTGGTTCTTGGCCATTTCGGCAGAATCGGACGTATAGAAATTATGCCAAAGCAGAGCACACTTAAACTTTTCAGAGAGTTAGGTCTTGTGTTGTTCTTGGTTGGCGCAGGTGTTCCCGGTGGAGCAGAATTCGTAGCAAATTTTGACCCAATGTATTTTGTATATGGTATAGTAATGACTATCTTCCCATTGATAATCGGATATTTGTTTGCAAAATATGTGTTAAAGTTAAGCTTGCTTAATAACCTCGGTTCAATTACCGGTGGTATGACAAGTACACCAGCCCTTGGTACACTTATCGGTGTAGCAGGCACAGAAGATGTTGCGGCAGCATATGCCGCAACATACCCAATAGCTCTTATTGCTGTTGTACTTGTATCACAGTTTATTATAATCTTGTTCTAATTAACTAAAGTTAAACAAAAAGCACCCTATAGGGTGCTTTTTGTTTTTGGCGGAGAAGGAGGGATTTGAACCCTCGCGCCGGTTTCCCGACCTACACCCTTAGCAGGGGCGCCTCTTCGGCCAACTTGAGTACTTCTCCGAATTCATTAAATTGTTAAATTTAAGTAAAAAAATGGCGGAGAGATAGGGATTCGAACCCTAGGTGCTTTCGCATCACTAGTTTTCAAGACTAGCTCCTTAAACCGCTCGGACATCTCTCCACATATTGCGCATTTCTTCAATGCGACTACGTTAGTATATCATTTATGCTATCATTTGTCAAGGGTTTTTGCTAAAAAAATTAACAAAAATTTTTAACTTTTCAGAAATATGTAAGGCACAACCTATGTGTTGTGCCACTCTTTAAAATTCTACGTCCATAAGGCTGTCGCCCTGATTTAAGTTTCTCTCGGTTGTTGGGGTAATTTCCTTTACTTCGTTCATATCAGTAATGATAACAGGGGTTATGAGCTTATAACCTTTCTTTTTAATGCTGTCTCCGTCAAAGGTCATAAGAAGGTCGCCTCTTTTTACCTTTTGACCCTCACTAACCTTATATTCAAAGAATTTGCCACCTAATTTTACCGTATCAATACCTACGTGTATAAGAATTTCAAATCCTTTATCCGATTTTATGCCGATGGCGTGCTTCGTGTCAACTGTGTTGGAAACCACACCGTCACAAGGAGAGAAAATCTTATTTTCAGTTGGGTTTATGGCTGTGCCTTCGCCTAAAATTCCCTTGCTGAACACCTCGTCAGGAACTTCCGAAAGAGGAATATGCTGACCCTTTGCAGGGGAATAAAGAGTGTATTTGTCAGATGAAACCTGCTTTGACAGATATTCATCTATATCGGAACGAATAACCGACACAACTGGGCCATAAACAACCTGAACACCATTCCCTTTTTTTATCACCCCTGAAGCTCCACTTTGCCTTAAAATGCCTTCGTTTACATATTCGGGGTTTTTAACGGTAACGCGAAGCCTTGTAGCGCAACAGTCTATATCCGAAATGTTTCCCTTTCCACCAAGACCTTTGACGATTAATTCGCTTTTGCCCATATTGTCTTTTCGCTTTTCCATATCTGCTCTTGTATAAAGCTTTGTCTCCTCGTCGTCACCCTCGCGTCCGGGAGTTTTATAGTCAAACTTCCTTATCATAAAGGTAAAGATTCCCCAATAGATAAAGAAGTAAGCAATACCCACAAGAACAATATATATCCAGTTAGTTTTTGCATTTCCCTGAAGAACACCAAACAATACAAGGTCGATTATACCACCTGAAAAGGTCATACCAACCCCAACGTTTAATATATGCATAAGCATATAAGAAAGACCTGCCAATATACAATGGATAACGTACATAAGTGGTGCAACAAAGAGGAAGGTGAACTCAATAGGCTCGGTAATACCTGTAAGCATAGCAGTAAGAGCCGCAGAGATTAAAAGACCGCCAGCAATCTTTCGCTTTTCAGGTCTTGCACATCTGTACATAGCAAGTGCCGCACCGGGAAGACCGAATATCATAAACGGGAACTTACCTGACATAAACCTTGTAGCTTCCACGCTGAATACCTCCGTGGATTTAGAGCCAAGCTCTGCAAAGAAGATGTTCTGTGCACCCTGAACTAGTACTCCGTCTATTATTGCGCTTCCGCCAACAGATGTCTGCCAGAATGGAATATAGAAAACGTGGTGCAGACCAAATGGAATAAGGGCTCGTTCGATTATTCCGTAAATCCAGGTGCCTACATATCCTGATGCTAAAACCAATGAGCCTAACGCAGAAATTCCCCTCTGTACCAAAGGCCATATAAAGTACATTAAGATACCAACTAGGACATATACGAGGGCAGAGATAATAGGAACAAATCTTGTGCCGCCGAAGAATGCTAAAACTGCAGGGAGCTTAATTCTGTAAAATCTGTTATGAAGTGCCGCTACGCCAAGACCTACAATAATACCACCGAAAACACCCATTTGAAGAGTGGTTATACCAAGGACGGATGCAGTAGAGTTTTCGAGCATACTTTCCGCTCCACCGTGGGCTGTGATAAGGGCGCTTATGGTTGTGTGCATAATAAGAAAAGCCACAACGGAAGATAGTGCCGCAACCTCTTTTTCGCGCTTTGCCATACCGATTGCAACACCAATGGCAAAGAGAAGTGCAAGGTTATCAAAGACCGCGCTTCCTGCGTGGCTCATTATATCAAGGAGGGTATATAAAATTCCTCCCGGATAGATGATGCCTGTCAGACCATAAGCTTCTAATGTTGTGGGATTTGTGAAGGAACTTCCTATACCTAAAAGCAGACCTGCTACGGGCAAAATCGCAATAGGTAACATAAAAGCTCTGCCTATCCTTTGTAATACACCAAATACTTTATCCTTCATATTTATTCTCCTAAATCAGTTGTTTTAAGGATAGTATTGACAGGTTTTGAAAATTTATTACACAAAAAAACGGAATGGCTTTTACCATTCCGTTTCGGTTTTTATATAAGTGTAACGATTAAAGGTATCGTTATGATGCAAAGGATATTTGATATAAGCACCATTGAAAGACCTGCTCTACAGTCTCTTCCTATTGAATTAGGGAAAATAACAGGATTAAGCCCTGCGGGAACTGCATAGAAGAATGTTGCGATTGTGATAACCTCTGTGCTAACGTTAAAGGCCTTTAAAATTAACATAAGCACAACAGGAATAATAAGAAGTCTGATAAGTGACGCGATATATGCCTTATATTTTTTAAGCAGAGGAAGAATGCTATACTCTGCAAGGACAATACCTGTGATAATCATCGCGATAGGTGCCATACAGTCAGATGCTCCATCTAAAACGCCTTTTATCCAGTTCGGAAGCTGAATTCCTGAAAGGCCTATTATAAGACCTGCGCTTATTGAATATACAAAAGGTGATTTGAAAATACTCTTAAGACTGAATTTATCTTCTGCAGTTAAAACTCTATAACCTTCTGTGTAAATATAAAACGTAAAAGGGATAGAGAAGATAATAAAGTTTAAGAGCATATCGTCTCCGTAAAGGGCCTGAACCAAAGGATATCCCATATATCCGTAGTTTCCTGTTGTAAAGTTGTAAGAAAATACGCCTCTTTCGTAGCTGTCTTTGGTAAAGGAACGAGCCAAAAGCTTTGCTCCGAAAACCGTAATAATAATTATACATATAGAAAGTATGAGATAAACTGACTTTTCTTTTATGTTGCCTATGTTAAGATTGTCTGCAAAACTGCTTAAGTTAACTGCAGGGCAGAAAAGAAAAACCTCAAGCTTTGAAAGCATAGAAGATGTTTCGTGCGTAACGACTTTTAATTTTTTTAAAAAATAGCCTATTATAATAAATGAAAATAAAATAAGTAACTGCGAAATAACTGCTGCCATATTAATCATCCTTTAGATAAAATTCACTAATGGTTATGTACTAAAGCATTTTAGCACATAAATGTTTAAAATACAAGGATAATGTCGTAAAGACAAATAATTTTGTGTAACTTATTTTCTTTATATGGTTGACGGAAAATTATTTTTGTGATATAATACATAGGTCACGTTGGTCGGGGCGTTAGCGGTGCCTTGTAACCCTCAATCCGCTACAGAGGGGATGAAAACTTGCCGAGAGGGATAGGGATGTTCGGTCTGCCCCTGTATAAGTGGCGTTGACGGTTTGGTCTTACGCAATCAAAACCTGTGAACCTCGTCAGGGCGGGAACGCAGCAGCGATAAGCAGTTATTTTAATGTGCCGTAAGGAAGCCAGACCTGAGTTAACTGTACAGGTAACGCGGGTATCACTTTTTCGAAGGCAAGTACGTGGCTTTTTTAATTTATAGGAAAGAGGGATAATATGTCCACATATCAGGCTTTATACAGAAAATGGAGACCTATGAAATTTGAAGACGTTTCAGGTCAGAATCAGGTTTCTGATACTTTAAAGACCGCCATAGCAAGCGGACGTATTTCCCATGCCTATTTATTCTGTGGCACAAGGGGTACTGGTAAGACCTCTACGGCCAAAATTTTTTCACGTGCGGTAAACTGTGAAAGTCCTGTAAACGGCGAGCCTTGTAATGAGTGCAATACTTGTAAGGGAATATTAAACGGAAGCATTTTAGATGTTTATGAAATGGACGCCGCAAGTAACAGAGGTGTTGAAAACATCCGTGAGATTCGTGATGAGGTTATTTATACTCCTGTTGGATGTAAATATAAGGTTTATATTATAGACGAGGTTCATATGCTTACAACCGAGGCATTTAATGCTCTTCTTAAAACCCTTGAAGAGCCGCCTGTTCATACTATTTTTATTCTTGCAACAACAGAGCCTCATAAAATCCCTGCAACTGTTCTTTCAAGATGTCAGAGGTTTGACTTCAGAAGAATTTCAGTTAACGATATTGCAGGAAGAATAAAGCTTATTGCAGAAAACGAAAATATTGATGTTACCCCTGAAGGAATTGAAGCGGTTGCTGAACTTGGCGACGGTTCTATGAGAGATGCTATAAGCATTCTTGACAGATGCATAACCTTCAGTCAGGAAAAGCTCACAGCAGAGGTTATAGCTGATATAATGGGGGTTGTAGGAAGCGGTAAGCTTTTTGAAATCGTTGATGCTATATGCGATGATGATACAAAGGTTGCTCTTATGGGAGCAGATGAGATATTAAAAGAGGGAAAGGAAGCTCAAAGCTTAATCGAAAACCTTATCTCTCATTTCAGGGCTTTACTTGTGTGCAAAACAACAGACAGTCCACAGGATTTGCTTGAAAAGACAGAGTCTGCTGTTAGTAAGTATAAGGCACAGGCGGACAAGCTTTCGGTTGAAAGAATTGTGTATTCAATAAATGCTCTTGGTGAATATCTTGCCCAGTCAAAATGGCTTTCTGACCCAAAGCTTGCGGCAGAGCAGGGTGTTATTAGACTTGCCACATATAACGATGATGAAAGCGTTCTTTTAAAGCGAATTGAAAAGCTTGAAAAAATAATAGAAACTATGAGCAAGGGCGGAACTGTTTCCTTTGAAAGTGCACCTGAAAAGAAAGAGGAAAAAGAGCTTCCTCCATGGGATGTAGAAGAACCAAAGAAGGAAGTAAAATCAAAGGAAGTAAAATCAGAAGAAACATCCGCACCACCTGCTATGGCAGAGGCTTCTCCTGCGCCAAGCGGTGACCTTTGGCAAAATGTTTTGAATGAGGTTAAAAAGGAAAGTAAGCTTTTATATGCATTTTTATATACTGCAAGCTGTGAAAAAAGCGAAAACACAGTAAAAATTCAGGTTACGGGCGAGGTTGCCTATAACAAGATATCTACTCCAAACGGTATTGAATATTTATCAAAGTTATTCTCTAAAATATCAGGAGAAGAAATCGCTGTAAGAGTTTCTATTAAGGGTGAGGAGAAGGAAGAAGTAAAAGAGGGCTTTTCTATAAAAGACCTTGCTGACAAAAAGAGTATGTTTGGCGATAAGATAGATATTGTTTAAGGAGAGGTTTTAATGAAAAGCCTAAATGATATTAAAAAATATATTTTAAAAGAATATAAATATCGTACAGAACTTCATGCTCACACATCACCTGTCAGCACTTGTGCAGACTTTTCGCCTGAAGAAGTTGTGAAAAAGTATGCAGAGCTTGGTTTGGATTCTGTAGCTATTACAAATCACTATACCTACGACTACAGGGTGTCAAGGTTTACTGAAGAGCCTGGAGCAAAGCTTTTTGCAAAGTGGTTTTTAAAGGATTTTCTTGATGCAAAAAAGGCAGGAGAAAAGTATGGCATAAACGTAATTTTAGGCGCAGAAATAAGGTTTGAAGAAAATCATAATGACTATCTTGTTTACGGAATAGATCAGAACATTCTTGAAGAAATTTATGATGCTCTGCCAAAGGGGATTGCGGAATTTAAAAAGAATGAGGCATTTAAAGATGTTCTTATTATTCAGGCGCACCCATACAGAAATGGTATGACGGATATTGATTCTTCATTTATTGACGGGATGGAAATTTTTAATATGCATACAGGCCATAATGGCAGAAATGCAAAAACAATAGAAAGGGCAAAGGCGGATAAGATAAAGGTTTTAACCATCGGTTCTGACTATCATCACGAAGGCGGTGCAGGGATTGGTGTTATCCGTACTAAAAAGCCCATTAAAGACACATTTGAGTTAGTTAAAGTTTTGAAAAAAGGCGACTATGTCTTTGATGTTCATAACGATGTAATTATCTTACCATAAGAAAGGATGATATAAATGGCAAAAGGTGGATTTCCACGCGGAATGGGTGGAGGCGCAAATATGAATCAGATGATTAAGCAGGCTCAGAAGATGCAGGAGCAGATGCTTAAGATGCAGGAGGAAATGGAAACTAAAACATACGAAGCAACAGCCGGTGGCGGTGCTGTAAAGGTTATAGTTGACGGAAAGAGAGAACTCGTTGAAGTTTCAATTTCTCCTGAAGTGGTTGACCCTGATGATGTTGAAATGCTTCAGGATTTAATCATTGCGGCAGTTAACGAGGGAATGAGAAAGGTAGATGCAGATAGTTCTGCTAAGCTTGGTTCTATTACAGGCGGACTTAATATCCCTGGCTTATTCTAATTGTTAGTTGATAGTTTTTTAGGAGGAAGAAGATGAGCGACCGTAGAGACAACATACGTAATTTTTCTATTATAGCACATATTGACCACGGAAAGAGTACACTTGCTGACAGAATTCTTGAAGTTACAGGAGCCTTGACTCAACGTGAGATGCAGGAACAGATCCTTGATAATATGGATCTTGAACGCGAACGTGGTATTACTATAAAAGCTCGTGCTGTTAAGCTTTTGTATGAGGCGAAGGACGGCAAGGAATATGAGCTTAATCTTATCGACACCCCGGGGCACGTAGACTTTAACTACGAGGTTTCCCGAAGCCTTGCGGCTTGTGAGGGTGCTGTTTTGGTTGTGGATGCGGCCCAGGGTATAGAGGCTCAGACCCTGGCTAATACCTATCTTGCTTTGGAACATGATTTGGAGCTTGTTCCTGTTATCAACAAGATAGACTTGCCTTCTGCACGTCCTGAAGAGGTTAAAAAGGAAATCGAAGACGTTATTGGTATTGACGGTGAGGATGCACCTTGTATCTCGGCTAAAAACGGTATAAATATCGAGGCGGTTCTTGAAAAGATAGTTGAACTTGTACCATCTCCTGAGGGGGATGAAACAGCTCCTTTAAAGGCTCTTATCTTTGACTCTTATTATGATGCATATAAAGGCGTTATTGTATATGTAAGAATAAAAGACGGCGTGTTAAAAGCAGGCCAGAGAATGCGTATGATGGCAACAGGCAGCGAGTTTGATGTTGTTGAGGTTGGATATCTTCACCCTAACGGAATGACTCCTGCAAGCAAATTAGAAGCAGGCGAAGTTGGATATATAACAGCAAGCATTAAAAACGTTGCTGATGTTCACGTAGGCGATACAGTAACTCTTGCGGAAAGACCTGCAGATGAGGCTCTTCCCGGATATAAGGAAGTTAAGTCTATGGTGTACTGTGGTATATATCCGGCTGATGGCGCGAGATATGATGACTTAAGAGAGGCATTAGAGAAACTTCAGTTAAACGATGCTGCTTTAAACTTTGAGGCAGAGACATCTGTGGCTTTGGGCTTTGGTTTCAGATGCGGATTTTTAGGTCTTTTGCATATGGAAATCATTCAGGAAAGATTAGAGAGAGAGTATAACCTTGATTTGGTTACAACTGCTCCTTCTGTTGAATATATCGTTATTAAAACAGATGGTGAAGAGCTTGAGATTGATAACCCTACAAACCTTCCTGATACATCAGAAATTGACTATATGATGGAGCCTATTGTTAAGGCAACAATTATGACTCCTAAAGAATATGTAGGAAGCATTATGGAACTTTGTCAGGACAGACGAGGAACATATATAGATATGACATATTTAGATGCAACACGAGTATCCTTAAACTATGACTTGCCATTAAACGAAATTATTTATGACTTCTTTGATGCCCTTAAGTCAAGAACAAGAGGATACGCGTCATTCGACTATGAATTTTCAAGATTTGAAAAGGCATCTCTTGTAAAGCTTGATATGCTCTTAAATGGTGAGCAGGTGGATGCCCTTTCCTTTATCGTTCATAAGGATAGAGCATATGGCAGAGGCAGAAAAATGGCTGAAAAGCTTAAGGATGTTATCCCAAGACAGCTTTTTGAAATTCCTATTCAGGCGGCTGTTGGTGGAAAGATTATAGCAAGAGAAACAGTTAAAGCGATGCGTAAAGACGTACTTGCAAAGTGTTACGGTGGTGACATAACCCGTAAGAAGAAGCTCCTCGAAAAGCAGAAAGAGGGTAAAAAACGTATGCGTCAGGTAGGCTCTGTTGAAGTGCCTCAGGAGGCGTTTATGTCTGTGCTTAAACTGGACTAGAGGGTTTTATATGGCACTTGGTATATATATTCACATTCCTTTTTGTGTGGCAAAATGCAAATATTGTGACTTTTTGTCGTTCTCTTCAAATGAAGAGAATAAAGATGCCTATGTTCAGGCTTTGTGTAAAGAGATAAGGGCTTTTGACCGTGCCGATGATATGGTTGATACCATTTATTTTGGCGGAGGAACGCCTACTGTTTTAAAGGCAGAACAGCTTGTTCATATTTTAGATGCAGTAAAGGACAGGTTTAAGATAGACGAAAATTGCGAAATTACTACAGAGTGTAACCCTGCTACAATGGATTTTGAGGGATTTAGAATTCTTAAAGAAGCAGGGTTTAACAGAATAAGTATGGGTCTTCAGTCTGCCAATAACCAAGAGCTTAAGCTTCTTGGCAGGATTCATACCTTTGAACAGTGTGAAAAGACATTTAATGAAGCGAGAAAAGCAGGATTTTCTAATATTTCGTTAGACCTTATGTTCGCTCTTCCTTATCAGACAATGGATTTATGGAAGAATTCCTTAAATGCGGTGGTAAAGCTTTCTCCTGAACATATTTCGTGTTACGGGCTTATAATCGAAGAGGGAACACCCTTTTATGATATGGAGTTTGAACCCGATGGGGATTTGAGTAGAGATATGTACGATTTCGGTACCCAGTTTCTGGAAGATAAGGGATATAACCTGTATGAGATATCGAATTTCTCGAAAAAGGGATTTGAAAGCCGACATAATATGAAATACTGGAAGTGTGACGATTATGCAGGCTTTGGCCTTGGGTCAAGCTCTTTTGTGAATAATGTAAGATATTCCAATACAAGGGATATGGCAGAATATTTAAAGAAAGACGATAAGGTTGAAGAAAGTCTTTCAGAATCAGAATTTGAAACTATGAGTGAGTTTGTCTTTTTAGGCTTGAGAATGACAGAGGGAGTTTCAAAGACAGAATTTGAAAAAAGGTTTAAAAAGAGCCTATACGATGTTTTCAAAAAGGCATTGGATAAAAACATAAAAAGAGGAACAATAGCTTTAAAAGGTGACAGATATATAATTCCGAGAGAATATCTTTATGTAAGTAATGATATTTTAATTGACTTTGTATAGACAGAGGATAAAGGTGATAAAAATGGCTGATATTTTAACAAGAGGCATAACAAAAGACGGATTTTTAAAGATAAGTGTTGTTGTTTCAACAGAAGGCTGTGAAAAGGCAAGAGGGTATCATAACACAAGCCCTGTTGCAACTGCAGCTCTTGGCAGACTTATGTCAGCAGGTCTTTTGATGGGTAGCGAGCTTAAGGAAGAAGATGCAAAGCTTACTATTCAGTTAAAGGGTGACGGACCTTTGGGAACAGTTTTGGTTTCTGCAAACTCAAAGGGAGAGATAAAGGGTTATGTGGAAAACCCATATGTTGACTTGTCTCTCAAAGAAAACGGAAAGCTTGACGTTGGTACTGCTGTCGGAGCGGGTACTTTGAGCGTTATTAAGGATATCGGCTTAAAAGAGCCTTATATCGGTCAGGTTGAAATTCAGACAGGAGAGATAGGCGATGATATTGCCTATTACTTTGCTTTATCTGAACAGGTGCCAAGCCTTGTGTCTTTAGGCGTTTTAATCGATACTGACTGCTCTGTTAAGCATTCAGGCGGATTTATTGTTCAGGTTATGCCTGACTGTGATGAAGAAACTTTATCAAAGCTTGAAAACAGCGTCAGAGATATAATGAGTATGACAGAGATGCTTTCAAACGGAATGAATGGTGAAGATATAATCAAGTATGTTATGCTTGGCTTCGATGTGGATATTCTTGAAAGCCAAGAGGTCTGCTTTAATTGCGACTGTAGCAGAGACAGAATGTTCAATGCTATAGTATCTCTGGGTAAGGCAGAAATTCAGGGTATAATTGAGGATATGGGAGAAGCAGAGATAGTATGTCAGTTCTGCAATACTGCTTATAAATTCGATAAAAATGAGCTTCTTGCTATGTGTGAAAAAGCAAGAGATACAAGTAATAAAAATTAAGAAAACTAAAGATATAAAGAGAAAAAGCGAAAAAATATAGGGTTTTGTTAATATAATCTTAAATAATCGCAAATAAAACTCTTGACTTTTGCGATATATGAGAGTATAATATCTAATGTTGTCGCTCCAATAAAGAGTGAACATACGGGCGCTTAGCGCAGCTGGGAGAGCATCTGCCTTCGAAGCAGAGGGTCATAGGTTCGAGCCCTATAGTGCCCACCAAGTCTTGATTGCTTGGCGTACGATATGCTTACGCCGAGTGATCGACAAAACCGAAATATGGGCGCTTAGCTCAGCTGGGAGAGCATCTGCCTTACAAGCAGAGGGTCATAGGTTCGAGCCCTATAGTGCCCACCATATTATACGGTCCGGTAGTTCAGTTGGTTAGAAT
>JAZRQL010000026.1:0-3086 GCA_045649725.1 Clostridia bacterium | reverse complement strand
ACGGCTCATATATGAAAAAGGATGTAAGTTTAGAGAGCTCTGTTAAGCAGATTGAAATCTTCGATACAGGTATTGCAGTTATTGCAGGTCTTATGGTTATTCCTGCGGTATTTGCATTTACCGGTGCGGCTCCCCAGAAGCCCGGACCTTCGCTTATGTTCGTAACACTTCCCAAGGTGTTTGAAAGTATGGCAGGCGGTACAATTATTGGCGTGGCATTTTTTGTAATGGTGCTCTTTGCGGCGCTTACATCATCAATTTCACTTTTAGAGGCGCTTACATCATCGGTTATGGACAAGTTCTCATGGGAGAGAAAGAAGTCATGCTTAATTGTTATGATAATATCTGCTGTTATTGCATTGGTAACATGTCTTGGTTATAACATCTGGTACTTTGAATATACTCTTCCAAATGGTGCAGTTGGACAGATCCTTGATATACTTGATTATGTTTCAAATAACGTTCTTATGCCTGTTGTTGCACTTGTTACATGTATTCTTATCGGTTGGATTGTTAAACCAAAAATTGTTACTGATGAAGTTAAAATTAACGGTGAAAAATTCGGAAGAGAAAAGTTGTATGTGTTAATGATTAAGTATTTAGCACCAATATTCTTAATTCTCATTTTCGCTTCATCATTTGTTAAGTTTTAAATGAATCAAAAGGTCTTGCATACGCAAGACCTTTTTTGTGCTTTAATTTATTTCATTGTATATATTATATCAAAATTTTATCCATTATTTATCAAATTTAAAAATGCCTGAGCAGGAAGGGATAATGGATTTTGCTTAAGATATGCGTATCCTATGCTTCGTGACGGAATGGATGGCTTTAAATTCATTTTGCGAACAAGACCTTTTTCTAAACTGTCACCTAAAAATTCTTCAACAACACAGGATATTCCTAAGTGAATTGAGGCAAACTGAATAAGAAGCTCGTGTGCGGCGATTTCTATCTGTGGGTCTAAATCAATATTCTTTTTTGAAAACTGACTTTCAATATATCTTCTTGATGATGAATTTTTTTCCAGAAGAATTAAAGGCTCTTTTGCGATTTTCTCCCATGTATAGCTCTTTTCACAGTTGTGATCAGGTCCGCAAATAAAAATATCGTGTATTTTAAAACAAGGTTCTATGCATAATTCTTCATCATATACGGGAAGATTAACAAAAGCAAGTTCTGCTTTTCCCTCTTTAACAAGTTGAATCATATGAGATGAATATGAATTAGCCATCTCTATTCTAACCCCGGGGAAAGTCGCGTGAAATTTTTCAAGATAGGGGAGGAGATAATGCCTTGTTATAGTATCTCCTGCGGCAATGTTTAATGAACCGCTGTCTAACTGCTGAAGCCTTGCCAGTAATGTTTCGCCTTGCTCTATTGCAGATATGGCGCTTTCAACTTTTTGAAATAACAGATTTCCCTCTGTTGTTAAGGTAACACCTCTGCGGGAACGTATAAAAAGTTGCGCCCCAAGATCCTGCTCTAACTGGCTTATACACTGTGATATAGCGGACTGTGAAATATAAAGATTCTTTGCCGCAGTAGAAAAGGATGAGTGCCTTGCGGTTTCATAAAAAATTCTGTAATAATCAAGTTTTGTTTTCATATAAGTTCTCCTTATAACAGTTGTAAGTTATATCTATTTTACTTATACATACATATGTATTATAATAAGTATAATGACAAATGTCAAGAGGTAGGAGGAATTACTGTGGAAAGAAGAACAGGTACAATTTCAAGAGGTATTCGTTGCCCTATTTTCCGTGAGGGAGACGATATTGGTACAATGGTTGTAAATAGTGTAATAGAAGCTGCAAAGGCAGAAGGTTTTGAACTTCGCGACAAGGATGTTGTTGCGGTTACTGAATCTGTTGTTGCCCGTGCACAGGGTAACTATGCATCTGTTGACGCTATCGCAAAAGATATAAAAGAAAAAACAGGCGGAGAAACATTGGGTGTTATCTTCCCAATACTCAGCCGTAACCGTTTTGCTATCTGCCTTCGTGGTATAGCAAAGGGCGTTAAGAAAGTTGTTTTAATGCTCAACTATCCAAGTGACGAAGTTGGTAACGCTTTAGTATCACTTGACCAGATAGACGAAGCGGGTGTTAACCCATATTCTGATGTTTTAACAGAAGAAAAGTATCGTGAGTTATTCGGCTCAAACCCACATCCGTTTACAGGTGTTGATTATGTTTCGTATTATGGTGACTTAATCAAATCCTGCGGTGCAGAGGTTGAAATTATCTTTGCCAATGACCCACGAGTTATCTTAAAGTATACTGACACAGTTTTAAACTGTGATATTCATACAAGAGCGCGCACAAAGAGAATTTTGCGTGATGCAGGTGCAAAGTGCGTTATCGGTCTTGATGATGTTTTAAATAAGTCAGTTGACGGAAGCGGCTTTAACGAAAAGTATGGCTTGCTTGGTTCAAACAAGTCAACAGAAGATACAATTAAGCTTTTCCCACAGGAATGCTTTGACTTAGTTTATGATATGCAGGCGCAGTTTAAAAAGCTTTGCGGAAAAGATATTGAGGTTATGGTATATGGCGACGGTGCCTTCCGTGACCCAGTAGGTAAGATCTGGGAGCTTGCTGACCCTGTTGTATCACCTGCTTATACAAAGGGCTTGGAGGGAACACCAAACGAACTTAAGCTTAAGTATCTTGCAGATAACGATTTTGCAGATCTTAAGGGTGATGAACTTAAGAAGGCTATTGAAAGCGCTATCAAGGAAAAGGATGGAGACTTGGTTGGTAATATGGCGTCACAGGGAACAACCCCACGTCGCTTAACTGACTTAATCGGTTCTTTATGTGACTTAACAAGTGGTTCAGGGGATAAGGGTACGCCTGTTATACTTGTTCAGGGTTACTTTGATAACTTAACAGACTAATTTAAAGGGTAAATAAAAACCGCACATTTATATGTGCGGTTTTTTTGTATAACGAAAACCACGCGATAGTCGCGTGGTTCAATAGAGCTTAAGCGGTGAACAAAAATCCTCCAATGTGTTATAATAAATGTGACCTGCCAGTCAAAATAAAAAACACATTGGAGGATTTAATCTATGAAAA
>JAZRQL010000025.1:0-88901 GCA_045649725.1 Clostridia bacterium | reverse complement strand
GAATACGCCATCATCCTTCTTAACAAGCTTACCTTCGATAAAGTTCATCTGAGGCCTTCCGATAAATCCGCCAACGAACATATTAACAGGCTTCTGTTAGAGGTTTGCAGCAGTATCAACCTGCTGAATGATACCGTCCTTCATAACAACGATACGTGTACCCATTGTCATAGCCTCTGTCTGGTCATGAGTAACGTAGATAAATGTTGTAGCAAGCTTCTTGTGGAGCTTACCGATTTCTGTTCTCATCTGAACACGGAGCTTAGCATCAAGGTTAGAGAGAGGTTCGTCCATAAGGAACACCTTTGGTTCACGAACGATAGCACGACCGAGAGCAACACGCTGTCTCTGACCACCAGATAAAGCCTTTGGCTTTCTGTCGAGTAAGTGTTCGATACCGAGAATCTGAGCTGCTTCGTTAACTCTCTTCTTGATTTCGTCCTTTGGAACCTTTCTGAGCTTAAGACCAAATGCCATATTCTCATATACTGTCATATGAGGATAAAGAGCATAGTTCTGGAAAACCATAGCTATATCTCTGTCCTTTGGGACAACGTCATTCATGTGCTTGTCGCCAATGTAGAGTTCACCGTCTGTAATTTCTTCGAGACCAGCGATCATACGAAGAGTTGTTGTCTTACCACAACCTGAAGGACCAACGAAAATGATAAATTCCTTATCATCGATTTCGAGGTTGAAATCCTTAACTGCAGTAAAACCACCA
This sequence comes from Clostridia bacterium, assembly GCA_045649725.1. Classification (GTDB taxonomy): domain Bacteria; phylum Bacillota; class Clostridia; order Monoglobales; family Monoglobaceae; genus UMGS1820. Next base: position 88,177 of record JAZRQL010000025.1, on the reverse strand, counting down.
GAATAAGTTTTTGTTATATTCTTAAGATTTAAACTTGCCATAATAAAGACCTCCTAAAAATTCGCATAGTTTCATCTTCACGTGCTATCATTGTAGCACATTTGACATAAAATTGTAAGCACCTAAATGCACAAATATAAAAATTCTTTTTGTCAAAAACATACAAAGTGCCGAAAATTAATTTTTTTCTGCGAAAAAGTTGCTCAAAATTTCAACTTTTTTCCCTGTAATACTTGAAAAATATTAACAAATCATATATAATGGTGTATGTTTGAAAATTTTGTATATACGTAATATATACATACGATATATGCCTTATCCTGCCCATAGATAAGCGCATAAACATTACGTGGGCAGAAAGGTTATGAAATTATATGATTAAAGTCGGCATACTTGGCGCCACAGGATACGCAGGTGTTGAAACATTAAGACTTCTTGCAAGACATAAGGAGGTAAGCCTCACCAGAATAGTATCCCACTCATATGAAGGAACAAAAATTTCCGACCTTTATCCTAACCTTAAAGGAATATGCGATGTAGAATGCACAGGCCTTGATATAGACGATATAGCTGATAACTGTGATCTTGTTTTCACAGCCCTCCCTCACGGAGCATCAAAGGAAGTTATTCCTAAGTTATACGAAAAAGGTCTTTACATAATTGATTTATCAGGAGACTTTCGATATGACAACCCTGCTGTTTACGAAAAATGGTACGGGGAGGCTCATTCCGATCCTGAACTTTTAGACAAGGCCGTTTACGGAATGTGTGAGCTTTATCCTGAAAAGATTAAAAACGCCCGCCTTATAGGAAATCCTGGTTGTTACACAACCTGTTCTATCCTGGGTCTTTACCCACTTGTTAATTCAGGCTGGGCAGACAACCACAGCATTATAATTGATGCAAAGTCAGGTGTTACAGGTGCAGGCAGAGGCGCAAAGCTTCCTAACCTTTTCTGTGAATGCACAGAAACAATGAAAGCATATGGCATAGCTACTCACAGACATACATCTGAAATTGAACAGGAATTATCTCATGCAGCAGGTGAAGAGATTATGCTTTCATTTACTCCTCATTTAGCTCCTATGAAAAGAGGTATTCTTGCTACCTGTTACATTAATCTTAAAGAAAAGAAGTCCGCTGAAGAAATCGTTGCACTTTACAAAGATTTCTATAAAGACAAGAAGTTTGTCAAGGTATATGATGCAGGAGAGTTGCCTGAAGTTAAGCATGTTGCAGGTTCAAATAATTTAGGAATCGGCATTGCTGTTGACGAAAGATTAAACCGCGCTATTATTGTTTCCTGTATAGATAATCTTGTTAAAGGTGCCGCAGGGCAGGCGGTGCAGAATATGAACATTATGTTTGGTTTTTCAGAAGACGAAGGTCTTAAGCTTGTTCCAAACTATTTATAAAAAGAAAGGCAGATAGAATATGAATCAACCTGAAATGAAGCCTTTTATTGATAAGGCAAAAATACTTATAGAGGCACTTCCTTATATACAGCGCTTTTATGGCAAGACTGTTGTTGTTAAATATGGCGGAAACGCTATGATAAATGAAGAACTTAAGAATAAGGTTATGGAAGATATCACTCTTCTTAAGTACATAGGCATCAACCCTATTTTAGTTCATGGTGGTGGCCCTGATATTTCTTCAGCGCTGAAAACTTTTAATATCGAAAGTCAGTTTATAAATGGTCTTCGTGTAACCGATAAGGACACTATTGACATTGCAAGAATGGTTCTTGTAGGTAAAACAAATAAGGAAATCGTTTCTCTCCTTGGCACAAAGGGCGGAAAGGGTGTTGGTATTTCCGGTATTGACGGTGGCCTTTTGAAGTGTCAAAAGCTTTATACTGAAGTTGACGGCGAAAAGACTGACATCGGCTTTGTTGGAGATATTGTAAGCGTGAACACAAAGATGCTTGAAGACCTTACCAAAGAAGACTATATCCCTGTTATCGCACCTATCGGTGTAGATGATGAGGGTAACAGCTATAATATTAATGCTGACACAGTTGCAGGTGCAGTTGCCGCAGCATTGGAAGCTGAAAAGCTTATTCTTTTAACAGATATTGAAGGCGTAAAAGAATCTGCTGACAGTCCTGAAATTATCTACCACATCAGCAAGCAGGAAATTAATCAGATGATTAAAGACGAAAAGATTGTTGGTGGTATGATTCCTAAAGTTCAGGGTTGTATTGAGGCTATTGATGCAGGGGTGCAGAATGTTCATATTATCGACGGAAGAATTCCTCACTGTTTACTTCTTGAAATATTCACCGATAGCGGTATCGGCACAATGATTACTAAATAGGTATGAAGGATTTATGTAATCTCTGTCCGAGAAAATGTAATATTGACCGCTTTACAAGCAGAGGTTTTTGCGGTATGGGTGATGCTGTGCGCATCTCCCGTGCCGCTCTTCATTTTTGGGAAGAACCCTGTATAAGCGGAAATCGCGGAAGCGGCACAGTCTTCTTCTGTGGCTGCAATTTAAAATGTATCTTTTGCCAGAATGCCGAGATAAGTCAGAGCCCTTTAAGCGGTGCAGAAGTCACAACTAAAAGGCTTGGAGAAATCTTTTTAGAGCTTCAGGAAAAGGGAGCCCACAATATAAACCTTGTTACCCCTACCCATTATATAGATAAAATAAGGGAATCTCTTTTATCTGTAAGGGATAGGCTTTTTATCCCTGTTGTGTATAACTGTGGCGGTTACGAATTACCTGATGGCCTTTCTCTTCTTGAGGGGCTTGTGGATATTTACTTAACGGATATGAAATATATGGATAATACCCTCAGTTTATCCTATAGTAAAGCTCCTGACTATTTTGAAATTTCGAAAAATGCTCTTGACTATATGATATCCTCTGTGGGAGCGCCACAGTTTGATGAAGACGGAATAATGAAAAAAGGCGTTATAGTAAGGCATCTTATTCTGCCGAATAACCGAAAGGATTCTATAAATCTTATTAACTTTTTAAAGAATACCTATGGCACAGATAAATTTATATTAAGCCTTATGAGTCAATATACTCCATACAGAGAATATGCAGATTTTCCTGAACTTAACCGAAAAATAACTACCTTTGAATATAACTCGGTGGTAGACGAAGCATATTCCTTAGGCTTTACAAATGCTTATATTCAGGAAAGAACAAGTGCATCGGGGGAATACACTCCTACCTTTGACTTAACGGGAATATAAAAAGATGTTCATAGTGCCTTTTTTATATGCTATTTTATACACTTTCCTAAAATCTCTGCTATCTTAAATTTAATCTCAAACCCCTTTGCGTTTGTGATAAGCTTATATTCGCTATCCGATAAAACTTCCTTAAGTTTTTCCTTTGATGTTTCAGGGACGGATATGATGCCTTCGGTAATGCAAAGGGGCGGATACATTACGCACCACCAGTTTTGCCCCTTGCCGTCACCGATTTTTATGTTAAGGGCTGTGTATCTTCCTGCAGGGAGGGAGATGTTATCATATTTCTTTGTAGGAAAGTAACAGGTGGATATAGTGGCATTAACTTCTTTGTTATAGCCAAGTTTTAAAAGTTCATCTCTGGCAGAGGCTTCAATTTTTCTTAAGTTTTCATCTGCTGATTTTATGGTTTCATTTATGGTGGAGCATTCTTTAAATATGGCGGAATAGCCAGAGAGGATTCTGTCTCTTACCTTAAGTTTCAGGCTTTGGTCTAAAACAGAATCACTTTCGCCTACAATATGAAGCCTTAAAACGTTATCCGATATCCCCGATTTTAAATTCAGAATATATCCCGATGTAAAAACTCCAAAAACAACAAAAATAAAGAATGAAGCAATAAGTATTTTAAGTAAAAGTTTAGACATTATAAAAAATCCTTTCAAATAGATATATATTAAATGGTAACTTAATATATTTTTAACAAATATTTAGTATATATACATATTGATTTTTTTGCTTATTTGAGGTAAAATATATAGTGGTATTATGGTGAATTATTGGTCAAGAAAGGTTTTTGTGTTATGAGTAAATTAAATGTTTGTGTATTATTCGGCGGAGTATCAAGTGAGCACGAGGTATCCTTGCTTTCTTCTACAACTGTTGTAAAGGCTCTTGATAAAGATAAGTATAATATACATATGATAGGTATTACCAAAGACGGTAAATGGAAATACTTTGATGGCGATGTGGAGAACATCGTAAATTTTGATAAGAATTTTAACAACTATAAAAAGGCTATTATCTCTCCTGACAGAGAAGATAAAGGTATCCTTGTTATAGATGATGATAAAATTGAGAAGATAGCTATTGATGTTGCTGTTCCTGCTATGCACGGAAAGAACGGTGAAGATGGAACAATGCAGGGTCTTTTTGAACTTGCGGGGATTCCCTATGTAGGCCCTAAAGTTATAGGCAGTGCTATCTGTATGGATAAGGGCATTGCAAAGATAATGTTCCGCGAAGCTGATATTCCGCAGTCTGCCTGGGTTGAAATCAAAGCAGATTCAAAGGGTAATTATGATAAGCAGAAACTTGACGAAATAGAAAATAAACTTGGCTTCCCTTGCTTTGTTAAGCCTTGTAACGCAGGTTCGTCAGTAGGTATCAGCAAGGCGAAGGACAGAGGAGAGCTTGAAAAGGGCTTAAAAGATGCGTTCATCCATGACACAAAAGTTATAGTTGAAGAAGCAGTTAATGCCCGCGAAATAGAAACTTCTGTTATGGGCAACAATGAGCCTTTATGTGCTCCTGTTATTGGTGAGATTATCGCCGCGGCAGATTTTTATGATTATGATGCAAAATACAAGGACGAAAATTCAAGACTTGTTATGCCTGCAGAAATCGATGAGGAAACAGCGCAGAAAATCCGCGAGTATGCAGTCAAAGCATATAAGATATGCGAATGTAAGGGCTTATCCCGAGTTGACTTCTTTGTGGATAAGGACACAGGTGAAATTAAGCTTAATGAGATAAATACTCTTCCTGGTTTCACATCTATAAGTATGTATCCGAAACTCTGGGAAAAGAGCGGACTTATGATAACTGACCTTTTAAATAAACTTATAGAATATGCAATGGAGGGATAACTGTGGATAACAGACCCATAGGTATTTTTGATTCAGGGCTTGGGGGACTTACCTGTGTTAAAAAGGTTATGGAGATTATGCCGAATGAAAACATAATATATTTCGGTGACACGGGAAGAGTTCCATACGGAACAAAAAGCCGCGAAACCATAAAAAAATATGTTATGCAGGATATAAACTTTCTTGAAACCTTTGATATTAAGTTTATTATCATTGCCTGCGGAACAGCCAGCAGCGCAACCCTTCCTTATATAAGGGAAGATATTAACACAGATATAATAGGCGTGTTAGAGCCAACCTGCAAGATGGCGGTAAGCCATACTAAAAACAAAAAGATTGGTGTTATCGGTACTCAGGGCGCTATAAACAGCGGAAAGTATAAGGAAACCATCAATGCACTAAATAAAGATATAGAGGTTTTCAGTAAGGCATGCCCTATGTTTGTGCCAATTGTTGAAAACGGATATACAAAGGGCGAGGTAGCAAGGATTATAGTAGAAGAATATCTCTCTCCTTTAAAAGAAGAGGGAATAGATACTCTTATATTGGGATGTACCCACTATCCATTGCTTGCAGAAGAAATACAAAAGTTTATGGGCGAGGGAGTAACCCTTGTTAATTCAGGTGCAGCTGCTGCCATAGAAGCAAGAGAAATTCTTAAGGAAAAGGCTATGCTTGGATGCGGACAAGGAACGGTTAAATATTACGTAAGTGATACCGTTGACGGTTTTCAGGAATTAGGAAGCGCTTTTCTGGAAAGAAACATCGGCGGCGATGTTGAAAAGATAGATATAGAAAAATATTAAGGAAAGTTTATATGGAAGATAACGTAAAGATATGGATAAAAACCTATCAGGATATAGGCAACAACAGTGACGAAGAGCCTATTGAACTTGAGACAACGGGAAAGTTTGGTATCCTTAATGGGAAGTATATCCTCAAATATAAAGAAAGCGAAATGACAGGTTTTGAAGATACGGTTACAACCCTTAAAATATGGAAGGGGAATGTTATTGTATCAAGGCGGGGCAAGTTTGATATGAAGCTTTGCTATGTAGAGGGAGAGAAAAACCTTTGCTTATACCCTACACAATATGGACAGATTGGTGCCGCAATAAAAACCTTTTTAGTGGACTTTGAATTTGGTGACTGCGAAGGATGGCTTAAGGTTGACTACACAATAGATGCAGACAACGAGAACTTTTGCAGAAATTCATTGAATATAAAGATAGAGCCTATCTCGTTGAGTAGCGAGGACAAGCCTAAGATACATAAGATAAACAAAACTGTTTGATATACAGAAAGGAAGAAAGTTATGAGTTTATATGAGAATATGAAGGATAAAATAATAGGTAAGATAGCTGATGCTTTTTCAGAGGCTATTGCTTCAGGTGAGTTTGAAAGCACCGATGTAAATATAAAGGATATGATAAAGCTTGAAGTGCCAAAGGACAAGCAGCATGGTGATTTTGCCTGCAACATTGCTATGGTCCTTGCAAAGGCGTTAAAGAAAGCTCCAAGACAGATAGCAGAAACAGTTGTTTCTCATATTTCAACCGATGAAGATATCAAGCAGATAGAAATTGCAGGAGCGGGCTTTATAAACTTCTATCTTACACCAAACTGGCTTTATAAAACAATGGAAGAGATCGAAACCAAGGGTAAGGATTACGGAAAGATTGATATAGGTAAGGGCAAAAAGGTTATGGTTGAGTTTGTTAGTGCAAACCCAACAGGTCCTATGCATATGGGTAACGCAAGAGGCGGTGCTTTAGGTGACTGTTTAGCATCAGTTTTAGAATATGCAGGCTATGAAGTAACACGTGAGTTTTATGTAAACGATGCAGGTAACCAGATAGAAAAGTTTGGCAACTCATTAAATGCAAGATATATTCAGGCTATTTGCGGCGAGGATGCAATAGAGTTCCCTGAAGACGGATATCACGGTGACGACATTAAGGAACATGCAAAAGCCTTTATCGAAATAAACGGAGATAAGTATTTAGAAGCAAGCGAAGAAGAAAGAAAGGCTGCATTAGTTGACTATGCTTTAGAGAAGAACGTGGAAGCCTTAAAGACTGATCTTGAAAAGTACAGAATTTACTATGATGTATGGTTCAGAGAGAGCACTCTTCACAATAGCGGAGAGGTTATGGATGCTATAAAGCAGCTTACAGATAATGGTTACACATACGAAGAAGAAGGTGCTGTATGGCTCAACTGCGAAAAGATGGGCCTTGAAAAGAACGAGGTTCTTGTTCGTAAGAATGGTATTCCTACGTATTTTGCAGCCGACATTGCATATCATATGAATAAGCTCAAAACAAGAGAATATGATTGGGCGATTAACGTATGGGGTGCTGACCACCACGGACATGTTGCAAGAATGAAGAAAGCTCTGGATGCGGTTAATATAAACTCTGACAGACTTGATATTGTTCTTATGCAGTTGGTTCGTCTTATGCAGGACGGAGAAGTTGTAAGAATGTCAAAGCGTACAGGTAAGGCGATCACATTGTCTGACCTTTTGGAAGAAATCAGTATTGACGCGGCAAGATTCTTCTTTAATATGAGAAGCGCAGGAAGTCACTTAAACTTTGACTTAACATTAGCTGCAGAGCAGAGTAACGATAACCCTGTTTTCTATGTTCAGTATGCTCATGCAAGAATCTGCAGTATTATAAGACTTTTAGAGGAAGACGGAATTAAGCCTGTTTCTTATGCAGAGATTAAGCCTGAACTTTTAACAGACGAAACAGAACTTGCTCTCCTTAAGCGCCTTGCTGACTTACCTGAAGAAATTAAAACTGCGGCAGAGGCATTAGAGCCTGCAGGCATAACAAGATATATTATGGAGCTTGCTACAGACTTCCATTCATTCTATAACAACTGTCGTGTTAAGGGCGATGACGAAGAGCTTACAAAAGCTCGTCTTAAGCTTATCGACAGCGTACGTGTTGTTATGGGCGGAATCCTTGGTATGCTTAAGATAGATGCCCCTGAAAAAATGTAAAATGAATTCAAGGAGTTTATGGGTATGAGATATAAAAGACTTATAGCTATAGCTTTATGTATGATAAGCTTTTGCATATCTCCTGTGTATGCAAATGAAAATATGATTACATCAGCATATATGATGGAGGGAAATCTCTATTACTGCAATAGTGATACGGGTCAGGTAGTATTAAAAAACGTAAGACCTCTCATGGAGGACAGTAAGGCGGCAGACCTTGCAAGAAAACTTGAATATTCTGAAACAAGGCTTTTTGATAAAACCCTTTTTCTCTCTGACGATACACAGATAGAATATGACTGGCTTAACAACTATGCAGATGATATTGTCCGCGTTATTGCTGTAGAACAGGCTGACGGGACTATAAGCATTCTGTATCTTAAGTTTAAATAAGGAAGTGTTAATGATGAAAAAGAGACTTGTTGCTTTAATTATTGCTGTGACAGTTATCTTTTCGCTCCCTGTTGCAAATGTATTTGCAGACAACGAAGGAAAGCTTAATGCACAAATTGTTGAAAGCGTAATAGACAGGCTTGCTTTGTTTTCAAGATATGATGAAATCCATGGCGGAACATTATATAAGGAAGGGCTTTTAAAGGCCCTTGAAGAACATCCTGAAATATATGAAACTGTTATGGAAGCTCTTCTTTCTCTTGTGGACGAAAATTCGGAATACTATAATCCAACCGATGCGGCTCTTATGAGAGAGAATATCACAGGCATCGTTGTGGGTATAGGAATAACCTTCGAAATGGGGCCTGAGGGAGTTGAGGTAGTTAGCGTAATAAAGGATATGCCTGCCTATAACGTTGGTATACAGGTAGGAGATATTATAGTAAGCGCAGATGATGTATCCCTTGAGGGTATGAATTCCGATATGGCGGCAAGCTATATCCGTGGCGAAATCGGAACAACAGTTAGACTTGGAGTAAAACGCGCGGGAGAAGCAGATATACTTTATCTTGATGCGGTTCGTCAGGAAATAACGGGAACATCAGTTGAAAGCTTTGTATATGAAGAAGAAGGCAAAAAGGTAATGCTTATCCGTGTGTACGGATTTATTTCAAATACTGCAGAATCTTTTTATGCCGAACTTAAAAAAGCGGAAGAAGATGGCATTAAGGATATTATAATAGACCTTCGCGATAATGGTGGCGGATTATTTGATCAGGCAGTTCTTATGGCGGACCACGTTCTGCCAAAAGAAAGTCTTATAACAATTGAAGATCATAAGGCAGATATTCTCGATAGAAACTACTATGCAACACAGGAAGATGAAGGAACATTTAATACTGTTATTCTTATAAATGAAAATACAGCAAGCGCATCAGAGGTTTTAACAGCTGCTCTTTCTGAAAATAAATGTGCATATGTAATAGGAAGAAAGTCATACGGAAAAGGGACAATACAAACTGTGAACGACCTTCCTTATGGAGATATGATGAAATATACCGTTGGGTATTATTTAACACCAAATGGAAATAATATTCACGGGATAGGAATAGAACCTGATTTTGAAATCAGTAATAAAACAACTGATTTTGATATGACCCCTTATCCAAGATACGGATATCTTCAGGTCTATAAGGTTGGCGATAATGGGCCTGAAATAAAAATGACCAAAGAGCTTTTGAAGGCGTGGGGAACGTTTGACGGTGAAATAAACGAAGAGTATGACGAGGCTCTCTTTGATGCGGTGTATAAGTTCCAAACCAACACAGGGCTTTACCCTTATGGTGTATTAGACTATACAACCCAGCACGAGCTTTATGAAAGAATGTCATCAAGCAAGGTTATCCACGATGAACAGCTTAAAAAGGCGCTTGAGTATTTTGGAATAGTAAACAAGTAGTGACGGATATTATCTATCTCGAAAAAGGCCCCCTTGCCTAAAGGTTCAGTGACACTCAAAATCTATGATTTTGTTAGTGGAACTAATACAGTGTAGTCGGAGGGCTGTCTGTGAAGCAGACTGGGAGATTTTGTAGGGTACGGTTTAGAACCGTACCCTACAAAATTATGCGGAACAGTTTGGAACTGTTCCCTGCAATATGAATGACGTAGGAGCGGATATTATCCACCCGCATTTTGTTTAATAAGATCAGCTTTGTATGAAATTGTGCAAAATAACTATCAAAAGGCAGTATAAATCTGTGTTATTGACAAAAATAACAAAATTTCAAAAAATTGTCCAAAAAATGTAAAAAAGCTTGACACTAAAGGGAAATCGTGATATTATTACTAGGTGTGACAAAGACATACGATGAAGCTGAAGGTGGCGGAAACACGTTAAAAACGTGGATTTCGGGAATTTCAGTGGAGATTGTCCGATTTAATAAAAACGGGTGGCGCGTCACAATTAACAGACAATGAAAGCCCGGTGCAGTCTGCGTTCGCAGTGTCATCGGGGAAAGATTGTGCGGTGAAAGACCGTATAAAATTTAACACTTTACTTCCGGCAGTATGCTGATGCCGACTATGAGTGAACTATGTCTGTACGCCCCGAGCCGTACCTCAAAAAGAGGATGACGGAGTGGGCTTTAATTATTTGGTCTGTGCGAAACGCCCGGCACAGCGTAAACTTATTTTTAAGGAGGGTAAAAACAATGGCAGCAGAAAAAATCAGAATCAGATTAAAGGCTTATGACCACAATCTCATCGATCAGAGCGCAGCTAAGATTGTAGAAACAGCAAAGAGAACAGGTTCAAAGGTATCAGGACCTATTCCGCTTCCTACAAGAAAAGAAGTTGTTACTATCTTAAGAGCGGTTCATAAGTATAAGGACAGCCGTGAACAGTTCGAACTCAGAACTCACAAGAGACTCATTGATGTTCTCGGTCCTACAAACAAGACAATCGATGCATTAAAGCACCTCGATTTGCCAGCAGGCGTTGATATCGAAATCAAGTTATAATCGCCTCAGCACATATGTGCAGAATTAAAACAGAAAAATAATTAAAAATTTTGGTTATGTTGGTTTATACCAACCAATGACCCGCAGGTACGTTTCAGAGAAACCAATGCTTGTGTAAAATAGGAGGATAAAAATGAAGAAAGCAATTTTGGGTAAAAAAATTGGTATGACCCAAGTGTTTACTGAGGACGGCAATCTTGTACCGGTTACGGTTATAGAAGCAGGTCCTTGTCCTGTTGTCCAGAAAAAGACAGAAGAAGTTGACGGATACGTTGCAGTTCAGGTTGGCTTCGTGGACAAGAAGGAAAAGAAGGCTAACAAGCCTGAAAAAGGTCACTTTGCAAAAGCAAACGTTCCAGTTAAGCGCTATTTAAAGGAATTTAAGCTCGACAATGCAGCTGAGCTTAACGTAGGAGATGTACTCGGTGTTGATCAGTTTACTGACGGTGAAATGTTAGACGTTACCGGAACAAGTAAGGGTCACGGTTACGCTGGTACAATCAAGAGATGGGGAACACACAGAGGTCCTATGACTCACGGTAGCCATTACCACAGAGGTCCTGGTTCACTCGGTGCTTGTTCAAGCCCTTCAAGAGTATTCAAAGGTAAGAGACTTCCAGGTCATATGGGTGTGGATACCGTTACTATTCAGAACCTTGACCTCGTGAAAGTAGATACAGAACGCAATCTTCTGTTGGTTAAGGGTTCAGTTCCTGGACCTAAGGGCGGATTGCTCGTTGTTAAAAACGCAGTAAAGGCAAACGCCTAAGCCGCAGTAGAGAGGAGGAAAACAGATAATGCCTACAGTTGATATTTATAATGCTGACGGTAAAGTAGTTGGCAGTATGGATTTAAATGAAAACGTGTTCGGCGTTGACGTTAGAGTTGACGTTATGCACGAAGTAGTAGTAAACTACTTAGCAAACCAGAGACAGGGCACACAGAGTACCAAGACCCGTACAGAAGTTAGCGGTGGCGGTATCAAGCCTTGGAGACAGAAGGGTACAGGCCGTGCAAGACAGGGTAGCATTCGTGCTCCACAGTGGGTTGGCGGTGGCGTAGCTCTCGGTCCAAAGCCAAGAGATTACAGATACACCCTTAACAAGAAGGTAAGAAGACTTGCTCTTAAGTCTGCTCTTACTTCAAAGGTACAGGATAATGAAATTATCGTACTCGAATCATTCGAAGCACCAGAAATTAAGACAAAGCAGGTTGCTAACCTCTTAAAGAACCTCGGTGTTACAGAGAAGGCTTTAATAGTTCTTCCTGAAAACGATAAGAACATTGTTTTATCAGCACAGAACATCAAGGGTGTTGACACAACATATGTTGGTGCTATCAACACTTACGAAGTTTTAAACCACACAAAGTGCATCATCTTAAAGGATGCTGTTACAAAGCTTGAGGAGGTGTACGCATAATGTTAGCTTACGATATTATTAAAAGACCTATCATTACAGAACAGAGTATGGATCAGGTTGCGGACAGAAAGTACACTTTCGAAGTTGCAGCAAGTGCAAACAAGATTGAAATCAAAAAGGCTGTTGAAGAGATTTTCAAGGTAGAAGTTGAAAAGGTTACAACAATGAATTACGACGGTAAGCCTAAGAGACAGGGTATGTTCTTAGGTAAGAGAGCGGATTGGAAGAAAGCTGTTGTAAAGCTCAAGGAAGGCAGCAAGACAATCGAATTGTTCGAAGGTTAATATTAACCTCAAAATTTGCAGATAAGGAGAAATTAAAATGGGAATTAAGAAATATAATCCTACTACACCTTCACTGCGTCAGATGACTGTTTCAACATTCGAAGAGATTGATAAGGTTGCACCTGAGAAATCTCTCCTTCGTCCGCTTAAGAGTAAGGCAGGACGTAACGCAAATGGTAGAATAACAGTTAGACATCGTGGTGGCGGTGCTAAGAGAAAGTACAGAGTTATCGACTTTAAGCGTAACAAGGACGGAATGAACGCAACTGTTCTTTCTGTTGAATATGATCCAAACAGATCAGCAAACATTGCATTACTCCAGTATGAAGACGGCGTTAAGACATACATCATCGCACCTGTTGGTCTTAAGAAGGGTGACGTAGTTGTATCAGGTCAGGGCGCTGACATCAAGCCAGGTAACGCAATGGAAATCAAAGATATTCCGGTTGGTACACTCATTTACAACATTGAGTTAAATCCAGGTAAGGGCGGACAGCTTGTTCGTAGTGCAGGTAACACAGCACAGCTTATGGCTAAAGAAAATGGATATGCACAGGTTAGACTTCCATCCGGCGAAGTTCGTATGGTTAGACTTAACTGCCGCGCAACAATTGGTCAGGTTGGTAACATCGATTACGAAAACATCAACATCGGTAAGGCTGGTAGAAAGCGTCACATGGGCTTCAGACCTACCGTTCGTGGTGTAGTAATGAACCCTAACGACCATCCACACGGTGGTGGTGAAGGTAAGTCACCTATCGGTATGCCAAGTCCTGTTACTCCTTGGGGTAAGCCAGCTCTTGGTTACAAGACCAGAAATAAGAAGAACAAGTCCGACAAGTTTATTGTTAAGAGACGTAACGCTAAATAAGGAGGGATTTATCAATGGGAAGAAGTATTAAAAAGGGACCTTTCGTTGATAGCAAGCTTTTAGCTAGAATCGTTGCTATGAACGAGAAGAACGAAAAGATCGTTTTAAAGACTTGGTCAAGAGCTTCCACGATATTCCCAGAAATGGTTGGACATACCATTGCGGTATATGATGGAAGAAAGCATGTTCCGGTATACGTAACAGAAGATATGGTTGGTCACAAGCTCGGCGAGTTTGCTCCAACACGTACTTTCAAAGGTCATTCCGGTTCAAAGACAACTAACTAATTTGTAGTTTTACAAATATCTTTTATTTAGATGAAAGGAGCTGCACAAGATGGAAGCAGTAGCAAAAGTTACTAATGTCCGCATTGCACCACGTAAGGTTCGCGTTGTTATCGACCTTATCAGAAATAAGCCAGTTGGCGTTGCAATCGGTATATTAAAAAATACACCTAAGGCTGCTAGCCCTGTTGTAGAAAAGTTGCTCAAGTCTGCTATGGCAAACGCTGAAAACAACTTCCATATGAACGTTGAAAACTTATACGTTTCAGAAGTTTATGCGGATCAGGGTCCTACTCTTAAGAGAATTCAGGCAAGAGCACAGGGAAGAGCATTCAGAATTAATAAGAAAACAAGTCATATTACATTGAAACTTCAGGAAAAGGAATAAGATAGGAGGTAAGAATATGGGTCAGAAAGTTAATCCACACGGTCTCAGAGTTGGTATAATCAAGGACTGGGATTCAAGATGGTTTGCTGACAAAAAGAGCTTCGGCGACAGCCTCGTTGAGGACTATAACCTCAGAGTGTTCTTGAAAAAGAAGTTATTCCAGGCCGGAGTTGACAAAATTGAAATTGAAAAATTTGCAAACAAAGTTCGTGTTTCTATCCACGCTGGTAAGCCAGGTTTAATCATCGGTAAGGGTGGTACAGAAATCGAAAAGCTTAAGAAGGAACTCGAAGACATGACAGGTAAGACAATTATCTTAAATGTTATCGAAGTTAAGGTTCCTGACTTATGCGCACAGCTCGTAGCTGAAAACATTGCATCACAGCTCGAGAGACGTATTTCATTCCGTAAGGCAATGAAGCAGTGCATGGGCCGCACAATGAAGCTTGGTGCTAAGGGTATCAAGACATATGTTGCAGGTCGTGTAGGCGGTGCAGAAATTGCTAGAACAGAACAGTATCATGAAGGTACTATTCCTCTCCAGACACTCAGAGCAGATATCGATTATGGTTTTGCTGAAGCAGACACAACATACGGTAAGCTCGGTATAAAGGTTTGGATCTACAAGGGCGAAATTCTTGCAGAAGGCAGAAACGCAGTAGTTGAAGAAAAGAAGCCTGCAAGAAAGTCTAACAGACGTACGGAAGGAGGAAACAAATAATGTTATCTCCAAAAAGAGTTAAACACAGAAAGCAGCAGAGAGGTAGAATGAAGGGCGCAGCTCACAGAGGCAACACAGTTGCATACGGTGATTTCGGTCTTCAGGCACAGACAGCTGCTTGGATCACAAGTAATCAGATAGAGGCTGCCCGTGTTGCTATGACACGTTATACAAAGAGAGGCGGCCAGGTATGGATAAAGATATTCCCTGACAAGCCGGTAACAGCGAAGCCTGCTGAAACTCGAATGGGTAGTGGTAAGGGTTCACCTGAATACTGGGTTGCAGTAGTAAAGCCAGGCAGAGTTATGTTTGAAATTGGTGGTGTATCAGAAGAAGTTGCACGCGAAGCGATGCGTCTTGCTATGCACAAGTTACCATGTAAGTGTAAGTTTGTTAAGAAGGCTGACCAAGAAACGGAAGGTGATAGTTAATGAAAATACAGGATATTAGAGACCTTTCAGCGCAGGAGCTTGAAGATAAGATCAAGGACTTAAAGGAAGAGCTTTTTAACCTTCGTTTCCAGAACGCTACCAACCAGCTCGAAAACCCAATGAGAATTGTTAGCGTTAAGAAGGACATTGCAAAAGTTATGACCGTCCTCAAGGAAAAAGAGCTTGGTATTAATGCAAGCGTAAACGCGTAGGAGGTGCTGAATAATGGAACGTAATTATCGTAAGACTCGTATTGGTATCGTTACCAGCGACAAGATGGATAAAACTGTAGTTGTTTCTGTCAAGGACAACGTAAAGCATAAGCTTTACAGCAAGGTTATGAAGAACACCTACAAGCTTAAGGCTCACGATGAAGAAAACATCTGTGGCATCGGTGATAAGGTTTTAGTTATGGAAACAAGACCTTTATCAAAGGATAAGAGATGGCGCGTAGTTGAAATCATCGAAAAGGCTAAATAAGCTATTTTACGAAGTTTTTCGTATAAAGAAATAAGATAGGAGGAATCCCGTTATGATACAACAGCAGACTATTTTAAAGGTTGCTGACAACAGCGGTGCGAAGGAAATCCTTTGTATCCGTGTTATGGGCGGCTCATTCAGACGCTATGGTAACATCGGTGATGTAATAGTTGCTTCTGTTAAGAAGGCAACACCCGGTGGTGCTGTTAAAAAAGGTGACGTTGTAAAGGCAGTTATTGTCCGCAGCGTTAACGGCGTTAAGAGAGCAGACGGCTCAAAGATCAGATTTGATGAAAATGCGGCAGTATTAATTAAGGACGATAAGACTCCAAGAGGTACACGTATTTTCGGTCCAGTTGCAAGAGAACTCAGAGATAAGGATTATATGAAGATTTTATCTCTTGCTCCTGAAGTTCTTTAAGATTTGTTTATTTACAGATTTGCCTGCTGACCGTCAGGCTTGCAGGCAGATTTGAAAATCTTTTGAACATAAGTTATAAATTATCCTAAATCTGAAGATAGGAGGAAAAATAATGGCTACCAAAATGCACGTTAAGACAGGCGATAACGTAGTTGTTTTATCCGGTAAGGATAAGGGTAAAAAGGGTAAGGTTTTATCTGTAAACCCTGAAAAGCGCATGGTTATCGTTGAAGGTGTTTCATTAGCTACAAAGCACAAGAAGCCTAGAAAGATGGGCGAAACAGGCGGCATAATCAAGCAGGAAACACCTATATATGCAAGTAAAGTTATGAATGTTTGTGCTAAATGTAATGCAGCTACAAGAGTTGGACGTAAGGTATTAGAAGACGGAACTCATGTACGTTACTGCAAGAAGTGCGGCGAAACATTTTAATCGAATTTGAAGAGGAAGGAGGTTTCACTCTAAATGAGACTCGAAGAAAAGTATACAAAAGAAATCAAAGACGCTTTGATGTCAAAGTATAATTACAAGAGCACTATGCAGATTCCAAAGCTTGAAAAGGTTGTTATCAACATGGGCGTTGGTGATGCAAAGGATAATTCAAAGGCTGTTGAAAATGCGGCAAATGATTTAGGTCTTATCACAGGTCAGAAGCCTGTTATCACAAAGGCTAGAAAGTCTGTCGCAACATTTAAGATCAGAGAAGGTATGAATATCGGTTGTAAGGTTACACTCAGAGGCGCAAAGATGTATGAGTTTGTTGACAGACTCTTCAATGCAA
Source organism: Clostridia bacterium (assembly GCA_045649725.1). Classification (GTDB taxonomy): domain Bacteria; phylum Bacillota; class Clostridia; order Monoglobales; family Monoglobaceae; genus UMGS1820. The sequence goes on along the minus strand of JAZRQL010000025.1, from coordinate 71,086 downwards.
CTCTTCCACGTGTACGTGACTTCAGAGGAATTAACCCTAATTCTTTTGACGGTAGAGGTAACTACGCACTTGGTATCAAGGAACAGCTTATCTTCCCTGAAATAGATTATGATAAGATTGACAAGGTTCGTGGTATGGACATCATCTTTGTTACAACTGCTCAGACAGACGAAGAAGCAAGAGAATTGCTCACATTGATGGGTGCACCATTCGCGAGATAAGGTCGATAAGGAGGATTAAAGCTTATGGCTAAGAAATCTATGGTTGTAAAACAGCAGAGAGAACAGAAGTATTCAACACGTGAATACAACAGATGTAAAATCTGTGGCAGACCTCACGCTTACCTTCGTAAGTTTGGTATCTGCAGAATCTGTTTCAGAGAGCTTGCTTACAAAGGCCAGATTCCAGGCGTAAAGAAAGCGTCTTGGTAAACTGAATTTCAATTATGATGAAGATAGGTGACCGACAGGTTTTGTCACGGACGGTCAAACCGGCTTCTATTCCGATAAAAAGGAGGTTTAAATTATGCATATTACAGATCCGATTGCGGATATGCTCACAAGAATCAGAAATGCTAACGATGCAAGACATGAATCTGTTGACATTCCCGCATCAAATATGAAAAAGGCAATCGCCGAAATTTTGCTTAACGAGGGTTATGTAAAGAATGTTGAAATCATTGAAGACGGCATTCAGGGTATTATCCGTATAACACTCAAGTATGCAGAGAACAAGCAGAAGGTTTTAACAGGTCTTAAGAGAGTGTCAAAGCCAGGTCTTCGTTCATATGCATCAAAGGATGAGCTCCCTAAGGTATTAAAGGGACTCGGTATAGCAATTATCTCTACTTCAAAGGGCGTTATGACAGACAAGGAAGCTCGTCGTCAGAACGTAGGCGGAGAAGTATTGGCATTTGTTTGGTAAGAATTTGACTTACAAGGAAAGGAGGAGAATTCATTGTCTCGTATAGGAAATTTACCGATTGAGATTCCTCAGGGAGTTACAGTTACAATCGGTGCAAACAATGAAGTTACTGTAAAAGGTCCTAAGGGAGAGCTTAATAAGACTTTCTCAGCGGATATGATTATAGAACAGAGCGACAATACTATTGTTGTTAAGCGTCCTTCAGAGAAGAAAGAGCACAAGGCTCTCCACGGTCTCACAAGAACATTAATTTACAATATGATTGTTGGTACAAACGAAATGTTCAAGAAAGAGCTCGAAATCAACGGTGTTGGTTACAGAGCAAAGAAAGATGGCAAGAAGCTTGTTATGAACCTTGGTTATTCTCATGATGTTGTAATGGAGGAAATCGATGGTATTACAATCGAAGTTCCACAGCCAAACCAGATTATAATTTCAGGTACAGATAAGCAGAAGGTTGGTCAGTTCGCGGCAAACGTTCGTGAAAAGAGACCACCTGAACCTTACAAGGGTAAGGGTATTAAATACGTTGATGAATACATCAGACGTAAGGAAGGTAAGGCCGGTTCTAAGAAGTAATAGACCGTCAGGAGGTGTAACTTAATGATTAAGAAGACAAACAGTAATGTAGCAAGACTCGCAAGACACGCAAGAGTTCGTAAGAAGGTTTCAGGTACTGCTGAACTTCCAAGATTATGCGTATTCAGAAGTCTTAAGAACATATACGCTCAAATCATTGATGATACAGCAGGTAAGACTTTAGTTTCTGCATCAACTCTTGACGCAGAATTAAAGGCAAATTACGGCGGAAATAAGGATGCTGCAAAGGCAGTAGGTAACCTTGTTGCTAAGAAAGCAATCGAAGCCGGAATTACTGAAGTTGTATTCGACAGAGGCGGATATGTTTACCACGGCAGAGTTGCAGAACTTGCTGAGGGCGCTCGCGAGGGTGGCTTGAAATTCTAATTTGTTTGAAAGAGGTGAAAGATAAATGGCAGAAAAAGGCGAAATCACAAAGAAGCAGGAACGTATAAATGCTGATACCCTTGATTTGCAGGAAAAGATGGTTTTCTTAAACCGTGTTGCAAAGGTTGTTAAGGGTGGTCGTACTTTCCGTTTCAGTGCTTTGATGGTTATAGGTGACGGTAATGGTCACGTTGGCTTTGGTATGGGTAAGGCAGCAGAAATTCCTGATGCTATCCGTAAGGGCATAGACGATGCAAAGAAGAATATGATTACTGTTCCTATGTACAAGAGTACAATTCCTCACGAAATCATCGGTGAATCAGGTGCAGGAAGAGTTCTCTTAAAGCCAGCTGCAGAAGGTACCGGTGTTATCGCGGGCGGTCCTGCCCGTGCGGTTCTCGAACTTGCAGGCATTAGAGATATCAGAACAAAATGTTTAAGAAGCAACAACCCAAGAAACGTTGTTGCAGCTACGGTAGCTGCTCTTGCATCACTTAAGAGTGTTGAAGAGGTTGCAAAGCTTCGTGGTAAGAAACCGGAGGAAATCCTCGGTTAATTAAAATAAAAAGGACAGGAGGGTTTATCCTTGGCTAATACGATTAAGGTTACTCTTAAGAAGAGTACAATCGGATGCAAAAAGGACCAGATAGCTACAGTTCAGGCTCTTGGTCTTAAGAAAATCAGACAGTGTGTTGAACACCCTGACAATCCTCAGATCAGAGGAATGATCTTCAAGGTAAAACACCTTGTTGAAGTATCCGAGTAATTATTAATGACACGTTCGGGCGATGCCCGTAAAACCAAATTTTGATAAAAAGGAGGAGGTGTACTCAATGAAACTTCACGAATTATCTCCAAGCGAAGGCTCTAAAAAGAAGGCATTTAGAGTAGGTAGAGGTCACGCAAGTGGTAACGGTAAAACTTCAGGTAGAGGTCATAAGGGTCAGAACAGTAGAAGCGGCGGCGGTGTACGTCCAGGCTTTGAAGGTGGCCAGATGCCTATCTACAGAAGATTACCTAAGCGTGGTTTTAACAATATTTTTGCAAAGGAATATGTTTCTATTAACGTAGAGAAACTTAATTTGCTTGAAAACGGTACTGAAGTTACGGCTGAGGTATTAAAGGAAGCAGGTATCATCTCAAAGATCTGTGACGGTATTGTGATCTTAGGCAGAGGTGAGCTTGAAAAGAAGCTTACTGTAAAGGCTAAGAGATTCAGTAAGACTGCAGCAGAAAAGATCGAAGCTGCAGGCGGAAAGGCAGAGGTGATATAAGATGTTTAATACAATCAGAAATGCATGGAAGATTGTAGATCTCAGAAAGAAGCTTATCTACACATTTATTATGTTGGTAATCTTCAGATTAGGTTCTTGTATTCCTGTACCACTTCTTGATGCATCACAGATGAGTCAGCTTTTCAGCGCTGAAAATTCTATGTTCGGTTTTATAGATATTGTATCAGGTGGTGCGTTTAAGAATGCTACAATCTTTGCAATGAGTATTACACCGTACATCAACTCTTCAATTATTATGCAGCTTTTATGTGTAGCTATTCCTGCACTTGAAAGATTACAGCATGAAGGTGAAGAGGGAAGAAAAAAGATTGGTCAGATGATGAGATACGGAACAGTTGTTTTGGCTCTTATTCAGGCTGTTGGTCTTTACTTCTTATTAAATAGCTACGGTGCAGTTAGAAATCCTGGCTTTGCTACTGCTGTTGTTATTGTTTCTACATTCACAGCAGGTACAGCATTCCTTATGTGGCTTGGTGAACAGATCACAGAAAAGGGTGTTGGTAACGGTATTTCGCTCATAATTTTCGCAGGTATTGTATCAGGTATTCCTAGTGCTGCTACATCACTTTATGCATATGTACAGGGTGGTGAGCTTAACTGGATTATGGTTGCAGCAATCGTTGTATTTATGATTTTAGTTATCGCTTTCGTTGTATTAGTAAACGAAGCAGAACGCAGACTTCCTGTTCAGTACGCAAAGCGCGTTGTGGGCAGAAAGATGTATGGCGGACAGAGCTCTCATATTCCTGTTAAGGTTGCAGGAGCAGGCGTTATCCCTATCATCTTTGCAATGTCAATTATGGCATTTCCAGGTACGATCGCAAGCTTCTTTGGTAAGAGCGCAAGCAGCGGTGGCTTCTGGGGAACATTCTTATGGATCTTCTCAGGTCAGTCATGGGTATATGCGGTGCTTTACTTCTTGCTTATAATCTTCTTCACTTATTTCTACACAGCTATACAGTTCAATCCAATTGAAATGTCTAACAACTTGAAGAAGAATGGTGGATACATTAACGGTATCAGACCAGGTAAGCCAACATCGGATTACATTTCAAAGGTACTTTCAAGAGTTACTCTTGCCGGAGCTTTCTTCTTGGGTATTGTAGCGGTTATTCCGATATTTATGAATCTCGGATTAAACATTTCCAACTTCCAGATCGGTGGAACATCTCTCTTGATTGTTGTAGGTGTTGCGCTTGAAACTGTTAAGGGAATTGAATCACAGATGATTATGCGTCATTATAAGGGATTCTTAGATTAATTTAATAGCTGACGGTTATTTTGCGGATTTTTCCGCAAAATAACCGTGAACTTGTAAAAGAGAGTAGAAACTGCACCTTAAATATGAGGGAACGATTCTGCTCTATCCGTTTATTATAGAAAGTTAAGGGAGATTTGGTTACAATGAAGGTAATTTTATTAGCAGCGCCCGGTGCGGGCAAGGGAACGCAGGCAGAAATGCTTAGCAAACACTTTAATATACCAACAATATCAACAGGTTCTATCCTTCGTAAGAACATAAAAGAGGGAACAGAGCTTGGCGTTATTGCAAAAAAATATATTGATGAAGGAAATCTTATACCTGATGATGTAATGATACAGGTTATGTATTCTCGCCTTTCTGAAGAGGACTGTAAAAACGGATTTATATTAGACGGCTTTCCAAGAACTCTCGCACAGGCAGAGGAACTTGATAAGTCAGATATAAAAATTGATTATATATTAAACATTAATGTTGCTGATGATGAAATTATAAAAAGACTTTCAGGCAGAGTTGAATGTTCAAAGTGTGGTTCAACCTTCCATAAGGAATACCGCAAGCCAACACAGGATGGAGTATGTGATAACTGTGGCGGAGAGCTTGTTACAAGAGAAGATGATAAGCCTGAAACTATAAAGAGCAGACTTACTATTTACCATACTCAGACAGAGCCATTGATTGAGTATTATAAAAACAAGGGTATATTCAGAACAGCTATCGGTCAGGACAGTATTGAAGATACAAGCAAAGAGGTTTTAAAAGCTCTTGGAGAATAACTTTGAAAACAAAACGGACGAAAGTCCGGTACATATATAAATGATTGAAAGAGGAAACATAGATGGTCAGCATTAAATCTAAATCAGAAATTGAAAAGATGAAAGTTGCCGGACGTGTTACTTATGAGGCTTTATGTGCCGTAGAAGAAGCAGTTAAGCCGGGAGTGACAACGGCTGAACTTGATAAAATTGCAGAGAAATATATAAAGTCCCAGGGTTGCATTCCTACTTTTAAGGGATACGGCGGATTCCCTGCAAGCATATGCGCAAGCGTAAATGATGAAATTATTCACGGGATTCCGGATAATCGTGTTTTAAAGGAAGGCGACATCGTGTCTATTGATGTTGGCGCTTGTTATAACGGATATAACGGAGATGCCGCAAGAACTTTTGGTGTGGGACAGATTTCTGAAGAAGCACAAAGACTTATTGATGTTACAAGAGAAAGCTTTTTTGAAGCTTTAAAAATGGTCAGAGAAAATAACAGAATAAGCGATATTTCAGGTGCAGTCCAGAAATACGTTGAGGAAAATGGTTTTTCTGTCCTTCGTAATTATTGCGGTCACGGAATTGGAGCAGAGATGCACGAGGACCCTGAGGTTCCTAACTACATCACTTCTGCACGTGGAATAAGAATTAAAGCGGGAATGTGTTTAGCTATTGAGCCTATGGTTTGTCAGTTTGACCATAAGGTGTATGTTGCCGACAATGACTGGACTGTTATTACAAGAGATGGCGGACTTACTGCCCATTACGAAAATTCGGTTCTTGTTACAAACGGAGAGCCATATTTACTGACACTTCCTAAATAACAGGAGGGCGGATATATGATTTCAGTTGGAGATATGGTTATATCACGTAGGGGTCATGATAAGGGGAAGTGGTTTATCGTGACGGATATAGAAGAGAACTATGTGATAGTATGCGACGGGAAAACAAGAAAAGCAGATAAGAAAAAGAAAAAGAAGATTAAACATTTAGAACCTACAGGGTTTAGAACGGATTTGTTAAATAATATACCGCAGTATGCGGTGGATGCAAATATAAGACGTGAGATAAAACGTCTGAAAAATAACCTGTAAAGGAGGATTTACTATGTCAAAGGAAGATGTTTTAGAAATAGAAGGAACTGTCCTTGAAGCTTTACCTAATGCAATGTTTAAGGTTGAACTTGAAAACGGACATCAGATACTTGCGCATATTTCAGGCAAGCTCAGAATGCACTTCATCAGAATATTGCCGGGCGATAAGGTAACAGTTGAGATTTCTCCATATGACCTTACAAAGGGTAGAATTACATGGAGAGCAAAATAACATAAGCAACAAGCTGTAACAAGATGGATGAGCATTTTGTTACAGCTATTCTTTTTAAAGAAAGGGTAATGGATATGCTGAAAAAATATGCAATATTTATCTGTGCTTTATTATTGATGACATTGGCTTCAGGTTGTGGCATTAATAATATAGAAGAAACATCTGTGGACAAGCCCGGGAAAAAGACAGGTGCAAGAGAAATAACTGTAAGCTGTGCAGGGGATTGTACATTAGGCACAGATGTAGCCTTTGGCGGAATAACTTTTCCGGTTGAGGTAAGTAATCAGGGCGGAGACTATGGATTTTTTATGCGTAACGTTAAGCCTTACTTTGAAAACGATGATTTAACAATAGTTAATTTCGAGGGAACACTTACCGAAAGAGGAACAAGACAGGAAAAAACATTTGCCTTCCGTGGTAGCCCTGAATACACAAAGGTTTTGACAGAAGGCAGTATAGAAGCAGTTACCCTTGCGAATAACCATAGCAAAGATTACGGAGAGGTAAGCTATGAGGATACGATTAAGTATCTTGAGGAAGCAGGAATTGTATGGTTTGAAAAGCTTAATACCCGTGTTATAGATGTAAAAGGGGTTAAGGTTGGGCTTATTGGCCTTTATTCTTTAGACGGAAGCTCCGAAGGAAATCTTACGCCTGCAATAGAACAGGTAAAGAGCAATGGGGCAGAAATAATAATAGTTCAGGTTCATTGGGGAATTGAGGGTAGCAACTACCCTGATGGAAGTCAGGTAAGCCTCGCTCACAGAGCAATAGACGAGGGAGCAGACTTGGTTATAGGTCATCACCCTCACGTTCTGCAGGGTGTGGAGTGCTATAAGGGAAAGATGATAGCATATAGCCTTGGTAACTTCTGCTTTGGAGGAAATCAAAACCCAAGAGATAAGGACAGTATGATTTTCAGACAGACATTTAAGATTTTAGAAAACGGTGAAAAAGATTGTAAGGATTATTTGGTTATTCCATGTTCTATTTCATCGGTACAGGGCAGAAATAATTATCAGCCAACTCCTCTTAAAGATGGTGAGAAAAAGAGAGTTGAAAATAAAATCCAGACATTTTCAAACAATCTCGGAGATATAATGGTTAAGTTTGAAGGCGGGGAAGTAGCTGATACATATGAAGAAAACCCTATAGAAGACAACAAAAACATGATTTTATAGCTAAAATTAAAATTTCATAAAAAGTTTTCTCAAATACTTGACAGATTAGAAAACTTATGATATTATTATATGGTTCGCTTTATGTGTGGTAGTATGCATAAATAGCGGATTAGTCAAAATTAGGAGGTGAAGGATTCGATGAAAGTAAAACCTTCAGTAAAACCTATTTGTGAAAAATGTAAAATTATAAAGAGAAAAGGCAAGATTATGGTAATTTGCGAAAACCCACGCCATAAGCAGAAGCAGGGTTAATCGCACAGGTTCATTTGGGGCAGGGTCAGGCTTATGAACCAAAATTACTTTTAAGCTGATTCCGCATATGCGGGTGAAATTCTGCTCCGTTTGTTTTTTCTAAAATTAATGGAGGTGAAAATTTATGGCACGTATTGCAGGTGTAGATTTACCTAATGATAAGAGAGTTGAAATCGGTTTAACTTATATTTTCGGTATAGGTTTATCTACTGCTAAGAAAATTCTTGAGGCAACAGGTGTAAACCCTGACATCAGAGTTAAAGATTTAACTGAAGAAGATGTTCAGAAGCTCAGAGCTGAAATCGATAACTACAACGTAGAGGGTGACTTAAGACGTGATGTAGCACTTGATATCAAGCGTTTGATGGAAATTAACTGCTACCGTGGTATGCGTCACAGAAAGAGCTTACCAGTTCGTGGTCAGCGTTCTAAGACAAATGCAAGAACACGTAAGGGTCCTAAGAAGACTATCGCAAACAAGAAGAAATAATTATTGGAATACCAATATACTACCATTGTTTATTCTTGTTTAAAACAGGGCATTGTTTATGCCAAAATGAATTTTGATTATTTTCTGTACAAAGATACAGATATTCGTATTTTCAGGAGGTGAAAAATACAATGGCAAAGGCAGTTAAAAAGACACGTCGTCGTAGAGAGAAAAAGAACATCGAACGCGGCGCAGCACATATTAAATCTACATTTAATAATACCATTGTTACTATTACAGATGTAGCCGGAAATGCTATTTCTTGGGCATCAGCCGGTGGTCTCGGATTCAGAGGTTCGAGAAAGAGTACTCCTTTTGCAGCTCAGATGGCTGCAGAAACAGCAGCAAAGGCTGCTATGGAGCACGGTTTAAAGTATGTTGAAGTATACGTTAAAGGTCCTGGTTCAGGCCGTGAAGCAGCTATTCGTGCGCTTCAGGTTGCAGGTCTTGAAGTTAACATGATTAAGGACGTTACACCTATTCCTCACAACGGTTGTAGACCGCCAAAGAGAAGACGTGTATAATTACGGAGGTGAAAATTTATGGCAAGATATACTGAATCTGTTTGCAGAATCTGCAGACGTGAAGGTCAGAAGTTATTCTTAAAGGGTGACAGATGTTACTCTGATAAGTGTGCTGTTGACAGACGTGCATATGCACCAGGTCAGCACGGCCAGGGACGCCGTAAACTTTCTGAGTACGGAACACAGCTCCGTGAAAAGCAGAAGGTAAGACGTGCTTATGGCATTTTAGAAGGCCAGTTCGCTCATTATTTCGAAATGGCTAATAAGAAAGAGGGCGTTACAGGTGAAAACCTTCTCTCTATCTTAGAGAGCAGACTTGACAACGTTGTTTACAGACTTGGTCTCGCAGTATCAAGACCAGAAGCTAGACAGCTTGTTTCACACGCTCACTTTACAGTAAACGGCAAGAAGGTTAACATTCCTTCATACCTTGTTAAGCCTGGCGATGTTATCGCTGTTAAGGAAGGTTCACGTAAGAGCACAAAGTTTGATGCAATTCTCGCTTCAACAGAAAGCAGACTTGTTCCAAAGTGGCTTGATATGAACAGAGATACACTCGAAGGTAAGGTTATTGCATATGCTGAAAGAGACGACATCGATATGGCTATCGAAGAGCATATGATCGTTGAGTATTACAGCAAATAATAAATTGTTGTAAGCAAGGGTTAATCCTTGCAGATTTTTAGGAGGGCTGACAATGATAGAAATAGAAAAGCCAAGAATTGAATGCGTTGAAGCATCCGAAGATAACAAGTACGGCAAATTTGTTGTTGAACCTCTTGAGAGAGGTTACGGTACAACACTGGGCAACTCTCTAAGAAGAATGCTGTTGTCATCATTGCCGGGTGTTGCAGCTACATCAGTTAAAATTGACGGTGTATTGCACGAGTTTTCTACTATTCCCGGTGTAAAGGAAGATGTAACAGAGATAATACTCAATATTAAAAATTTAGCTGTTAAGTTGCATTCTGATGCACCAAAGACCGTGTATATCAATCACGAGGGCGAAGGTGTTATTACAGCAGGAGACATAAAGCACGATTCAGATGTGGAAATCATCAACGAAGATTTACACATTGCTACACTTAACGAAGATGCAAGACTCTTTATGGAGATTGTTCTTGATAAGGGTCGCGGTTATGTTTCTGCAGAACGTAATGGTCAGTTAATGCAGCCAGTTATCGGAGTAATAGCTACGGATTCAATCTACACACCTGTACGTAAGGTTAACTACACAGTTGATAACACACGTGTAGGAAACGTTACTGACTATGACAAGCTTACACTTGAAGTTTGGACAGATGGAACAATCTCTCCAAGTGAGTCTGTAAGTCTTGCTGCTAAGATTATCAGTGAGCATATGACATTGTTTGTTGACTTGTCAGATGACGCAAAGAATGCAGTAATTATGGAAGAAAAGGAAGAAGCAAAGAAGGAGAAAGTTTTAGAAACAACTATCGAAGAGCTTGATCTTTCAGTTCGTTCATACAACTGCTTAAAGCGTGCAGGAATTAATACGGTTCAGGATCTTACTGCAAAATCCGAGAACGATATGATGAAAGTCAGAAACCTTGGACGTAAGTCATTAGAAGAGGTTATTGCAAAGCTTAAGGCAATGGATTTATCCTTGTCTAAAGATGACTGATTTATCAATTAAAATTTGAATTTAAAGAACGAGGTGATATTATGGCACACCAGAGAAAGCTTGGCAGACCAACTGACCAGAGAATAGCTATGCTTAGAAATATGACTACTTCTTTACTTGAAAACGGTAAGGTTGAAACAACTTTAACACGTGCTAAGGAAGTACAGAAGCTTGCTGACAAGATGGTTACACTTGGTAAGTCAAACACACTCCATACAAAGAGACAGGCGCTCAGCTTTATTACAAAGCGTGATATCGTAACAAAGCTTTTTGACGAAATCGCACCTAAGTATGCTGAAAGAAACGGTGGTTACACCAGAATCATCAAGATAGGCCCAAGACGTGGCGACGCTGCTGAAATGGCTATCCTTGAGCTTGTTGACTAATTTTGTATTTGTAAGAGCTATTGCGAAAGCAATAGCTCTTTTTCTTTTTGTAATTAAGCTACATAAATGTTTCTGAAATTTAACAAATGATGAATAATGGCCTTATTTTGTTGACAAAATTCTTTAATATATGGTATATTTAATTATATATAAGTAAGTTACAGAGGGAAATGATATGAGTAAAACCTTTAGATTAGCTGTGGCACTTTTTACAATAATTTTTATTGTGTTTTCCACTATGTTTGGTGTGCTTGCGGCATATAAAATTTCAGAAATGTCAATAGGTGATGACGTATATGTACAAGGCCTTGAAGAAGATGACCAGCTAGGTATGATTAACATTTTGTTAATTGGTGTAGATGATGGCGGGCTTCGAAGCGATACGATTATGCTTGTATCCATGGACGGATATTCTGACAGAATTAACTTTTTATCCATTCCGCGTGATACTATGGTTAAACCGGAGGGATATTTAACGCATAAGATAAATGCCTTAATAGGCCTCGGTAAGCAGCAGGCAGAAAAAGGCAAAATAGAAGAACCTGAAGAATTTTTGATTTCAGAGGTTAAAAAGCTTACAGGGCTTCCTATTCACTACTTTGTGTCTGTTGACTTTGATGGATTTAAGGATATAATTGATGCAGTTGACGGTGTTGATTTTAACGTCCCTTATAATATGAACTATGATGACCCTGAACAGAATCTTCATATTCACTTAAAAGCTGGACAGCAGCATTTAGACGGTCAGGCGGCACACGATTTTGTAAGATTCCGTCATAATAATGATGGGTCTGCTCCGGGGGAATATGTTCTCGGTGATGAGGGTCGTGAATACTGGCAACAGGAATTTTTAAAGGTGCTTTTCACACAGAAGTGTAACCCGAAATATCTTTCAAGAATTGACGATTTGTTTAAGGTTGTTAAAGATAATGTCAGAACAAATTACACTATGAAGGATTTGGTAGCACAGCTGAATCTTGTTACATCTGTTAATTTAGACGATATCGGTTCCTATGTATTGCCGGGCAAGGCGGAATTTATTGACCCTGCATGGTGGTATGTTCAGGATAAGGAAGAAACAAAGAAACTTATGAATGAAGTATTCCTTCCAATGAGCAAAGAGGACTGGGAAAACTACAGACAGAATAATGTTAACGATAACCGTACAGCATATGAATATGGGTTAACTGAAAACTCTGCGCAAAATCAAGCAAAACGTACAGCAGCAGAGGGACTTGACGGTTCTGCTTTTGATTAATGAAATATTGATTTTTACCGCGAATTTTTTCGCGGTAAAATTATATTGTAGAACAACAGTGATTCATATAAAGAGAAAAGAAGAGGGATATAATGGGAAAATATGAAGGTTTCTTAATCTGCACCGACATTGACGGAACACTTGCCATTAACGGAGTTGTTCCCCACAACAATGTTGAGGCCATAAACCGATTTAAAGATGGTGGCGGCATCTTTGTTATAGCAACAGGCAGAGATTATGATTATATTGATAATTTTAAGGACAAATTCGCCCTTGATAGGTACATTATCTCCTGTAACGGAAATGTACTCTATAACATTGAGGAAAAGGCTGTAGAGGAGGTTTTTCTCCTTGATAAGAGGGCGGAGGACATTGCCGCAGATGTGTATTATAAATATGAGAAAAATATAGAGGGCATCCATTATTGCGGAGCACATGACAGAATTCATATGACAAAGGAAAAGGGTATAAACATAGACGGAATATTTGCAAAGTTTAATGATAAAGTCTGCAAGGTTGTCTATGAAACTGATACTCCTGAAATTGCAAAGGAAATAGGCGATTATCTTAAGAAAGATTATAAGGACGATTACGAGATAAGGCTTGCGTGGAGCACAGGAATTGAATTCTGGTGCAAAGGCGCAGGAAAAGAGCGAATGATAAAAATATTGAGGGATAAGTTCCCTCAAGTCCACACAATTATTTGTGCAGGGGATTACGAAAACGATGTGCTGATGCTTAAAGAGGGAGATATAGCTTATGCTCCCCTAAATGCCTGCGATGAGGCAAAGTTAGTTGCAGACGTTGTCGGAGTTCATTGTATGGAAGGGCTTATAGCGCAGATAGTAGATGATTTAGATAAAAAATAAAAGGCGAGAAATCCTCGCCTTTTATTTTTAAACAAGATAAATATTCTCGTAATCTTTTTTCAAGATGTTATATGCCCTGTCAGCAATATCCTTATTATCAAATATACCAAAGACAGTTGTTCCGCTTCCGCTCATTAAAGCTTTTTTTGCACCTGATTTGGTTAGTGTATCCTTAATTTCATATATAACAGGGCATTTCTTTCCTGTTACGTCTTCCATAATGTTCCCTGAATACTTAAAGAGAGATTCTTTGTCATTTTCCTTAATAGCTTTTATAACAAGCTTCATATCAAGATTTTCAGGTTTCTTATTTAAGTCTAAATTCTGATACACATATGGGGTAGAAATTGATTCTTCTGGCTTAATCAAAAGATAGTAAATATCTTCAGGCTTTGGAAGGGGAGTAAGGATTTCGCCAATGCCCTCTGCAAAGGCACAACCGCCCATAACACAAAAAGGAACATCTGCTCCAAGCTTTACGCCAATTTCCATAAGCTTTTCCTGTGAAAAAGGTGAGGATAAAAGCTGATTCAAGGCTTTTAAAACTCCTGCCGCATCTGCGCTTCCTCCGGCAAGACCTGCTCCGTGAGGAATATTCTTTTTCAAAGTGATGTCGCAACCCATATTTTCGCCATATTCTGAAAAGAATGCCTTTGCGGCCTTATATGCGATGTTCTTTTCATCTGTTGGCAGAGTTTTATCATCGCAGGATAAGTTAATTATCCCGTCATTCCTTAAAGTTACTGAAAGAGTATCCCATAAAGGAATTTCAAGAAATATAAGTTCAATATTGTGATATCCGTCAGGACGCTTTCCAACAACATCAAGGGACAAATTTATTTTTGCATTACAGTTTAAGGTTACCATAATATCCTCCATTAAAAATTATAGCTTCCGGGAGTCGCACACATAGGTTCGCCCTACAACAATTTTAACATACAGTTGAAAAATTTTCAACAAAAAAGTCCCGATGCGTCGGGACTTTTAAATGTTTAGTTTTCTTCCGATTCTTCGATTGCTTCAACGATAGCTGTTGTTTCTTCGGGGGTAGCGACTGCTGCAGTTGCCACAAACAAAGCATCAAATTCGTCGCCCTCAATCTTTTCTTTTTCAAGAAGAAGCTTTGCAACCTCTTCAAGCTTTTCAAAGTTATCTTTTAAGATATCAGTACAACGAGTATAACATTCGTCAATGATAGACTTGATTTCCTCATCTATCTTTGCGGCAGTATCCTGACTGTAGTCAATGGTGTGGCCATAGTCACGGCCTATGAATACTTCATTATTCTGGTCCCCAAAGGTTCTTGCACCTAAACGTTCGCTCATGCCATACTTTGTAACCATTGCCTTTGCAAGATTTGTGGCACGTTCAATATCGTTGGATGCGCCTGTGCTGATGTCGGAGAGAGCCAACTGCTCTGCAACACGTCCCCCAAGGAGAGAAACAATTTCTTCAAGCATTTCTGTTTTTGAACTGAAGAAAGAATCTTCCTTTGGAAGAGATAAGGTATATCCGCCTGCTCTTCCGCGAGGGATAATAGATACCTGATGAACTCTGTCCTGTGTAGGAAGCATCTTTGAAACAACAGCGTGACCTGCTTCGTGGTATGCTGTAAGCTTACGTTCGTTTTCAGTAACCTTACGTGATTTCTTTTCAGGGCCTGCAATAACCTTCATAATTGCATCTTCAATGTTCTTCATTGAGATGGTTTCTTCACCGTTTCTTGCGGAGATAAGAGCCGCCTCGTTCATAAGGTTTTCAAGGTCTGCACCTGAAAAACCGATAGTTGTTTTTGCGATAATGGATAAGTCAACGTCTTCGGCTAATGGCTTGCCCTTTGCATGCACGTTAAGTACAGCTTCTCGACCTGTAACATCAGGAGCATCAACAACAACCTGTCTGTCAAATCTGCCCGGACGAAGAAGAGCCGGGTCTAAAATGTCAGGTCTGTTTGTTGCGGCAATAATAATAACGCCTTCGTTTTCACCAAAACCATCCATTTCAACGAGGAGCTGATTCAAGGTCTGCTCTCTTTCGTCGTGACCACCACCAAGACCTGCGCCTCTGTGACGACCAACAGCATCAATTTCGTCTATAAAGATAATACAAGGTGAATTCTTTTTCGCGGTTTCAAATAAGTCTCTGACGCGGGAAGCACCAACACCAACGAACATTTCAACAAAGTCAGAACCGGAGATAGAGAAGAAAGGAACACCCGCTTCGCCGGCAACTGCCTTTGCAAGCAAGGTCTTACCTGTTCCCGGAGGGCCTACAAGTAAAACACCTTTAGGGATTCTCGCACCAAGCTTCATAAATCTGTCAGGAGTCTTTAAAAACTCAACAATTTCCTGAAGTTCAGCCTTTTCTTCGTCAGCGCCTGCAACGTCTTCAAATGTTTTCTTTGTCTTTCCGTCGAGAGTAACTTTAGCCTTGCTCTTGCCAAAGTTCATAGCGCCTCTTGAACCGCCACCATTTGCCTGACGCATAATAACAAACCAGAAAATGCCAAACACAATCAAAAGACCGAGGGTTGGGAGAATGGTAAGCCACCACGGTGGGCTATAAGGAAGAGGAGTTTCTACCTTAAGCTTTCCCTCACTTATCTGGTCCTGCATAGCGGGGCCTACATCGTCTTTTAATACATAGTAGCTTGGAACTTCAACCTCTATAACGGAACCGTCTTTTTTAAGGGTGGCAACAGCAATGTTATCAACAACAGATAACTCGCTTACCTCCCCCTGCTGAATTTTAATAATCAGGTCAGAATAGACTTCGTTATTTGTTTCTTCAGGAGAAGAAACAAAGGTAAAAATTCCAACTATAATTGCAAACATTATCAGATAAAATCCGATACCTTTTATCGTTTTCTTCACGTTTTATCCTCCTATACTGAATTCTGTGTCTGTATAATCAAGAATTATTTGAAATTTTTAAACATTCTGGTAATTATATCACAGTATTAACCAAAAAACAAGAGATAAGACACAAGTTTTAACATAATGTTAATATATAGAAGTAGAATTCAGTTATATTATATGCGAAGAGGAAAGATTTATTTGTCTGATGCATATTTTTTGTAGTTTTCAACTGTGGTTAAAAAACTGTTGGAATTTATCCAAAAGAGCATTTATGCTCCCTCATATCTCAAATCTTTTATTCAAGGAATATGTCACGATAATCCACCCATGTTAAGATTATGGGTTTACTTATTTTATGTTTGTGATAACCTACACTTAAAAGATTTTTCGTGGAAAATGTTTGTAAAATAAACCTATTAACTATTGATATATTAAAGCAAATGTGATATAATTACCTAATAAGTATATCAAATGACAAAATCTTTTAAGATGTGATTAACATAAAGGAGAAATAGATTTATGAAATTAGGTATAGTAGGTTTGCCGAATGTAGGCAAAAGTACACTTTTTAACGCAATAACACAGGCAGGAGCTGAATCTGCAAACTATCCGTTCTGTACTATAGAACCAAATGTGGGTACAGTTATTGTTCCTGACTTAAGAATAGACAAGCTTGTAGAAATGTATTCACCTGATAAAACAACATACGCTGTTATTGAGTTTGTTGACATTGCAGGTCTTGTTAAGGGCGCAAGTAAGGGTGAGGGCCTTGGAAACAAGTTCTTATCAAATATCCGTGAGGTAGATGCTATTGTTCACGTGGTACGTGCTTTTAACGACGATAACATTGTTCACGTAGAAGGCTCTGTTGACCCTGTAAGAGATATTGAAACTATAAACTTAGAGCTTATTATGTCTGATATTGAAATTCTTGACAGAAGAATTGATAAGTCTAAAAAGGCTTTAAAGGGCGGAGATAAAAAGCCTCTTAAGGAGCTTGAGTTCTTCGAAAGACTCCGCGAAGTATTGGAAAGCGGAAAATGTGCAAGAACAATGGATATAACAGATGACGAAATGGAGCTGCTCTCTGACGTTTCATTGCTTACATTAAAGCCGGTTATCTATGCGGCAAACGTATCGGAAGATGACTATGCTGTTCCTGAAGACGAAAACGAATATGTTAAAAAGATAAAGGAATTTGCACAGACCGAAAAATCAGAGGTTATGGTAATCTCTGCAAGAATAGAAGAAGAAATAGCCGAGCTTGACAAGGAAGTAAAGGAAGCATTTTTAGAAGAGCTTGGAGCTACAGAATCAGGTCTTGATAAGCTTATAAAGGCAAGTTACAAGCTTTTGGGCCTTATCAGTTACCTGACAGCAGGCAAGCCTGAAGTCAGAGCATGGACAATAAAGGAAGGCACAAAAGCTCCTCAGGCGGCAGGAAAGATACATACTGACTTTGAACGCGGCTTTATCCGTGCAGAAGTTGTTGCATATAATGATCTTATAGAGTCCGGCTCTATGACAGCGGCAAAGGAGAAGGGTATTGTTCGTTCCGAAGGTAAAGAGTATGTTATGAAGGATGGAGATATTGTTCTTTTCAGATTTAATGTCTAAAATATTTAAAAAGAGAGGTTGAGAGTTATGGAATTTAACGGTAAGGAAATTTTAGCAAATGTAAAAAATGCGGTTAGTGACACAGCGCAGACAGTTGCAAAAAAATCCGGAGAAATCTGGGATGCTTCTAAAACAAAGTATGCGATTTTTGACCTGAATAATGACATAAAGAAGCTTTATTCTGAAATAGGTAAGCTCGCCTATTTGTCTGTTGAAAAAGATGAAGATCATACAGACAGCATTAAGATGAAGTGCGAAATCATCAGCGCAAAGCTTGCGAGAATAGAGGCTCTTAAGAACAATGGCGGAAAGGGAGACTTTAAATGCCCTATCTGCGGAAAGCCTTCAGACAGTACAATGAGCTTTTGCCCATCATGCGGTGCGGATATGACCGTAGACGTAGAAGGCGAAGTTGAAGAGGTTTAAATTTTTATGATACTGATTTTATCGGATGGCGGAAAGAAAACTGCCGAGATAGAAAAACAGCTTAAACTGCATAACGATAAATATGTCTTTATGTTTTCGGATTTTATAGCGGCCTCCCGTTTTGGAAAGGGTAATGTTATAATAGGTAAGCCTTCAAAAAGAGAGATGGAAAAGGCTTATAAGGAAAACAAGATAGACTCTGTTATTGATGCTACGGAGAAGCCTGTGTCAAAACTGTCACAGGCTGCTCTTTCTGCTTGTGATGGTAAGATTAAATATGTTAAGCTTGTCAGATGCAGAGAATATGATGGTGCAGAAAGTATTTATTCTTACAAGGCGATTGGTGATAAGGTAAAGGCTATAAAGAAAAATACTCTGGTCTGTGGCTCTGCGGCGGTTACTAAAATCATAGCATCGTGGGCAGAGGAAAAAGAGGATAAGATTTTTGTCACAGTAAGAAAGTCTACCGTGTTTGACGTGGAAAAGGCCCTTGAATATTCTATTCCCCTTTTAAACGTTAAAGAGATTGAAGCTTTTACTAAAGCCGATGAAGTTAAATGTGCAATAGAAAAGCTGTCGATAGGTCAGGTTGTGTTTACGCAAGAATGCATAACCGATGAGCTTGTTGAGGTGGCAAAGGAAATGGGCGCGAAGGTCTATATCACACATTCAGCAGGGGTTGAATACCCGTATTGCGTAGATAATATGCGTGATGCATTGATTTTGATACATAGTAATAGATAAGAGGTAGTTTATAATGAAGATTGCAATTGACGGTCCTGCAGGAGCAGGAAAGAGTACCATATCAAAGGCGGTTGCCAAAAAACTTGGATTTATTTATATAGATACAGGAGCAATGTACCGTGCGGTAGGCCTTTATGCTGTCCGTAAGGGTATTGATTCAGCCGATAAGGACGGAGTTGTATCTATACTTGATGAGGTTAATATTACTCTGTCATATAACGAGAGCGGGCAGCAGATTTTCTTAAATGGAGAGAACGTATCTACGGATATAAGGCTTCCTGAAATTTCTGTTGCGGCATCGAATGTTGCAGTTATCCCTGAAGTCAGACTTAAGCTTGTTGAACTCCAGAGAGAGCTTGCTTCTAAAAACGATGTAGTTATGGATGGACGTGATATAGGAACATATGTGCTTCCTGATGCAGAGGTTAAGATTTTCTTAACTGCATCTAAAGAAGAACGTGCAAACAGACGTTATAAGGAACTTTTAGAAAAGGGCGTAAAGACAGATTATGAGTCAGTTATGGCCGATATGTTATATCGCGACAAGAATGACTCTGAAAGAGAGTTTGCACCACTTAAGCCTGCAGAAGACAGCATAATTTTCGATAACACAGATATTTCTGCCGAGGAATCAGTTGATAAGTTGTGTGAAATTGTGCTTGAAAGAAAGGCGGCAGAATAATGAGCTTTTATAAATTTGCGGTAGGTTTTGTAAGATGCATACTTAAAGGTATGTTTCGTATTGAGGTTTGTGGGATAGAAAACGTTCCTCTTGATGAAGGCTTTATTATGTGTGCAAATCATAAAAGTCTCCTTGATGCGCCTGTGATTGGCGTAAGCGTTCCGGTTGAGTTCAGCTTTATGGCAAAGGAAGAGGTTTTTAAATTCAAAATCTTTGAAAAGCTTTTAAAATCTCTTAATGTTTTTCCTGTTAAACGAGGAAAGGGGGATCTTGGAGCAATAAGAGCATCTATGAAGGCTCTTGAAGAAGGAGGACACCTTCTTGTTTTTCCTGAGGGAACAAGATCCCGTAATGATCATATGAATGAGGGAAAGGGCGGAGCGGTTTTAATCGCTATTAAGTCAAAAGTAAATATTATTCCTGTGGGAATAGAGGGTAGCTATAAGCTGTTCTCTAAAATGATCGTGAGAATAGGAAAGCCTATTGACCTATCCGGAAACTTTGATAAAAAAGTTGATACAGAAACAATAACTGACATAGTTGACAATAAGCTTATGCCAACCATATCAGAGCTTTCCAAGGTGCCTATGGCTCAAAAAGCAATAAAAAGCGGTGAGGAAACAGTATGAAAATAGAAATTGCAGATAAGGCAGGGTTTTGCTTTGGTGTTGCAAGAGCTGTGAAAATTGCTTATGAAAGTGCTGAAAGAAATGAAAAAACAGTTTGCTACGGAATGCTGATACATAATCAGGACGTAATGGGAAAGCTTTTGGAAAAAGGTGTTTCTGTTATAAATGATATAAAAGATGCAGAAAATGGCGAAAATGTTATAATCAGGGCCCACGGCATTCCTGAAAAAGAGCAGAATTATCTTTTGGAGCAGGGGGCAAATATTATAGACGCAACCTGTCCTTTTGTTAAGAAAATTCATTCCATTGTGAATGAGGCATATGCCAAAGGAAATAATATTGTAATTGTGGGGGATCCTGTTCATCCAGAGGTAAAAGGGATAAACGGATGGTGTGAAAATCACGCAATAGTGATAAATTCTGACCAAGAGGCAGAAAAAATTCAATTCGAAAACCCTGAAAAACCCCTTACAGTAGTGGCTCAAACCACTATTCGCAAAGATTTTTTTAAAAAAATTTCAAAAACTTTAAAAAAACATTTTACAAATGCGGAAATTTTTGATACAATATGTAGTGCGACTGACGAAAGACAGAAAGCGGCAGAGAGTTTAGCGGCTAAAGCGGACCTTATGATAGTTATCGGCGGAGCGGAAAGCTCAAACACACGAAAACTATATGAGTTATGCCTGGAGCATTGCGAAAATACTTTCTGCGTTGAAAATGCAAAAGAATTAAAAAAATATATAAACAAAGGGAAAATTCCCGAAACAAAAAAATTAGTAGGCATTACCGCGGGGGCGTCTACGCCCGATTCGGTAATCAAGGAGGTATGTTTAACCATGGCGGAAAACAATGAAATGAACTTTGCAGAGGCGTTGGAGGAAACTTTAAAGCCAATCAAGTCAGGAGAGGTAGTTAAGGGTGTCGTTATCGGCGTTACACCTACTGAAGTACGTGTTGATATAGGCAACAAGTATGACGGTATCATCCCTGCTGATGAGCTTACAGATGACTCAAATGCAAATATTGTAGAGCTCGTAAAGGTAGGAGAAGAGGTCGAAGTTTTTGTCGTTCACGTTAGCGACAGAGACGGTGTTGTTACACTTTCAAAGAAGAAGATTGATGCTGCAAAAGGCATTGAAGAACTTAAGGTATCATTCGAAAATGGCGAGATCTTAACAGGTCGCGTTATTGAGTTGGTTAGAGGCGGCGTTGTTACAATAGTAAAGGGCGTTCGCGTATTTATCCCAGCTTCAGAATGTGCTGAAAGATATATTTCAGATTTAGGAGTATTACTCGGTTCAGAAAAGAACTTCAGAATTATAAAGATGGACGTTGACAGACACGGCAGACAGAGAGTTGTTGGTTCTATCAAGGTTGTTGCTAAGGAAGAAAGCGATAAGGCATCTGCTGCATTCTGGGCAGACGCTGCTGAAGGCAAGTTATATAAGGGTACAATCAAGTCTCTTACATCATTCGGTGCTTTCGTTGATTTAGGCGGTGTTGACGGTCTTATCCACGTTTCAGAATTATCAGCTACAAGAATCGCTCACCCATCAGAAGTTGTTAAGGTTGGCGACGAAATCGAAGTTTACATCAAGGAACTTGACAAGGAAAAGAACAGAATTTCTCTTGTTAAGGAACTTAAGGAACAGAAGGCTGCTGCTTTCTGGGAAGATGCAGAAGTTGGCAAGCAGTACACAGGTATCATCAAGTCACTCACAAAGTTTGGTGTATTTGTTGATATCGGCGGTGTTGACGGTCTTGTTCACATTTCTGAACTTTCATGGCAGAGAATCAAGCACCCATCAGAAGTTGTTAAAGAGGGTGACGAAATCACTGTTTACATTAAGGAATTAAACAAGGAAACAGGTAAGGTTTCTCTTGGTTACAAGAAAGAAGAAGACAGCCCTTGGGTTAAGGCTACAAGCGATTTAGCTGTTGGCGACGATATCAAGTGTAAGATCGTTCGTATTTTACCATTTGGTGCATTCGCAGAAGTAGCTCCTTATGTTGATGGTCTTATCCATATTTCACAGATTTCAAACGAAAGAATCGGCAAGCCATCTGACGTTTTAGCTATCGGTGATGTTGTTGATGCAAAGGTTGTTGAAATCAACAACGAAACAAAGCAGATTGGTCTTTCTATGAAGGCTCTTATGGCACCTGTTGAAGTTGAAGAAGAAGCTGCTCCTGCTGAAGAAGAAGCTCCTGTTTCATACACAGAAGAAAGCTCATTCACTTTAGGTGATATTCTTGATGCAGACGAAACTGCTACAGAAGAATAATTTTTAAATGCAAAGGCTGTTTCGCATATAAATAATGTGAAACAGCCTGTTTGTTATCTTTGGGGGTTAAAGATTATGACAATTCAGGATTTTAAAAATAACATAAAAGGTAAAAAGGTTGGGGTTATTGGCGTTGGCGTAAGTAACCTTCCTTTAGTGCATCTTTTAGCTGAAAGCGGTGCAGAGATTACTGTTTATGATAAGAGAACAAAGGATGCGCTTGAAGATGATTATAACACATTAAAAAACCTTGGGGTCAATATGATTTTAGGCGAGAATTACCTTGATAAAATCGAAGATGGTACAGAATATGTGTTTAAAACTCCCGGGGTCAGAGTGGATATGCCTGCTCTTCTTGATGCAAAGAAAAACGGTGCGATAATAACATCTGAAATGGAATTGTTTTTTGAAGTTTGCCCTGCAAAGATTATTGCTGTTACAGGCAGTGACGGAAAGACTACCACCACAAGCCTTATATACGATATGTTAAAGCGCGGGGGATATACCTGCCACTTAGGCGGAAATATCGGCCACCCACTTCTTTGCGATGCAGAGAATATGAATAAAGACGATATGGTTGTGGTTGAACTTTCAAGCTTTCAGCTTCATACAATGAAGAAAAGCGCAGACATTGCGGTCGTTACAAACGTTACACCAAATCACCTTGACTGGCATACAGATTATAAAGAGTATGCAGATTCAAAAAAAGCTGTCTTTAACTATCAGGGAGAAGACGGAAAGGTTGTCTTAAATTATGATAACGATATAACAAGAGGCTTTGGCGAGGGTCATTCAAGAGGGGTTTACTTCTCTTCCAAGTCTGCTGTTGCTGACGGATATCAGCTTAAAGACAACAAAATAATTAAATGCGAAAACAACAAGGTTGTGCGCGAGGTTTTGGATATTGATACTATCTACATTCCGGGAATGCACAACGTTGAGAATTATATGGCGGCAATTGCCGCAACAGAAGGACTTGTTTCTGACGAGGTTATAAGAGAAACTGCAACCGAGTTTAAAGGGGTTCCTCACAGAATTGAGTTTGTAAGAGAATTAGACGGAGTTAAATATTATAATGACTCTATTGCAAGTACCCCTGCAAGAACAACAGCAGGCCTTGTATCCTTTGGAGATAAGGACCTTGTTCTGATCGCAGGCGGATACGATAAGAAGATACCTTTCGATGATTTCGGAAAGGTAATAAACGAGAGAATTAAAAAGCTTGTTTTAGTTGGAAATACTGCTGAAAAAATTGAAAAGGCAGTTAAGGAAGCGGATAATTATGAAAATCTTCCTGTTTACAGATGCACAGAGTTTAAAGAAGCAGTAGAAAAGGCAAGAGAGGTAGCAGAAGACGGAGATATCGTTATTTTGTCACCTGCCTGTGCAAGCTTTGACCTGTTTAAAAACTTTGAGGTAAGAGGAGATACATTTAAGGATATAGTAAAAGGGTTTTAAGAGAGGATTTGAGAAAAATGAGGTTTGTACAAGGTTTGAATATGGTATTTAATATAGCATATCTGGCGCTTACCTATGTTGCTTGTGCTTATAGCCTTTATGTAATAGGAAGAAGAAACAACGTGAGAAATTCATGGCTTGCGTTTATTCCTGTTTTACAGTATTATATTATTGGTTCAATTTGTGAGGAGTATCAGCTCTTCGGTGTCAGACTTAAAAAGCTTGAATGGATAATGTGCGCTCTGGCGCTTTTGCAGATATTAACAAGTTTTTCTACTGTCTTCGGCGCAGATGTAATAGGAATTATAGCAGGTCTCGTTATTGCTCTTGTTATGCACAAGTTTTTTTATTTGTTCTGTCCTGAAAGGGCGCTTATTTATGCTTTTCTGTGTGCCTTTGGAAGACTGCCACTTTCCATTATATTATTTTTGATAAAGGATAAGCCTATGCAGATGTCTGCAGGTGCTTATTCCTATCCATTTGCTCATAAGCTATAGGAGGAATAGGTATGAAGATAATGATTGGGTCTGATATACATGGCTCTGAATATTATTTTAAAAAGCTTTTGGAGAGATATGAAGAAGAAAAATGTGACAAGCTCTTTCTTTTAGGAGATATTCTCTACCACGGGCCGAGAAACGATCTGCCAAAGGAATATAACCCAAAGGGTGTTATAGAAGCCCTTAACAAGTTAGCTGATAAGGTTTTGTCTGTTCGTGGTAATTGCGAAAGCGAAGTTGATCAGATGGTTCTTAACTTTCCAGTTATGGCAGAATATATGAATGTATGGATAGATGGAGTGGAAATGTTTTTGATTCATGGCCATAACATTCCTGAAAGTGTGAAAAGAGGAATAGTGATAAGTGGGCATACACATATACCTGTATGGAACGAGTGTGAGGGATATATCCACTTAAACCCGGGTTCTGTTTCTATCCCTAAAGAAAACTCCTGTCATAGTTATATGACATATGAAGATAAAACATTTTTATGGAAAGATGTCGAAACAGGAGAAGTTTATAAGGAATTAAAGATATAAAAAGGAACGGTTTTAAACCGTTCCTTTTTTATATGAGTATCCCCCAGTCACCTGCGGTGACAGCCCCCTTTAGGCAAGGGGGCCTTTTCTTTCTCTTTTTTCATCCTTATCCCAATAAATATCTCGCGAATACCTATTAAGCCTAAAAAAATTCCAAAGAGCCTTCGCAAAAGGTCATTGTCTAATTTCATTGCAATAAGGGAGCCGGCAACTGCCCCCAAAGCACCGCAAATCCCAATAATTATTGCAGTTTTTAAAATAACATTTTTGTTCTTTATGTGAACGAAAAGCGCAAATATTGCGGTAGGCAAAAAGTAAACAAGGTTAATCCCCTGGGCAAGCTTTTGGTCAATTCCGTTAATAAGGATTAAGGCGGGAATTAAAATTGCACCGCCACCTATCCCCATTCCGCTAATTATTCCGCTTAAAATTCCAATAATAACTGACATATCATACCTCAAAAAATCATCTTAAAAGATGTGATTAATATAACCGAACCGAAAATAATTTTAAGCCATTTAACAGATATTTTGTCTAAAACCTTTGCGCCAACCATTCCACCGATAACGCCTCCCAACGTGACGGGGAGCCAAAGGCCAAAATCGAAGTAGCCATTTCTTATATAGAAAAACGAGCTTATGGCTGACATAACAAGAATAATTGCAATAGCTGTTGCGTGGGCCTTTTTCTGTTCTGTTTTTAAAAACTTGACCATAGCGGGAACAACAACGCTTCCGCCCCCTGCGCCAAAAAGGCCATTTAAAATTCCGCTTATTAACCCTATTAAAATATGTCTGTGATATTTTTTTATAAATTTCATATTTTCTCCAAAACAAAAGACTAACGGTAACGTTAGTCTTTGTTCTTATTTGGTTTTTATACATTAAATACTGATTTTGAATGAGAATGCAATTTCTTTTTCGTCAACAGTATACTGTGGCAGAAGAGCAGGACCGCAACCGGCAGAGCCTATACCTGTGTTCTTGTAGTCAACACGAACATTAATATAATCAGCCTTTACAAGCTCATCTGTGTGAGTAGCTTTTGTGAGTGCTTCTGTTGTATATTCTGAAACATTCATTTCAAATGGCTTCTCTGCATCAAAGCGGAGACCGTTTGCCATCTCAAGACAGGATACATTAAAGTGGCCACCATGCTCCTGTGGGAATACAAAGTTTTTGTATTCGTCAGCTGCAGTGCTTTCGTACATGCCAACCTTTGCGTAAGCGTGCATATCAATGTATGTTTCGTCAGGACCCATACCATAGTATCTGAAGTCGGCTGAAGACTTAGGAAGAGCAAACTCAAATCCAAATCTTGGGAGAAGACAACAGTCCTCGCGAACATCACCCTTTAAGTCAACATCAATTGAGCCATCATTGTAGAATGAGTACACACATTCATAGCGGAAGAATGGCTGACGGGAAATACCTGAAACTGATGCAGTAACATATACTTTGTTGCCTGAAATCTTAGTTTCATATGCTCTTAAGTATGGGCGGTCAAAGTTCTGACCCAATGCATCCATCTTATCAGAGAATCCCCAGCAAGCCGCTGCGTCGTTATCTGTTGGAGCTCTCCATACAGAAAGCTTTGCAGGCGCTTCCATAAGACCGTTGATGTCGTCAAGCATTCCTGTTCTGCTGTTTAAGATGTGCTTGAAGTTATCGCCTGTAATCTCAATAACGTCACCTTTTTCTGTAATAGTTACATTATCGTATGTATTACATATATCTTTTTTAACAGGAACATCAATCTTGTGCTGATCACTTGCAACTTCATAACCGTTTTTGTCAACAAGGCTGATGTTTAAGTAGCAACCGTATTCGCAGAAGTCGGGAGCCTTAAGGTCTATATCCCAGCTCTTCTCTGTGTGTGGTGCAATATCTGCAATGCACTGACCATCTGATACAGAAATGCCGTCAACCTCTAATGACCAATGAAGAGTATATTCGTTTAAGTTTGTAAAGTCGAAGCGGTTTAAGACTGTGAGGGTTTTGCCTGAAACAGACGTAGACACAGGTTGATAGTTCCACTTCATTTCAAGAGTAGATGCCTTGACCTCTCTGTTTGCAGTAACAATACCATCAGTACAGTAGTGACCTGAGTGAATAGGCTCATTAAAGTCACCACCATAGCGGGCAACACCCTTTTCGTCATATACTGTGTGGTCTGCCCATTCCCAGATACAACCGCCGATAGTTTTTGGATACTTATAGAAGATATCCCAGTAATCCTTTAAGTCGCCGGGGCCTGCACCTAAACAGTGAGCGTATTCGCACTGGAAGACAGGTCTCATATCGTCATCTTCTGCAAGCTCAACCATCTGCTGATAGCTTGCATACATATAGCTTCTCATATCAAGGCTCTTTGGATTTGGAGTAGGCTCTGCATAGTTAGCGCCTTCATAATGCATAAGACGTGTATTATCTCTGCTTCTTGTCCATTCTATCATAGCCTCGTGGTTTTCGCCATATGAGCTTTCGTTACCTAATGACCAGAAGATAACACATGGGTGATTCTTGTCGCGCTCAACCATTCTTATCATACGATCTAAGAATGCATCCTTCCATTCAGGGATGCGGCATGGCCAGTATTCACCGCTCATTGTCCAGTTTGAACGACAGCGAACAAAACCGTGTGTTTCAATGTCTGCCTCATCCACAACATATATACCAAGCTCATCACAAAGCTCCAGGAAGTAAGGCGTTGGTGGATAGTGAGATGTTCTTACACAGTTGATATTAAGGCTCTTCATAAGCTCAACTTCTGCCTTTATCTCATCATCTGGCATATAGTAACCATACTTTGGATGTGTATCGTGGCGGTTAACACCCTTAAGCTTAACAGATACGCCATTGATTAAAAGTTCGCCCAAAGGTGAAACAGAAATCTTTCTCATACCAACCCTTTGAGGAATATATTCATCTCCGTGCTTTATAACAGCAGTATAAAGATATGGCTTTTCAGCATTCCATAAAGTTGGGTTTTCAAGATCTGCAGGCTTCTTGTCTGCATCAAAGAGTAAAAATTCACCCTCGCCCTTATATTCGATTACCTTGTCGTCTGCATAAATTTCGATATCCTTTAAGTGGTCTAAATCTCTTGATAAGAGATAAACATCACGGAAGATACCTGATAAACGGAAGCAGTCCTGATCTTCTAAGTAACTGCCTACACACCACTTTCTAACCTTTGCGCAAATGGTGTTCTTTCCCTCTTTAAGATAATCAGTAAGCTCAAATTCAGCGGCATTGTGTGAGCCTGTGCTGAAGCCTACGAATTTATCGTTTATGAAAAGTTCAACGCAGGATGAAACACCTTCAAATACAATATATGTACGTCTTCCTCTGAAGTCATCAGGAAGGGTAAAGGTTCTTTCGTAAACTCCCATAGGGTTGTCAAGAGCAACATAAGGAGGGTCAACAGGGAAAGGATAGTTACAGTTCGTGTACCATGGCTTGTCATAGCCCTGAAGCTGCCAGCAGCAAGGAACATCTATCTTACCTTTTTTTGTAGGAGCCATTCCTTCGTCAAGGTCACGGTCATAATATGTAAAATCCCATACACCATTTAAGAGCATATAAAAAGGAGATTTTGACTTATCACCCTTTAATGCATCCTCTAAAGTAGGATATGGAATATAGTGAGAACGTGGTGCCTCGCGATTTACGGATAATTTGTTTAAATCTTCATACATTCTTACGTTTTTCATAAGAAACTCCATTCCGCCAAAAAATTGGCATTTATATAGTTTTATTGGATGCTTGAATTATATCATAATAATAGAAGAAAAACAATAAAAATTTTTTATCAGTTTTATATAATTATATGAAAATATTGACATGGCAAAGATAATATATCAGAAGAAATACAAGTTAAATATTTTCAAGGGATATAATTGTTTAAAAGACATAAAACCATCTGTTTTTATGTAAAAATGGGATAAAAAACACAAAAGTTAACATTTTGTTAATAATTCCACAAACCCTTGGGATAACTGGGGTTTGACGGAATCAGGTCTTTAGAAAATTAGGTAAAAATGCCCTGAAAATACCAAAAAGGTTGACTTTTTTGCAAATCCGTTGTATAATGTACGGGTATAGGGTACAATACGGAGTTAATGTGTGCCTTAATAAATGAAAAGGAGAGATGAAGAAAAAAGAAACGCATTTTAAAAATTTGGAGGTTATTATTTTGATTTGTATTAAAAGTAAGATAGGAAGAGTATTTGCTCTTATTTGTACTATTATAATTGCATTTGCAGTGGTTGAATTTCCTGCATATGCAGATGAAGAGCCTATTGATTTTGGTCAGTTTTATGGTGTAGTTGATACTGATGTACTTAACGTCAGAGCATATGCGGATCCTGAAGCACCTGTTGTTGCAGAGCTTTCTAAATATGCATATGTAAAGATTAACTGGGTTGAACCTGAATGGGTATGTGTTGCATATAATAATGACGGCCTTATGGGCTATGTGTCATCTGATTATATCAATATATTCGAAGGCGAAATGCCTATATATTCAGGAGCAGGTCAGGCTGCTGTTAATGTTGCGGCACAGTTTTTAGGCGTTCCTTATGTATGGGGTGGAACTTCTCCTTCAGGGTTTGACTGTTCAGGTCTTATGCAGTATGTTTATAAGCAGTTAGGTTACACAATTAACCGTGTTGCTGAAGACCAGATGAAGAATGGTGTTCCTGTTTCAAGGGAAAATCTTCAGCCTGGTGATCTTGTTGGTTTCTATAGCAGTCCTGGTGGCGGCTATATCGGACATATCGGTATGTATGTTGGTAACGGAATTATGATTCACGCGCCTCGCACCGGTGATGTTGTAAGATATGCAGAAATCGACAGCGGCTACTACTACGAAAGATTTGCCGGCGGCAGAAGAATTATCTATTAATTTAAAATTTAAAATCCAAAAACCACAAGCGCTTTCGCTTGTGGTTTTTTTGTGTGCAAAATTATATAAATTACCAAAAAATAATAAATTTTTTGGTAAATTATCACATTTGAAAGAAATTTGTAAAAAAAAATTAAAAAAAATTCAAAAAAACACTTGCGTTTTTCCCAGAAATGTATTAAAATAAATAAAAAGTGGAGCGAAATGGTGCGAAATGTATCGAAGTGGGGCAAAAATGCCCCTGTTTTGGTAATTATGAAGAGAAATCCTTTTTGCTCGTATTGTCATTGATAAAAGGGAAAGGAGGCGGCAGAATGCTTGTCGGTAAGTATGAACAGACCATAGATGCAAAAGGCAGAGTAAATATCCCTGCTAAATTCAGGGCTGATTTAGGCGAGAGCTTTGTTGTCGCTTTCGGTCCTGTGTTTGGTGAAAACTGTGCCAATGTATATCCAAAGGAGCAATGGTATGCGTTTATGGAAAAGGTACAGCATATAGATACTGATGACAGAGCTATGATTATGAGATTTATTCAGGATAATGCGTCTGAATGTACTTTGGATACTCAGGGCAGAGCTGTTATTCCCGGAGAAATCAGGGCTGCTGCCGGACTTACAAAGGATATTGTTGTTGTAGGTGAGCATACAAAGGTTGAAATCTGGAGCCTTGATAAGTGGAAGGAATACTCGAATGAGGCCTTTGATATGGATAAAATTTCTGCAATAATGAAGAATATCGGCATATAGGAGGACTGCTTTATGGAATTTAAGCATATATCTGTCCTTTTAGATGAAAGTATAGAGGGACTTAGTATAAATCCTAACGGAGTATATGCTGACGGAACATTAGGCGGCGGCGGGCATTCTTCTCTTATTTGCTCAAAGCTTTCCGAAAAAGGAAAGCTTATAGGAATTGACCGCGATACAGATGCTCTGTGTGCGGCAGGGGAAAGGCTTTCTGAATATAAATGCAACATAAGTCTTTGTCATAATAATTTCTTTAATATTAAAGAAGTGTTAAGTAACCTTGGTGTAGATGCTCTTGATGGAGCAATTCTGGATTTAGGAGTTTCCTCCTATCAGCTGGACACAGCGGAAAGAGGATTCAGCTATAACTCGGATGCGCGTCTTGATATGAGAATGGATAAGTCCGCTCCCTTTGATGCATACACCCTTGTTAATACATATGACGAAAAAAGACTCGCTGATATAATATTTAAATATGGCGAAGAAAGATATGCAAGACGAATAGCAAAGGCTATTTGTGAAAAGCGAGAGGACAAGCCTATAGAAACAACTTTTGAGTTGTCGGAGATAATCAAATTTGCTTTTCCTGTAAGCGAAAGATTTGGGGACAAGCATCCCGCTAAAAGAACGTTTCAGGCGCTTCGAATTGAGGTAAACGGAGAGCTTGATGGTCTTGAAAATGCGGTTAAGGATTTTGTAGACTCTTTGAAAAAGGGAGGGCGACTTGCAATAATAACATTCCATTCCCTTGAGGATAGAATTGTTAAGAATGCTTTTTCAGACCTTACTAAAGGATGCACATGTCCGAAGGACTTCCCTGTTTGTGTGTGTGGAGGGAAGCCTGTTGTAAAACTTGTGAACAGAAAACCTGTGATAGCAGGCGAGGAAGAACTTAAAACGAACTTCAGAGCTCATAGCGCTAAACTTCGAATAGTAGAAAAGCTTTAAAATATAAAGGAAAGGATGAATGACTGTGCCAACACCTACAAAATACAGAAATAACAGCAGTTTATATGGTACACGCAGTGAGTATAGCAGATTATATTCAGGAACAGGCACAGCATACGATATTCCTGCGGAATATCCAAAACGCCATTCTATTCCTCTTGATATACCAAAAAAAGAAGAGCCTGTTAAGAAGACACGCAAAACCATTAAAATAAATCAAAAAAGATTTATGAGGTTTCTTATGTGCGCAGGGATTTTTATTGCGCTGTGCTTTGCTGTTTTATTCAGGTATGCAATAATCCTTCAGGCAAATCAGGAAATTCGCGCTCTTGAAAAGGAAATAGATACGATTGTTGCGGAAAATCAGACCAAACAGGCAAAGATAGATAAACAGCTTGAGATAGGTGAGATAGAGAAATATGCCGGAGAAGAGCTTGGTATGATGAAGCCACAGGCATATCAGATTTTCTACATAGATATGGATATGGGTGACAGTGGTAACAGCGGAACTATATCCACGGAAACTGCAAACACAATGCAGGGTGTTCCGGGCGCACTTGTAAATGCATTCCGGGTTTTAAAGTAAGATTAATTTGAATATACTATTTATGGGTGCCGTCCGACCTGTCAGTGTGGGCGGCATATTTGGATTTATAAAAGAGGTGTTAAAATATGAGCAGAATTAAAAAAATGAGCAATTCCGATGAAAATATGATGGAAAACAAGCTCATAAACAGACGCAGAGCAAAGATACTGTGTATTGGTGCTATCTTTATATTTATTTTGCTTGTATTCAGAACAGCGTGGATACAAATCATAAATGGAGAATGGCTGTCAAGAGCTGCTCTTGAACAGCAGACAAGTGATACAACCGTAAGAGCGAAAAGAGGAAAGATTTACGACAGAAACTATAAGGTTATGGCAAGCAACGTATCGGTTGAAACCATAAGTATTTCTCCTAAAGCGGTAAGAGAGTCTGCGAAGGGCAAGAACCTTTCCATAAAGACTATCTCTGAGGATATGGCGGAAATTCTTTCTTTAAATGAAGAAGAAATCGAAAAGAAGATAAACAGAGAAAGCGGATTTGAATATATCAAGAAAAAAGTTGATAAAGAAGAAGCTGATAAATTAAGAGAATATATAGAGGATAAGGGTGTATCTGGCATAAGCTTTGTTGAAGATGTAAAAAGATATTACCCTTATAACAATTTAGCGTCCCATGTCATCGGCTTTGTGGGAGATGACAATCAGGGCCTTGAGGGAATAGAAAGCGTATATGACAACAGTTTAAGCGGCATTCCGGGAAGAGTTGTAACCACAAGGTATTCAGCGGGAATGGAATCAAATTCAGGATACGAAAGCTATATTGAGGCAGAAGACGGTAGTAGTGTTGTTCTTACTATTGACGAGGTTATCCAAAGCTATACAGAAAAATATTTAGAGCAGGCTCGTATCGGAAACAGACTTGAAGAGGGTGCGGCGGCAATAGTTATGGATGTTAATACGGGCGAGGTTCTGGCGATGGCCACAAAGCCTGACTATGATTTAAATCAGCCATTTGAAATAACATCTGCAATAGAAGAGAAAAATCCCGGCGTTACAGAAGAGCTTAAAGGGTTAGAAGGTCTTGATTATATAACAAGATTTAATGAAGTTATCCAAACCGTAAGAAGAAACAAGGCGGTTGTTGACTCATATGAACCGGGTTCAACATTTAAAGCTTTAGTTGCGGCAAGTTCTATCGAAACAGGGGCTTGCACCTTAAGTGATACCTTTACCTGCGGCGGTTCTTTAAGGGTGGGTCCTGACTTAATACACTGCGCAAACAGATCAGGACACGGTCATCAGACCTTTGCACAAGCGGTACAGAATTCCTGTAACCCTGCCTTTATTAACATAGGTCAGAAAATCGGCGGACAGCAATTCTTAAAGAGTATGCGCGCATTTGGTTTCTTTGAAGAAACAGGGATTGAGCTTCCCGGTGAAACTGCCGGCGTAGGTTTTATGGAATCTGATTTTAAAGAGATAGACCTTGCAACATCTTCGTTCGGTCAGTCTATAACCGTTACTCCTCTTCAGATGATTACAGCTGTAAGTGCGGTTGCTAATGGTGGAACATTATACAAGCCGCACCTTGTAAAAGAAATAGTAAATTCAAATAACATTGTTATAGAAAAAGTACAGCCGGAGATAGTAAGACAGGTTATTTCAGAGGAAACAAGTAAGACTATGTGTTCTGTCCTTGAATCTGTTGTATCCCAGGGCGGTGGTAAAAACGCATATCTTGCTGGATACAGAATTGCAGGTAAAACAGGAACATCAGAAAAAATCCCAAGAGGAAATCAAAAGTACATAGCATCTTTTATAGGCTTTGCTCCTGCAGATGACCCAAAGGTTGCCTGCCTTGTTATCCTTGATCAGCCTGAAATCGGTATGCCGTATTACGGTGGTACCATTGCGGCACCTGTTGTTAAGAATATTTTAGAAGAAACTCTTCGTTATCTCGATGTAGAGCCAAAGTACAGCGAAGAAGAAAAGAAATATGTTGAGATAGAAGTTCCTGACATTTCAGGAAAGACAGCGGATGAGGCATATAGAATTTTAGGTGAAGCAGGCTTTAGTATGAGAACTAAAGGAAGCGGCAAAATAATTACTGACCAGATACCTAAAGCTCATACAAGGCTCACAGCAGGCTCAACTGTTGTAGCATACTATGAGGGAACGGTTGCATCGCGAAACATTACTGTGCCTGATGTAAAAGGTATGGGAGCGGCAGATGCATCAGCAGAAATAATAAGCGCAGGGCTTAATGCAAGAATAAAAGGTGTATCGGGAGCGGGTTGGGTGACCTGTTCCGGGCAAAGTCCGGCGGCAGGAACATCTGTTGAACCGGGTACTGTTATTACTCTTGATTTTGCTTATTCTGAAATCGGTCCGGACTAATAGTCTTTTAGATAAAGAAAGGATATAACTATGAAGCTTATTGAGTTATTGTCTGAAACAAAGTATGAAAAGTTAATAGGAAGTGATCAGCTTAATATCACAGGTATAGCTTATAATTCAGGTGAGATTAAGCCTGGTAATGTTTTTGTCTGCATAAGAGGATATAAGACTGATGGCCATAAATATGCTCAGGACGCAGTAGACAGAGGCGCTGCAGCAATTATTGCAGAAGAGGATTTAAGTGAGCTTGGTGTTACCTGTGTTATATGCAAAAACACAAGACCTGTCCTTGGAGAAATTTCCGCTGTTTTTTATGGGCATCCTGAAAGAAAGTTTAAGCTTATCGGCATTACAGGAACAAACGGAAAAACAACAACCACATATCTTATAAAGTCTGTTCTTGAGTCTATGGGCAAGTGCGTTGGACTTATAGGAACAAATCAGAATATGATAGGAACAGAGGTTATTCCATCTCTTCATACTACACCTGACTCTTTGGAACTTATGCAGTTTTTCTCACTTATGGCAGAAAAGGGTGCAGAGTATGTTGTTATGGAGGTTTCATCACATTCACTTTATCTTGACAGAGTTACAGCCTGCACATTTGATGTAGGTGCTTTTACAAATATAACTCAAGACCATCTGGATTTCCACGAAACAATGGAAAACTATCTTGCGGCAAAGGGTATTCTTTATACCATTTCAAAAGCAGGGGTTGTTAATGCCGATGATGAGGGAGCAGAATATCTCCTTGGAGTTTCAAAGTGTGACAGTATGCTGACATACGGAATCGAAAAGGAATGCGATATGAAGGCATCAGACGTTGAACTTTCTGAAAAGGGAGTAAGCTTTAACGTAGCCTATGAAAATAAAAATTACAACGTAGCTCTTTCTATTCCGGGGCAGTTTTCAGTATATAATGCGTTAACTGCACTTTCAACTCTTGTTGCGGCAGGAATTTCTATGGAAGATGCAGTAGCAGGTCTTAAACTTGCAAGAGGGGTAAAGGGTAGAATCGAGGTTGTTGAAACAGGAAAAGATTTCAGCGTCATAATCGACTATGCCCATACACCTGATGGCTTATATAACGTTATAAGCACAATAAGAGGATTTTGCAAAGGCAGAATTATAACTGTCTTTGGTTGCGGCGGTGACAGAGATACAACAAAGAGAGCGAAGATGGGAAGAATAGCATCGGCTATGTCTGATTTCTGCGTTGTAACAAGCGACAATCCAAGAAGCGAAGACCCACAGAAAATCATAGACCAGATTTTAGAGGGTGTAACGGGAAAGGATTATACTGTTGTAGTCAATAGATTTGAGGCAATAGAATATGCCCTTGACCATGCAAAAGAGAATGATATAGTATTGCTTGCAGGAAAGGGCCACGAAACATATCAGATACTTGGAGACAGAACTATTGATTTTGATGAAAGAGAAATAGTCAGAACACTTTTGGATATTCAGGGTGAATAATCAGAGGAGTAAGTTTTATGGAAGCTATATTTAATTTAAGGGATGTTGCAAAAGCAGTTACAGGGGAACTTTGTTGTGAAGACCCCAACGTAAAAGTTTGTTCTGTTTCTACAGATACAAGAACAATCACAGAGGGGGCTTTGTTCTTTGCTTTAAAGGGCGAAAACTCTGACGGACATATATTTGCCCAGAAGGCAATTGAGTCGGGTGCGGTTTGTTGCGTGGTAAACAGTGATGCAAAGGTTAAAGCAGGCTTGCCTGTGATAAAGGTTAAAAGCACAGCTCAGGCCCTTCTTGATTTAGCAGGGGCATACAGAAGAGAGATGAGAATTCCTATTGTTGCTGTTACGGGAAGTGTAGGTAAAACATCTACCAGAACAATGATAGGAAATGTTCTTGCCCAGAAGTATAATACCCTTATGACAGAGGGTAACTTCAATAACGAAATAGGTGTGCCTCATACCTTGTTCAGATTAAATTATGAACATCAGATTGCTGTTGTTGAAATGGGTATGAGCAACTTTGGTGAGCTCTCAAGAATTACTGCGGCTGTTATGCCTGATACTGTTGTTATCACAAATATAGGAGAATCTCATATCGAGAATTTAGGAAGCAGAGAGGGTATTCTTAAGGCAAAGCTTGAGTCTCTGGAAGGTTTGGTTCAGGATGGCACAGTTATCTTAAATGGTGATGATGATATGCTTTGGAATATAAGAGGAACTCTTGATTTTGAGACCTTATATTATGGGGTTGAAAATAAGAGCTGCGATGTTATGGCAACAAGTATAAACACATATCCTAACGAAACAGAATTTGCTTTTATGGCAGAGGAAGAGGAGTATAAGGCTAAGATTAGCGTTCCGGGTAAATATCACGTTTACAACGGATTAAGCTCTATTTTGGTGGGAATGAAATATAACGTTCCTATAAACGATATTATCGCCGGTATGAGAGAGTTTGCTCCTGTTGGAATGCGTCAGGCGGTAGCTAAAATCGGAGACTATACCGTTATAAAGGACTGTTATAATGCGAATCCAACATCAATGAAGGCAGGGCTTGAAGTCTTGAGTCTTAATAATTCAGGAGAGAGAAAGATAGCTTGTCTTGGAGATATGTTAGAGCTTGGAACTATTTCCGAAAAAGCTCACCTGTCAATAGGCAAGGTTGTTGCAGACTATAACTTTGACGGACTTATAACCATCGGAGAAAGAGCAAAGTTTATTGCAGACGGAGCAATTTCTTCAGGAATGGATAAGAAAAAAGTATTTTCCTTTAAAACAAAGGAAGAAGCATATGAAAGTCTTCCGCGCATACTTAAGAAGAATGATGTAATACTTCTTAAGGCTTCGAGAGGAATGAAGCTTGAAAAAGTAGCGGAATTTATGGAAGAAAATATGAAATAGTTGAAAGGGCTGTGATGATTATGTACATATTATTAGGCGGAGTTGGTGCTCTTATTATATCTTTGATATTAGGAGTTTTGTTGATTCCTGTTTTAAGACGTCTTAAGTTCGGTCAGGAAATAAGAGAAGAGGGTCCTGCTTGGCATGCAAGCAAGTCAGGAACACCAACAATGGGCGGATTTATATTTATATTTGCTATCATAATTATGGCAGCGATTTGCTACCTGGCAGGAATATTTGCAGGTATAGATATGCCATGCAATTCCACAATGTTCCTTTTGCTCACAGTAGCTTTGGTGTATGGATTAATCGGCTTTATAGATGATTATATAAAGGTAATATTAAAAAGAAATTTAGGCCTTACTGCAAAACAGAAGTTTCTTCTTCAGCTTATTGCGGCTATAGGATTTGTATGTTGGGCAGTTTATGGAGAGGGTATCAGCACAGAGATAAGAATTCCTTTTACAAGCCTTGCTTTTGATATCGGGGTTTTCTTTATACCTCTTTCTGTTCTTGTTATTTTAGCTACAGTAAACAGTGTTAATTTAACAGATGGTCTTGACGGACTTGCAACATCCATAACAATTGTGGTTGCGCTTTTCTACATGCTCTTTGCAGAGTTTGGAAGCTTTCCGAATTCAACAGTTGCTCTCTTTGCGGCAATGGTGGTTGGCGGACTTTTGGGA
Organism: Clostridia bacterium; assembly: GCA_045649725.1. GTDB lineage: Bacteria > Bacillota > Clostridia > Monoglobales > Monoglobaceae > UMGS1820. Next base: position 33,094 of record JAZRQL010000025.1, on the reverse strand, counting down.
TTCTTATTTTATAACAAGTATCCTGCAAAGGTGTTTATGGGTGATACAGGCTCGCTGTTTTTAGGCGGAGCAATAAGCGGAATGGCTATTGTTTTAGAACAGCCTCTCGCCTTAATTATAGTTGGTATAGTATATGTTTGTGAATCCTTGTCTGTTATCTTGCAGGTAATATCCTTTAAGACAACAGGAAAAAGAATATTTAAAATGAGCCCTATCCATCATCATTTTGAAATGTGTGGATGGAAGGAAACAAAAATCGTAGCTGTATTTACAGGAGTAACCCTGATAGTTTGTGCTATAATGTTCTTCTTTGGGTAATTCTCTGAAATACAAAATGTATCGGAGGAAGAAAAATGAAAAGCGGTGAATATAAAAAGAGTAAAAAAAGCAACGGGATACGTCAGTTTGTGTCAAGCTTCTTATCTGTTGGCGGAAAGATGGACTATGTCTTTCTTCTGATAGTAGGGCTTTTGGCTATTTACGGGTTGATGATGTTGTTAAGTGCCGGAAGCGCAAGAGCTTATGCTATGTATGACGACGTTTTTTACTTTGTAAAAAGGCAGGCATTCTGGGTTATATTAGGTACAGCTGCTATGTTTGGTATTGCCAACTTCGACTACCACAGATTAGGCAAAAAGCTTGCCGGAGCAATGTACGCAGGTGGATTAGTTCTGCTTCTTTTAGTTATCACACCTCTTGGTACAACGGTTAATGGTGCCACAAGATGGCTTTTCGGATTTCAGCCATCAGAAGTTGCAAAGATTGCGATGATAGTTTTGTTTTCGTATAACGTAAGTACTGCTTCGGGGCAAAAGGATATAAAGTCATTTAAAAACGGATTTATGCCATACCTTATATTGCTTGGGATATATGTGTTCCTCCTTATGCTTGAACCACACTTTTCTTGTGTAATGCTTATAAGTATAACATCTATGCTTATACTTTTTGTAGGGGGAGTTCCTCTTAAGCACTTTGGATACATAATGATTCCTGCTGTAGTGGGTATTGTGGTTCTTATAGCGATAGAACCTTACCGTTTGCAAAGAGTTGTGTCATTTTTAGACCCGTTTGCAGATGCGCAGGGTAGCGGATGGCAGATAGTTCAGTCCCTTTATGCTATAGGTTCAGGGGGAATATTCGGCGTAGGTCTTGGACAGAGTAAGCAAAAGTTTCAGGCCTTACCTGAACCACAGAATGACTTTATTTTCTCGGTTGTATGTGAGGAACTTGGCTTAATCGGAGCGATTATTTTAATTCTTTTGTTTATAGCATTACTTGTTCGCGGAATTCAGATAGCTATGAAGGCACCTGACTTATTCGGAACACTTTTGGTAATCGGTGTCGTAGGTATTGTTACTCTTCAGGCGCTTATTAATATAGCCGTTGTAACATCATCGGTTCCTGTTACGGGAATGCCATTGCCATTCTTTAGTTATGGTGGAACAGCCCTGTGTATAACAATGGCTGAAATGGGCGTTGTGCTTAATGTTTCAAAACAAACCAAGTTACCTATATAGGGGGAATTATTTTGAAAATTTTATTTGCAGGCGGAGGAACAGCAGGGCATATAAACCCTGCTCTTGCTATTGCTAAGGACATAAGCAAAAAAAATGAAAATACAGAGATAAGCTTTGTGGGAACAGCAGGCGGTCTTGAAGTAAGCCTTATCCCTCATAGCGGATATAATCTTGATTTAATAAAAATTCATGGCTTTGACAGAAGCAGTACACTTGCAAAGATAAAAACAATGGCTGAACTCCCCGGAGCTGTTATTTCATCAATGAAGATAATCAGAAAATTCAAGCCTGATATTGTTATAGGTACAGGGGGATACGTATGTGGTCCTGTTTTATATGCGGCGGCAAAGATGGGAATACCAACGTTTGTTCACGAATCAAATGCGTTCCCGGGGATTACAACAAAGATTTTAGCTAAATATATAGATAAGGTAGCCATAGGAATAGAGGCGGCAAAAAAACATTTGGCTTCCTGCAAAAACGTTGTGTTTACAGGAACGCCTATAAGACCGTCAATACTCACTGTTAAGAAAAAAGACGCAAGGGAAAAGCTTAAGCTTAATGATAAGCCTTTTATCCTTATTTTTGGAGGAAGCCTTGGCGCAAGAGATTTTAACAAGGCTTTTGCAGACTGGATCTGCAAGGTTAAGGATGAAGGAAAGTATCAGATTCTTATGGGAACAGGCAAGAGTAACCAGTATGCAGGGGTAATGGAAAGGCTTAATGAAAACGGATACACTCCTGAAAAATATGGGGATATAAAAGTTTCTGAATATATCTATGATATGGATATAGCTATGAATGCGGCAGACCTTGTTATTTCAAGGGCAGGTGCAAGCACGTTGGCAGAGCTCACTGCTATAGGAAAGCCTGCTATCCTTGTTCCGTCACCTTATGTTACAGATAATCATCAGGAACATAATGCCCGCGCCATAGAAAATGGCGGAGGAGCAAAGGTTCTGCTTGAAAAAGATTTGTCTGTTGAAACAATAGATAAGCTTGTTAAGGAAACAGTAGAAACCCCTGAACTTCTTAAAAAAATGGAAGAAGGCTCACTTGGAATGGGCGTTCCTGACTCGGCTGATATTATCTATAACGAAATAATGAGGCTCCTTTAATGCACACAACCGGCACGGGAATCATATATCGGTAATGTGAAAAGCTTTACCTATATGATTGAAGTGGAGGAATTAAAGTGAGCAAGCTTATAATAAGCGGTGGAAGACAGCTAAATGGTGAACTTTTTGTTCAGGGAAGCAAAAATGCTGTTCTTCCGATTTTGTCAGCAACTCTATTAACGGACGAGGAATGTGTTATACATAATTGTCCGCATATTTCGGATGTTTTTTCGTCTATTGAAATATTTATAGGATTAGGTTGCAGAGCAGAATATAAAGATGGCAGAATAGAAATCTGTACTAAAAATACAGACGAAACAAAAATTCCTGACCGACTGATGAAAAAGATGCGATCTTCGGTTATGTTTTTAGGAGCGCTCCTTGCTAAAAAGGGAGAGGCAATTATATGCCGACCTGGAGGTTGCAGATTAGGGGAAAGACCTATTGATATACACATAGATTCTATGAAAAAGCTTGGGGCAGACATAGAAGAGGCAGGGGATTGTATTTTCTGCAGACTTGAAAAGGTCAGATCAGGAGAAATAGTTCTTCTGTATCCAAGCGTTGGCGCTACTGAAAACATTATGCTTATGTGTGCAGGAAGGGAAGCGGAAGTACGGATTGTAAACCCTGCAAGAGAGCCTGAAATAGTAGACTTGCAGAACTTTCTCAATAAAATGGGAGCAGATGTAAGAGGCGCAGGAACGGATACAATAATGATTTATCCGAGAAAAAATCTGCACGGATGTGAATACACAGTCATCCCTGACAGAATTGTGGCGGCAACCTATTGCTGTATGACAGCCATGTGTGGGGGAGATGTGTGTTTAAAAAATGTAATATGCCCTCACTTTAAAGCTGTATCAGAGGTTTTGAGGCGAGCGGGATGTAATATAGAAGAGAATGAAAGCAGTTTAAGAATAAGGTCTTATAACAGACTTTCAAATATTAAGTCTCTTAAAACTCTGCCATATCCCGGGTTTCCCACAGATGTTCAGCCTCTTATAGGGGCAGTGATGACAACAGCAGAGGGATATTCGGAAATTTGTGAAACTATTTTTGAAAACAGATTTAAATATGCAAAAGAGCTTTTGAAGATGGGAGCAGATATAAAAGCCGACGGAGGAGCTCTTGTGATAAAAGGCGTAAAGAAATTATACGGAAGAGATGTTTGTGCATCGGATTTGCGTGGGGGCGCGGCTCTTATAAGCGCAGGTCTTTTTGCAGAAGGACAGACTTTTTTAGACGGAACTGAATATATAGACAGAGGCTATGAAAATATCGAAAAGAACTTATGGGAGATAGGTGCAGATATACAGAGAATATAAATTTAGGAGGAATAACCCGTGGAAAAAGGAAGAAGAAAATCCAAACGAAATAAAACAAGCAAGATGCCTTTTCCTGTGCGTTTTGGAATATTGGTGGCGGTGCTGGTTTTAATTGTTGTTACAGCGGGAGTTCTTATGGCACCGGGATTTAAGGTTTCTGAAGTATATTGCGAGGGGAATTCTCTTGTAGGAAGTGAAGAAATTTTTGCAAACGCGCAGATAATGGGCGGGAAAAATATATTCCTGATAGGTCTTGGAAAGGCGGAAAGAAACGTTGAAAAGCTTCCTATGATAAAGGAAGCCAACATAAGAAGAGTTTTCCCTAACAAGATATGCATTGCTGTTTCGGAGAGAATCCCGTTTGCATATGTCAAAGCAGGAGCGGAATGTGTGGCAATAGACAAAGAAACGGTTATAATAAAAAAGGTTGAAAGCGAACAGACAGCAGAGTTAATTAAAAAGCTTACTCCCAATTTTGATAAGCTTACAGAGAAAGAATCCGCTGAAGCAGAGCCTGAAAGTGCTCCTGAAGAAACTGAAGAACAACCTGCGGAAGAGTTTTTAAGTATTCCTTTAATCGAGGGGGTGGAGGCAAAAAGCACAGATGAAAACAAGAAAGTAAAATGCAATGACGAAAATAAGTTTAATGAAGCTATAAAAATCTGCAATGCCTTAAACGATGCAGAGCTTTTAAACAGAACAACATATATTAACGTAACAGATATGCAAAATGTAAACCTCGTTATAGAAAATCGTCTTGATGTAAGGCTTGGAACCATAGAAAACATCGAATACAGAGCAAAGTTTTTAGCAGAGGTTATAAATACAAAGATATCTGCTTACGAAACCCTGATTTTAGACTATACCCGTGACGATATATATGCAAGAACCTTTGAAGATAAGGAAGAAGTTAAGGTTACGGATAAAATCGGAGAGGAAGGCGACACCGAAGAAGAAGAAGGCGCAGAAGAAGGTGCCGAAGAAGAAAGTGCCAAGGAAGAAAAGACAGAGGAGCTTGCCGAAGAGGAAGTTCAGGAAGAGCCTTCTATGAAGATGGATGGAGTTCAGGAAGAGTAAAGAGAATTTTTGTGTAAAAGCTTTGTAACATTTTTTTAAAAAATATGAAAAATATCTTTACAAAATAAAATTTCGTGGTATAATATAAAATATATAGTTATAATTAAAAGGGTAATTATAATATTTCAAGGATGAAAATAACAGACAGTTGTCTGTTTTAGTAATGTACAGTTAGGAGGAATTTATAGTGTTCCAGTTTGACACAGAAAACACTAACCCTGCACAAATTAAAGTTATTGGTGTAGGTGGCGGCGGTAATAACGCTGTCAACAGAATGATTGAAGCAGAGGTAAAATGCGTTGAGTTTATTGCTGTAAATACAGATAAGCAGGATTTAGCTCTTTCAGCTGCTTCCCAGAAAATCCAAATAGGTGAGAAGATTACCAAGGGTTTGGGTGCAGGTGCTGTTCCTGAAATCGGCAAAAAGGCTGCTGAAGAAAGCCGCGAAGAAATTGCGCAGGCTATCAAGGGCGCAGATATGGTATTCGTTACTGCCGGCATGGGTGGTGGTACAGGCACAGGTGCTGCTCCTATCGTTGCTGAAATTGCAAAGGAAATGGGAGTTTTAACTGTTGGTATCGTTACAAAGCCATTCTGGTTTGAAGGTAAGGTTCGTCAGTCTAACAGTAATGAAGGTATCACAAACCTTATGGGTGCTGTTGATACATTGGTTGTTATTCCTAACGACAAGCTTTTAGAGGTTGCTGAAAACAGAACACCTCTTACAGAATCTTTCCGTATGGCAGATGACATTTTAAGACAGGGTGTTCAGGGTATTTCAGACCTTATTTCCCGTCCTGGTCTTATCAGTCTTGACTTTGCTGATATTAAGACAATTATGAAAGATACAGGCTTTGCTCACATGGGTATCGGTCGTGCTACCGGAGAAGCTCGTGCTGAAGAAGCTGCAAGAAAGGCTATACATAGCCCGCTTTTAGAAACAACAATTGAAGGTGCAAAGGGTGTTATTCTTAACGTTACAGGTGGTGCTGACCTCGGTATCTTAGAGGTTAAGACTGCTGCTGAATTAGTTGAAGAGGCTGCGGATGATGATGCAAACATCATCATCGGTGCAATCGTTGACGAAAGCCTCGGTGACGAAATTCAGATTACTGTTATTGCTACAGGCTTTAAGGGAAACGCACCTCAGAGTAATGATAACTCATTTGACAGTTTTTTAAGCAGATTCGGAAACGGTAAGTCAGCTGCTGCGCCTGCTACTGCTACTCCAGCTGCTGCTCCTGAAGCTGCACCAAGCCCTTTTGTTAAGGGAAAAGATGATGACGGTATAGACGTACCTGTTTTCTTGCGTAAGAACAGATAAAATTTGACAGAATAATATAAAGGGCTGTTGTATTCGTTGAATGCGACAGCCTTTAATATAATAAACGGAGTGCTGATATATGACAGAGATAATAGACAGACTTTTAAAAAATCAGGATTTGACCGATGAAGAATATTTAAAGCTTATAAAAGAGGATTTTGATTTAGATTATCTCCATAAAGCCGCAGACAAGGTAAGGCAGAAATTCTACGGCAAAAAGGTTTATTTAAGAGGCCTTATAGAAATCTCAAATTACTGTAAAAATGATTGCTTTTATTGCGGAATAAGATGCTCAAACAAATCGGCGGAGAGATATCGTCTTTCAAAAGAGGATATAATGAGAAGATGCGAAATAGGATATAACCTTGGTTTTCGCACCTTTGTTATGCAGGGCGGAGAGGATAACTACTATTCTGACGATGTGATGTGTGGCATTATATCAGAGATTAAAGGAAAATATCCTGACTGTGCAGTAACTCTGTCTTTAGGTGAAAGAAGCTATGACAGTTATAAAAAAATGTTTGATGCAGGGGCAGACAGATATCTTTTAAGGCACGAAACTGCATCGGAGAAACATTATAAAAAGCTTCATCCTGAAAGAATGAAGCTCTCGTACCGAAAAGAATGTCTTTTTAATTTAAAGAAAATTGGATTCCAGACAGGAAGCGGATTTATGGTTGGCTCCCCTTATCAAACTCCTGAAAGCATACTTTCAGACATCAGGTTTTTGCAGGAGTTACAGCCTGAAATGATAGGAATCGGCCCCTTTATTACTCATAAGGACACGCCATTTTCAAAGTTTGAATCAGGGAATATAAATCAAACCTTAAAGCTTTTGTCTGTATTAAGGCTTACCTTCCCTAAAGCATTGCTCCCTGCAACAACCGCCTTGGGAACAATAGCGCCTGACGGAAGAGAAAGAGGGTTAAAAGCCGGGGCAAATGTAATAATGCCAAACCTTTCCCCTGAGGATACAAAGGTTCTTTATAACCTGTATGACAACAAGCTTTGCACAGGCGCAGAAAGTGCCGAGCAGTTGGAAATCCTTGATAAAAAGGTAAGGGAGGCAGGGTATGAAATTGCATACGAGCGAGGAGATGCCCTTAAATAACGGATTATTCGGACTGCTGTTTATCAGCAGTCTTTTTGTTTGTTAGTAATATATAAAACATGTAAACGATTACAATATATACGATAAAGAAACCCTTGTCAGAGCGTGGAACATCAAGAGATAATATGCCGTTTCCAAAGAATGTGGATATTATATTTGTGAGGAAGAGAACAGGCTTTAATACAAAGAGAGCAACTGACTCTGAAAGTGATACGGAAATATAGTATATCAGGCAGTTAATATATCCGCCTATAAAGGATATGGCAACAAGAGGTGTTATAAGGAGATTTGCAAGAATACCTGACAGAGATATTCTTCCGAAGAAGCGGGCGGAAAAGTATGCTGTGCCAATAATTCCGCTTACGGAGAGGGCGATAGAGTTTGCTGAATACTTCAAGGGAAGTTTTAATTTAAGATAGTATTTTTTGCGTTTTATCTTTGATAAAAAGGAAGAAATACCGGCAGACAGAGGGACGGTAAATAAAAGTATTCCAAGGGTTGCCCCATAAGATAAAAGAAAGCTATAACTTTCTAAACTGTATGGATTATTAAATATGATTATTGCGGCTGAAATAAAAAGGGCTGTTATGGTGTCATTTTTCCTGAAAAATATCGGTGCTAAAAGAAGAACAGAAAGCATAATGACAGACCTTGATACAGATGGTGTAAAGAGGGCAATTGCGCTGAATAAAACAAGTATTGGTATTGAGATAAATGGATAAAGCTTTCTTGGTATTTTTAAAAATGCGAGAATAAATGAGATAACAATAAAAAGGTATGATGTATGCATACCTGAAACTGATGTGATATGAATAAGACCTGAGTCGGTGTAGCTGTCGTACAGAGTGTCGGACATTCCGCTTATATCCCCTAACATAATGCCTTTGAGCAAGGCAGCTTCATCTGATGAATACATTGATGAGTTGCAGGAAGCAGAAATAAGCATACGAAGTTTTATGCCGAAATCTTCAAAGCGGTCTGTAAGGCTACGGGAAAAAGATTCGTCAATTGTTTTATAAGATGAGCAATATACTGTTCCGCAAACTTTTTTCTGCATAAGATAGCGGCTATAGTCAAAATCACCGTCATAAGAAGGCTCGGTTGAAAGAGGAAAGTTTACCGAACATTCAAAGGTTTCGCCATATTCAAAGGAAGAACCTTCCTCCACAGGGAAATACAAAAGAGCTTTTATAGGTTTTTGTGATTTATTGGAATTATCGGGTGAAGATGTTTCGTAGATATCTGCATATACTGCAATGCTTTTTCCGCTTGAACTTATCTCTGTAGCGGAAACGAACTGCCCTTTAAGATATATACTGTTTAAAAGAAGGTTTCTGTCCGCATTTAATTTTTCTGAAAAATAAAAGGTGCGTGAAAAACCAATGATGAAGACAAGAATTAAGGCAAAACTGCTTAAAATTCCGGAAGAGAGGATTTTGTCTTTTCTAAAGACGATATAAAGAAAAATACCGATAACAGATAAAACCCCTGAAAAACAGGCGGAGTATATATAAAAAGATTTTGGATTTATGTCGCTGATATCTATGTTTAAGGCAAGATATACAGAAATAATAAAGATTATTACCCCTATAACAAGGTAGCGTTTGTTAAATGAATAGTTGTTTTCCATAGCGGAAAATCTCCCTTTGAACTTCTAAATTGCAATGCCTATTTAATATACAATAAGTGTTGGATTTTGTCAATTCTGAAAAAGGGAGAAAGAAGTATAAAATATAGGCAACAATTTTATTAAAATATGGTTATAAAATCTTGCGCAGATAATGAAATTGTGATATAATAATACGAATAATGGGAAAGTGTATATTTTTTTACAAGCAGAAGAGATACATATGGTATGGAGGCGAATAGCTTTGTTTAAAATATTAAGAAAAGAAAAACTGAACGATGCAGTCTCTCTTATAGAAGTTGAGGCTCCTTATATTGCAAAAAAAGCAGAACCCGGTCAGTTTATAATCCTTCGAATAGATGAAAAGGGAGAAAGAGTTCCCTTCACCATTGCTGACTATGACAGAGAAAAGGGAAGCATCACCATTATATTCCAGATTGTTGGTATGACAACTGAAAGACTTGATGAGCTTAACGCAGGTGACTTTATATTGGATTTTGTTGGTCCTTTAGGAAAGGCTTCCGAGTTTGACGGAGTCAAAAAGGTTGCTGTTATAGGCGGTGGCTTAGGCACAGCGATTGCATACCCACAGGCTAAAAAGCTTCATTCAATGGGCGTTTCGGTTGATATGATAAATGGCTTCAGAAACAAGGATATAATCATCATTGAAGATGAATGCAAAAATGTGTCGGATAACCTTTATACTATGACAGATGACGGGTCAAACGGAAACAAGGGATTTGTTACCACAAAGCTTCAGGAGTTAATTGAGAGTGGAGAGAAATATGATATGGTTATTGCCATTGGGCCTCTTGTTATGATGAAGGCTGTTTGTGACCTTACCAAGAAATATGACATAAAAACAATAGTTAGTATGAACCCTGTTATGATTGACGGAACAGGAATGTGTGGCGGTTGCCGTGTTACAGTAGAGGGAGAGACCAAGTTTGCCTGTGTTGACGGGCCTGACTTTGACGGGCATCTTGTTGATTTTGATACTGCTATCCGCAGATCAAAGATGTTCTCAAAGGAAGAGTTAAAAGCTCGCGAAAACCATAAATGCAGAATGGAGGAAATGAAGAATGCCTAATATGTCTGCAACTAAAGTCCCTGTTAAGGAACAAAACCCTCAGGAGAGAAATAAAAACTTTAAAGAAGTATGTTTAGGATATACAGAAGAAGAGGCAGTTTCAGAGGCGCAAAGATGCTTGAACTGTAAGCATAAGCCTTGTATGAACGGTTGTCCTGTTAATGTTAAAATTCCTGAATTTATCGCATTGATTGCAGAGAGAAAGTTTGAAGAAGCATATCTTAAGATACGTGAAACAAGCACATTGCCTGCAGTCTGCGGAAGAGTGTGTCCTCAGGAAAGCCAATGCGAAAAGACCTGTGTCCGCGGTCTTAAGGGAGAGCCTGTTGCTATCGGCAGACTTGAAAGATTTGCGGCAGACTGGTATATGAATAATGTTAAGGCAGAAATCAAAAAGCCAGAGCAGAATGGCAAAAAGGTTGCTGTTGTAGGTGGTGGCCCTGCAGGGCTTACCTGCGCAGGAGACCTTGCAGGTATGGGATATTCTGTTGAAATATTCGAAGCGTTTCATACCCTCGGTGGCGTTTTAATGTATGGCATCCCTGAATTCAGACTTCCTAAAGATATCGTTCAGGCAGAGATTAAAAAGCTTGAGGAAATGGGCGTTTGCGTACATACCGATATGGTAATAGGTAAGGTTTTATCTGTTGATGAGCTTTTAAATGAGGAAGGTTTTGATGCTGTGTTTATAAGCACAGGAGCAGGTCTTCCAAGCTTTATGAATATAGAGGGCGAAAGCTTAAACGGTGTTTATTCTGCAAATGAATTTTTAACAAGAATAAATCTTATGAAGGCATATAAGTTCCCTGAATATGATACCCCTATTTACGTGGGAAAGAATGTGGTTGTATTCGGTGGCGGTAACGTTGCTATGGATGCGGCAAGATCTGCAAAGAGAATGGGCGCAGAAAACGTCAGCATCGTGTACAGAAGAGGGGAAGAGGAAATGCCTGCAAGACGTGAAGAAGTTCATCACGCAAAAGAAGAAGGCATAGACTTTAAGCTTCTTTGTAATCCTGTAAGAATTCTTGGCACAGAGGATGGCTGGGCAGAAAAGGTTGAGTGTATTAAGATGGAGCTTGGAGAAGAAGATGCATCAGGAAGACGTCGCCCTGTTGAAATAGAGGGAAGTGAATTCTTAATAGATGCAGATGTAGTTATTGTTGCAATAGGCCAAACACCAAACCCTCTTATAAGAAACACAACCCCTGATATAGAAACAAACAAAAAAGGTTGTATAATTGTAAAGGGCGATGGCGGAAAGACGTCAAAAGAAGCGGTCTGGGCAGGCGGAGATGCAGTCACTGGCGCAGCTACAGTTATTCTTGCTATGGGAGCGGGTAAGTCTGCTGCTTGTGAAATTGCAGAATATTTAGAAAGTAAATAATCCCGGGAGGAGTCGGAATATGATTTTTGAGGAAAAAACAGTTTCTTCGGAAATGATTTTTGAAGGCAAGATTATTAAAACAAGACTTGATAAGGTTGAGCTTCCTGACGGAAAGCTTGCAAACAGAGAGGTTGTTGAGCATCCCGGTGGGGTTTGCATTGTGGCGGTAAATGACGAGAATGAAATCTATCTTGTTAAGCAGTTTCGAAAGCCACTTGAAAAGGCAATTTATGAAATCCCTGCAGGAAAGCTTGACAAAGGCGAAAATCACAGAGATTGCGGGCTTCGTGAATTAAGAGAAGAAACAGGGATGAGTGCTGAAATATTTGAGTATCTCGGGCACATTTATGCATCCCCGGGATTTACAAATGAAACAATTCATATATACTATGCGGAGGGTCTTACCCAGGGAGATACAGAGTTTGACGAAGATGAATTTTTAGACGTTATAAAGGTTTCTCTTGATAAGGCTTACCAAATGGTTATGGACGGAGAAATAAATGACTCCAAAACCGTGTGCGGCATTTTAAAATATATTGCCTTAAAAGGCAGAAAATGATTCCGAAAGGAGACATTATTATGGAGAGCAGAAAAGTAGAAGTAAAAATCAATAACATCGAGTATACCCTGGTTACAAGTGAACCGGAGGAATATGTTCAGCGCGTGGCTCTTCTTGTTAACAAGAAGATGAATGAGATCACGGCGAGCGCGCCACAGCTCAGCACTGCTATGAAGGCTGTGCTTGCAGCTATAAACATAGCTGATGACTGCCTTAAAAACGAGAGCATACTTGATAACATAAGACTTGAACTCAAAGGCTATATGGAAGAGTCAAAGGGTTTAGGTTCAGAGCTTGAAACAAAGAAGCTTGAGGTTGAAAAGCTTCGTGAGGATATTCATAAGCTGCAGATAGAGCTTGCTAAAAAGGAAACAGAGCTTTCCGAAGCAAGACGCAGAAGCGGTGGCGTTGGTTCATCGGGAACAGGAATGCAGGGACGTTATTAATTAAAGTTTAAGGATGATTTTGTATGGAATTACTTGCCCCGGGAGGAACCCTTAATTGTGTCAAAACCGCTGTAAATAGTGGTGCTGATGCGGTTTACTTTGCAGGAAAAAGCTTTGGAGCCAGAAGCTATGCAGGGAACTTAAGTGATGAGGAAGTTTTATATGCCACAGATTATTGTCATCTTCGTGGTGCAAAGGCGTATATAACGGTTAACACCCTTACCTTTGACAGAGAGTTTTCAGAGCTTGAAAAGTTTGTAAAAACATTGACAAAGGCAGGAGTAGACGGTGTTATTGTTCAGGATTTAGGGGTCCTTCGTTTTATAAGGGAAATTTCACCTGATATAGCGCTTCACGGAAGCACACAGATGACTGTTCACTCAGCAAGCGGAGTGAGAAGCCTCTTTGAAAGAGGGGTATCGAGAGTTGTTTTGTCCCGTGAGCTTTCAGGAAAAGAGATAGAAGAAATAACAAAATCCGTTGATGCGGAAATAGAGGTCTTTGTTCACGGAGCTATGTGTATGTCATACTCGGGGCAATGTCTTATGAGCAGCGTTATTGGTGGCAGATCAGGCAACAGAGGAAAGTGTGCCCAGCCATGCAGACTCACCTTTTCTGCAGACGGAAAAAATCCAAAGCATTATTTAAGCCTTAAGGATATGTCATATGCAAACCATATAAAAGAGCTTATGGACATAGGTGTTGCTTCCCTTAAAATTGAGGGAAGAATGAAAGGCGAGGAATATATTTCAGCAGTAGTTTCAACATACAGAAGATTGATTGATGAGAAAAGAAATATTAATCAGGATGAGTGGGAAAAGCTTAACAGAGTGTTTTTCCGCGGTGGTCTTTCAGACGGATATTACACAGGTGATAAAGGAAAACAGATGTTTGCCTTCCAAAAGCCTGATAACCCATACTTAAAGCAGGAAGACCATATTATAATCCCTGATGAAAAGCAGACAGATATAGATATTTCTGCTAAAATTATTGTAGGAGAAAAGCCTGTTATAACCTTAAAACAAGGTGAATATTCAGCTTCGGTAACAGGAGATGATGAAATTCAGGAAGCCTCAAAAAAAGCGGCAACTGTCGATGATGTAAAGGCGCGCCTTTCAAAGCTTGGAGGAACTCCGTTTAAGGCGAAGAATGTATTGGTAGAATTATCGGATAACGCTTTTGTTCCCGTTTCTGCCCTTAATGAATTGAGGAGATGTGCAGTTTCATCATTGGAAGAAGAGATACTTAAAGAATGTAAAAACAAAAGGTTTGAAAGTATTTCGTTTAGCAGAGAAAGAGGGAACAGAGAAACAGGATATGTATGTTCCGTTCTTAATATGGAGCAGTACAGAACCATAAAGGACTATGATTTTAAGAGGATATATGTTCCTCTTCATATTGTAGAAAGCAATAAGGAAGAGCTTGATAAAGAAAGAGTGGTTATAACCCCGCCTGTTATACTTAAGGGTAACCAGAGAAAAGCCTATAAGGAAAGAATGAAAGCCCTTAAAGACTATGGCTTTAAGATGGCAGAGGTTATGACGGTTGACGGAATCTCCATATGTGACAGATTTTTAATGTACGGGAGCCAAAGATTAAACATAGGGAACAGTTTTTCTGCAGAAGAGTTTTCAGAACTCGGGCTTTGTGGAATATGCTTATCCACAGAGCTTAACATTCCGCAGATAAGGGATATCGACGGAAATACAGAACTTGAGTTTGTGGGTTACGGAAAAATCCCTCTTATGATAACAGAGAACTGTATATTAAAAAATCTTGATATGTGCAAGTGCGAGGGAATGGGAAAGATGACAGACCGCACAGGTGCAGAGTTTACTATTATAAAAGACGGAGACATCTGCAGAAGTGTTGTTTTAAACAACCTTCCTGTATTTGCCGCCGACAAAAAAGAAGATTTAAAGAGAGCAAATGTGGATTGCATAAGGCTTATATTCACTGATGAAGATGTATCGGAATGTAAGCGGATATGTGACGGATATTTAAAGGGCGAAGAAATTGCCCTTAAGGAATATACAAGGCTGCAGCTTTTCAAAGGTGCATTGCTTTAAAAAAGGAGAATGAAAAATGATTGATGTAAAGATTAAGTTTTTGTCTGATAAGGTTGAATGCCCTAAGTACACAACAGACGGAAGTCTTGGAATGGACTTGTCTGCGGTAATTGACGAGCCTGTTACCATAAAGGCAGGGGAGAGAGCTTTAATTCCATTAGGCTTTGCTATGCAGATTCCTGATGGTTGGGGTGCTTTTATATTCCCTCGTTCAGGTTTATCATCTAAAAAGGGTATAAACTTAAGTAACTGTGTAGGGGTTATTGACCCTGACTATACAGGTGAGGTTAAGGCTTCTTTATCAAATACCTCAAAGGAAGACTATACAGTAAACCCTGGCGACAGAGTGGCACAGCTTGTTTTCCTCCCTGTTGAAAAGGCAAAGTTTGTGGTAGTTGATGACCTTGACGATACAGACAGAGGCGCAGGCGGTTTCGGTTCAACCGGCAAATAAGGAGCTTTAAATGAAAAAGAAAATTGTTCTGGCATCACAGTCTCCAAGAAGAAAAGATATCATATCTATGGTTATCCCTGAATTTGATATAATAGTTGATAATTCAGATGAAATAGTGGAAGATGGCTTATCTCCTGAAGAAACTGTAAAATGCCTTGCTATGCAAAAGGCTATGAATGTCTCTGACAAGGTAGAGGATAATGCTCTTGTAATCGGAGCAGATACAGTTGTGGGCATAGATGGAGAGATATTCGGAAAGCCTGCAGATGAAGAAGATGCAAAAAGAATGCTTAAAAGACTTTCAGGCAGAGAAAGTATAGTATGTACCGGCTTTGCAGTTATTGACACAGAAAGCGGAAAAGCAGTGTGTGATTCGGTTACAACATATGTGTCTTTCCGTGATATGACCGATGAAGAAATTGATGCCTACATCAAAACCAAAGAGCCTATGGATAAGGCGGGTGCTTATGCTGTGCAGGGCATAGGAGGTCTTTTTATCACAGGAATAAAAGGCGATTATTTTAATGTTGTTGGGCTTCCTTTATGCGCTCTTTCAGAGGTGCTTTCAAGGGAGTTTGACTATAAAATATTATAAAAGAGAAAATTTCGAAAGGATGGGTTTAAATGGCTATTGATTTAGGAATAGATATAGGAACTGCCAATACCCTTATATATGAAGACGGAAAGGGTATAGTTCTTAATGAACCGTCTCTTGTAATAAAGAATGATGCAGATGGTCGTGTTGTTGCTGTTGGAGATGCGGCAAGCGATATGATGGGAAGAACACCTGAAGGTGTTTCTGCAGTATCTCCCATAAGATACGGAGCTATCACAGGATTTTATGCAGCATCTGCTATGCTTAAATATTTTGTAAGAAAGGTTACAAAAAGCACATTTGCAAGGGTGAGAGCTGTTATTTCTGTGCCTTGCGGAATAAGTGATGTGGAAAAGAGAGCTGTTCTGGAAGCGGCACACAGCGTAGGAATACGTGAGGTTGCTTTAATGGAAGCTCCTCTTGCAGCGGCAGTTGGTTGCGGAATTGACATAGGTGCCGCAAAGGGAAGTATGGTTGTTGATATAGGAGCAGGCACCTGCGAAACTGCAGTTGTTGCCCTCGGCGGAATTGTTGTATCAAATACAATAAAGACAGCAGGCTCTACATTAGACTCTGCCATTGTTCAGCACGTTAAGAAGCAGAATAATCTTGTAATCGGTGATGCTACTGCAGAGGGAATAAAAATAGGCATAGGCTCAGTTTATTCAGGAATAGAAAGAGAAAGTATTGAAATAAACGGAAGAGATATGGTAACAGGGCTTCCTAAAACTGCAACAGTTACAACAGACGATGTTCGCTCTTGTATAAGTGAGCATGCAGATGTAATTTTAGAGAGCGTAAAGGCAACCCTTGAAGAAACACCACCTGAACTTGCGGCGGATATTCTTGAAAGCGGAATTGTTTTAACAGGTGGCGGTGCAATGCTCCGCGGTCTTGGAAGATTAATCAACTTAAACACAGAAATACCTGTTTTCATTGCAGAGAATCCAATGGAATGTACTGCTGTTGGAGCGGGTAAGGCAATAGACTTTATGTTAAACAAGCGCGGTCGCGGTATTTTAGGAAGATAGTAGGGATATATATGAGAAGATTGTTTGAAAGAAAACTCCTTGTATTTATAATAATAGCTACTGTTGTTGCACTTATAACAATAGGAATATTCAGTGTGGCAAACAGAAGAACCTCTGTGGTTGAGAACTTCGGGGGAAGTGTAGTTGTGCCTGCTCAAAGTACAGCATCAGGTATTGGTGGCTGGTTTAAGGGGATATTCGGTTATTTTGGCGATGTGAAGGCGTTGAAAGAGGCGACAGAAACCTTAAAGAATGAAAACGCGGCACTTCAGAAGCAGATAAACGATATGCAGGGCCTCAAGAATGAGAATGATGACTTAAAAAGAATGCTTGACCTTAAGGAAAGGTCTGTTAACATTTCTATGGTTGCCGCAACTGCATCAGCAAAAGACCCGTCTAATTGGTATTCATCATTTACCATAAATGTGGGAAAGAAAGATGGAATAGAAAGAAATCAGCCTGTTGTTGATTCAAACAGATACATAGTAGGGCAGATAGCAGAAGTGGGGGAAAACTGGGCAAGAGTTATGACGGTTTTAGACCCACAGTCTTCAATGGGCGGATATATAAGACGTTCAAAGGAAATCGGCATCGTGGAGGGAAATTCCAAGCTCAGATATGACAAAATGTGCAGGCTTTCATACATTGCAAGAGATACTGATATTCAAAAAGGGGATTTTGTAGAAACATCAGGCCTTGGCGGAATATTCCCTAAAGGACTTGTTATTGGCACTGTAACGGATATTTATGACGATAACTCAACCATGTCAAGAATAGCAACAATTACGCCTCTTGCAGATATTGCAAAGGTAAGCGACGTGTTTGTTGTTACGGGATATACAGAAAAGGATCTTTCTATACCTGAAAATGCGCAGGTTGAAGAAGATGAAGAAGATGAAGAAGATGACGAGGATAACGAGGAGTCAGACGAATGAAAAAGAGAAATGTAATTTTTTATTTGGTTTGGCTGATTGTTCTCGTTATATTCCAGCCAACACTTATACAGGGTATAAGAATATTTGGAGTTAGTCCTGATATGTTCCTTATCTTTGTTGTATGTTCAGGCCTTTTAAGAGGTAGAGGAGACGGTGCGGTTATAGGGTTTATTTTCGGCCTTATATTTGACCTTCTCGTAGGCGAATTTATAGGAATAAGCGCCATTCTCTATATGTATATAGGCTTGAGTGCAGGAATAATCAGGGAGAGATTTGTCAGCGACAGACTTTTCAGCGCTTGCCTTGTGATTGTTTCAGGCGCTCTTGTATACGGGCTTATATACTATGTTGTATATTATATAGGATTTAAGGATTTAGGTTTCGGAACAGCGCTTTTAAGAACAATTCTTCCAAAGACCTTATATACAGGTATAGCGGGATTTTTGTTATTCGTGCCTATACGAAAGAGTTTTAAATTAATCGAAGATAAAATGTTTTAAGGGGAGGTGAGCTCTTGAAGAATACAAGCGGAAGATTAATCGCTATGTCAGTAATCACAGTAGTTCTTGCATTGGTTTGCGTAGTCAGACTTTTTGATTTGCAGATTGTCAAGGGCTCAAACTATGAAGCACAGGCAAACCAGAGGCTTGTGCGCGCATACTCCATTACTGCACCAAGAGGTGAAATCGTAGATAAAAAGGGAAGACCTATTGTTGAAAATAAGATGGGTTATACTGTAAGAATTCAAAAGGTGGATATCCCGGAAGAGGAGCTTAACTCTGTTCTTTGTGAGACAGCATATCTTGTGGGAAGCTTCGGGTCAGAAATCGAAAGCCTTTTCCCTGTTGTTATAAATCCGAATACTGATAAGCTGGATTTCGATTTTGATATCGAAAAAAATGGCGGAACAAGAAAGGTTGAAGGTGCGAAGTTAAGCGACTATTACGTTCCGAGGGAGAAGACAACGTACAGCGATGATGAAGACAGAACGCCCACAAAGGAAGAAATAGAAGAGGCGAAAAAGAAGAAAGAAGAAAGCATAGCAAACTGGAGAAAAGAAAACAAGCTTGAGGAATATGAAACTCCCGATGAAATATTGGAGTATTATTCTCATAAATATCGTTTGTCATCTGAATATAACGAGAATGAAACTTTGGTTATAACAGCTATCCGATATGCTATGGAGAAAAATAAGTTCAGCGAGAAAAATCCATATGTTATGGCATATGATATAGACGAATATGCTGTACAACAGCTTAAGGAACAGTTTATGGATTTCCCTGGGGTTGAAGTTGCAATTGAGCCTATAAGATCATTCTCATATGGAACAATGGCGGCTCACATTTTAGGCAGAACAGGAAGAATTTATGCAGAAGAATATGCCGAACTGAAAGATCAGGGCTATGGCATAAATGATACTGTAGGTAAAGATGGACTTGAAAAAGTTTTAGAGAAATACCTTAAGGGAAAAGACGGTTATCAAAGCGTTGAAATGAGCAGAGCGGGCGGCGTTACACAGATTCTTGAAAGTCGTGCACCGGAGCCAGGGAATTATGCAAAGCTCACCCTTGATATCGACCTTCAGGAAGCAACAGAAAGTGCCTTAAGAGAGGCAGTTATGACTGCATATGGACCGGGTGGGTCAGGGGCGGCAATAGCTGTTGATCCGAAGACAGGTGGGATTTTGGCTACCGCTTCATACCCTACCTATAATTTGGAAACATTTAATGATGACTATGATAAGCTTTTAAAATCAAAGGCAAAGCCCCTTATTAACAGAGCCTTCAACGGAACATATTCTCCGGGTTCAACCTTTAAGCCACTTACGTCTATAGCGGCATTGGAAACAGGAGTTATTGCACCTGATACCTATATTGCGGATAAGGGAAAGTATACATTCTTTGATTCCTATCAGCCAACCTGTCTTGTATATAGCTCCACGGGAGCAACTCACGGAACAATAAACGTATCCGAGGCTATCGGAGTATCCTGCAACTATTTCTTCTATGAGGTAGGAAGAAATACAGGAGTAGAGAGCATAAGAGAGTATGCCGAGAAGTTCGGTCTTGGTAAAAAAACAGGTGTAGAGCTTCCTGAAAGCACAGGTATACTTGCAGGACCTGAAGAAAGAGAAAAAGCAGGGGGAATATGGTATCCCGGTGACGTATTGCAGATGGCGATTGGTCAGTCAGACAATATGTTCACACCAGCACAGCTTGCATCATATATATGCACAATTTTAAATAAGGGAAAGAGATATTCTCTTCACCTTGTGGATGAGGTTGTAGACTACAACACAAACGAAGTTGTAATGAAAAACGAGCCAAAGGTACTGTCTGAAACTAAAATCTCTGACTCAACCTATAATGCTGTTATAAACGGTATGCGTCAGGTTGTAACCGTTGGTACAGCAAGCGAAGCCTTTGCGACAAGCAAATACAGGGCAGCAGGTAAGACGGGTACGGCAGAAGTGCCTGATGGCAAGGATAACGTTTTGTTTGTTGGCTTTGCCCCTTATGATAACCCTGAAATAGTTGTTGCGGTTATTATCGAGCATGGTGCATCAAGCGGATATGCAGCACAGGTTGCAAGAAAGATTTTTGATGCTTATATGCTTATAAAAGAAGGTAAGTATAAGGCAGAGGATTTAGAAGATTTCTCAATTTCTGAAAACAGAGACGGAAATGATGAGAATAATGAGGCAAGTCCTGATAATAATATAGCATATGAAGGGGAAGCAATATTGCCTGAAACGTCAAAATCCACAGAAGAAGATGAATCTCAAGGCCAAGGAACTCTTTGATTTTTTAGTAAAATATGATAAAAATTTAAAAATTTTGAGAAAATATTTTGACTTTTTATGAAAAATATGTTAGAATAACATAGCGAGTTAAAGAGATGAAGAAATATTATTTGCATGACGGTTTTAAATAATTGCAGGGAGGGTGTTAGCATATGAATATTGCATTGATAGCGCATAATAAGAAAAAGGAGCTTATGGTAGACTTTTGCATTGCATATAGTGGAATTCTTAAAAAGCATAAGCTTTTTGCAACAGGGACAACAGGTGCTCTTGTAGAAGATGCAACAGGCATTCCTGTGAGCAAGTTCTTGCCGGGCCCTGAAGGCGGAGACCAGCAGATAGGCGCAAGAATCGCTTATAATGAGATAGATGCGGTGTTATTCTTCAGAGATCCGCTTACTGCTCAGAGCTTTGAGCCTGATGTTGATCCTTTGTTTTCGTTATGTGACGTTCATAGCATTCCTCTTGCAACAAACGTTGCGACTGCCGAGGTTTTAATTATGGGTATTGAACGAGGTGACCTTGGTTGGCGTGATATTGTAAATCCTAAATAGATATAAAAAAATAACCCCCGATGCTTAAGCACCGGGGGTTTCGTTTATCTTAAATAATAAACTTATCGTGAATAACCTGAACTGCATGTTCTGCCTTATCAACGTTAATAAGAACAGAAACCTTGATTTCAGATGTAGCTATCATATGGATGTTGATGTCAGCAGCGAAGAGTGCTTCAAACATTGTAGCTGCAACACCAGGGTTGTTTGCCATACCTGCACCAACGATAGAAACCTTACTTAAATCTTCACGGCAGTTAACCTCTTCATAGTTGAGGATGTCCTTAAGGTCTTCTAAAACTTCAAGTGTCTTCTGCATGTGATTCTTAGTAACAGTAAATGCGATATCCTTGTTACCCTGTCTTCCAACAGACTGTAAAATCATATCAACGTTTATGCTCTCTTTAGCAAGAGCTGAGAATATTTTAAAAGCAATACCCGGAGTATCTTCAACACCAATAACTGCGATTCTTGCAACATCATTATCACGGGTAACGCCTCTGATTAACATTTTTTCCATATTTGTGACCTCCTTAACAATTGTTCCGTCAACCTTTTGGAAGCTTGACTTAACTTCGAGTTTTACATTATATTTTTTAGCCATTTCAACTGAACGGTTGTGAAGTACGTTTGCACCAAGACTTGCAAGCTCAAGCATTTCATCGTATGTGATTTCGTCAAGCTTTTTAGCATTAGGAGCAATTCTTGGGTCGGTTGTATAAACACCGTCAACGTCTGTGTAGATTTCACACTTGTCAGCGTGAAGTGCAGCAGCAAGTGCAACTGCAGATGTATCACTACCGCCTCTTCCTAAGGTTGTAATATCATCATACTTGTTAAGACCCTGGAAACCTGCCACGATAACAATGTTGTGTCTGTCAAGCTCTGCCTTGAGTCTTTCTGTGTCGATTTTGCCTATTCTGGCATTTCCGTATTCGGCATTTGTGTTAAATCCTGCCTGCCAGCCTGTAAGAGAAATTACAGGGTGATGAAGTTTTTCGATTGCCATAGCTAAAAGTGCAATAGATATCTGCTCACCGCTGGATAAAAGCATATCCATTTCTCTCTTGGAAGCAGAAGGGTTAATCTCTTGCGCCTTTTCAATTAAATCGTCTGTAGTGTCGCCCTGTGCTGAAACAACTACAACAACGTCATTACCTGACCTTGCTGTTTCAACAACACGGTTTGCTACATTAGCTACCTTTTCAGCGTTAGCAACAGAGCTTCCGCCGAATTTCTGTACTATAAGTGCCATATGTGTATCCTCCTTTTATTATTCGTTAACAAGGCGAATAGTGCCTAAAATATCAAGACCTGAAAGATCCCTTGCCTTAAATGCATCAAGCTCTTTAGCGGTCATTTTTGGTGTAAACATTGCAAATTCATCAGCATACTCATCACCATCAAGAGTGATAACGTTAAATCCGTCACGACAGAATGAACTGCTGTTTCCGCCTTTAACTCTGATGTAATATCTGAATGACTGTTCGTTTGCATCCTTTAAGTATCCTTCTTCGCCATCTACCCAGCCTAATATAATATGGCTGCCTTTATGCTTGATTATTTCAACTATATCAGAAACAACAGCACTTGCAGTAGGTAATGAGCCTGCGCCTCTTCCGTAGAACATAACATCTCCAAGACCTTCACCGCGAACTAAAATTCCGTTGAATACGTCATCAATGCCGCTTAATGGGTGGTCCTTTTTAAGAATAGCAGGACAAACACGTGCATAAACACCGTCTTCTGTCTTTTCTGCAATACCAACGAGTTTAATTACTCCGCCGAATTCGTTAGCATAAGCAACGTCCTGAAGAGTGATTTTTGTGATACCCTCTGTCTGGATATCTTCGCTGTTTACATACTTGCCAAAGGCAAGAGATGAAAGAATAGCAATCTTTCTGCAAGTATCGTGACCCTCTACGTCAGCTGTAGGATCTTTTTCGGCATAACCGTTTTCCTGTGCCCCTTTTAATGCAACATCAAAGGTTTCACCGTCTTTAATCATCTTTGTTAAAATATAGTTTGTAGTACCGTTAAGGATACCGATTACGTCGGTAAGCTCATTTGAAACAAGACTTGAGTAAAGAGGTCTTATAATAGGAATACCACCGCCAACGCTGGCTTCGAAAAGATAGTTTACGTTCTTTTCCTTTGCGATTTCCAAAAGCTCTGTACCGTGCTTTGCAACAAGCTCTTTATTAGAGGTAACAACGTTTTTCCCTGCAAGCAAAAGCTGCTTTGTAAAATCATATGCAGGCTTTGTTCCACCCATAACCTCTGCAACAAGTTCAATTTCAGGGTCATTTAAAATGTCATTAAAGTCCTTTGTAAAGCATTTGAATTTGCTGTCAGGGAAGTCCCTTAAGTCAAGGATTTTAACTATTTCGATATCTTCGCCACATTTTCGTTTAAGTGATTCCTGTGACGAGGAAACGATTTCGCCGATGCCGCTGCCGACAACACCGAATCCCATAATTGCGATTTTCATATGTATCAGTTCCTTTCGTTTACTACGTGATGTATCAATTATTCAAATTTGTTAATAACAATACCTGTAACAAGTTTTGGCCAGAAATAAGTAGACTTCTGTGGCATCTTTTCGTTTTCAAGAGCAACTTCACGAATTTCTGAAACCTTTGTAGGATTAATTAAGAATGCACATTGTGCTTCCTTATTTTTAACAGCCTGAATTGAGTCTGCTGCTTCACGGAGATAGAATAAGTTCTTCTGGTTTCTCATATTCTCTTCGTCGATACCCAGGAACTTTTCAAGGATAAGCTTGTGAAGAACAGTAACGTCTAAATGACGGTATGCATCAGACATATCAGTAATTTCATTATCGATAGGCTCAAAGCTCTTAAGCTTTAAGAGGTAGTAGTAATCCTCACCTGTGTAGAGAGCGATAAGCTTTTCGTCAATGGTTTTTGAAAGTCTCTGTGTGATGATGTCTGCATAGTTGCCTTCTGTAAAGTGAATCTTGGCAACAGAGAAATCTTCAGTTAAAAGACTTACAAGAGTTGTTTCGTCAAACTGTGGAATGTCACGGATTAAGCGGTGTGTAGGGAATACAAAGAGACCGCTGTTTGAAATTGAAACAAGCATCATCATAATGTAGTCATAATCAGCAGAGCCAATAGGTGTGCCCTCTGCCTCGTGACGTTCTTTTCTGTAGTTTAATGCGGTTTCGTATCTGTGATGTCCGTCAGCAATAAATAACTGTTTATTTTCAAAGAGAGAAGTAAGTCTGTTTAAAACTTCTTCATCCTTGATTATCCAGATGTTCTGCTTAACTTCTTCGTCTGTTTCGAAGCTTAAGTCAGGAGTACCTTCACTATGTTCTTCTATAACGCGTGAAATAGTTTCTTCATCGTCTAAATAGAGTGAGTAGATAGGACTGATGTTAGCGGCAGTTGTGCGCATAAGGTTTAAACGGTCAGTCTTTGCCTTTGAAATGGTGAACTCGTGAGGGAGAACAACATTGTCAGCAAACTCGCGAAGCTCAACCAAAGAGAGAATACCCTTTAAAGAATGAGCAGGCTTGCCATCGTTTAATGAAAAAATCTGTTCATAGATATAAAAAGCAGGCTTATCTTCTCTGATTAAAACCTCTTTCTCAATCCAGT
The DNA here is from genome assembly GCA_045649725.1 of Clostridia bacterium. GTDB lineage: Bacteria > Bacillota > Clostridia > Monoglobales > Monoglobaceae > UMGS1820. The sequence continues at coordinate 8,443 of JAZRQL010000025.1, read as the reverse complement.
CTTTAAGAAAGTCTCCGCTTCTGGTGTAGCGGTTTTCTGTTTCTGTGTCTGTATCAAAGTCAACACCGAAGTCGATACGGATAATATTATTTTCGTTCCCGTTATAAAGCTCCTGCTGTTTTTCGGGAGGAATTATATCATAAGGTGGTGCGGTGACATCATTGAGATTACTGAACTTTTCTGTGTTAAATCTCATTCCGCGAAAAGGAATTACTTTTGCCATAGCGATCGTCCTTTCGATTGTAAATTTATTATTGGTCCTGCTTTCTGTACTTGCATAAGGGTACACAATGACCAATATTAAAATAATACACCAAAAGTTAAGCGCAGTCAAGGATTTTTTAGCTCAATTTTGTAAATATTTGTTATAAAAGTTGTTGAATTTTTATAGATGCATAAGCAAACAATAAATTTATCAATGAAGACAGGAGGATTAATTATGGTTAGATTTTCAGCAGGCATACTTTTCGGAGCAGCTTTGGGGATGAGCGTTGTTCTTTTGGATAAAAAAATGATGAAGCAGGCAAAACGCACAGTAAGAGGCGTAATGAAAAGTATGTGTATGTAGAGAAACAGGGCATGGCCCTGTTTTTTTCTTTAGGCATTGTGTAGTATGGGATAAATGCCTGTCAGGGGATTTTGGCAAGATTATATAAAAATTATATATTTTCTTGACAAAATAGGTTGAAGGTGGTATTATAATAAGGTAAATTTCAGGAGGTGTAAGAGATGTTCTTTTTAGTTAATTCACAGTCTAATAGTACATCTAGAGATGCAATGACAGTTGCACCTTATTCTTGCACTGCAAAAAACGAAAATAGTATTGAATTTTTTTCAGGCATTGCATTGGCAATGTCTGTTTTATTATGCTTATTTCTCAGTTCGATTAATGCCATAATTATAATTACAGGCATAATTATTCTAAGCATTCGAATTATATTATGCATTAGAAATTATAAGGAAAAAGCAGTTAAGAACCTTGCATAGATTAAAAGACGGTCTTTAAGCTCTGCTTTTTCGGCAGAGTTTTTTTGTTGTAACAGGCATAAGGAGTCAGAATATGAAGATAATTGATTTTCACGCACATATATATCCGCAGAAGATTGCTAAAAAGGCGGTTGAAAGCGTGGGCGATTTTTACAATATAAAGATGGATGGCGAGGGTACAGCAAAGAGCCTTCTTAAAAGAGGCAAGGAATGTGGCATCGAAGGATACGTTGTTCATTCTGTTGCTGTAACAGCCGGCAGAGTTGAAGCTATAAATGATTATATAGCAGAGGAATGCAAGAAGCATAAGGAGTTTACAGGCTTCGGCACAATGCATGCAGATCTTGAAGATAAGATAAAAGAAGCTGAACGCCTGCAAAGTTTAGGCTTAAAGGGCGTAAAGATACACCCTGACACACAGCTATTTAATATGGATGATGAAAGAATGTTTGAGCTATATGATTATCTGCAGCAGAACAATCTTCCCATATTGATACATTGTGGTGATTACAGATATGATTTTTCTCATCCGAGAAGACTTAAAAGGCTTCTTAATGAGTTTCCGAAGCTGACAGTTGTAGGGGCGCATTTTGGCGGATGGTCAGTATGCGACTTGGCATATGAATATTTAGAAAATGAGAGATGCTTTTTAGATACCTCAAGCTCCTTTGAGTTTACGGGGATGAGAAGAGCGAAAGAGCTTATCCGTATGTACGGGGCAGAGAGAATGGTCTTTGGTACAGATTTTCCTATGTGGGATGCAAAGGATGAACTTGAAAAGTTTTATTCTATGGAGCTTACCGATGAAGAAAATGAATTGATTCTCCATAAAAATGCAGAAAGAATTCTTGGAATTTAACAGAATCAGGTTAAGAAAAATAATTTTAAGTAGAAAATGCGCGAATGCGTTGTTAAATAAGTTAAATATTAAAAAGGTTGGCAACAATGTCAACCGGTGAGAGAGGAAGTATATTATGAATATCACAATTGAAAAAACAACAAATCCAAAAACAAAGCAGACAGAAAATTTAGGCTTTGGTAAAGTTTTCAGCGACCATATGTTTATTATGGACTATAACAGAGAAACCGGCTGGAATAATGCAAGAATAGTTCCTTTTGGAAATCTTTCATTCCACCCTGCTTCAACTGTTTTCCACTATGGTTCAGAAATCTTTGAAGGCCTTAAGGCTTACAGAAGAGCAGACGGTAAGGTTCAGCTTTTCCGTCCTATCGAAAACGTTAGAAGAATGAACAATTCTGCTGAAAGAATTGGTCTTCCACAGATGCCTGAAGAAGAAATGCTTGAAGCAATCGTTAAGTTTGTTGAATTCGAGCAGGAATGGGTTCCATATGGCGAAGGCGAATCTTTATACTTAAGACCTTTCTTAATGGGTGTTGACGAACATTTAGGTGTTCACTCTGTAAACAATGCAATGTTTGTTATTATTGCATCACCAAGCGGTAGCTACTATGCAGAAGGTATTAACCCAGTTAAGATTATGATCGAAGAAGAAGACGTAAGAGCCGTAAAGGGTGGTACAGGTTACGCAAAGTGCGGCGGTAACTATGCTGCATCAATAAGAGCAGGCGAAAAGGCAGAGAAGAAGGGTTATACACAGGTTCTCTGGCTTGATGGTGTTGAAAGAAAGTACATAGAAGAAGTTGGCGCTATGAACGTTATGTTCAAGATTAATGGTGAGATTGTTACACCTATGCTTTCAGGTTCAATTCTCCCTGGTATTACAAGAAAGTCCTGTATCGAAGTATTAAAGGATAACGGATATAAGGTTTCAGAGAGACTTTTATCTGTTGACGAGCTTATCGAAGCTTTGGAAAACGGAACTTTAGAAGAAGCTTGGGGCTGTGGTACAGCGGCTGTTGTTTCACCTATCGGTCAGCTTTTCTATGGCGGAAAGACTTATGTAATCAACGATAACAAAATCGGTGATGTTACACAGAAGCTCTATGATCAGCTCACAGGTATTCAGTGGGGTAAGGTTGAGGACAAATATCAATGGATTGTAGAAGTATAAAAAGAATTACAGTCTTTGCAGGTCACTACGGAAGCGGAAAAACCAATATTGCTGTAAACTATGCTCTTATGCTTTCGAAAATGGGAAACAAAACATCAATTGCAGATATTGATATAGTAAACCCTTACTTTCGAACAAAGGATTCAGAGAGAATTTTAGGTGAGGCAGGAATAAGGCTTATTTCATCACCTTATGCAAACTCAAATGTAGACACTCCTGCCCTGCCTGCTGATACATATTCAATTTTTGCAGACAAGAGCCTGCACGCAGTTATTGACGTAGGCGGAGATGACAGAGGAGCTTTGGCTCTCGGCAGATATGTTCCTTCCATTATGGAAGAGGGTAACTATGAGATGCTTTATGTTATTAATAAGTACCGTTATTTAACTGCTGATGCACAGGGAACTTTAGAGGTTATGAGAGAGATTGAAGATGCAGCAGGGATAAAGTTTACAGGTCTTGTGAACAACTCAAATTTGGGTGAGGAAACCACAGAAGAGACGGTTTTAAATTCCGTAGCGTATGCAGAGGAAATAGCAAAATTAACAGGGCTTAAAATAAAAATGACAACTGTAAAGAGAGATTTGTATAACAGTTTGTCAGATAAAATAGAGAATGTACAACCTATTGACTTGTATGTAAGACAGTCATGGTTGAGAGAGGAGAAATAAAAATGGCAAATGTAATTTTTGACGAAAACTTATGTAAGGGTTGCGGATTATGTGTATCTGCTTGTCCTAAGCATATTGTAGCTCTCAAGGAGGAGCTTAACGCAAAGGGTTATCATCCTGCAGGCGTTCAGAATAAAGAGGAATGTATCGGTTGTGCTTTCTGTGCAACTATATGTCCTGATTGTGTTATTACAGTTGAGAAATAATAGGAAAGGAATGAGATAATATGTCAGAAAAAGTTTTAATGAAAGGTAACGAAGCATTGGCAGAAGCTGCTATTATGGCAGGTTGTCACCATTACTTCGGTTATCCTATCACACCGCAGACAGAGGTTGCGGCTTATATGGCGAAGAGAATGCCAAAGATTGACGGAGGCGTTTTCTTGCAGGCAGAAAGTGAAATTGCTGCTATCAATATGGTAATAGGTGTTGCATCAACAGGTAAGAGGGTTATGACATCATCATCAAGCCCTGGTATCGCACTTAAGAGCGAGGGTATTTCATACCTTGCAGGATGTGACCTTCCTGCAGTTATCGTAAACGTACAGAGAGGTGGCCCTGGTCTTGGTGGTATTCAGCCATCACAGTCTGACTATTTCCAGGCAACACGTGGCGCAGGCCATGGTGACTTCCACCTTATCGTTTTAGCTCCTGCATCTGTTCAGGAAATGGTTGACCTTACATTCAAGGCATTTGATTTAGGTGATAAGTACAGAGTTCCTGCTATGATTTTAGCAGACGGAACAATGGGTCAGATGATGGAACCTGTTTCTTTGGATGCTGCAAAGGCAACAGTTTATGAAAAGCCTTGGGCGCTTACAGGTACTGAAGAAAAGAGAGAACCAAACATCGTAAACTCACTCTTCATTCAGCCTGAAGAACTTGAAAAGTTCAATATCGAAAGATTTGAAAGATACGCTAAAATCGAAGAAAACGAAGTTATGTATGAAGAATACCTTATGGATGATGCAGAAATCTGTATCGTAGCTTTTGGTGTTGCGGCAAGAGTTTCACAGAACGCTGTTGACGAAGCAAGAGCAAAGGGTATCAAGGTTGGTATGATCAGACCTATCACACTTTGGCCATTCCCTAAGGAAGCTTTAAACAAGGCGGCAGATAAGGTTAACTCATTTATCTCTGTTGAGCTTAGTATGGGACAGATGATAGAAGACGTTGAACTTGCAACAAGATGCAAAAAACCTGTTCTTCTCTGTAGCCGTGTAGGTGGTATGATTCCTACAACACAGAATGTTTTAGACAAGATTGATGAAGCTGTTAAATTAGGAGGTGCAAAATAATGAAAGTATTTGAAAAACCACAATCATTAACCAATGCGCCACTTCACTACTGTCCTGGTTGTACTCACGGTATTATCCACAGATTAGTAGCAGAAGTTATGGACGAATTAGGTATAAGAGGTAAGACAATAGGTGTTGCACCTGTTGGATGTTCAGTTTTTGCATACAATTACTTTAACTGCGATATGGTTCAGGCAGCTCACGGTCGTGCTCCTGCTGTTGCAACAGGCGTTAAGCGTTCAGACAGCGATAAGATCGTATTTACATATCAGGGCGACGGTGACCTTGCAGCTATCGGTACTGCTGAAACAGTTCACAGTGCGGCAAGAGGCGAAAACATCACTGTTATCTTCGTAAACAATGCAATCTATGGTATGACAGGCGGTCAGATGGCTCCTACTACACTTCCAGGTCAGGTTACACAGACATCACCTTATGGTCGTGATGTAGAAAACGTTGGTTATCCTGTTAAGGTATGTGAACTTTTATCACAGATTGACGGTGCTACATATTTAGAAAGAGTTGCAGTAAATAACGTTAAGAATATCAAGGCTGCTAAAAAAGCTATCAAAAAGGCGTTCCAGAATCAGGTTGAAGGCAAGGGATTTTCTTTAGTTGAAGTATTATCAACTTGTCCTACAAACTGGGGTATGACTCCTACTGATGCTACAAAGTGGCTTGAAGAAAATATGATGCCATATTATCCACTTGGCGTATATAAGGATAAGGAGGGCGAAAAGAATGAATAAGCAGATTTTAATCGCAGGTTTTGGCGGACAGGGTATTTTGTTCTCCGGTAAGTTTTTAGCATACGAAGGTCTTATTGACGATAAGGAAGTTTCATGGCTTCCTTCATACGGTCCTGAAATGCGTGGTGGTACAGCTAACTGTAGCATTATAGTAAGTGATACAAAGATAGGTTCACCTATCGTTGACAAGCCTGATGTTTTAATTGCAATGAATGGTCCTTCATACGATAAGTACGTAAACGAAGTTAAGCCGGGCGGAAAAATCTTTGTTGACAGTTCATTGATTGATAAGAAGTGTGAAAGAGATGATGTAGAGGCATATTATATCCCTGCTACAAAAATCGCTTCAGACGAAAAGCTTACAGGTCTTGCAAATATGATTATGATTGGTCTTTTTATTCAGCACAATGAAGATGAAGTCTTCAAGGCTAATATCGAAAAGGCTATGAATAAGGTTGTTTCAGCAAAGAAACAGAACTTATTTGACCTTAATATGAAAGCGGTAGAAAGAGGCCTTAATTTTAAATAATAAGGAGATGTTACTATGAATGAACAGATAAAAGATATCGGTATGCGCCTTGCTTGTCTGCGTGAAGATATGGAGATATCTGTCAGCGATATGGCGGCGAAGCTTGGTGTTGACGAGAACACTTATACTGCCTATGAGCAGGGTGAGATGGATTTTTCATTCAGCTTTATATATAATGCTGCTGAAAAACTCGGCGTTGATGTTCTTGACCTTATAAGCGGTGACGCGCCTACACTTTCTATGTGCTGTATGGTTAAAAAGGATAAGGGCTATTCTGTTCAGAGAGAACACGAGTATGATTATAAGCACCTTGCATACACCTTCAGAAATAAAAAAGCAGAGCCATTTCTTGTTACTATAAAGCCTGATGACAAGCCTCCTGTTATGCACGGTCATGACGGTCAGGAGTTTAACTATGTAATATCCGGCAAGATGATGCTTTATATAGGTGATATTTCCTATGAGTTAACAGAGGGAGACAGCGTGTACTTTGATGCAAGTGTTCCTCACGCAGAAGTGGCAATAGGTGATGAAAAGGTTAAGTTTATTGCCGTTGTTATGAAATAGAAGTGGAGGCGAAAAGGATGGCAATATATGAAAGATATGTAGGTGCAAGCAGAGATGACTTTATCTCTCTTAAAGATGCGCAGAATAACTATACACTTACATATCCAGATGACTTTAACTTCGCATATGATGTAGTTGATGAGTTGGGAAAGACAAAGCCTGATAAACTTGCTATGGTATGGGTTTCAGCTGACGGAGAGGAAAAGAAATTTACCTTCCGTGATATGATGCTTGGCTCTAACAAGGCGGCAAACTATCTTCGCTCTATGGGAGTTAAAAAGGGTGACAGAGTGATGCTTGTCTTAAAGAGAAGTTATTACTTCTGGTTCTGTATTCTTGCCCTTCATAAAATTGGTGCTGTTGTTGTTCAGGCAACAAATATGCTTAAGGCAAAGGACTATGTTTATCGTTGTAATGCAGGTAATATAAAAGCTGTTATCATAACAGGTGATGGTGACGAAACAATGTACTTCGACGAGGGCGGAGATGCTTATGAAACTGTAGAACTTAAGTTTGTTACAGGGCATAAGGATGCAGGAAATGACTGGATAGACTTTGAAGAAGGATTTGAAAACGCAGATGATGAATGGGTAAGACCTACAGGTGCAGAGGCTACAAAGGCTGACGATACAATGCTTATGGCGTTTTCATCAGGTACATCAGGATATCCGAAAATCATTACTCATAACTATAAATATCCTTTAGGTCATATTATGACAGGGGTGTTCTGGCACAGAGTTGTTGATGGTGGAATACACTTTACTATTTCTGACACAGGCTGGCTTAAGTCTCTTTGGGGCAAGCTTTACGGACAATGGTTCGGCGAAAGTGCGGTCTTTGTATATGACTTTGAGAAGTTTGACGGTGCAGATATTTTAGAAAAGATAGAAAAGTATAAGATTACTACTTTCTGCGCACCGCCTACTATGTACAGAATGATTCTTAAAAACGATGTTAAAAAGTATGACTTATCAAGCCTTACACATTGCTGTACAGCAGGGGAAGCTTTAAACCCTGAAATATATAACAAGTGGCTTGAGGCAACAGACCTTAAGATTTATGAAGGTTTCGGTCAGACAGAAACAACTGTTTGTATAGCAACTATTTATCCATGGAGCGAGCCAAACCCGGGTAGAATAGGTTTCCCTGTTCCGGGATATGATGTTCATATTTTAGGTGAAGACGGTGAGTCTTGTCCTCGTGGTGCTACGGGTGAAATCTGTGTGCGAGTTTTAAGTAAGATGAGAAAGTCCTGCGGACTTCTTGATTCTTATAACTTCAGTAATGAAGATACATTAAAGGCTTTGCACGAAGGTTTTTATCACACAGGTGATACTGCGTACAGAGATGAACAGGGTATGTTTAACTATGTAGGCAGAAATGATGACGTTATTAAGTCATCGGGGTACCGAATTGGTCCTTTTGAAATCGAGAGTGTTCTGTTAGAGCATCCTGCTGTATCAGAGGTTGCGGTAACAGGTGTTCCTGATAAAATAAGGGGATTCGCGGTTAAAGCTACAATAGTCTTGGCTGATGGCTATGAACCATCAGACGAGCTTACGAAAGAGCTTCAGGTATATGTTAAGGAAAATACTGCTCCTTATAAATAT
>JAZRQL010000024.1:0-25325 GCA_045649725.1 Clostridia bacterium | reverse complement strand
CTAAGACCGCTTGGCCTCCGACTTGGGAGCAAAGATCACCATTGACAGCGCAACATTAATGAATAAGGGTCTTGAGGTTTTAGAGGCTCGTTGGCTCTTTGACGTTGACATAGATGATATTGAGGTTGTTGTTCAGAGAGAAAGCATAATTCATTCTATGGTTGAATTCTGCGATAAGAGTGTTATCGCGCAGTTGTCTATGCCATCTATGAAACATCCTATTCAGTATGCTTTTACTTATCCTGAAAGACTTCCATCAAATGATGAAAGCGTTTCCTTTGCAGACCTTGGAAGGCTTACGTTCTATAAGCCTGATGAAGAAACATTCAGGTGTTTAAGCCTTGCTAAAAAAGCAGGAAAACTCGGTGGCATTATGCCAACGGTTATGAACGGAGCAAACGAGGTTGCGGTTGCAAAGTTTTTAAATGATGAAATCGGATTTTTGGAAATTGCTGATATGGTTGAGGGAGCAATGAACAGCTTTAAGAACATTGAAAATCCAACCCTTGAGGATATAATCCTTGCTGATAAAGATGTCAGGGGGAAATTAATTGGGAGGTAAAGAATGGCTATAACAATTATAAGCGCAATACTTATCTTTTCGGTTATAATCTTCGTCCACGAGTTTGGGCATTTTATCACAGCAAAAGCCTTTAAGGTAGACGTTTTAGAATTTGCTATCGGTATGGGCCCTGCCATATTTAAAAAGCAGGGAAAGAACACCCTCTATACCATAAGAGCAATTCCTATGGGTGGCTTTTGTAAGATGGAGGGCGAGGATGAAGACACTCAAACCGAAGGTTGCTTCAGTACGAAAAAGCCTTTACCTAAAATAATCATATTGGCGGCAGGGGCGTTTATGAACGTTCTTCTTGGATTTTTAATAGTAACCATTATTGTGTTTTCATCTTCTGTTAAAGATGGAATTTTGCCTTCAACAGTAGTGGGTGAGGTTATGGAGAATGCGCCTGCGGCAGAGTTTTTAATGCCGGGGGATAAAATAGTTAAAATAAACGATTCCGCTGTTCATATTCAAAGGGATATAAGCTTTATCTTATCTTCCACAAACAATGATGAATATACTGTTGAATATATAAGAAACGGTGAAAGATTTACAAATACATTTGTCCCATTGGAAGAGATAAACGAAGACGGGACAAAGGCAAGGCTTATAGGTTTTACTATTGCTCCGAAAAAGCTGAATATAGGCAGTCTTTTATATGAAGGCTTTTTCCAGACAATATGGATGGTTAAGCTTGTGTTCGTTTCTTTGGGAATGTTATTTAGCGGTCAGGCAGGGGTAAATGAAATGTCAGGGCCTGTTGGCGTTGTTTACGCTATGAATTCCGTTGCGCAGACAGGGTGGCTCAGCCTTTTGTATTTTGGAGCATTCCTTTCAGTTAATATAGGTATAATGAACTTGCTTCCATTACCTGCCCTTGACGGAGGAAGAATAGTTTTTGCTCTGTTTGAACTTATATTCAGAAAGCCTGTTCCTCCTGAAAAGGAAGGAATTGTTCATATGATAGGGTTCCTCCTCTTGATTGCTCTTATGATTTTTGTTACAGGAAACGATATTTTAAAGCTAATACAAGGGCGATTGTAATAAAAAATTAAAAATTGAAGTCGAGGAAACGAGAGTATAAGAGAGAAAAAACGAGAAAACGAGAGTTTGCAACTTGGTAAATTAATTTTTTCAAAAAAAGGCTTGACAAAAGTCAAAAAACGTATTATAATAGCAAGGCACCCTGAAAAAAGAGGTGCCTTTTATATGAAATTAATTAGCTAAATATATAAGGAGGTAGGCATTAAAATGTCAACTTACATTGCAAAAGCCAATGAAATTGAAAAAAAGTGGTACATCATTGATGCTGCAGGCAAGCCCCTCGGACGTGTAGCTGCTACTGCTGCTACTATCTTAAGAGGTAAGCATCGTCCTCAGTATACACCAGGTGTTGATTGTGGCGAATTCGTTATCATCATCAACGCGAAAGATGCTGTTTTAACAGGCAACAAGCTTCTCCAGAAGAAGTGGTACAGACACACAGGTTACATCGGTAACATGAAGGAAGTTTCTTACAAAGACCTTATGGCTAACCGCCCAGAGAAGGCTATGGAACTTGCCGTTGCAGGTATGCTTCCACACAACACTCTCGGAAGAAAGGCTTTAAAGAAGCTCAGAATTTACAAAGACGCAAATCATAAGCATGAAGCTCAGGCGCCAATCGCTTGGGAACAGGCATAAGAAAGGGGACTAATTAAATGGCTAACGTACAGTATTACGGAACAGGTAGAAGAAAGAAGTCTGTTGCCAGGGTTAGATTAGTACCCGGTACAGGCGCTATCACTATCAATAAGAGAGATATTGATGAATATTTTGGTCTTGAAACACTCAAGGTTGTTGTTAGACAGCCATTAGAACTCACAAAGACATCAGGCAAGTTTGATGTTATTGTTACAGTTCAGGGTGCTGGTTTCTCAGGTCAGGCTGGTGCTATCCGTCACGGTATTTCAAGAGCTCTTCTTGAAGTTGACGAAGAGTACAGAGGTGAACTTAAGGCTGCTGGCTTCCTCACACGTGACCCACGTATGAAGGAAAGAAAGAAGTACGGCTTAAAGGCTGCTCGTCGTGCACCACAGTTCAGCAAGAGATAATCAAGTTTTGGTTATTCAAATCCCACGGACTTTTGTCTGTGGGATTTTTTGTGTGCACGACATAATGTCGAAACTCCTGTCGGAGTTTCATACCGTGGCTGCCGCCACTCAATCCCGGCTAAAAACACTTGACAGGATTGTTAATTAAACGCCGTGACGTGCACCACAGTTCTCAAAGAGATAATCAAGTTTTGGTTATTCAAATCCCACGGACTTTTGTCTGTGGGATTTTTTGTGTGCACGACATAATGTCGAAACTCTTAACAGAGTTTCATACCGTGGCTGCCGCCACTCAATCCCGGCTAAAAACAATTCACAGGATTGTTTTTTTCACGCCGTGACGTGCACCACAGTTCAGCAAGAGATAATTTATTATCGATTATTCAAAGAGATGTCGATTTCGGCATCTCTTTTTTCTATATAAAAATGGTAGTTTGTTTAAGGTGCTTTAAAACGAATAATTTAATATTTAAAGCGAATAAATATTGACTTTTTGCGAATAATGTTGTACAATAATGAATAATATAATTATAATGGGGGTAAAGCTATGAGGTTTAATGAAGAAAAGAAAAAAAGCATAATATTATATCTTCTAGAAAAAATTGAACAAAAAGTAGAAAACCCATCACAAATTGTATCAGAAATGTTTGGAATTAATCGTAATACTGTTCATAATTATATTAACCAGATGGTTAAAGAAAATGCCATAAAACGCATAAAACGCGGAAAGTATGAATTGGTAAACGAGGTATCTGACTACTTTTTTTTAAGAAAAAAAGGTGAGTTAGTTGATGAAACAGACGTATATGAGCAAAGTTTAAAAAAGCATATAGCTGATCTGCCGACAAATGTACAGGAAATATGGGAATATGCTTTTAGTGAAATAGTTAATAATGTTATTGATCATTCAAATTCAACCTCTCTTTTTGTTCTAATAGAAAGGAATTATATAAACACAACTGTCGGGATAGGTGATGATGGTGTTGGAATATTCGAAAAAATAAAAAATTACTTTAATTTGACATCACTAGATGATGCTATTTGTGAGCTTTTTAAGGGTAAACTTACAACAGACAAAGATAGACATTCTGGAGAAGGGATCTTTTTTAGTTCAAAATTAATGGACGATTTTGCCATATTATCTAGCAATAAAATTTTTGCTAATAATAAATTTGATAGTAGCAAAATTATCGATGCTCCTCATAATAAAAAACGTGGAACCTTCGTAATTATGGTATTATCAAATTATACACACAAAAAAAGCAAAGAAGTATTTGATGTATATACCGATGTTAACGGTGATTTTTCGAAGTCAATAATACCGCTCAAGAATATTTTTGATGGCTCACCTGTGTCGCGATCTCAAGCAAGAAGAGTGTTAAGCAGTCTTGAAAAATTTGAGGAGGTTATTCTTGATTTTGATGGTGTGGAATGGATGGGGCAGGGGTTTGCACATCAGGTTTTTGTGTTATATAATAATCAGGTGCCAGGCGTAAAACTTATACCTATTAATATGAACGAGGATGTAACCAAGATGTATAATCATGTTATAAATACAAAATAAGTTTTAATATGAAAGGGTGATAGTATGGAACCTAAAGATTATATATTAGACAGAGTTGAGGGTGAATATGCCTATTTAAAGGATATAAAAAGCGGTGACGAGGTTTTTATTGCCCTTGCCCTGCTCCCTCAAGGAGCAACTGTTGGGAGCAAGCTCCACTTTGAAATGTTTGAATATACGTTAATAAAGTAAAAGAAGATGTGCATATGCACATCTTCTTTTTTAAAATACACCCAAATGTTCAAGCAGAATTTTAAGACCTAATATAATAAGAATAACTCCGCCTGCTATCTGCGCCTTTTTCTCAAACTTGTCTCCAAAAACGCTTCCGATTTTAACGCCAAGAGCAGATAATACGCAAGTTGTAACACCAATAATGGAAATAGCAGCCCAGATGTTTACATCCCCTGCCATAGCAAGAGAGATTCCAACCGCCAAAGCATCAATTGATGTGGCAATCGCCATAGTAAACATTGTCTTTACGGAATAGTCTGCAGAACATTCCTCGCATTCATCTTCCTTGCCAAAGGCTTCTTTGAGCATATTTCCTCCTATTATAACTAATAAAAAGAATGCAACCCAATGGTCAACTGCTTCAATCTGTTTTGCGAAAAGACTTCCTAAATAAAAACCTATAAGGGGCATAAGTGCCTGAAATCCGCCAAACCACAAACCGCATTTTGTCATATTGGAAAAAGAGGCTTTCTTTCCTGCAAGACCTTTGCATACTGAAACCGCAAAGGCATCCATAGAAAGACCAATCCCAAGAGTTAATAATTCAAAAATTCCCATAAAAACCTCCGTTTAGTTTAAGACAGGATAACAACGGATATAATTATACTATCTGCAATGATTTTTGTCAATAATAACAAATAATAAGATATAGTAAATAACAGTAAATTGGAAAGTTTGCACGTTGACATAAGGATATATATGTTATATAATGGAGAAAAATGAGTAAGGAGGATTTGTATGACAAGACAGGAAATAAAGCAAAGAGCTAAAGACCAGCTTCAAAACGGAATTTTTTCTCAAAACTGGTTGTTTGCTGTTTTAACCGTATTGGTTTTCAGTGCAGTTATCAGTGCTGTTTCTTCTATTGCAGCTCCTATTGGAACTCTTGCCTGCTTTGTTATTATAGGTCCTTTGGCTTTAGGGCTTTCAAAAATGTTCTTAAAGCAAGCTCGTGACGGAGAGGTTATGAATATAGGTGACTTATTTAAAGCTTTTTCTGAAGATTTTAAAGAATCTTTCCTTTTAGGCTTGATGACATCAATTTTTATTTCTCTTTGGTCACTTCTTTTGGTTATTCCCGGAATAATCAAGGGTTTAGCTTATTCAATGGCTTTTTATATAAAGGCTGATCACCCTGAATATGGATGGAAGCAGTGTCTTGATGAAAGTCAGATTATGATGAACGGACACAAGGCAGACTTATTTGTATTATCATTAAGCTTCATTGGATGGGAAATCGTTGGTGCCCTTTGTTTAGGCGTTGGTGCACTTTGGGTTGAAGCATATACACAAGCTTCATTTACTCACTTTTATGAATCAATTAAATATGGAAAATAATTTTTAGGGGCTGTTTTTACAGTCCCTAAAATTCTATATATATCAGGACAGCAAAAGAAAAACAGAAAGGATGATTTATATGAATTTTGGTTTGATTTTAAGTCTGCTTGGCGGACTTGCCTTATTCCTTTACGGAATGCAGATGATGAGCAACGGTTTGGAGGCCGCTGCAGGTAACAAAATGAAGAAGATTTTAGAAAAGCTTACAGCGAACAGATTTTTAGGTGTTGTAGTTGGTGCTGTTATTACGGCATTGGTTCAGTCTTCATCAGCAACAACAGTTATGACGGTGGGGTTTGTTAACTCTGGAATTATGACACTTAAGCAGGCAGTTTGGATTATCATGGGTGCTAATATCGGTACAACAATCACAGGTCAGCTTATTGCCCTTGATGTAGGTGCTCTTGCTCCGCTTATTGCCTTTGTCGGCGTTGCAATGATAGTGTTCTTGAAAAGAGATATTTTCCACCATTACGGGCACATCATAGCGGGTCTTGGAATTTTGTTTATCGGCATGGAAATGATGAGTGGCGCAATGGAGCCTCTTCGTGAGTCACAGACATTTGTAAACCTTGTTACCCAGTTTAAAAACCCGGTAGTTGGTATCTTGGTAGGTATGATTTTTACTGCTATTATTCAGTCATCATCAGCCTCTATAGGTATTCTTCAGGCATTAGCCTTAAGCGGACTTATAGGTCTTGACAGCGCCGTGTTTGTTCTCTTCGGTCAGAATATCGGTACTTGTATAACAGCGGTCCTTGCTTCCATAGGTACAAGCAGAAGCGCAAAGAGAACAACCGTTATACATCTGCTCTTTAACTTAATAGGTACAGCAATATTTACTGCAGCATGTTTGACTTTGCCTGTTACATCATGGGTGGCAAATATTACCCCTGATAATGCATCAGCACAGATTGCCAATATGCATACAATATTCAATATTACAACAACATTGTTACTCTTGCCATTTGGCAATATGCTTGCAAGTCTTGCGGTAAAAATTCTTCCTGATGTAGAAACAGAAGAAACAGGAGAATTTAAGTTAAGCTTTATTAAGCATGTTGAACTAGGTCAAGAAACAGGTATCGGTAACTCCCTGATAGCTATAGATAGCATAAGTAAAGAGCTTGTGAGAATGGGTGAAATGGTAAAGCAAAACATGGAAAAAAGTTTTGCGGCAACTCTTATGAAGGACGCAGACAATGAAAAGATAGAAAACACAGAAGAATATATAGACTACCTTAATAAGGAAATTTCAAAATATATTTCAGAGCGAATTGCATATGAAACAAATGCAGATGATTCCGCGTTATTGAGTTCCCTCTTTAAAATATCAGGAAACCTTGAGAGAATCGGTGACCACGCAATGAATATTTATGGATATGCTAAAACATTAAAGGAAAAAGGAATCGGTTTTTCCAAGGCTGCGTGTGAGGAAATACAAAAGATGAATGATATCTGTGTGACTATTCTGGAGATGGTTAGCAAAAAGGAGAGAATCTCTGCAGAAACTCTTGCTAAAATTTCAGCAGCAGAACAGAAAATTGACGATATGACAGAAGAATACAGAAGAAATCAGCTTGAGAGAATGAAGTCGGGAAGTTGCTCTGACGAGGCTTGCATACTCTATTCAGAAATGCTTACTGACTTTGAAAGAATCGGTGACCACGTGTTAAATATCGGTGAAGCATTGATATAAATATGGAATATTTAGAAAAAGGAAGTTATATTTTGTGAACTCGTTTTCGTTGCTGTACGAGAGTACTGTAGAGAACGAGTTCGCAAAAAACAAGCAACCGCAAGGAAAAACTCGATGTTTTCCTTGCGGTTTTTTCTGTTATGTGGACTGTTGGGACATCTGTCCTTGCGAAAATCCTTTTTAATGTTTTTCTGCTTGTGGTAGAACGACTTTTTCTAAATATTTTTTCATTGCTTTGAGGGTTGTTTCGCTTATAATATGCTCCATTCTGCAGGCGTCCTCTGAGGCGGTTTCCTTGTCTACCCCTAAGGAAATCAGGGTGTTGGTTAAAACTGTATGCCTTTCGAAAATGCTTTCAGCAGTTTTTAAACCAAGTTCTGTCAGGGCGATGTAGCCCTCTTTGTCAAGAGTGATATATCCCTCGGATTTTAAAAGGTGAACCGCTCGGCTTACGCTGGGTTTAGAATAGTTCATATGCTCCGCAACGTCAATAGATCGGACAGAGTTTTTTGTTTTACACAAAAGATAAATAGACTCAAGATACATTTCGCCTGACTCTTTCACAGATATATCATCTCCTTCCCGTAATATTAAGATAAAGTATATCATATATAAGTATAAAAATCAAGCCTTGCAAAATTTTTGCAAATTTCAGGAAAATTTGTGCAAAAATACGGACAAAACTTATTGACTTTTCTTTGAAAAGGTGCTATAATTCTCCTAGTTAGCAAGCGCTAACCTTATCTTTTGCAGTTGAGTTAGTCAAGGCTAACTCCTAGAAAGGAAGGTTAAAGATGAGAAAAAATTTAAGAGATGCCCATGAGGGTGAGGAATACATAATTTCAGATATTGAAACAAATGATGAAGAGCTTAACTCGTTTTTGTTCTCTCTTGGTTGTTACAGCGGAGAGGCGATAACGGTTATATCTCATCTTAAAAGTGGATGTATTGTATCTATAAAAGACGGAAGATATCATATTGATAATCCATTGGCGGAGGCCATTATTATATAATTTGGTTATTCCTTTAGGGGAAACAGGAGGAAGTTATATGAGAATAGCATTGGCGGGAAACCCGAATTCAGGCAAGACAACAATGTACAATGCATTAACGGGTAAAAGTGAAAAGGTTGGCAACTGGGCAGGGGTTACCGTAGATAAAAAGGAACATACAATTAAAAAAGAGTTTACAGGTAAAGGTGGCTTTGTTGCAGTTGATCTTCCTGGTGCATATTCTATGTCACCCTTTACATCGGAAGAAAGTGTTACAAGGGATTATATTATAAATGAAAATCCTGATGTGCTTATCAATATTGTTGATGCAACAAACTTAAGCCGTAGCCTTTTCTTTACTACTCAGCTTTTAGAGCTTGGTGTTCCTATGGTAGTTGCCCTTAATAAAAGCGACATAAACAAAAAGAAGAATACAAGCATAGACGTTAAAAAGCTTGCCGAAGAAATAGGTGTTCCTGTGGTGGAAACGATTTCCGTGGCAGCTGACGGCATAAAGGAAATTATCTCTCTGGCGATAAGTCAGGTTGGAAAGAAGAATATTCCCCCATTTATCCAAAGAGATATTGACCTTGATAATAAAGAAGAGGTTGAGAAAGAGGACCGCAGACGTTTTGACTTTGTAAATAAAATTGTTGATCAGGTTGAAACAAGAAGGGTTTTAACAAGAGAAAAGACCTTTGGGGATAAGATAGATGCATATCTTACAAACAGATGGCTCGGTATTCCTTTCTTTGCGGTGGTGATGTACCTTGTGTTCCAGATTTCACAGGTATGGGTTGGAACTCCTGTTGCGGACATACTTGTTGGAAGAATGGAAGTTTTTCAGGAATGGGTAGGAAGCCTTTTAGAAGGAGCAAATCCGTTTTTATCCGCACTTTTGGTTGACGGAGTTATCGGTGGCGTAGTTGCAGTTGTAGGATTTTTGCCACTTGTTATGGTAATGTATTTCCTGATTGCACTCCTTGAAGATTGCGGATATATGTCACGTGTGGCTGTTGTTTTAGACCCGATTTTCAAAAAGGTAGGCTTATCAGGAAGATCGGTTATTCCATTTGTAATCGGTATAGGCTGTGCTGTTCCCGGAGTTATGGCATCAAGAACTATCCGTAACGAAAGAGAAAGACGTGCAACAGCTATGCTTGCTCCTTTAATGCCCTGCGGTGCAAAAATCCCAGTAATAGCTTTATTTGCAGGAGCGTTTTTCGATGGAGCAGGTTGGGTAAGCACAACGATGTATTTATCAGGCATAGTTTTGGTATTTATAGGTGCCTTGCTTATAAATGGAATTACAGGAAATAAGTCAAGAAAGTCATTCTTCATTATTGAGCTTCCTGAATACAAAATCCCAAGTCTTTGGGGCGCATTTAAGTCTATGTGCTCACGTGGATGGGAATACATAGTCAAAGCGGCTACAATTATTCTTTTGTGTAACACAGCAGTACAGATTATGCAGTCGTTTACATGGACCTTTACAGTTGCAGAAATGGCAGATGCATCTATCCTTGCAACCATTGCAAAGCCTTTTGCATATATTCTTATTCCTATTGTGGGCGTGTTCAGTTGGCAGCTTGCGGCTGCAGCGGTTACAGGCTTTATAGCAAAGGAGAATGTTGTTGGTACTTTAGCTGTTTGTTTTGTAGGACTTGAAAATCTTATTGATACAGAGGAGCTTGCTCTTATGGAGGGCGCAGGTGCAGAGGTTCAGACTGTATTTGCAATCACAAAGGTTGCCGCCCTTGCATATCTTATGTTTAACCTATACTCGCCACCGTGTTTTGCGGCAATTGGTGCAATGAATGCAGAAATGAAGAGCAGAAAATGGCTTTGGGGTGGAATAGGTTTTCAGTTATCCCTCGGATTTACAGTATCTTATTTAGTGTATACAATAGGAACTTTAATCATTGCTCCGGAAAGCCTTAATGTAAGCGGTGCTATAGGCGGACTTATAGCTGTGCTTGTTATAGCCTTCATCATAGGCGGGCTTATAAGAAAAGCTAATCGCGAAACTATAGAAGAAATCAAGATAAAAAAGGAAAGTCTAAAGGTGTAGATATGGTAAATGTAATTTTAATAATCGTTCTTTTGGTTATTTTAGGTGGTGCAGGCCTGTATATTTACAAGGCGAAGAAAAGCGGAAAAAAATGTATCGGTTGCCCTCAGGCAAAAGAATGTAATAAAGGAATATGTAATTGTAAGTAATAAAAAGGAGTGTCCCATATGGGACAGTCCTTTTTTGGGGTTTGTTATTAGTCTGCGTGATATAATTAAGGCTATTTAGCTATTTTTATAGTATTCATATCAATAATTCTGAAATATGGCTTATAGTCTGTGGAGCAGTTATCAATTTTGTCTTTGTGAATTGTTGCCCATCCCGTCTGCCTGACATCTGCGTTAAATCTATCGCCGTATATGGAGTAAAATTCTCCAACTATTTCTGCACTTTTTCCGTCATAATTGAGAAAAATGCGAGTTTTGAGAGGCTTGCCGCATATGTCATAGGGAGGAATTATAATCACTCTTTCAAAGGGTTTAATATCAGGTAATTCAAGAGAGATATTGGGAACTTCGTATAACAAAGTAGCTCCTGAAATTGTTGAATGAGTAGTATTATTTATATCTAATGTTAAGTGACCAGGATAGGTAGGCCCGTCGATTAATGCGAGATAACCTAATAATAAAGTTACTCCTATTACAATAAAAAGTACAAGTTTCAACCTTTTTTTCATTACAATCACTCCATTAAGGTATATATAATTTGCTTTTTCCGTCTATAATAACAGCTGCTTTTCCTTCATAAATATTACGCAAAACCTTGTATTCCAAGTCGCGTATAGAGGTGTTTTTGCCTATTTCACGTCCTAATTGATTATTGTGTAAATCCATTTTCATTGCTTCCAGATCATTTTTGTTTTCTGCCCACCAACAAAATTCGTGTGCATGAGTGAAAAGCTTGGCATGGTCTTCGCCTATCTTATTCGTTGCATAGGCGCTCCAGTATATATGTTTAAACGCGTTGGCGACATCAGTACCATTGCCATCTTGATTAAAATTTTCATAGGTGAGCTTATCGGCCTTTCGCCTTGCAAATTCAAAATAAGCAGCCTCTTTTGGATATTCAACAGCTAAAACCTGTTCGACAGTTGTGAGGTTTACATTTATCTTGTGTTTCTCTGGCAGGTAATTATTTAATGAATCTATTTTGTTATAAATATTAGTTATGCCTTCGTCTATAGTTTGACTTCCCCACTCATTGCCAATCCATCTAATTTCGTTATCGACGATATCTATTGCATTTTTATATCCAGGAAAAGCCTTATATGCACTTTTCAGGTTGTCCAAAGCAATATATACCTTTGAATTTTCGCCGTATCTGTCTTTGTCGGATAAGAGTTTTTTGGCAAGCTATCATACAAATATACCAAATCATTATCATCCTCATTATACACGCTTAAGTCATCATAGTCAAGTTTGTCATCTTCTACATAAAAATCCAACCCCAAAAGTTTTGCACACCACCAGCCATAACTGGCATTTGGGTCGCTTAAGGGTTTGTTGCATCTATCACACCTGTTTACTGCATCTGAATTTTCTTCGTAATATTTTGCCATTTTTAGCATCTCCTTTATGTTTTTGTTTTACTTTAACAGCCATAGCGTGCCACAGAAAAAGAACAACAATTTATTTGAAATTTGTTTTTAAATATATTATAATGTAGGGGAGGGCTTCCACGCCCTCCCGAAAACGGACAGGGGTGAAACCCTGTCCCTACAATGTGAAATTATTATAAATATGTAAATGGTGGTTTGCTATTTTGAAAAAGGAGAAAAGAAAATGGATTTTGAAAAAGTAATAACAGACAGATATTCCGTAAGAAAGTTTAAGAATGAAAAACTTATGCAGGAGGAAATTGATAAAATCCTTAATGCAGGGCATATTGCACCAACAGGGTGCAACTTTCAAAGTCAGAGGGTTTTAGTTATACAAAGTGAAGATGCTTTAGAAAAGCTTAAAAAATGCACCAAGTGTCACTTTGATGCGCCATGCGCTATGCTTATATGCTACAATAAGGACGAAAGTTGGGTAAGACCTTATGACAAGGCATTATCTGCACCTGTTGATGCAAGCATTGTTACAACACATATGATGCTTGAGGCTTATAATATCGGCATCGGAACTTGTTGGGTAATGCACTTTAACCCAACTGCTGTAAGAGAAGAGTTTAATGTTCCTGAAAATATTGAACCTCACGCTATTTTGGTAATGGGTTACCCTGATTCAGAGCCTATCGAAATGCACTATAAAAAAAGACCTGCAGAAGAGATCGTTTTTTACGATAGCTTTTAGAGAAAAGAGAATAGCGAAAGTGAATAAGTAAAAAATCCGTACACTTTTGTGTACGGATTTTTGGCAGGGGCAGTAGGATTCGAACCCACGACTTACAGTTTTGGAGACTGTCGCTCTACCAGCTGAACTATACCCCTGTATTAAATTGTTCGGGTGCTTTTCAACACCACGCGATATATTATATCACGATAAAACCCCTTTGTCAAGGATTTTATCGTGATTTAAAGTCTATTTTTCAAGAATAGCAAAAGAAGTTCTTATTCCGTCAACAGCGGCGCTTACTATTCCTCCTGCAAAGCCTGCACCTTCACCTGCAGGATAAAGGCCCTCAATGTTTACGCTTTGACAGTCAGTATTTCTTAATATTCTGACAGGGGCAGAGGTTCGTGTTTCAACCCCTGTAAGGGTTGCTCCACCTGATGAAAAGCCTGCCATCTTATGCTCAAAGTCCAAAAGTCCCTCGCGCAATGTGTCGCATACAAAATCCGGCAAGCAGTTTTTAATTTCCTTTAAGCTAAATCCGCTTTTTATGGTCGGGGTAACATCTTTTAACTGTGTGGTTGGAACATCATTTACAAAGTCTTCCGCAAGCTGAAGAGGTGCTTTATTTCCTTCTCCTAAAGTGAAAGCAAGCCTTTCGTACTTTCTTTGAAATTCCATTCCCCCAAGAACGCCTTTGTTAAAATCCGAAGGGTTAACGGTAACAACCAAAGCGCTGTTTGCATTCTCTCCGTCACGTTTGTGATTGCTCATTCCATTTACGCAGAGCATACCCTCTTCGCTTGAGGCATTAACAACCTCGCCCCCGGGGCACATACAAAATGAGTAACAGCTTCTTTCCTTTCCGTTATAAACAACGCGATAGTCCGCAGGGGGAAGACCTTTAACGTTTCCGTACTGAAGGGTATCGATAAAGCTTTGAGAATGTTCAATTCTCACCCCTATGGCAAAGGGTTTTGGCTCAATAGAAACTCTGTTTTTGTTAAGGCTTTCATAAGTGTCTCGGCTGCTGTGACCTATTGATAATATAGCTGTGTCGCAAGGGATAATTTCGTCATGGTTAACTTCCACACCGCAAACCTTGTTATTCTTTATAATTATGTTAGTGACACAGGAGTTAAACCTTACCTCACAGCCAAGGTCTAAAAGCTTTTCTCTCATATTCTTCACAACAGACTTTAAAATGTCTGTGCCAACGTGAGGCTTTGCCTTATACATAATCTCCTTTGGTGCACCAAAATCCACAAGGGTTTTTAAAACAAAGCGCTGACGGATATCGCTTATCCTTGTGTTAAGCTTTCCGTCGGAGAATGTTCCTGCACCGCCCTCTCCAAACTGAATGTTGGAGTTCACGTTAAGGATTCCTGTCTTCAAAAAGTCTTCAACTGTTTTTTCTCTGTCTTCAACCTTTTCTCCTCTTTCCAATATAATCGGAGGATTTCCGGATAGTGTTAAAACGTATGCCGAAAAAAGTCCGCAAGGACCAAGACCAATTACAACGGGCCTTTTTAAAAGGCTTGTCTTTGGAACGGAAAGTTCGGCAGAAGCTTCTAAAATGCTTATATCCTTTGTTCCTTTTATTTTGTCCTTTGTTTTGGCAGAGACCGAATAAACATAGTGAATGTTATTTTTTCGCCTTGCGTCAATGGACTGTTTATATATCTCATAATCATATGCGGAAATAGAATTAGACCGCACAATTTCTTGTGCGGCCCGTATAGCATCGTCAGTTGAATGCCCAAGAGGCATCTTTATATTGTTTATTACAATATTCATACTTATCAATCCTTTTTGATTGAAATCTCGATTTCTTCTATATCATATAAAACCTTTACTCCGTCAGGGATATGAAGCTTTGCCTTTACCTTTTTGTTTTCAACAAGCTTATCTGTCCATATTTCCTCGGTAGTGATAACTGCATTCTTGAGGAGGTTAGGGTTTTCGCTGTAGATATAAAGTTCTTTAGGCTCTGTGGTATAGGTATATCCTTCAGGTAAGCCCTGCCAACCAAAGTCAACCTCAGGGGTAACTGTTCTGATTTTTAGAACAGGGCAATGAACCTTAACGTTTTCAGGTAATGATGAAATCCTTGTAAGAAGAGCATCAAGAGAAGAAATATCCTTTCCGTCTGCATCCACGAATTCAACAGGGAGGTCCTTGTTGATGTCAACATCTTCACCGCTTAAGTTAAGCTTAACCACCGCTTTTCCTATCTTTTCAAGAGCGCTCTTCGGCCCCTTAACAGTAACCTTCTTTGGATCGCAGGTCGCATCCCCTGACACATAGTCAGTAGCAACAGTTCCTGACTTTATAACTTCTATATCAAGGGTCTTTTCAGCAAGCTCTTCTACAAACACGTCAACCGTGTAAGCACTCTGTGAAGTAATACCCTGATTTTCAAATGGGATAATAACTTCTACCGGAAGGGAATGAACACCTGTTTCTGTAATGATAGATTCGTCTACCTTAACAATAATGCTCTGCATATTGTTGTTGCCCATTCTTTTACGGTTGCCTTTAACCTTGATAGAAACCTTTTTAACTGATTCGTTCATAACAGAAAGGCCTCTCGCTTCGAGAGTTTCCTGACCTACAAACTGAATAGGAAGGTCGCGGACAGAAACTTCTATTGACGGATCCATAACAACAGTGATGTACATCCATATAATAATTGCTATTATAACGGACATAATTTTTAAGGAATTATCTGACGCAAGAATTTTTTTCATTAGTCCTGCCTCCTTTTCGAGCGACCGGGCATCTTGAATTTAGATTTCTGGTCAGCTTCTATTCCGTTGATACTTATAAGGTCAATAAGCTTACGTCTTAATGTATCCTCTGTGTAGTTTGTTGTAAGATCGCCCTTGTATGCAATAGAAATTCTTCCTGTTTCCTCTGAAACAATAACAGCAACAGCATCAGATTCTTCTGAAATACCGATGCCTGCACGATGCCTTGTCCCATAAGATGTAGCAATATCAGGATTTTTAGTAAGAGGAAGAACACAGCTTGAAAGTTCAACCTTATAGTTTCTGATTATGGTTGCTCCGTCGTGAAGAGGAGTATCAGGAACAAATATGTTTTCAAGAAGCTGTGATGATACCTCTGCAGAGATATGAACACCTGAACTTATGAGGCTATCTATATTATCCTTGTTTTCGATAACGATTAAAGCACCTGTTTTGGTGTTGGACATAGCTTGTGCGGCCTTTGAAACCTCACGCAATACCTTAAGTGCATCAGCGCCAAATTCGTTATGTGAAGTAAAGAGGTTTTCACCTGTCTTTCTGCCCACATGCTCAAGGGCACGTCTTATTTCAGGCTGGAACACAACCAAAAGGGCAATAACCCCCAACTGCAGAAAGTTACTTAATATATAGTGAATTGTGTTAAGCTTTCCGAAATAGCTGATCTGGGTAAGAACAATAATTAAGATAATACCTTTCAAAAGCTGAATTGTCTTTGTTTCCCTGATAAATTTAAGTGCCTGATATACGATAAAGGAAACAAGGGCAATATCGATGACGTCAGTAATTCTCAGTAACGCCACCTGATTTAAAAATATATGCCAAAAGTTTTGCCACCACGTCATCTAACACACCTCTTTTTTAAAAATTAATATGCTTTACCCCAATATACCATCTTTTTAGCAGGCTTACCGCAACAGATACAGGTGTCTGTGATTTCTTCCTGTTCAAATGGGATACATCTTGAAGTTGCGGTTGTGTCCTCTTTGATTTTGAGTTCACATTCTTCGTCGCCACACCACATAGCTTTTACGAAGCCGCCTTCGTTTTCAACAATACTCTTAAATTCATCATATGTTTTTGCACTATGAGTTTTGCTTTCTCTGTTCTCTAAAGCTGCATCATACATCTGCTTCTGAATTTTATCGAGAAGATTCTTAAGCTCTTCTTCGATATTGTCAAGAGAAACAAATGTCTTGCTTCTGTCAATTCTGCTAACTAAAACTGCCTGATTATTTTCGATGTCCTTAGGTCCGATTTCAATACGAACAGGAACACCGCGCATCTCATATTCGCTGAACTTCCATCCAGGAGATTTATCACTATCATCAAGCTTAACGCGGAAAGCGTCTGAAAGTCTGTCACGGAGTTTGCCTGCCGCATCTAAAACTCCTTCCTTATGCTGTGCAATAGGAATAATAACTGCCTGAGTAGGAGCAATTCTTGGTGGAAGCTTAAGACCTGCATCGTCACCGTGTACCATAATGATAGCACCGATGATACGAGTTGACATACCCCATGATGTCTGATGAACAAAGTCTAATTCATTGTTATCGTTTAAGTACTGAATACCAAAGGCCTGAGCAAAACCGTTGCCAAAGTTATGGCTTGTACCTGACTGAAGTGCCTTGCCGTCGTGCATAAGACTTTCGATTGTGTATGTTTCGTTTGCCCCTGCAAACTTTTCCTTATCGGTCTTCTGACCCTTGATTACTGGGATAGCAAGCTCTTCTTCGCAAAAATCTGCGTAAACGTTAAGCATCTGAATTGTTCTTGCCTGCGCTTCTTCAGCGGTTGCGTGAGCAGTGTGACCTTCCTGCCATAAAAATTCCATACTGCGAAGGAAAGGTCTTGTAGTCTTTTCCCAACGAACAACGCTACACCATTGATTATAAAGCTTTGGTAAATCTCTGTAGGAATGGATAGCGCTTGCATAATGTTCGCAGAAGAGAGTTTCTGATGTAGGACGAACACAAAGTCTTTCCTGAAGCTTGTCCATGCCACCGTGAGTAACCCAAGCAACTTCAGGCGCAAAGCCTTCAACGTGGTCCTTTTCTCTCTGTAAAAGGCTTTCAGGAATAAACATAGGCATATATACGTTTTCTACGCCTGTTTTCTTAAAGCGGGAGTCAAGGCCTTTCTGGATATTTTCCCATATTGCATATCCGTAAGGCTGAATAACCATACAACCGCGAACCCCTGAATAGTCGCAAAGCTGTGTTTTCTTAATAATATCTGTGTACCAACGGGCAAAGTCCTCGCTCATTGGGGTGATTTCTTCAACTAATTTTTTATTATCTGCCAACTTAAATTCATTCCTTCCGATTTATATATGTATTCAATATAAGTATATAGGAAATCCGCTTGTGTGTCAAGGGTTCCAAAGGGCGAAATTACAAATTTTTTATAAAAAATAAACGGTGGTTTTATGACCACCGTTTAAAATGTTATTGTGAAAACAACAAGGTTCCGGGGCACCCAGCCGCAATCTTTGATTGCGTTACCGGGTCGGGTTCTTATTTTGTAGCATTTTCTACATAAAATGTGACAAGCTCTTCAAGGATTTCATCACGTTCAAGTCTGCGGATAAGACTTCTTGCTCCGTTGTGAGAGGTGATGTAGGATGGGTCCCCTGAAAGAATATAACCAACAATCTGGTTAATAGGGTTGTAACCCTTTTCTGTAAGAGCCTGATGAACTGCAGTTAAAATATCTCTTGGCTTCATAGGTCTGTCAAGATTAACGCTGAATTTAACTGTGCTTTGTAAATCATCTTTTCTGTCAAAACTCATATTTATCACCCTTTCTTTAAAATTATCGAAGCTGTGCTCCAAGTTTTTCTTCTAATTCTTTAAGAATCTTGTTCATAACAGGTGCAACATCGTCATCTGTAAGAGTTTTGTCTGCCGCTCTGAACTTAATAGAGTAAGCAACACTCTTCTTACCTTCACCCGCCTGAACACCTTCGTAGATATCGAAGAGAGAACATTCTTCTAAAATATCTGACTTCTGTCCTTCGATTATACCAACGATATCGCCAACAGGAACTTCCTTGTTAACGATAACAGCCAGGTCTCTTGTTACTGCAGGGAACTTAGGAAGATCCTTTGCGTGAATAGAAAGTGAATGTTCGCTTACAATTAACTCAAAGTCAAGGATAGCGGCATAAACTTCGGTGTCTACCTTAAAGTTGTCGCATACACCCGGATGAACCTGACCAACAGTACCTAAAACCTTGTCGCCTAAAGTAATTTTAGCGCAACGACCAGGGTGGAATGAAGGGTTTTCCTTGTCAGCAGTAAAGATATAATTCTTAATGCCAACTCTGTCTAAAAGCTGTTCTACAATACCCTTTATATCATAGAAATCGCACTTTCCGTACATACCGATTGAAATGTTTGTTGTCTCAAGAGGTAACACTTCATTTTCAACAGGAGTGAAGATAGTTCCTAATTCATAAAGAGCCGCTTCTTCGTTTCTGCGTGCGTAGTTTGTTTTAACAGTTTTCATCATTGATGATAAAAGGTCTGTTCTCATAACACTATTTTCTTCACCTAAAGGATTTGTTATGCGAACAAAGTTATTTCTCTTATCGTTTTCAGGAATATTAACAAGCTTGTTTTCCTTAGGGTCAATGAAAGAATATGTGATAATTTCATAAAGACCTGAACCTGAAAGCTCGTCACGAAGGATATCTTCAAGCTTCTGTCTCTCTGTCTTTCCGCCTACGATAACGTTACCCTGCATCATTGTGGTTGGGATTAAATCATAACCATAAATTCTTGCAACTTCTTCAGCAACGTCTGCCATACCCTCGATATCCGCTCTGAATGTTGGAACATATACCTTGTTATCCTTAACATCAAAGTCAAGCTTTTTAAGGATATCGATCATTTCATTTGCGGAAATGTTCATTCCGAGGAAGTTGTTCATCTTTTCAGGTTCGAAAGGAAGAACAATCTGCTCCTTCTTCTTTGGATATACGTCTATAACTCCACCAACAACTTCTCCTGCACCAAGCTCTGCCATAAGCTGACAAGCACGGTTAATAGCAGGGAGACAGTTTTCGCTGTCAAGACCTTTTTCAAAGAGAGCAGATGCATCTGTTCTCATACCAAGAGCTTTAGCGGCTCTTCTGACTGATGCGCCATTAAAGCAAGCAGATTCAAATAAAACAGTTGTAGTGCCATCAGTAACTTCAGAGTTTGCGCCACCCATAACGCCTGCAACACCGATAGCTCTCTTTTCGTCGGAGATAACTATCATAGATGAATTTAATGTTCTCGGCTGATCGTCAAGAGTTTCAAGCTGTTCCTTATCGTTTGCACATCTAACGATAATCTTCTTGCCTTCAACGTTATCTAAATCATATGCGTGCATAGGCTGGCCATATTCAAGCATAATGTAGTTTGTGATATCAACAACATTGTTAATTGCTCTTATGCCACAAGCCTTAAGACGTCTCTGCATCCATTCAGGTGATGGGCCGATTTTAACGTTTTTAACAACTCTTCCTACAAAGCGGCTGCAAAGTTCGCTGTCCTTGATTTCAACTGATGCGTAATCAGCTGCGTTTTCTGAATTTTCAGCAAATGCAGGAACAGGAACATTAAATTCTCTGTCAAAAGTAGCAGCTGTTTCTCTTGCAAGACCAATGATGCTCATACAGTCAGGACGGTTTGATGTGATTTCAAATTCAGCAACGCTTTCGTCAAGACCAAGGGTCTCAACAATATCTTCGCCAATGTTTGTGTCTTCAGGAAGAATTAAAATTCCTGTTGCACGTTCTTCGGAAATACCAAGCTCATCAGTTGAGCACATCATACCAAAGCTTTCAACTCCGCGGAGTTTACCCTTTGTGATTTTAACACCACCGGGGAGACAGCTCTTGTGCTTTGCTACAGGAACGATAGCGCCTTCAAATACATTAGGTGCACCTGTAACTATTTGAATAGGAGCGTCTTCTCCAACATCAACCTGACATACAACCAACTTGTCTGCATCAGGGTGTCTGTCAACCTTTAAAATTTTACCTGTAACAATGTTTTTAAATTCTTCGGCAGGGTTGTCTATTCCCTCAACGATAGAACCTGACATTGTCATCTTATGCATATATTCGGCATTTTCAATGCCGTCTGTGTTCATATAATCCTTAAGCCACGATAATGGTAACTTCATAATATATCAATCCTTTCCAAAAGCTTAAATCACCGATTAAAACTGTTTAAGAAAACGTACATCGTTTTCGTAGTATAATCTCATATCCTTTACGTCATAACGGAACTGTGTAACACGCTCTAAACCGATACCAAACGCAAAGCCTGAATATACATCAGGGTCAATGTTACAGTTTCTTAAAACCTTCGGATGAACCATACCGCAACCTAAAATTTCTATCCAGCCTTCACCCTTACAGATGTTACAACCCTTTCCGCCACAGTTAAAGCAGGAAATATCAACCTCTGCGCTTGGCTCTGTGAATGGGAAGTGGTGAGGACGGAAACGAAGTCTTGTTTCGTCACCGTAAAGCTTGTGAACAAATGTTTCAAGAGTTCCCTTAAGGTCAGCCATGGTTATGCCCTTGTCAATAACAAGACCTTCAACCTGATGGAAAACAGGTGAATGAGTAGCATCAACAGCATCGCTTCTGTAAACTCTGCCCGGTGCAATAATACGGATAGGTGGCTCCTGATTTTCCATAACTCTTACCTGAACAGGAGAGGTCTGTGTACGGAGCACAACGTTATCGTCTATGTAGAAAGTATCCTGGGTATCACGTGCAGGGTGATCTTTAGGGATGTTGAGAGCTTCAAAGTTATAATAGTCAAGCTCAACTTCAGGACCCTCTGCAATAGAAAAGCCCATTCCGATAAAGATATCCTTTAAGTCATCCAATACCTGTGTGAGTGGATGCTTGTTACCCTTTGCAGGCTTGTTGCCCGGGATAGTAACGTCTATTGTTTCTTCTAAAATTTTCTGCGCTGATGCAGCAGATAAAAGGGCGTTTTTCTTTTCTTCGATAGCAGTTGTTATAAAGTCTCTGACAACGTTTGCAAGCTGACCGATAACAGGTCTTTCTTCAGCAGAAAGTCCGCCCATTCCTTTCATAACCGCAGTAAGCTCACCCTTCTTACCAAGGTACTTAACACGAAGTTCCTCAATAGCATCAAGGGATGAAGCGGAAGCAATAGCTGCCTCTGCAGCGGATTTTATTTGGTTTAAAGTTTCTTTCATATAAAATCATTCCTTAAATAGTTAAATTTTAACTTATATATCATAACACAAAAATTCAGTTTTTACAAGCCTTTTTAACAAGTTTTTTGTTGCAAATTATGTGATTTTATTATATAATCATACTTGCAAAGGAATGATTTTAAAATGAAAGAATTTTTAATATCTAAAAATGATGCAGAGGTTCGCCTTGATAAGTTTATGATGAGGGTTATGCCTGCGTCAAAACCGGGGGATATCTACAAGGCTCTCCGCAAGAAAAAAGTCCGTGTAAACGGAAAGCACAAAAACGGAGAATATCGCCTTAAAACAGATGATACAGTTGCTATGTATATAAGTGACGAATTTTTCGAAAGTGAAAAAAAGAGCTTTTCATGGCTTGATATAAAGGCAGAGGTTAATGTTGTTTACGAGGATGAAAATATCCTTATTGCAGATAAGCCTTCAGGTCTTATGTCGCAGGAAGAGGGGGATTCTTTAGAAAGCAGAGTCCGTTCATACCTTTACAAAAAAGGTGAGGTGGATTTGGATGCTGTTCCTCTTTTTATACCATCCCTCTGCCACAGAATAGACAGAAACACAAGGGGGCTTTTGATAGCCGCAAAGAATTCATCGGCGCTTCGCATATTAAACGAGAAGATAAAGAACAGAGAAATCCGGAAGTTCTATTTATGCGAAACAGAAAAAGCACCAAGTCAGAAAAAGGGAATCATAGAGGGCTTTCTTTTAAAGGATGAGAGAACAAGAAAAATGTCCTTTTATAAAAACGAGGTCAAGGGTAGCTCCTACTGTAAAAGCGAGTATAAGACTTTAAAGACAGGAGAGACAAATCTTCTTGAGGTTGAGCTTCTTACAGGGAAGACACATCAGATAAGAGCTTCTCTTTTATATATGGGATGCCCTCTTTTGGGGGACGTGAAATACGGAGCCGAGAAAAACGGAGAAAGAGATTTTCAGCATTTGACAGCATACAAAATATTCTTTGACTTTAAAACAGATGCAGGAATTTTAGAATATTTAAAGGGAAAAGAGATTACATTGTAGGGGATAAAAAGCCATCCTTGCCTAAAGGGCGCTGATTGCCGGTGGCAATCGTTTAGCGCTGGCCGGAGCGGACAGCGGAGACGGGGGGACCGCTTTAGCGGTGGGAGGATATAGGAGTTAAACCACCGAAGAAGGTGGAGGGATACAAGAGGAGGAAGAAAAATGGTTATTAAAGGCGGATTAGTTTTAAACGACAGCTTTGAATTTATAAAGGCTGATGTAGAAATAAAGGACGATAAGATTATAAACATAGGGAATGTTTCAGGCGATGATGTAATAGACGCAAGTGATTGCTATGTTGTTCCCGGGTTTATAGATACACATATGCATGGCGGAATGGGACATGAGTTTATGTACTGTGAGGAAGGGGCTTATGAGCCAATGGCAACCCGACAGGCAGAAATGGGTACAACCTCTATCGTGCCTGCAATATCTGCCGCGCCAAAGGATAAGCTTAAAAACGCAATCAAGTATATGTTGGACTGCGCCAAAAAGATTGGCGACCGAGAAGCAATGCTTTATGGCATACATTTAGAGGGGCCTTTCTTTTCTGAAGAATTTAAGGGTGCTCACGCTCCTGAAAATATAAGAAATTCCGACATAGATGAATTCCGCGAATACTGTGATATGGCAGGGGATTTTTTAAAGATAATGACAATGGCGCCTGAACTTCCAGGGTCAGAAGAGGTTATCCGTTACGCAAAGGAAAAGGGAGTTACTATCTCAATTGGTCACACAAGCGCAACTGCAAATGATGTTAAAAATGCGGTTGAGTGGGGAGCGACTCAAGGCACACATCTCTTTAATGCAATGAGCCCTCTTAAGCATCGCGAACCGGGAACTGTGGGAGGTCTTTTGTATACAGATGCCACTTGTGAAATCATTTGTGACTTCTTCCATGTAAACCCTGATGTTGTTAAGCTTGTGTATAAAATAAAGGGAGCCGACAAAATAACAATGATAACGGATGCTGTTTTCGGAGCGGGGCTTCCTGACGGAGAGTATGTAAGACCGGATGGCGTAACTATAATCGTTAAGAACGGAGAAAACCGACTTACAAGCGGAACAATTGCCGGAGGTTCTTCCTTCCTGATAGACGGAGTTAAAAACCTTGTGTCTATTGACATTCCTTTAAACGAAGCAGTTAAAATGGCAACCAAAAACCCTGCAGAAGCCGCTAAAATCTACGATAAAGTTGGAAGTATAACAAAGGGCAAAATAGCAGACCTTGTAATACTTGATAAGGAGTTAAATATTAAAAAGGTAATCTTAAGAGGTAAAGAATTAAATTAAAAAAGAGTGGATTTACCCACTCTTTTTTGTAAGATGTTAAAATAAAGATATATTACAAACGATTTGTAGGGAACGACCTGTGTGTTGTTCCTTTTTTGTGAGTACAATAGATTTTATCGTCACCCTTTGAGAATATGATACATAAGTATAATAATAAACAGTATTTTGGTTGGTGATATAAGTTTGAAGAATATAAATGGTTTATTGGCTATGAAGAAAAAGCCATATGCAGTGGCAAAGTTACAGGGAAGCAGTAAATATCCGAAGCTGAAAGCTACGGTTGAGTTCTTTAAAATTAAAGAAGGAGTTCTTGTTTCGACTTCTGTATCAGGCTTGCCTGTAAATAATGATGTATGCAAAAAGCCAATTTTTGCAATGCATATCCATAGCGGAAGCAGATGCAGTGGAAATGAAACAGATCCCTTTGCGGACGCTTTGACACATTATAACCCCAATAATTGCCCTCACCCATATCACGTGGGGGATATGCCGCCTATATTTGGAGTGAAGGGTTCCGGATTTTTAATGTTTACAACTGACAGATTTTCTGCAGAAGAGATTGTGGGTAAGACGGTTATCCTTCATTCAAACCCTGATGATTTTACTACACAGCCATCAGGCAATTCAGGAGAAAAGATAGCCTGTGGAATAATTGAAAAGACGTCGGAGATTTACCTTGCAGATTTACTTTTGAGGTAAAATACGCCTTTAACATTGTGGGACAGTATTAGAATTTGAAATTGATTAAGGACTATAATTTAAGTGAAAAGTGAATAGTGAATAAGTAAAAGGTAAAAGCCGCTCACGTAAGTGTGCGGCTTTTTGGTGGAGATGGGGGGAATTGAACCCCCGTCCGAAGAAGCATCCCCACAGGGCGCTACGAGCGTAGTTTGTGATTAAAATTCCCCCACGTTATTGGCTCACAAACAAGCCTATAACGGAGGTAGCTTCATGATGCATGGCTTGGTCAAAGCTTTCCAAACTCACGTTCACCACTTAGATGATACCCGAATCCTCAGGCGTGGTAACTGAGGTAGGGCAGCTGCGTTAATTAGGCAGCGTAAGCTATATTTTTGTTAGCGTTTAATTTAAACGTTCGGGCTTTTTACGCAGCCCCCGACTGCGGCACGCTCCCTGAGTCTCTGCACCCCCGTCGAAGCCTT
>JAZRQL010000023.1:0-9275 GCA_045649725.1 Clostridia bacterium | reverse complement strand
TAAAAACAGGGGAATCCTCCCCCCCTTTAATATTTTTTTTTAATATTTTTTTTTTTTTGAATATAAAAAAGCCGGGGTCTATGACCGCTACTTTTTTACTCATAAGAGTTAAATTACTTAATGATTTCAGATACAACGCCTGAACCAACTGTTCTACCGCCTTCACGGATAGCGAAACGGAGACCTGGTTCGATAGCAATGCTTGAACCGAGTTCAACTGTCATTGTAACGTTATCACCAGGCATACACATTTCTGTGCCTTCTGGAAGGTTAACGATACCTGTTACGTCAGTTGTTCTGAAGTAGAACTGAGGTCTGTAGTTTGTGAAGAATGGTGTATGACGACCACCTTCATCCTTTGTTAAAACGTAAACCTCACCCTTGAACTGTGTGTGTGGTGTGATTGAACCTGGCTTAGCAAGAACCTGTCCTCTTTCGATTTCTTCTCTTGATACACCACGGAGTAAGCAACCAGCGTTATCACCAGCTTCTACGTAGTCAAGAGTCTTTCTGAACATTTCCATGCTTGTAACAACAACCTTACGTGTTTCCTTAATACCAACGATTTCAACTTCATCGTTTGGCTTTAATGAACCTCTTTCAACACGGCCTGTAGCAACTGTACCACGACCTGTGATTGTGAATACGTCTTCGACAGGCATTAAGAATGGTAAGTCAGCCTTTCTGTCTGGTTCTGGAATGTAGCTGTCAACAGCATCCATAAGTTCCTGGATACAAGCGTATTCTGGAGCAGCTGGATCAGTTGAAGAAGATTCGAGAACCTGGAGACCTGAACCCTTAACGATAGGAATATCGTCACCTGGGAAGTCATATTCAGAGAGAAGATCTCTGATTTCCATTTCAACGAGTTCTAAAAGTTCTGGATCGTCAACCTGGTCAACCTTGTTCATGAATACAACGATGTAAGGTACGCCAACCTGACGTGAAAGCAAGATGTGCTCTCTTGTCTGAGGCATAGGACCATCAGCTGAAGATACAACGAGGATAGCACCGTCCATCTGAGCAGCACCAGTGATCATGTTCTTAACGTAGTCAGCGTGTCCTGGGCAGTCAACGTGTGCGTAGTGACGGTTGTCTGTTTCGTACTCAACGTGTGCTGTTGAGATTGTGATACCTCTTTCTCTTTCTTCTGGAGCCTTATCGATCATGTCGTAAGCTTCATACTTTGCCTTACCGTTCATAGCAAGCACCTTTGTGATTGCAGCTGTAAGAGTTGTCTTACCGTGGTCAACGTGGCCGATAGTACCAATGTTAACGTGTGGCTTACCTCTTTCAAATTTTTCCTTAGCCATTTTAAATTCCTCCTAAAAATAAAATAAATGGTGTTTTAATTAATTTCTTAAATAATATTGTGAACTAACACTTTCCTTAATTGTACTATGAAATTAAAATAATTTCAATAGTTTTTTCAAAAAAAGTTAAATTAGTCCTCTGTCTTTGTGCGTTCCTTGATGATCTTTTCAGCAATGCTTCTTGGAAGTTCTTCGAAGTGACTTGGTTCCATAGAATACTGACCACGACCCTGAGTTCTTGAACGGAGCTCTGTTGCGTAACCAAACATTTCTGAAAGTGGAACCATTGCAGTGATTTCCTGTGCACCTGATCTTGCTTCCATACCCTGAATCTGACCACGACGTGAGTTAAGGTCACCCATAACATCACCCATGTAATCTTCAGGAACATTTACAACAACCTTCATAAGAGGTTCGAGGATAACTGCGTCACCCTGTCTGCAACCTTCTTTGAAAGCCATTGAGCCAGCAATCTTAAACGCCATTTCTGATGAGTCGACTTCGTGGTATGAACCGTCAACCAATGTAACCTTAACGTCTACTACAGGGTAACCTGCGAGAACACCTGTTTCCATAGCGCCCTGGATACCTGCATCAACAGCAGGGATATATTCCTTAGGAATAGCACCACCGACAATCTTGTTCTCGAAGATGTAACCTGAACCTGGTTCTAATGGTTCAACATCAATAACAACGTGACCGTACTGACCCTTACCACCTGACTGTCTAGCATACTTGTGGTTAATGTGTGAAGCCTTGCGGATTGTCTCACGGTATGAAACCTGAGGACTACCAACGTTAGCTTCTACCTTAAACTCACGTAAGAGACGGTCAACGATAATTTCAAGGTGAAGCTCACCCATACCAGCGATAATTGTCTGACCTGTTTCGTCGTCTGTATAAGTCTTAAATGTTGGGTCTTCTTCTGCAAGCTTTGCAAGAGCGATACCCATCTTTTCCTGACCAGCCTTTGTCTTTGGCTCGATAGCAACACGGATAACCGGTTCAGGGAATTCCATAGATTCAAGGATGATAGGATTCTTTTCGTCACAGAGTGTATCACCTGTTGTTGTGTTCTTAAGACCAACAGCAGCAGCGATATCACCTGAATATACGATATCGATATCTTCTCTATCATTAGCATGCATCTGAAGGATACGACCTATTCTTTCCTTGTTATCCTTTGTAGAATTGTAAACGTGTGAACCACTTGTAAGTGTACCTGAATATACTCTGAAGAATGCAAGCTTACCTACAAATGGGTCTGTCATAATCTTGAACGCGAGAGCAGCAAATGGTGCTTCATCTGATGATTCACGAACGTCTTCTTCCTCAGTTCTTGGAATGATACCCTTAATAGCAGGTACATCAAGTGGTGATGGCATGAAGTCGATAACTGCATCAAGCATGTTCTGAACGCCCTTGTTTCTGTATGAAGAACCACAAAGAACAGGAACCATTTCGTTTGCAATAGTAGCCTTACGGATAGCCTTTTTAATATCAGCTTCTGAAAGGTCACCTTCTTCAAAGAATTTTTCCATAAGTTCTTCGTCTGTTTCAGCAACAGATTCTAAAAGAGCCTGACGGTATTCTTCCGCCTTATCAGCCATATCAGCAGGGATTTCTTCAATTCTTTCGTCCTGTCCTAATTCGTCATAATAAACATATGCCTTCATAGTAATAAGATCGATAAGACCCTTGAAGTCATCTTCAGCACCGATAGGAAGCTGAATTGGAACAGCGTTACACTTTAAGCGTTCCCTCATCATATTTACAACATTATAGAAGTCAGCACCCATAATGTCCATCTTGTTTACATATACCATTCTTGGTACCTGGTACTTATCAGCCTGACGCCATACGGTTTCTGACTGAGGCTCAACGCCACCCTTTGCACAAAGAACTGTAACACTACCATCGAGAACACGGAGTGAACGTTCAACTTCTACTGTGAAGTCAACGTGTCCTGGTGTGTCGATGATGTTAACTCTGTGGTTCTTCCACTGTGCAGTTGTAGCAGCAGAGGTAATGGTAATACCACGTTCTGCTTCCTGTTCCATCCAGTCCATCTGTGATGCACCCTCGTGGGTTTCACCGATCTTGTGGATACGGCCTGTATAGAACAAGATACGTTCTGTAGTAGTGGTCTTACCTGCATCAATATGAGCCATAATACCAATATTTCTGGTTTTTTCCAGTGAAAATGCTCTACCCATATGTTTCTCCTTTCAAAGCAGAATGTTTAAACATCTGCTCAAATTTCTTGGAATAATCTCCAAACTTGTAATCGATTAATAAATTGGAATAACTCTGTTTTTGCAATGCAAATTTGAGATGATTTTGGGGTGCAGGAACACGAGCTATATGAATATATGCGAGTGCTCCGAACCAACAAATTCTGCCAATTCCTCCGTCAATGGTTTTTACGAAGAAAATTTGAGGCGGGTTGTTTGTGCAGTATCGCGAGCTATATCGAGATATGCGAGCACGCCGAACTAGCAAACCAACCAAATTTCCTTTACTTGGTTTCACGAAGTAATTTTGAGGCGAGTCTGGGGTGCAGGGATGCGAGCTATATCGAGATATGCGAGCATCACGAACACCAAAATCGACCAAAATTTCAATGTGAAAATTACCAGCGGTAGTGAGCGAAAGCCTTGTTCGCTTCTGCCATCTTGTGAGTATCTTCCTTTTTCTTGAATGCACCACCTGTGCTGTTGATAGCATCTAAAAGTTCGTTAGCAAGTCTTTCAGCCATTGTTCTTTCAGAACGCTTTCTTGAGTATAAGGTAATCCAACGTAAACCTAATGTTTCACGTCTGTCAGGTCTAACCTCGATTGGAACCTGATAGTTAGCACCACCTACACGGCGAGCTTTTACCTCTAATACAGGCATGATGCAGTTCATAGCTTCTTCAAATACTTCTACTGGATCCTTGCCAGTCTTTTCCTTGATGATATCAAATGCATCATAAACAATTTTCTGGGCTACGCCCTTTTTGCCGTCGAGCATGATGTTGTTGATGAGTCTTGTAACAGTCTTGCTGTTGTACATAGGATCAGGTAAAACATCACGACGAGCGATATGACCTCTTCTTGGCACTTTTCTTCCCCTCCTTCTTTAGGTTTATTCACCATTAAGGTACTCAACGGAGATAAAACTCCGCTGTCGTGCATATAGGTCATTAATATATTTTGAACATATATGCACTACATTTAAATCAGAAAATAATTACTTAGGACGCTTTGCGCCGTACTTTGAACGGCTCTGCATACGCTTGTCTACACCTGAAGTATCAAGTGTACCACGGATAATGTGATAACGTACACCAGGTAAGTCCTTAATTCTTCCGCCTCTGATCATAACAACACTGTGTTCCTGAAGATTATGACCGATACCAGGAATGTAAGCAGAAACTTCGATTCCGTTTGTAAGCTTAACTCTGGCAACCTTACGAAGCGCTGAGTTAGGCTTTTTAGGTGTCATTGTTCTTACTGATGTACAAACACCTCTCTTCTGTGGAGAAGCCTGATCAGTAAGCTGGCTCTTCTTAGTGTTGAGACCCTTTAAGAGAGCAGGAGCAGTAGACTTCTTTTCAACTGTCTGTCTACCTTTTCTGACTAATTGGTTAAATGTTGGCAATATGTTCACCTCCATACATATAGAATATATAAAAACACATTTCTGCGTCTTTAACGAATTTAGTGTTAATCATTTATTATAGCCGCCACCGCACAGGGAACTTCAATTTTGCAATGTTTTGAAAGTTCCTTCCTGGTAGAAACGCAAACGGTTTCCACTTCTTTTTCGCGACACAGACATATAATTTCATCAAGAAAGCCATGATCTGCATCCTCAGCAAGATACACAACTTTTGCCCTGTTTTGTAAAAGCGCGTTTTTTGTCTGTTTTACGCCCATAACCTTACTTGGAGATACGAGTCTTTCCATAAAAATACACAACCTTCTCCATCATAAATGATAACTAATGTATTTTAGCACATTTTTTCTCACTTGTCAACCACTATATATTGACCAAAAATTCCTTTAACATACTATATAAAACTGTTCATAATAATAAGAAGGTTCTATATATCGTTTCTGTATTCCACAGGTGACTTCCCTGCAAACTTTTTAAACACTCTTGAAAAGTAGTTTTGGTCATCAAACCCTACCATAATAGCAATATCCCTTATGGTTTTATCTTTATCCGAAAGGAGCGCCACCGCTTTTTCAACTCTGTATCTGTTTATATATTCAACAGGGGTCTGTCCCATATTCTTTTTAAAGTATCTGCAGAAATAATATTCACTAACAAAAAACCTTTCTGCAAGGCTTGCCGATGTAAGCTTTTCATCATAATGAGTGGATATAAAGCTTATTATCTCCCTCATTCGTTTTTTATCCGTTTTTGTGGTTCTCTCTTCATTTTCATCAGACTTTTTGTAATTTCTGAAAAGATATGTCATAAGTTCGTAGGTCTTTCCTTTAACTGCCATATCCCAGCCAACGTTCTGCTCGGAAAATTCTTTGAATATTTCTTCAACATAGGCTTTCGCCTTTAAATCGTTTCTTATCAGGTTTTCAAGTTCCACATTTTTAATTTCAAGATCCTTGAAAAATTCAGGGTTTATTATTATGCAATAATATTTCCCCTCAATTCCTCTTTCTCCAAAGTGTATCTGCCCTCTGTTTATGAAGATAAGGTCATTTCTTTCGATTTCTATTATTTTGTTATCACACATAAGCTTATATCCACCGCTTAAATAGAAATGAAGCTCTATATGTTCATGCCAATGGGCGTGCAGACCATATATGGAGTTGCTTGTAAGAAGTTTTAAGGGATAATTATTTTTTTGGGGGTCATGTTTTTCGTATAAAGGTATTTTGCTCATTTTTCGCCACCTCGACAAAATTGTGCTAATAAAAAGCAAGATAATCATTGAAATTCCTGAATTTATATTATATATTACAAGTGAAAATATGTCAATATTTTAAACGAGGAGTGATTTTATGAGAGTTTTGGCTATTATGAGCCATCCCGACGACATTGAAATCTATTGCAGTGGAACGTTGATAAAATGCGCTCAAAGAGGTGACGAGGTTTTTGCCTGCCACGTATCCGATGGTAATATGGGGCATATGGTTATTATGCCTGACGAACTTGCAGAAATCCGAATTAAAGAAGCCGAAAATGCAGGAAAAGTTGCAGGGTACGAAGTTTTAAGCTGTCATCAGAATGACCTTTTAATAAACGCAAGTGACCAGAATCAGATTGATGAGGTTATAAAGGTTATTCGTTATGCAAAGCCTGACCTTATTATTACTCATGCACCTGAAGATTATTGCAGTGACCACGCAGAAGTTTCAAAGCTGGTGTTTAACGCATCATTCTCTGCTTCATGCCCACACTTTAAGCCGGAGCTTGGCGAAGCCTGTGGCGTTGCTGCCATTTACTATGCAGAAACTTCAGAGGGCCTTGACTTTATTCCAACAGAATATGTTGATATAAGCGATGTGGCAGATTTAAAAACAAAAGCTATCTTATGCCACGAAAGTCAGGTAGTATGGCTTAAGGAACACGACAACATCGATTTACCTAAGTTGGGTGAACGTATAAGCAAATTCCGCGGCGGACAATGCGGAGTTGATCAGGCAGAGGGCTTCCGCCCATGCGTAAGAAGCGGAAGAATAAAGCCATATCGTATGCTTCCTTAACCCAAAAGGCAATGTTACAGAAATTTATAGATTATTTTATCAAAAAGACTTAATAAACAATAGACTTTTTAAGTTTTAGATGTTATAATGAAA
This sequence comes from Clostridia bacterium, assembly GCA_045649725.1. Classification (GTDB taxonomy): domain Bacteria; phylum Bacillota; class Clostridia; order Monoglobales; family Monoglobaceae; genus UMGS1820. The sequence continues at coordinate 2,151 of JAZRQL010000023.1, read as the reverse complement.
AAAATGTAATTTTTTATATATAAAAGGAGATTTTATTATGAGAATCGGATGTAGAGTAACTTACACAAAAAATTCAAACAGCCCAAGATACGTTGAAAGTCTTGAAGCAAAGTTCCAGGAATTTATTGATATTGGTATCAAAACCTGTCAGCTTAACGTTTGGGAACAGGCTTTAATGACAGATGAAAGCGCAGCTTATATTTTAGAATGCTGCAAGAAGACAGGTATGGAAATCACAGGCCTTTGGGCAGGTTGGTCAGGTCCATGTGAATGGAACTTCAACGTAGGCCCTGCTGTTATCGGTCTTGTTCCTGCTGCTTACAGAGCACATAGAACACAGGAATTAATCAACGCATCAGCTTTCGCTGAAAAGCTTGGCGTAACAGACATCATTACACACTGCGGATTTATCCCTGAAAATCCAAACGACCCTGACTTTATGGGTGTTGTTGGTGCTCTCCGCAAAATCTGTAACGTTATGAAAGACAGAGGTCAGTACTTTTTATTTGAAACAGGTCAGGAAACACCTATCACATTGGTTCGTACAATCGAAGCAGTTGGCACAGGAAACCTCGGTATCAACTTGGATACAGGTAACCTTATCCTTTACGGAAAGGCAAACCCTGTTGATGCTTTAGATGTATTTGGTCAGTATGTTCGTAACACACACATTAAGGATGGTCACTATCCAACAACAGGTAACGATTTAGGCCACGAAGCTCGTATGGGTGACGGTAAGGCTAACTTCCCTGTTCTCATCAAAAAGCTTAACGAACTTGGTTACACAGGCCCTCTTACAATCGAAAGAGAAAACTATGGTGAACAGCAGAAGTTAGATATCATCTACGCAAAGGAAATGCTCGAAAGAATTCTCGACGAAAATGGTATTTCTAAGGACTAATCCTTATTTTAAAGATATTGTTACACAAATTTATAGGGTTTTGTAACAAAAACCATCAATAAATAATGGACTTTTTCAAAACCACGTGCTATAATATTGAAAGTAAATATTTTTATATTTAATCCAAAGGAGATTTTATTATGTTAAAAGTAGGTATTTGGGGTTACGGTGGTATTGCTACCATCCACAGAAGATCATATGCGGCTTTAGAAGAAGCAGGCGTTCCTGTAAAGTTAGTTGCTCTTTGTGATATTCGCGAAGAACAGTTCACAAAAGAAATTAAGATTAACATCTCAACAGGCGACGAAAAGCCACTTCCAAAGGTAGATAAGTGCTACACAGACATCGAAGAAATGCTCGCAAACGAAGAATTAGATATGATCGATATCTGTCTTCCTGCATATATGCACAAAGATGCTGCTATTAAGTGCTTAAATGCCGGTTATCATGTTCTCAGCGAAAAGCCAATGGCGCTGTCTTATGCTGACTGCTGTGAAATGCTTGAAGCTGCAAAGAACGCAAAGGGCAAGCTCTTAATCGGTCAGTGCCTCCGTCACGACTTAAACTATAACGTTTTAAAGGACGCTATTGATTCAGGCAAGTACGGTAAGGTTATCAACGCAAACTTCCACAGATTGAGCGGTGGTCCTGTATGGGCTTGGGAAAACTGGTATATGGATGTAAACAAGAGTGGTGGTGTTAACTTCGACCTTCATATCCACGATATCGATATGACAAACTACCTCTTTGGTTCACCAAAGACAGTTACATGTTTCAACACAGGTAACGCTGATAAGTTCTCAGGTCGCGATACAGCTTTCACAACATTTACATATGACAATGGTGTTGTTGTTTCAGGTATCGGTGACTGGTGTCAGTCAGGTAAGTATCAGTTCAGCTACAGATACACAATTACATTTGAAGAAGCTACACTTGAATTTAAGGACTACAAGCTTACAAAGATTACAGAAGAAGGTTATGAGGACATTACTGTTCCTGATCCATTCCACAACATCGCAAAGGAAATCCAGGCTTTTGTTGAAAGCATCGAAAACGGTACAGAAGTTGAAAAGTGCCCAATCGAAAGCACAGCAAATACCCTTAAGATTTTAGAAGCTATGATGGAATCATCAAAAGCTGGCGGTAAGATGGTAGATTTTAAATAAGTTTAACTATTAATATAAAATTAATATAAAAAGCCTTATATCTCGGTATAAGGCTTTTTAACTTTGAAGCTTAAGAAAGAGAAG
>JAZRQL010000022.1:0-4316 GCA_045649725.1 Clostridia bacterium | reverse complement strand
CTGTACCACCACCTGCAACGATACCTTCTTCAACAGCAGCACGAGTAGCTGCTAAAGCATCTTCGATACGGAGCTTCTTTTCCTTCATTTCGATTTCAGTAGCAGCACCAACCTTGATTACTGCAACACCGCCTGAAAGCTTTGCAAGACGTTCCATAAGCTTTTCCTTATCGAATTCTGATGTTGTTTCTTCTATCTGTGACTTGATGTTGCTAACTCTGCTCTGAATAGCTTCCTTATCACCCATACCGTCAACAATGATTGTTGTTTCCTTCTGAACCTTAACCTGACGAGCGCGACCTAACATATCGATAGTTGCTTCCTTTAAGTCAAGACCAACTTCTTCAGATACAACCTGACCGCCTGTTAAGATAGCAATATCTTTGAGCATTTCCTTTCTTCTGTCACCAAAGCCAGGAGCCTTAACACCGATACATGTAAATGTACCACGGAGCTTGTTTACGATAAGAGTTGAAAGTGCTTCACCTTCGATATCTTCTGCGATGATAACAAGCTTCTTGCCTGCCTGAACGATCTGTTCGAGAAGTGGTAAGATTTCCTGAATATTTGAAATCTTCTTATCTGTGATTAAAAGTAATGCATCATCAATAACAGCTTCCATCTTATCTGTATCTGTTACCATGTAAGGTGTAATATATCCTCTGTCAAACTGCATACCTTCAACAACCTCTGAATATGTTTCAGCTGTCTTTGATTCTTCAACAGTAATAACACCGTCGCTTGTAACCTTTTCCATAGCGTCTGCTATTAAGTTACCGATATTTTCGTCTGCAGCAGAAACTGATGCAACTCTTGCGATGTCTTCCTTGCCGTCAACCTTTTTGCTATTCTTGATGATTTCAGCAACTGCACCTTCAACTGCCTTTGCCATACCACGTCTAACGATCATTGGGTTAGCACCTGCAGCAACATTCTTCATACCTTCACGGATTAAAGCCTGTGCTAAAAGTGTTGCAGTTGTTGTACCGTCACCTGCGATATCGTTTGTCTTTGTAGCAACTTCCTTAACGAGCTGTGCACCCATATTTTCAAATGGATCTTCAAGCTCAACTTCCTTTGCAATAGTAACACCATCATTAGTGATAAGTGGTGCGCCATACTTCTTATCTAAAACAACGTTTCTGCCCTTAGGACCAAGGGTTACCTTAACTGTATCTGCAAGCTGGTTAACACCTCTCTCTAAAGAGCGTCTTGCTTCTTCGCCAAATAAAATCTGCTTTGCCATAATATTCTACCTCCTGAATTAGTCAACCTTTGCGAGAATTTCGCTTTGTCTTAAAATGATAACTTCCTCGTCATCAAGCTTAACTTCTGTACCTGCGTACTTGCTCATGATAACTCTGTCACCAACTGAAAGCTCCATAACAACTTCCTTACCGTCAACAACACCGCCAGGGCCAACTGCAATAACTTCTGCAATCTGTGGCTTTTCCTTTGCTGTGCCTGCAAGAATGATACCACTCTTTGTGGTTTCCTCTGCTTCAAGCATCTTGATAACAACTCTGTCTGCTAATGGTTTAATAGTCATAATTAAAACCTCCTTATGTAAATGATTAATTAAAAACAATTTTGTTTTTAGCACTCTGCCTGTTTGAGTGCTAACCTGTATATAATACAAAATTACAACAGATAAATCAAACGCGATTATATGGAATTATATCCATTTAAACCCATTTATATCCATTTAAGTGAGTTTATTTCACCTAATCTAAAATTCATATATTTTGATGCAATTTTTCCCGAAAAAATGCCATTAACTGTGCTTTGTATGCATCCAACTTCCTCTTTTGCTAAAAATCCCTGTTATCCCAATAGGAATCCAGCTTAACATAAACAAAATAAAGCCAAAAATATTTGAAACAACCTTAAAATTAAGCTTCTTGTCTTTAATTAGAGCAAGGCCTAAAACCATAATGTACAAAAGGAAGTAAACCATAAGGGTTATAAACCCGAATGGAGTATGCCATATTCTGCCTATCCCCAAAAAGTATGACAAAAGCAATAAAACAGGGCATAAAACAAAAAACAGATCTCCCCAAAGGCACAGAAGGGCATTTATCTTAAACTTTTTTATAAGCTTTAATGTATATTCACCTTGAACATCGCATATTCCCTGGGCCCATCTTTTTCTCTGAACTGCTGAATCTATAAACCTTTCAGGCTTTTCGTCATAGACAACTGCTCTTTCGCAAAAGTCAACCTTTATTCCGTTTAAAGCAAGGATTGCAGTATATTCGCTATCCTCTGCACTTGTTTTTGTATCCCATTTAACCCTATCCAAAACCTCTGTTTTAAGAACAAAGCCTGTACCATTTATTCTGCAACCGAGAGATAACTTTCCTCTTCCCGCCTGAAAAACTCTGTTTGTTATCCAGTACCATATGGAATATGCGTTTGACACCCACGTTGCATTTGGGTTTTTCGAGTCTACATATCCCTGAACAACTGATGCTCCACACGAGATATTCTCCGCTACATACAAAAAGAAGTCTCTGTCAACGATGTTATCTGCATCAAAGATAGCAACGCAGTCATATTCATTCTTTTGAACCTCAAAAAAGCCATCTTTTAAAGCATCGCCTTTGTTTGTAGATTTGGTTCTTTCAATTACAGTTGCGCCTGCCATTCGGGCAATTTCAGTTGTTTTGTCAACACATTCATCTGCAATAACAAATATATTTATTTTATCCTGTGGGTAATCTGCATTCCTGATGCTTTTAATTAAGCTTTCTATAGTCTTTTCTTCGTTATGAGCAGGTATCAAAACAGCAAAGCTATATTTATCACCCGCTCCTTTTTTCAGCTTACCGAAAAGAGAAAAAAACGATACTGCGAGGTAGTATGCACCCGTTAAGAATATTAAAATCTCAAGTATATCGATTAAAAGATTTATTATGTATATGTGCACTCCTTCACCTCCATACATTTTATGCTTAATTAATTACATTTCATTCACAGCAACTTGTTTAAATATTGAATCAACAAGTTCTTTTGTTACATAGCCTGTCTGTTCAAACAAAGTATTTGCAGAGCCCGCCGCCATACCAAGCTTAAAAGCAGAAATTAAATCATATCCCATATCGATACCTGCAGAAACTCCTGCAACAGAACTGTCGCCTGAACCAACAGTATTAACAGCTTTTACAGTTGGAGGGACAAACCTGTATGCCTTTCCATCTATTAAAGCAGCTGCCCCATCTTTGCCCAATGAAACAAAAGGAATTTCTACGCCCTTTTCCTTAAGATAGCGTAAAGCTTCTTTAATCTCATCATCTGTATTAACTTCTTTACCTAAAAGATCCGATACCTCATCGTTATTTGGCTTTACCATATAAGGCTTGCTTTCGAGAATTTCTTCCAAAGCCTTTCCGCTTGTGTCAACAATAATCTTTTTATGATTATCCTTTGCTATTTTAACAAGCTCCTTATAAAAATCAGGTGCAAGTCCCTTTGGCAGACTGCCTGAAACAACAATAATACTATAGTCTCTTATTACTGACGTGAACTCACTAATAAATCTTGCCTTTTCTTCTTCGGTAATTTCAGGGCCTGCTTCTAATATCTCACTTGACTTTCCGCTTTTATCGGAGAGATTAACGCAAGTACGTGTTACGCCGCTTATATCTGTGAAAAGATTTTTAATCCCAAGGCTTTCCATCTCGGCTTTAATAAACTCCCCTGTGTATCCGCCAACATATCCCATTGCAGATGTTTTACATCCTAAAATATTTGCAACACGGGCAACGTTTATGCCCTTACCCCCTGCAGAGCAGATAGCGTTTTGAACTCTCATAACCTTTCCTGTTTCAAATGTATCTAAAAAATAAACCCTGTCTATAGTTGGATTTAAAGTAACAGTTAAAATCATAATAATTCTCCTTTACTTATGTCATCTTATGTGTTAATTACATTTATGTTCCCAAAGAATTAGTATACCTTAAAATAACTTAATAGTCAATCATGTTATATCCAAGTGTTGCCAGACTTTATGTTATAACCAAACAACAAAAAAGCAACAACCCGTAAGGATTGTTGCTTTTATATTAAACAAATTTTGCGCTGCCTGACATAAGCGTAACCTTATCCTGGGATACGCTTAAGAGGCCTCTTTCAACATTAAAGGTTTTTGTTGTTCCGTCTTCAAGTTCGATATTGGAACTACACGGTTTTACTGATGTTACAAAGGGTGTATGGTTTGCCATTATAGCAAGGTCACCATCTGCACCACGAAGAGATACCTTTACAATATCCCCATCATATAAATTACCGTCAGGTGTTGAAATAACAAATTTAAA
>JAZRQL010000021.1:0-27477 GCA_045649725.1 Clostridia bacterium | reverse complement strand
ACGCGAAGCTCAATCTGTGAATAGTCGGCATCTATTAAAGACCAGTCTTCTTTTTCAGCTATAAACATCTTACGGAGCTCGCGACCCAAGTCAGTTCTAACAGGGATATTCTGCATATTTGGTTCTGTAGAGCTTATTCTGCCTGTTGCAGTAACCGTCTGGTTAAAGCTTGAGTGTATTCTGCCTGTCTTCTCATTTACGACATTAGATAAGCCCACAACGTATGTTGACTGAAGTTTAGCAAGTTGTCGATATTCCAAAACAAGGTTTATTATAGGATGCTTGTCCTTAAGTTTTTCTAAAACATCAACATTTGTGGAATATCCACCGCTCTTGTTTTTCTTTCCGAATGGAAGCTCAAGCTTTTCGAAAAGTATAACCCCTAACTGTTTTGGTGAGTTAATGTTAAACTCTTCACCTGCTAAATCATAGATTGTGTTTCTTGCCTCAAGAATTTTATTTTCAAGCATTTCTCCAAAGGAAGATAATTCGGCTTTATCAATATACATGCCTCGTATCTGCATGCTTGCAAGAACAGTCATAAGAGGGAGCTCAATATCGAAATATAAGGTTTCCTGACCGTTTTCCTTTAATTGCGCAGACATTTTCTTGTATAATTCTTCAATAGCATATACCTTGTCAAGATTAACAGGAGTGTTATCGGTGTTGTCTAAAAGGTTAAGCATTGATATCTGTGTATCATTGCTATCGTCTTTAATATGCTCAAATGTTGCTCCAAGGTATGTTCTGCATAAGCTCTCTAAAGAGTAGTCAGAACCTGATGGATCTAAAATATATCCGCAGAGAATAACGTCAAATAATATGTTTGATACATCAGTATCGGTTTCATCAATACCGAAAGAAGAGGTCTTTAAAATATCTTCTTTGATGTTATAGCCGATTTTGTTAATTGTCTTGTCACATAAGAATGCCTTTAAATCATCGTCAGTAAAGCTTGCATAAAGGCAAGTTTCACCCATTGGCTTTACATATAAGGTATCATTATCTGTAAGATAGCTTACCGTCTTACCTGAAACTTCTGCCATAAGGGTTTTTATATCCGTCTTTTTACCTTCTCCGCAAATAGGCTTTATTTGATCAGCCTTTCCGACAGATGAAGTTAAGTCAAGCTTTTTGATAAATGAATTAAAGTTAAGACGGGTAAAGAGAGAAGCCAAAGCCTCTTTATCATATTCGCGGACTTTAGCATCCTCTAAATTAAAGTCAATAGGAACGTTCTTGTCGATGGTTGCAAGCTTATAGCTTAAATATGCATCGTCCTTGCCTTCGATAAGCTTTTTGCGAACGCTTTCTGTTACGTCAATCTCGTCAATAGATGCATAGATACTATCGATTGATTTATAGTTCTGTATAAGAGAGAAAGCGGTTTTTTCGCCAATGCCCTTAACCCCGGGGATATTATCTGAAGTATCACCCATAAGCGCTTTTACATCTATAAAGGATAAAGGCTCAATTCCATACTTTTCTTTAAATTCTGCTATGCCATAGTCAGTTGTTGATGTCTGCCCCATTTTTGTTATAACAAGCTTTATAACTGTGTTTAAAGATGCAAGCTGTAAATCGTCTTTATCACCTGTTAAGATTCGGCACTGAACCTGTGACTTATCACAGATATCGGCAATAGTGCCTATAATATCGTCTGCCTCGTATCCGGGGAGTTCAAGACATAAACAATTCATAGATGACAAGACTTCTTTAATAAGAGGAAGCTGAACCAAAAAGTCTTCAGGAGCGGGCTTTCTCTGTGCCTTATATTCAGTATACATTTTATGCCTGAAAGTCTTTTCCTTTACGTCAAAGGCAATGCATACCATATCGGGAGTTTCTTCCTCAAGGTATTTAAACATAATATTCAAAAAGCCGTAAACAGCATTTGTAGGCGTTCCGTCAGGAGCAGTTAAAGGGCGGATACCATAGTATGCCCTGTTTAAAATACTGTTTCCGTCAATAATCAATAACTTTTTCATATGAATTTCCTCTTTGGTTTAATATTTACATAATCTAACATAACATACTTTGCCCTCTTTGTCAAAGGAATAATCATCTCTGCCTGCAACTTTTTATAACAGCGGAAAGGGTTAAGGAGCAAGTGAAAATATTGCTTAATATTACCATTACTATAAAGGCGTTCATCTGTCCTTTTGGTAAGGTGAAATATATAAGGGAAAATCTTAAACCAAAGTCTAAAAGGGTGAATAATAGTATCTTAAATTGCTTTCCAAGTCCGTTAAGTATTGAACAGGAAAGAGAGTCTAAAAACATAACAGGCAGGAGTGGGCAAAGGCATAAAACAACATATGCCGCATCATAGGAGTTATAAAAGGCGTTACACAGCTCTTTTCCGAATAAGAGGAATACTCCGCAAACAAAAAGACCAATGTATATCCCATAGCGATAGACTTTTAAAGCAGTTTCTTTAAGCCTCGTTCCCATACCAACTCTTGAAATTTCAGGAATAAGAAGAGACATAACTGACCCTGAAAGAGTAAGAGGCAGAACAAGCAGAGGCATAGCCATTCCGTGAACAATGCCTAAAGAAGAAAGGGCATCAGAATGTGACATTCCACCACGCCTTAAAGCAGAGACGATTAAAACCTCTTCCTGCATACGAAAACCGCTTACACATAAAGATGTGATAAGGGATGGAACAGATATGCCGAGCATTCTTAAGAATACAGATTTTCGGTCAGGAGCGGGCATATTGGCTTTTGTAAGATATCCTTTTTCTTCCCTCAAATAAAATATTGTCAGGTACGCGCAGGATGAAAGCTCGCCCAATGTTATCCCTGCAAATATGCCTACGCAGGCATATTCTATTCCATATGGCAAAAGGGTTTTAAGAAAGAAACGTATGGATACAAACTTTACTGCCTGCTCTAAAAATTCAGATGAGGCAGGAGGAAGAGCCTTTCTGTTTGCATAGAAAAAGCCTTTTAAACAATATGATATACCCATAAAGATTACGCTTGGGCATAAGGCACAAAGGCTTTTTGCAACTCGTTTATCCCCTAAAATTTTATCTGCTAAAAATTCAGGAAACAATAATACAGTAAGGGTGACCAAAAGGCTTAATATAAGCACAGAAAAAACACCTGTTCTGACAGCTGTTTTAACAGAGGATAAGGAGTTAATCTCTAAATATTCTGACGTAATTTTTGAAACAGCAACACCAAGGCCTGCTGTTGATATGGTAAGCATAAGACCATGTAAAGATAAACCAAGGGATAAAAGACCCATACCTTCGCTGCCGAGTATCTGGGAATAATATGCCCTGAAAGAAAAGTCGAAAAGCTTAGAGAGTATTCCTGATATGCCAAGAATAACCACATTTTTGATAAATTTGTTTTTCGGCATAGTTCACCGCCTGAAAATTTTGATTAAAATTGCTATATAATTTTTATGCGTAATGTGGTAGAATAATGATAAGAGGTGTTTTATATGCTTTCTTTAAAAGAAATAATCGTCGTAGAGGGAAAATACGATAAGGAAAAACTAAAAAGAATAACAGATGCACCTGTTGTCTGTACCCATGGCTTCGAAATTTATCGTTCAAAGAAGATAGTCAACACTATAAAGACCCTGGCAAAAGACAGAGGTGTTATTATCCTGACTGACTCTGACAGAGCAGGGTTTCGCATAAGAAACTATTTAAAGCAATGCCTCGGGGATAAAATCCCCGTTAAAAACGCATACGTTCCTCAAATCGAGGGCAAGGAAAAGCGAAAGGAAAAGGCAGGAGCAGACGGGATTTTAGGCGTTGAGGGGATAGATGATAAGGTTATAGAAGATATCCTTTTAAAAGCAGCTGTTATAACTGATGATAAGCTTGAACCTGTTTTAAAAGCAGAATTTTATAATGACGGATTTTCAGGGAAGGATGACAGTAAAGAAAGAAGAATAAAACTTTCAAAGCTTTTAAATCTTCCTGCAACAATGTCTGCAAATGCACTTCTTGATATTATCAACAAGGCATATGGCAGAGAGGCTTACAGAGATATAGTTGATAAAAATTTTTAAAAGTCTGTAAAAAAATATTGAAAATATAAAATACTTGTGATAAAATTATTTAATGGAAAGATTTTTTAACTTTAACATATAGGAGGAAAAACTTATGAAATTAGTTTATGAAGGTAAAACAAAGGACGTATTCAGTCTTGATAATGGCAATGTATTGCTTAAGTTCAAGGATGACTGCACAGGAAAAGATGGCGTTTTTGATCCGGGTGAAAACTCTGTTGGTCTTAAGATAGAGGGTATCGGTAAGGCTAACTTGCGCACATCTGTTTATTACTTTAATCTTTTAAAGGATGCGGGAATTAAGACTCACTTTGTTGATGCAAATATTGACGATGTTACTATGGAAGTTCTTCCTGGTAAAGTTTTTGGTCATGGTCTTGAAGTTATCTGCAGATTAGTTGCTACAGGTAGCTTTATCAGAAGATATGGCGAATATATCGAAGATGGAACTCCACTTGAGGGTGGCTACGTTGAATGTACATTCAAGAATGACGAAAAGGGTGACCCACTTGTTACAAGTGAAGGTTTAGCAGCTCTCGGCGTTATGAGCGAAGAAATGTTTGCAAGCATGAAGGAGCAGACATTAAAGATTACTAAAATCGTTGCTGATGATTTAAAGACTATAGGTCTTGACTTATGGGATATCAAGTTTGAATTTGGTTACAACAATGACGAAGTTATTCTTATTGACGAAATTGCATCAGGTAATATGCGTGTTTATAAGGATGGCAAGATTGTTGAACCTGTTGAACTTACAAAGCTTATCTTAAACAGATAATTATGAGAGAATACGTAGGTCATATTTCACAGCTTTACGGTGTTGAAGAACATCGTCTTGTTGGCGGTAAGGGTGACGGAATGCGCCTTTTTGAAGTAAACAACGGAAGAGGCCTTATGTTCACTGTATCTGCTGACAGATGCGGTGATATATCAAGAATGTATTATAAAGGCAACAACATTGCTTACTTTTCACCTTGTGGTTATGTTGCACCACAGTTTTATGACGATAAGGGTTTAGGCTTCTTAAAGTCGTTTACTGCAGGCTTTATGACAACTTGCGGTCTTTGTGCAGTTGGAAGCCCCGGTCCTGACAATGGCGAAGATTTACCTCTTCATGGAACTATCAGTAACACCCCTGCGGATAATGTAAGCCACTTTGTTGACGAAAAGGGTATTCATGTTGTTATAACTGTTACTGATGCAACTATTTTCGGTCACAAGCTTATGCTTGAGAGAGAATATATCTGCTCTCTTGACAAGGATGAAATTATAATTTCAGATACAGTTAAGAATATAGGCTACGAAGAAACACCATATATGATTTTATATCATATAAATATGGGTTATCCTCTCTTAACAGAAAATTCTGTTGTTACTATCGACAGTAAGGATTATGTTGCAAGAGATGAGGTTGCAGAGAAAGGCTTTGCTGATGCTCTTAAAATGGAAAAGCCACAGGCAGGCTATGTTGAACAGTGCTTCTTCCATAATATGAACAAGGGCTTTGCAAAGATTTACAGCCCACAGATTAACACATCATTAACTCTTGAATACGATAAGGCAGAAATGCCATATTTTACTGAATGGAAGATGATGGGTAAGAACGAATATGTTTTAGGTTTAGAGCCTGGTAACTGCACTCCTGTCGGCAGAGCGGCTATGAGAGATGCCGGTGAGCTTTCATTCTTAAAGCCTGGCGAAACAAAGACCCAGACCATAAAGGTAACTCTTAAAAACGAATAATTTAAAAGACGGTATTACGCCGTCTTTTTTATATGTATGTGATGCAGGAACGCCTCACTTTCGGTGTAGTTATGAACCGCACCATATTCATATATTAACACAAAATTTACTCAAATGTATAAAATAGTTAAATAATCAAACAATCAAACAATACAATATATTTATTAATTTTATAAGCTGCGATAGAATATAACTATCGATTTTATAAAAAGGAACGATAGATATGAATATAAACAAAAAATGCTGCCTGTACGGTTATGTTTCCTGAAAAAGCGGTGGGTGGGATAATAATTTCTCTTTTTGTTGCAGTATTCATTTTTTAAAGAAAAACTTTCAAAGGCACTGATTTTAGGTCTGATAATGGGCATAATCTAAATTGTATTTTTAAGTATATAGAAAGGGACGGCATCTGCTGTTCTTTTTTGATTTTAATATATAAACAAAAGGTTGAATAAAAGGTAAACGAAAGAAGAAAACAAAATGAAACGAAATACGAAATATCAAAAATGAAAGTTTACGAAATTAAAAATTTGGCTAAAAAACCTCTGTATTGTACGTTTTTACGCGGTAAATCAAGATTTTACATAAAAATTCAAAAAATCTATTGACAATTTTCATTTTTTATATATAATTATAAGCGTATGAATGTCCATAATATGGCATATGATTTTGTGAAATAATTAAACTAATATATTATAAAACAGAAAGAGGTTTTTACTATGAGTAAGAATTGGGCAAGTATGGACTTAAACACAGTTCCAAATATTGTTACTGATACTGTTCCGGGTCCAAAGTCAATTGAGTACCACGAAAGATGTTCAAAGTACATGAAGGGATATTCAAGCCAGGTTAAGCTTTTCCCTGTTAGCTTTGAGTCAGGTTATGGCTATACATTAAAGGATGTTGACGGAAATACATATTTAGACTTTTCATCAGGTATCTATGTTACAGGTTTAGGTCACTGTCATCCAAAAATCAGTGAAGCTGTTGCACATCACGCAAAGAACCTTATGAACTGTCACGACTTTACAACAAAGGTTAAGATGGAACTTGTTGAAAAGCTCCACGAAATCACAGGTGGTCGTTTTGCAGGCTTCCAGTTCTATGATTCAGGTACAACTGCAGTAGAAGCAGGTCTTCGTTGTGCACGTGCTGCAACAGGCAAGCAGGAATTTATCTCTTTCTGGAGAGACTTCCACGGTAAGACATATGGTGCTAACTCATTAGCTGTTGTTGGCGATGACACACATATGAGAGCTCCTGGCTTTATGCTCGCACCAAGACCAAACCCATACCGTGACTTCTTTGGCAGAACTCCTGAAGAAGCTTGGAAGGATTCATCACCATATATCAGATTTATCGAAGGTATGCTCGATAACGAGTGTGCTTCAGGCGGCAAAAATGTTGCTGCTATCGTTTTAGAACCAATTCAGGGTTGGGGCGGTTCTATCGTACCTCCTCCTGATTTCATGCCTGCACTTCGCGAACTCTGTAACAGAAGAAACATTCTTCTCTTCGCAGACGAAGTATTAAACTGTATGGCAAGAACTGGTAAGTACTTAGCTATGGATCACTGGGATGTTACAGCTGACATTACAACTCTCGGTAAGGGCTTTGGTAACGGTTTCCCTGTTACTGCACTTGCTGTATCTAAGGATCTTGCTCCTGCTATCGAGAAGATTTCTGCTTCTTCAAGTTACGGTGGTAACCCAATGGCTTGTGCTGCAGCTCTTGAATCTATCAAGGTTATCGAAGAAGAAAACTTAAACGAAAGAGCTACTCACTTAGGCGAAATTATGCTTAAGAAGATGGAAGAAATGAAGGCTATTCACCCAATCATCGGTGATGTTCGTGCTATCGGTTGCTTACAGGCTATCGAAATCGTTAAGGACAGAGATACAAAGGAAGCATTCCCAGAAGCTGGTACAATGATTTACCAGAAGGCGTTCGAAAAGGGGCTTGCTTGGGTACCATCAGGTCACATCCTTCGTATGTCACCTCCAATGATTTTAGACGATGAAGCTGCGCTTAAGGGTCTTGAAATCATTGAAGAAGCTGTTACAGAAACAGAAAAGCACTTCGGTTATTAATATTAAATTGGGATTTGGCGTTATCAGTCAGATTCTATGTAGATGTTACTAATTGTATGGGGCATTCATGAATGACCTGCGGGCAATTCTTGAATTGCCCCTGCATTGTTTTAATATTAAAATAAGAAAGGATAATACATATGAAAACAGTTAGATTCGGCCTTATTGGCTGTGGACTTATGGCTAGAGAGTTTGCTTCAGCAGCAGCTCGTTGGTGTCATCTGACCGATGATGTTCCAAGACCTGAAATCGTGGGTATTTGTTCAGTTGTTCCTGCTGAAATGGAATGGTTTCAGAAGAACTTCCCTGAAATCAAATATTCAGTTGCTGACTATAAAGAACTTTTAGAGAAGGATGATATCGATGCGATTTACTGCGCAGTTCCTCATAACCTTCACGAACAGTTCTATATTGATATTATAAAGAGCGGGAAGGCTCTCCTTGGCGAAAAGCCATTCGGTATTGACAAAGCCGCTAATGAAAAGATTTTAGAAGCATTAAAGGAAAACCCTGATACTTTCGTTCGTTGTTGCAGTGAGTTCCCTTACTATCCTGCAATGCAGACAATGATTAACTGGTACAAGGAAGGCAAGTTCGGTAAGGTTCTTGAAGTTCACTGTGGATTTAATCACTGCAGTGATATGAATACAAACAAGCCTATAAACTGGAAGAGAATGGTTAAGTTCAACGGTGAATATGGTTGCTTAGGTGACCTTGGTATCCACACACAGCACGTTCCATTCAGACTTGGCTTTAAGCCAAAGACAGTCAGAGCTCACTTTAGTAATATAGTTAAAGAACGTCCTGACGGTAAGGGTGGCACAGCTGTTTGTGATACATTTGATAACTGTACTATCTTCTGCACAACATTAAACGCAGACGGTGACGAAATTCCTATCACATTCGAAACAAAGAGAATGTGCCCTGGTTCTACTAACCGTTGGTTCTTTGAAATCTATGGCATGGACTGCAGCGCAAGATTTACAAGTGATGATGCAAACGCATTCTACTATACATCTTCATGGGGTAAGGAACAGTCGTGGAACAGAATTATTATCGGTTATAAGCCAATGATTAAAACTATTACAGGTCCTATCTTTGAATTTGGTTTTACAGATGCTATTCAGCAGCAGATTGCTGCATTTATGTTAGAGTATGCAGGCAAGGAAGTTCCTTTCGGATTATTCACGCCTGAAGAAACTGCTCTATCACATACAATAGCTACAGCTGCTTTAAAATCTTTTTACAATAAAACAGTTGAAGTTATTGACTAATCAATTTTTTTGGTATATAATGTTGATTGTTAGAATGACTTTATATTATACTCAAGGAGGAAATACATATGTTAGTTAATATGAATGACGTATTAAGACCTGCGAAAAAGAATCGTTATGCGGTTGGTCTTTTTAATGCGGTTAATTTAGAACTTGCTCGTGGTATAATTGCTGCAGCTGAAAGTTCACGTTCACCTGTTATTATGGGTACAGCTGAAGTTTTATTACCTTATGGCCCATTGGAAGAAGTTTCTTACTACTTAATTCCTATGGCAAAGAAGGCTTCAGTTCCTGTTGTTGCTCATCTTGACCATGGTTTAACTTATGACACATGTCTTAAGGCATTAAAGCTTGGCTTTACTTCAATTATGTATGACTGTTCAACAGATTCATACGAAGAAAACGTTCGTAAGGTTAAGGAAATGGCTGACATTGCTCACTCATACGGTGCAACCATCGAAGGTGAGTTAGGTCACGTTGGTGATAACGAAGGTTCAGCTGAAGGTAGCGATCACTTAGCTGATCCATCTGCATTCTTCACAGATCCAAAGCTTGCGAAGGACTTTGTTGAAAAGACAGGTGTTGACGCCCTTGCTATTGCTGTTGGTAACGCACACGGTGCTTACAAACTCCCACCAAAACTCGACTTTGAGAGAATCCGTACAATCGCATCAACTGTTGACGTTCCACTCGTATTACACGGTGGTTCAGGTCTTACTGATGATGACTTTAAGAAGGCTATTCAGGACGGTATCAGCAAGGTTAATATCTTCACAGATATTAATGTTGCAGCTGTTGAAGCTGAATTCCAGAAGTTCCACAGTATGGATAAGGGTATTATCGATCTTATTCCTGCTGCAGTTGAAGCTGTTAAGCTTGAAAGTCTTAAGAAGATGGAACTCTTCAGCAGTAACGGAAAGGCTGATATCGGCAAGTCTGCTGCTACATCAGAAGTTGATGTTGAGTTAATCACAAAGCTTGTTGCAGAAGAAATTGCAAAGTTTATGAAGAAATAAGATTTAATCATAAAAAAAAGGTGGCAATAAGCCACCGTTTTTTTATTTGCAAACCATTGCCTTGACAAATTATGTCAAACCATATATAATATATGGGAATTTTACAAATAATATCTTAAGGTGATTGATATGTTACTTACAGTTGATATAGGAAATACCAATATTGTTCTTGGTGGATTTATAGAGGATGAACTTACCTTTATTTCAAGAATATCTACCAATGCAAGAAAAACAGAGGTAGAGTATGCAACCAAGATAAAGAGTGTTTTAAATCTTTATAATGTTGACAGAACAGAGGTATTAGGTGCTATTGTTTCATCTGTTGTTCCACCTCTTACAAAGGTGTTGGTTAATGCAATCAAGCTTGTTTATAATGTTGATGCTTTGGTTGTTGGTCCCGGAGTTAAAACGGGAATAAATCTTCTTGCGGATAATCCTTCGCAGGTTGGTGCGGATTTAATCTGCGCTTGCGTTGCGGCCTATAACTTGTATGAACCACCTGTTCTTATTATAGATATGGGAACTGCAACAAAGCTTTTGGTTGTTGATGAAAAGGCTTGCTTTGGAGGCGCGGTTATTATGCCGGGGGTTGAGATTTCATTAAAAGCTTTAACCGGTGGAACTGCACAACTTCCGCAGATAAGCCTTGATGCACCAAAAAAAGTTATGGGTAAAAACACAATTGAATGTATGCAATCAGGTGTTGTTTTTGGTAATGCATCAATGATAGACGGAATGATAGACCGTATAGAAGCAGAAGAAGGCAAGATGCCATCTGTTATTGCAACAGGCGGACTTTCAAAGGCTATTATGCCATATTGTAAACACACTATCATTCAGGATGATGACCTTATCTTAAAGGGTCTTAAAATAATCTACGAAAAAAATAAAAAATAATATAAACGAAACCAACTATTATTGGTTTCAACAAAATTTTAGACGTTGCATCGTTTGAAACGAGTGACAGTCAGGAGGAATTTTAATGTCAAAGAAAAAGTTTGAAACAAAAGATTTGGTAATGAGCGCAATTTTTACAGCTATCGTTCTGGTTCTTCAGATGCTTGGCTCTTTCGTTAAGTTTGGACCATTTTCGATTTCTTTAGTTCTTGTACCTATTGTTATCGGTGCTGCTATATGCGGCAAAGGAATAGGTGCTTGGCTTGGTTTTGTGTTCAGTGTGGCAGTTTTGGTTACCGACAGCGGAGCTTTCCTTGCGGTAAACCCTTTGGGAACTGTTGTAACCGTTCTGTTAAAAGGTACACTTGCAGGATTTATAGCAGGATATGTGTATAGCCTGATTTCAAAAAAGAATATGATTCTTGCAGTATTTGTTGCTGCACTTTTATGTCCAATAGTCAACACAGGCATTTTTATGCTTGGATGTAAAGTGTTCTTTATGGACACACTTACAGAGTGGGCAGCTGCAGCAGGTTTTGCCGATGCGGCTTCCTATATTATATATGGTATGGTTGGTGCAAACTTCTTATTTGAAGTTTTGTTTAATATTGTTTTGTCACCTGTTATTGTCAGACTGCTTAATATAAAGAAGATGTAATGTTAATAAAAGATTACAGGAATTGATTTTAATGTTAATATTTTAATATATTTTTTGAATTTATGTAAAAATCTTAATACAAAAAATCAAAAATCAACATAAAGGCACAGGCTTAAAATCCAACTTTGTGCAAAGTGACAGAAAAAATAAATTCTCTTGCAATATTCGACTTCTTGTGTTAAAATTATGTCAATATTGTAAAACTGAGATATATTTTTAGTTTATTAGGAAATAATAAATGTTGGGAGGAAGATATTATGAGTGAAATTAAAAGAATTGGTATTATGACTGCTGGTGGCGACTGTCCTGGTCTTAACGCCGTTATTCGTGCTGTAACAAAAACAGCTATTTTAAAGTATGGATTAGAAGTTGTTGGTATTAAGCACGGTTACCGTGGTTTATATTTAGGTGGAGATAACTTTGTTAAGCTCGGTCTTAACGATGTTACAGGTATCATTACAAGAGGCGGTACAATACTCTATAGTTCAAACAAGGATAACCTTTTTGATTATGATTACATTGATGAAAACGGCAACAAGTGTCACGGTGACGTGTCAGATGTTGGTGTTGAAAACTTAAAGAAGGCAGGGATTGATGCCCTTGTTATCGTTGGTGGTGACGGTACATTAACAAGTGGACGTGACTTTTCACGTAAGGGGGTTAAGGTTGTTGGCGTTCCAAAGACAATTGATAATGACTTAGCTGCAACTGATACAACATTCGGTTTTGATACAGCAGTTGCTGCTGCAACAGAAGCTATTGACAGACTCAGAACAACTGCTGAATCACACAGCAGAATTATCGTTGTTGAAGCTATGGGTCGTTATGCTGGCTTTATTGGTATAGCATCAGCTATTGCAGGTGGATGTGACGCTGCTTTGATTCCTGAAGTTCCTTATGATATTAATAAGGTAGCTGAAGCAATTAAGGAAAACCAGAAAAGAGGCAAGAACTTTGCTATCGTTGTTGTATCTGAGGGTGCAAAGCCACTTGGCGGTGATGTTGTTGTATCAAAGGTTATTGAAAACAGTCCTGACCCAATCCGTTTAGGTGGTATTGGTAACGTTGTTGCAAGCCAGCTTGAAGAATTAGTTGGTCTTGAGGCTCGTGCTACTATCTTAGGTCATGTACAGAGAGGTGGTACACCTACTGCTAATGACAGAATCTTATCTACAAGATACGGTGCATATGCTGTTGAACTTGTTATGCAGGGCAAGTTTGGTAATATGGTTGCTCTTAAGGGTAACGAACTTAGTTATGAATCATTAGAAAACGTTATCGGTTGCAACAAAGCTGTTGAAGAAACAAGCTTCTGGATTCAGACTGCACGTTCAATTAGTATGTGTTTAGGTGACTAATTAAAAAATAATTAAAAAAACCTAAAAAAGTACTTGCATTTTGGCTTTAGGTGTGTTATAATATAACACGCTTGTGAAAGCATTGATTTTGTTAAAGATAGATATTTATATAAAGAGGTGAAAAAATTGAAGCAGGGAATTCATCCGGATTACAAAGAAACAACCATCAAGTGTGCCTGTGGTAATGTTATAGAAACAGGTTCTACAAAGGAAGATATCCGTATTGAAATTTGTTCAGCTTGCCATCCTTTCTACACAGGTAAGCAGAAGCTCGTTGATACTGGTGGTAGAGTTGATAAGTTCAGAAAGCGTTACGGCATTACAGAAAAGTAAGCTTTATTGTATGAACGAAATTTCAAAACGACACAGATTTCTGTGTCGTTTTTTATTATGCAAATAACTTTATCTTTTTAAGAATAAAATATAAAAAATAAGTAAAAAATTTTTCAAAAACTATGGATTTTTATTTTTATATATGTTAAAATAACTATGTATGGAAATTTTACACAGAAAGGACTTTTTCTATGCTATCCAAAGTAGATTTATTTACAGACGGAGCATGCAGCGGAAACCCCGGACCCGGAGGTTACGGTGCTATTTTGCGTTGTAATGGATACGAAAAAGAAATTTCAGGGGGAGAGGCAAGTACTACAAATAACCGTATGGAGTTAATGGCGGTTATCTGTGGGTTGGAGGCTTTAAACCGTAAGTGTGATGTGACTATTTACAGCGATTCTAAATACTTTGTCGATGCTGTATCTCAAGGTTGGGCAAAATCCTGGAGAGAAAAGGGATGGGTTAAGTCGGATAAGTCAAAAGCCAAAAATCCTGATTTGTGGGAAAGGGTTTTAGACCTTCTGGACAAGCACGAGGTTAAGCTTGTTTGGCTTAAAGGCCATGACGGACACCCCGAGAACGAGAGATGCGACAAAATGGCAGTTGCAGAATCTAAAAAGTTTATATAATTTTGAATTTTACAGACATCTACTTTTCATAGATTGATACTGTAATAAAGAAAGGTAGGATTTTTATGACAAAACGTATATACGTTGATAATGCCGCAACAACAAAGGTTGCACCTGAAGTTCTGGAAGAAATGCTTCCATACTTTGGTGGTGGCTTTGGTAATCCCTCAAGCATATATCAAGAGGGAAGAGAAGCAAAGAAGGCAATCGAAACTGCACGTGAAAGAGTTGCCAATGCTATCGGTGCAGACGCAAAGGAAATTTACTTCACAGGTTCAGGTTCTGAGGCTGATAACTGGGCCATTCGCTCTGTGGCAAAGACCTTAAAGGATAAGGGTAACCACATTATAACAACAGCTGTGGAACATCACGCGGTTTTACACACCTGTCAGGACCTTGAAAAGCAGGGATATGAGGTTACTTATCTTCCTGTTGATGAATACGGTATGGTGTCTTTGGATGATGTTAAATCCGCAATAAAAGATACAACTATATTGATAACAATTATGTTTGCCAATAACGAAATCGGAACAATTATGCCGATTGCTAAAATTGGTGAACTTGCCCACGAGAAAGGGATTTTATTCCATACTGATGCGGTTCAGGCGGTCGGAAACGTTCCTATTAATGTAAAGGAAATGAATATAGATATGCTCTCTCTTACAGGGCATAAATTCCACGGGCCAAAGGGTGCAGGAGCCTTGTATGTAAGAAAGGGCACAAAGCTTGCTTCTTTCATCACAGGCGGCGCACAGGAGAGAATGAAGCGTGCAGGAACTGAAAACGTTGCAGGTATCGTAGGTTTAGGTAAGGCTATCGAAATGGCAACAGCCAACATAGAAGAAAAGAGAGAAAAGGTAACTGCTCTTCGTGATTATTATATAGAAAAGATACTCACTAAAGTTCCTTATTCAAGGCTCAATGGTCATAAGACCGAAAGGCTTTGCGGTAACTCAAATATCTCATTTGAGTTTATTGAGGGTGAGGGCTTGCTACTCAGCCTTGATATGAAGGGTGTTTCAGCATCAAGCGGAAGTGCCTGCACATCAGGTTCTTTAGACCCATCACACGTTCTTTTGGCTATCGGCTTAAAGCACGAACAGGCACACGGTTCACTTCGTGTTTCCTTCTCGGAAGAGAATACTTACGAAGAAGCTGATTATATAGTAGATGCAGTTGCTGAAATCGTTGAAAGACTTCGAATGATGTCACCACTTTATGAAGAAGTGTTAAAACAAGGTAAATAAAATAAGAAAGGGTTTTTATTATGTATAGCGAAAAAGTTATGGACCACTTCAGTAATCCAAGAAACGTTGGAGAAATTGAAGATGCAAATGCCGTAGGACAGGTTGGTAATCCACAGTGCGGTGATATAATGAAGATTTATATGAAGATAAATGACGAAACACAGGTCATTGAAGATGTTAAATTTAAGACCTTTGGTTGCGGTGCGGCTATTGCCACAAGCTCTATGGCAACAGAACTCGTTAAGGGTAAGACAGTTGAAGAAGCTTTAAAGCTTACAAATCAGGCTGTTGCAGAAGCACTTGACGGACTTCCTCCTGTTAAAATGCATTGCTCAAACCTTGCAGAAGAAGCTGTTCACGCGGCAATCGAGAATTACTATCAGAGCCGCGGAATGGATACATCAGGTTTAAAGAAGTGTAACGGAGAATGTTGCGGTTGTCATTGCCACGGTGATGGCGGTGAAGAGGAATAATAAACGGGGTGAAGATATGGCAAAGCGCGTAGTTATCGGGCTTTCAGGCGGCGTTGACAGTAGTGTTGCTGCTTCTGTTTTAAAGGATGCGGGTTATGATGTTGTTGGCGTTACTATGCGTTTGTGGGATGGAGAGGCAACAGATAGCTGTTGCTCATCATCTACCGAAAATGATGCCCGTTTGGTTGCTGAAAAGCTTGGGATAGAATTCCACGTTATTGATGGAAGAGAAGATTTTTCAGAGTACGTTATAGACTATTTTGTTGACGAATATATAAACGGAAGAACCCCAAACCCTTGTATCGCGTGTAACCGATACTTAAAGTTTGATTTAATGGTTAAATGCGCAGAAGAACTTAATGCAGACTATGTTGCAACAGGTCATTATGCAAGGATAGAATATGACGATAAATATAATAGTCATATTCTGAAAAAGGCGCATAACTTACCAAAAGACCAAAGCTATGTTCTTTATAACTTATCTAAAGACAGGCTTTCAAAAACCCTTTTTCCTTTAGGTGATTTTAAGGATAAGGATGAAGTCAGGGAATATGCAAAGAAACATAATCTTGTTACAGCAAACAAGCCTGACAGTCAGGAAATATGCTTTATCCCTGATAATGACTATGCTTCCTTTATAAAAAGAAGAACAGGTGCCCTGCCACCTGAAGGTAACTTTGTTGATATAAACGGAAATGTTTTAGGCAGGCATAAAGGTATAGTTAATTACACAGTTGGGCAGAGGAAAGGTCTTGGTATTGCCTTCGGAAAGCCAATGTTTGTTCTTAAAATTGACCCAAAGAAAAATGAGGTTATTTTAGGGGAACAAGGTCAGGAATTTTCTGACACACTTTATGCAAATAACGTTAATCTTTTAGTCCAAAAAGCTATGCCTTATCGCGCAGAAGCGAAGGTAAGGTACAGCGCAAGACCTGCGCCATGTACTGTGTCTTTGGAGGGGGATACTCTTAAGGTTGTATTTGACGAACCTCAAAGAGCCATCACTCCCGGACAAGCTGTTGTTATCTATGATGAAGATATTGTCATAGGTGGCGGAATTATATTATAAAAAATTGCCTCGTCCTTTGACGGGGCATAACTTTAAGGTGAAAAAATGAGTGACTTTATAGAATACAGAAAAAGAATTTTAGAAAAAGAATATAAAAGCTTAAATAACAAGCAGAAAGATGCTGTCTTTACAACGGAAGGGCCATTGCTTGTACTTGCAGGTGCAGGTTCAGGTAAAACAACTGTAATCATCAATAAGATAGCCCATCTTATTAAGTATGGTTCGGCTTTTAATGATGAAAACGTGCCATCTTACCTATCTTCCCAGGATGTTGAAATTATGGGTTGGTATGCAGACGGAGAGATAGATGAGCTTCCGCCTCATATTGAAGAAGCTTTGCCTGTAAACCCTGTTAACTCAAGGCAGATACTTGCTATTACATTTACAAACAAGGCGGCAGGAGAGCTTAAAAGCAGATTATCTGCAAGGCTTGGGGATATAGCAGATGATATCTCTGCAGGAACCTTTCATTCAATCTGCGTTAAGATTTTAAGACGTGATATAGATAAATTAGGCTATGAAAAGAATTTTACTATATACGATACATCTGATCAGCAGACAGTTATAAAAAACTGTTTATCCGAGCTTGAATTTGACGATAAAAAGTATGTCCCAAAGGCTGTTTTGTCTGTTATCAGTAATGCAAAGGATATGCTTGTTTCTCCTGCAGCTTTTGAAAAGCATTATCAAAGCGACTTTTATTATTCAAAAATTGGCGAGATATACAGACTTTATCAGCAGAAGCTAAAGAGCAATAACGCCCTTGACTTTGATGATTTAATCGTTAAAACTGTTCAGCTTTTTGAGGAACATCCCGATGTTTTAAATAAGTATCAGGAATGGTTTAAATACATATTGGTAGACGAATATCAGGACACAAACCACGCCCAGTATATGTTGGTTAAGCTCCTTGCATCCAAGTACGAAAACTTGTGTGTTGTAGGTGATGACGACCAGAGTATTTATAAATTCCGTGGTGCAGATATCCGCAATATTTTAGAGTTTGAAAAGGACTTTAAGTCCTGTGTGACTATAAAGCTTGAGGAAAACTATCGCTCAACACAGAATATTCTTGATGCGGCAAATAAAGTTATTTCAAATAACGCAGGCAGAAAAGGCAAGAACTTGTGGACATCAAACGGTGAGGGCGATAAGGTGCAGATTTTTATCGCAATGAACGAGCATTCCGAGGCACAGTTTATTGCTGAAAAAATTGCTGAAAACGGAGGAAGCTTTTCCGATACAGTTATCTTATACCGAATGAATGCTATGTCCCGTATAGTGGAAGATATGCTTCTTCGCTCGGCTATTCCTTACAGAGTTTTAGGGGGCTTACGCTTCTATGACAGAAAGGAAATCAAGGATATCACATCATATCTTCGATTAATAGTTAACAGCGATGATGACGTTGCTTTTCAGCGCGTTGTAAACGAGCCAAAGAGAGGTATAGGTGCATCATCATTAGATAAGCTTTCCCAGGTTGCATCGGCTAAAAATACAAGTCTTTTTGAAGCCGCAAGACGTGTTGATGAATCAGACGAAATTTCAGGCAAGGCAAAGTCAGGTCTTATAAGCTTCGTATCTTTAATCGAGGGGTTAAAGAAGGAACTTGAAGACGAAATGGGACTTGAACTCTTTGTAAAAGAGGTTATGGAAAGAACAGGAATGATAGCCTCTTATAAGGCGGAAAATACTGTGGAAAACCAGACAAGGCTTGAAAACCTTGACGAATTTATTTCAATGGTTCAGGAAGCAGTAAATGCCAACGGAGAGATAACTCTTTCTGACCTTTTAGAAGATATATCATTAATTTCCGATATAGATAACTATGACGAGGATCAGGATACAGTCACCCTTATGACGCTTCATAGTGCAAAGGGGCTTGAGTTTAATAACGTATTCTTAATCGGTGCTGAAGAGGGCATCTTCCCAAGCAACCGTTCATTCGGTGATGATGGTGAGATAGAAGAAGAGAGACGTCTTTGCTACGTTGGTATAACAAGGGCTAAAAAGAAATTGTATAT
This sequence comes from Clostridia bacterium, assembly GCA_045649725.1. GTDB lineage: Bacteria > Bacillota > Clostridia > Monoglobales > Monoglobaceae > UMGS1820. The sequence goes on along the minus strand of JAZRQL010000021.1, from coordinate 8,625 downwards.
CACACGAGCAAAGAGCAGAACCTTGTTCGGCAGAACAACATATAATCCACCATCAAGATTTTTAGACGAAATCCCTAATGAGTTAGTTGAATTGTTTATGGAAAAGCCAAAGACAGAAAGTTATTCTTTCACAGATGTTCCTCAATCATCTGTTTCAAGCACAGCGCAAACAAGTGCCCTCTTTGGAAACACCCAAAAGCCAAAAGCGGATAACAAGCCTGCAATGGACTATGCTGTTGGAGATAAGGTTAATCACAGAAAGTTCGGCATTGGTGTTGTTGTTTCGGCACAGAGTATGGGCAAGGATATGCTTTTAAAGATTAAGTTTGAAAGCGGTGAGGAGAAAAATCTTCTTGCGGCATATGCGCCTATTGAAAAAGTATGAGGTGATACATATGTATAACGACTTTGCTAAAATATATGACAGGCTTCAGGAGATAGACTATAATTCCTTTGTGGATTACTATAAAAAGGTCTTTGAAAAGTTTGATTTAAAGCCTGAACTTGTTCTTGATTTAGCTTGCGGAACGGGAAATGTGACCATTCCTTTAGCTAAATGCGGCTACGATATGATAGGGGTTGACTTATCCGAGGAAATGCTCGATATTGCCGCCCAAAAGGCAAGGGAAGAGAACTTAAATATTCTCTTTTTAAATCAGGATATGACCGAGTTTGAACTTTATGGAACAGTTGATGCTATCGTTTGTTCTTTAGATGGCGTAAACTATTTAACCTGTGACGGTGAGGTAGAAAAGTTATTTGCTCTGGTTAAGAATTACTTAAACCCCGGTGGAATTTTTATCTTTGATATAAACTCCGAGTATAAGCTTAAAAACGTTCTCGGGAATAACACCTTTGTCTATGACGAAGAAGATGTTTACTGTGTCTGGAGCAACTGCTACGATGATGAGGATAAAATCTGCGGATTTGATCTTGACTTTTTTATGAAGCAGGAAAACGGGTCTTATGTAAGGCACAGCGAATATCAGGAAGAACGTGCTTATACAGTAGATGAGCTTAAAGCATTAGCAGAAAATGAAGGGCTTACATTTATTGCAGATTATGCGGACAGAACCTTTGAAAAAGTAAAAAATAATACAGAAAGAATATTTATAATACTTAAAAAGGAGAAGTAAAATGAAAAAGTTTTTAAATGAATTTAAAGAATTTGCAATGCGTGGAAACGTAATTGACCTGGCAGTCGGTGTTATAATCGGTGCTGCTTTCCAGAAGATAGTTACATCTTTAGTAAATGACGTTATTTCACCTGTAATCGGTCTTTTTGTAAAGACAGATTTTAATAATCTTGCTTTAAAGGTTGGAACAAATCCTGCGGGCGAAGATATTTTGCTTAACTACGGTGCTTTTATAACTAACATAATCAACTTTGTTATTATGGCATTTATCATTTTCTTAATGGTTAAGGCTATTAACAAGGTTACATCCATCGGCAAGAAGAAAGAAGAAGTTATCGAAGAAGCAACAACAAAGAATTGTCCTTTCTGCTGTACAGAAATTGATATCAAGGCAACAAGATGTCCTAACTGTACATCAGAACTTGGGGAGGAATAATAATGGTTCACTATAACGTCTTTCCCGGCGGAACAAGAAGAATAGTAACCTTTAGTTATGACGATGGAAATATCAATGACGAAAGACTTGTTTCTCTTTTTAATAAGTATGGCATAAAGGGAACTTTCCACTTAAACTCTTCACGTTTAAAGAAAAGAGAAGAGGGAAAAGAATATTTCAGAAATCTTTACAAAGGCCACGAAATATCCTGCCATACATATGATCATATAAAAAGCGAGTGGACAGTAGATCAGTCTATGATAGCCCAGGTGATAGAAGACAGAAGATATTTAGAAGAGATAGCAGAATATCCTGTTGTTGGTATGTCATATCCATATGGAACATATAATCAGGAAACAATTGATATAATGAAAAAGTGCGGAATTGTATATAGCAGAACAACTGTTATGACAAAATCATTCCGTCTTCCAAAGGACTTTATGGAATGGCATCCTACCTGTCATCACGCGGTGGCTGATAGCCTTGTTGATGGGTTTATCTCAAACTTTGAAACCTATTGGGGAGACCCTGTATTCTATATCTGGGGTCATTCCTATGAATTCAGAACAGAGGAAGATTGGGAATATATAGAAAATATTCTTAAAAAGCTGTCAGGTCACGAAAACGTGTGGTATGCCATAAATATGGATATCTATAACTATGTTACAGCTCAACGTCAGCTAAAGATTTCCGTAGATGAGAAAACATTCTATAATCCAACTGCGATTGATGTTTGGGTTGACGTGGATTTAGGCACAAAAATCTGTATTCCTGCAGGAAAAACAATAAAATTATAAATTTTTTCAAAAAACCTCTTGACAAAAGAGGTTTTTATGATATACTAATAATAGTAATGATTACTGTTATTGTTAAAGGAGGTGCAGTAAGGTGGTAGAAAAACCAAAAAAGAGATACAGTAGGCAAAGGGAATGTATCCTTGATTATTTAAGCAACACAGTTGAGCACCCTACTGCAAATATGATTTACGATAAGGTAAGAGAAATAATTCCAAACATCAGTTTAGGAACGGTTTACAGAAACCTTGCAACTTTAGTAGACGATGGTGATGTTTTAAAAATTGATGCAGGTGACAATGCAGAAAGATATGACATCAGGGTTAAAGCTCACGGGCATCTGATATGTAACAGTTGTGGTTCAGTTTCTGATGTTTTTATGGATTATGAAGACAGGCTTGATGAGATAGCAAGAGAAGTCAGCGGTGCTGATATAATCACTCATCAACTTGTATTTGAAGGTACTTGTTCAAAGTGCCTCGGTGTAAAATAGCAAAATTATTAAATTATATATAAAATTTTTGGAGGTAATTTATTATGAAAAAGTTTGTATGTCCGGTTTGTGGTTATGTTCACGAGGGAGAAGCTGCTCCTGAAGCTTGCCCATTATGTAAGGCTCCTGGTGAAAAGTTTACAGTTATGGTAGAGGGCGCTGCTCTTGCTGCTGAACACGAATATGGTGTATATGCAAAGACAGTTAAAAATAACCCTGACATTTCAGAAGAAGATAAGAAGTTTATTTTTGATCAGCTCGTTGCTAACTTCAACGGTGAATGTGCAGAAGTTGGTATGTATCTCTGTATGGCTCGTATCGCTCACAGAGAAGGTTATCCTGAAGTTGGTCTTTACTGGGAAAAGGCAGCTTATGAAGAAGCTGAACACGCTGCAAAGTTTGCAGAACTTTTAGGTGAAGATTTAGAACCAAATATGAAGGCTACAACAAAGGATAACTTAAAGTGGAGAGTTGACTGTGAATATGGCGCAACACAGGGTAAGTTTGACTTAGCAGTTTGCGCAAAGAAGAACGGTCTTGACGCTATCCACGATACAGTTCATGAAATGGCTCGTGACGAAGCTCGACATGGTAAGGGTTTAGAAGGACTTTTAAAGAGATATTTTGCATAATTTGTGATCGGTTGGGTTGTTTAACTCGACCGATTTGCGTATATATGCTAAACAGGTGATAAAGGAGGATGTTATATGAAAAAAACGATATTATTAATTTTAGTTTTGTTTATTGCATTCGCTACAGGTTGTGGCGTTAACCGATATACCCATCCGCATCAACCTGAACAGACACAATCTTTTAATAAAGCTCCTGATGTTTCGGATTTTATTGGCGAAGAAAAAGCAAAGGAAATAGCACTTTTCCGTGCCGGTTTAAAGGAAGCAGCTGTCAGGTTTGACAGAGTAGAGCTTGACTTTGGCAATGGTATCTGGCGTTATGAGGTTGAGTTCAAAAATGGCAGAACCGAATACGATGCAGAAATAAAAGCAGAAGACGGAACAATTCTCAAATGGGAAGTCGATTTAGATGATTAAATTAAAGGGATTCGGAGCATCCGAATCCTTTTTTGTTATGGTTTTTTAAATTGACATAGAATTTTATATATGATATGCTATATCTAGTAAATTAATGGATAAAATTCAAGCCTGTAGTATTATTTCTGCTTTGGGCGATTAACTGATAAAAAGGAGATTTTAAAATGAACAGATGTGAAAAAGCGGTTAAAAACCACAGTAAAGGATGTAACTGTGCACAGGCGGTAGCGTGTGTGTTTGCAGAAAAATTAGGATATAGCGAGGATGAAATATTCAGACTTACAGAAGCCTTTGGAGGTGGAATGGGTGGAACTCAAGGCGTTTGCGGTGCTGTGAGCGCTATGGTTTTTGTTGCCGGTGGAATTAAAAGTTATGGGTTTGATAAGTTGCCTGAAACAAACAAGATCGAAAGCTATGACTTTGCACGTGAACTTATTGAAAGATTTGAAAACAAGATAGGCACAATTAGGTGTAGCGAAATTAAATCCCAAAATCTTCGTTCATGTGATGGCTGTATAGAAGATGCTGTTAAAATATTAGAGGAATATATTGAAAAATAAATAATTATTTGAGCCTGACTTGACACGAGTAAGAATTATGTTGAATGATGTTGAAAGAGGTGGAAAAATGAAAAAGATCAGTGCTTTAAAAAGAGTGTTAAAAAGAACAGGAGCTGCAAGAATGCTTATATCGTTTTCGCTGACTATGTGTATAGTGGCTCTAATCATAATGTTTATAGAGCCGGAAATAAATACCTTTGGGGATGCCTTGTGGTATTGCTATGTATCAGCAACGACCATAGGATTTGGTGATATTTGTGTCAAGACAGGTTTTGCAAAAATACTTACCGTATTTATATCGGTTTACGGGATAATGGCTGTTGCTATGATACCCGGAATAGTTGTAAGTTATTATCTGGATTATCTCAAGTTAAGAGATAAAGAAATTCTCACCGCATTCAGGGAAAAACTTGAAATTCTACCTGAGCTTGAGAAAGATGAGCTTACAGAAATTTCAGAGAAAATAAAAAAACTGTAGTAAAATCTTTTGATTGAAACGTCGTCCTTTTGGTCAGATTTAGATTTTATCTCATAATTCAATTTAGGCTTGGGCGGCTTTTGCAATTTTTCCTATGAAAAAATATTCTTCTTATTCATAAGTATAACCCATTTCAAACACCAAATAAATTTTTAAAAAATTAAAAAAACTATTGCATCGCCCCCAAAGGGGCGATGTATAATTATTACAATATATTACATAAAGCGAGGGATTTATATGAAGTTGTTTAATGGTATTTTAGGTGTGTTTGCCGCTTTGGCATCGGCTTACTGTTTTTGGTTCCCGGGAATTTCTTTCCTCAATGCAGGATGGATAATTAGTATTCTTCTTCTCGGATGGGGTGCTTGTGTTCTTTTTGAAGCCGGCACCAACAAGGGCGAGGGAAAGCCTGACAAAGTAACCGTTGCAAAGGGTGTTGTTGCTCTTACTGCAGGGGCAGTTACTTGTATCTCGGCGATTGTTGCAAAATTTAATCCGGCTTTTGCTATTGTTACGGATAGTATTATTATTTATGTATTCATTGTGTGGCTTATTTTGAGCGGCCTGTCAACAATCATTACCGCGCTTGCTTCAATCAAAATTCTGTCCGCTTCCAAGTGGGTGTTTAAGCTGATTTTAGGTATTATAACCGTTCTTGCAGGAGTTTATGGCGTGTACCATGTGTTTGTTACAGCTTGGACGATTACTGTAATGTTAGGTACACTTTTATCAGTTTGCGCATTTAGATTACTGGCGTCTGTGTTTGAATAATCAAGGAGGGGTATTATGAAGTGTGTATTCAAAGAGCTCCGAGGCTATGCTAAAGAGTTGCTCCTCATTATACTTACGGTTATAGGGTCAACACTTTGTACGCTTGGACTTCCTCTTTTGCTTACAAGACTTATTGACGTGGCAATACCCTCCAAAAACATCGCGGGTGTTGTGTCGATTGCAGGAATTATGCTGACGCTTGTTATAATCGCAGTTTTGTGCGGTATTGCAACAAGTGCCCTTTCGGCTAAGGTGTCTATGGGAGTGGGGCGGAATCTTAGAAGTGGGTTATTTGAAAAGGTGCAGAACCTTTCACAGACCGAAATTGACAAGCTTTCAATTTCTTCTCTTATCACCCGTACCAATAATGATGTGAGTCAGATTCAAAAGTTCCTTAATCAGTGTCTCCGAATCGCGATTCAGGCACCGATTATGTGCATCTGTGGTATTATACTTGCGATTTCAAGCTGCCCCGAGCTTTCAGCGGTGTTGGTTGTTTCGGTTCCGGTTATGGCTCTGGTGCTTGTTGGTATCGGTAAAATTGCAGTCCCTCTTTCAACCAAAATTCAGGGAAAGCTTGACGTTTTAAACCTTGTTATGCGTGAAAAGCTTACGGGAGTTCGTGTTATCCGTGCATTTGGCACAACTGAGTTTGAATCTTCACGATTTGATGAAATAAACGCAGACTGCCGTAAAATTAACAAGAAGATGCAGCGTACAACAAACAGTGTCATTCCGATGCTGACGGTTATTTTATCGCTTACCGCAGCAATTGTTATGCTTCTTGCAGCACAGCAGTTTATAAATAAGGGCGTAACTTATACCATCGGTGAAGTTATGGCTGTTATTCAGTATGTAATGCAGATTATGGCATCTGTTCTGATGCTTACAATTGTATTTATTATGCTACCCAGAGCTGCAACTGCGGCGAATCGTGTAAAGGAGGTTTTTGATACAGAATCTTCTGTTAATAACCCCGAAACTCCCAAAACATCCGACGGTAAGAGGGGATGCCTTACATTTAAGGATGTGTCCTTTACATACGAAGGTGCTGACGTTCCTGCAATAAAGGGTCTTTCCTTTGAAGCAAAGCCGGGCGAAACTACTGCAATTATCGGCGGTACAGGTATGGGTAAATCTACAATCGTTAATCTTATTCCGAGACTTTACGATGTATCTGAAGGTCAGGTGCTGGTTGACGGAGTGGATGTCCGTGAATACGATATTTCCGACCTTCGTTCAAAAATCGGATTTGTTCCACAAAAGGCACTTTTGTTTACGGGTACCATAGAGAGCAATATCACATTTGGTGACGAAAATGCAGATGAAGACAGAATCGAGGAGGCTGTTAAGATTGCCCAGTCCTACGATTTTGTTATAAAGAAGGAAAAAGGCTTTGATTCTCCCATCTCTCAGGGAGGAACAAATGTTTCGGGCGGTCAGAGACAGCGTCTTTGTATCGCAAGGGCTATTGTGAGAAAGCCCGAAATATATGTGTTTGATGACAGTTTCTCCGCACTTGATTTCAAGACCGACAAGTCTCTCCGTCAGGCGCTCGCCGAGGAAACAGGTGATGCAACGGTTGTCATTGTTGCACAAAGAATCAGCACCATCATTGATGCTGAAAGAATCATTGTTGTTGAAAACGGTGAAATTGCAGGCATTGGTACACATACAGAGCTTCTTGATTCCTGTGAGGTTTACAAGGAAATTGTTCGTTCACAGATGGGAGAGGAGGAGTCGAAATGAGCAGAAGAAACAATAAAAAAAGTCCTTACAGAAGACTGTTTTCATACGTTGGAAAATATAAGGTCAGACTTATAGTTGCGATTCTGTTTATGATTATTGCAACTGCAATGTACTCTCTCGCACCTTTGTTTATGGGTCTTGCCACCAACTCGCTTGCCGATATATTCACAAAGGGCTTCGCACAGGAATTTTTTGATAGGTTTATAAGATTTCTGATTCTTATGGGCGGTGCTTATCTTGTAAACGCGATTCTTTCGTACCTTGCAACAAGTCTTATCGTAAGCGTTTCTGAAAACACCATTTATGACCTTAGAAAGAGTATTGACGACAAGCTTTCACGTCTTCCTCTCAACTATTATGATACAAACTCCTATGGCGATATTTTAAGCCGTGTTACAAACGATGTGGATACTGTTTCGAACTCTCTACAGCAAAGCATTTATCAAGTGCTTAACGCAATCTTCACAATCGTTATCGTGCTTTCGATTATGCTTTCCGTAAGCGGATTGCTTACAGTTGTGGCACTTGCGATTGTTCCTGTAGTTATTTACATCAGTGCCAAGATTTCCAAAAAATCTAAGAAAGAGTTTGATGTTCAGCAGGATAAAACAGGTGAACTCAACGGTTATGTTGAGGAATATTACAGTGGTAACGTTGTAGTTTCGGTATTTGGCAGAGAAGAATCGGTTACCGAAAAGTTTGAGGATATTAACGACGAGCTTTATGATGCGTCAAGCACAGGTCAGTTTCTTTCAGGAACACTAATGCCCATTATGCAGAGTATGACCAATTTTGGATATGCTCTCGTATGTCTTGTTGGCGGTATCCTTGCGGCTATGGGTGGGTTCTCAATCGGTATGATTCAGTCCTTTACCCAGTATTTAAGGCAGTTTTCACAGCCTCTTACCCAGGTTATGCAGATTTCGGGTACCATTCAGTCCACGGGCTCTGCGGCTAAAAGAATATTTGAATTTTTGGACGAAACGGAAGAAATTCCCGATGCCGTGGATGCAAAATTCCCCGAAAAACTGGAAGGAAAGGTGGAATTTGATCATATTAAATTCGGTTATCTTCCGCATCAGACTTTGATACATGACCTTGATATTACTGTAAATGCAGGGGAAAAGACTGCAATTGTCGGCCCTACAGGTGCAGGTAA
>JAZRQL010000020.1:0-2352 GCA_045649725.1 Clostridia bacterium | reverse complement strand
CGTTGACTGCCCAGGACATGCTGACTATATCAAGAACATGATTACAGGTGCTGCTCAGATGGACGGTGCTATCCTTGTTATCGCTTCAACAGATGGTCCTATGGCTCAGACAAAAGAACACCTTCTTCTTGCTCGTCAGGTAGGCGTTCCCGCTCTTGTTGTATTCGTTAACAAGTGCGACATGGTTGACGACGAAGAACTTCTTGAACTCGTTGAAATGGAAATCCGTGAAACTCTTGACGAATATGAATTCCCAGGTGATGATACACCAATCATCAAGGGTTCAGCTCTCAAGGCTCTCGAAGCAGCATCAGCTGATGATCCAGCTTGTGCTCCAATTTGGGAACTCATGGCTGCAGTTGACAGCTACATCCCAACTCCAGACCGTAAAGCAGACCAGCCATTCCTTATGCCTGTTGAAGACGTATTCACAATCACAGGTCGTGGTACAGTTGCTACAGGTAGAGTTGAAAGAGGTCAGCTCAGAACATCTGAAGAAATCGAAATCGTTGGTCTTTCAGAAGAAAGAAGAAAGACAGTTGTTACTGGTATCGAAATGTTCAGAAAGCTCCTTGACTATGCTGAAGCAGGTGACAACATCGGTGCTCTTCTTCGTGGTATCCAGAGAAGTGAAATCGAACGTGGTCAGGTTCTTGCAAAGCCAGGTTCAATCAACCCACACACAAAGTTCTCAGGTCAGGTTTACGTTTTGACAAAGGATGAAGGCGGCCGTCATACTCCTTTCTTCAACAACTACAGACCTCAGTTCTATTTCAGAACAACAGACGTTACAGGTACAATTTCTCTTCCAGCAGGTACAGAAATGTGTATGCCTGGTGATAACGTTGTTATGGACGTTGAACTCATCACTCCTATCGCTATCGAAGAAGGTCTTCGTTTCGCTATCCGTGAAGGCGGTAGAACAGTTGGTTCAGGTGTTGTTACAAAGGTTAACGAATAATTCCTGATTATTCAACATTTTATGCCCCTACCTTTTGGTAGGGGCTTTTTTCTATCTTTATTCCGTATTGACTAAACATTAAAAATGTTTTATACTATACAAGCATAAAAAACAAAGGAATGTATAATATGGAACAGAAAAAAATTGACAGAATAAATGAACTTGCAAGAAAAATGAAGGCAGAAGGTCTTACTGAAGAAGAAAAGGCTGAACAGGCAGTCCTTCGTCGTGAATATATCGATAGCTTTAAGCGTAGCCTTACAGGTCAGCTTGACAATATGTATATAGTTGATGAAAAGGGTAACAAAACAAAGGTTGAACGTAAAAATATTAAAAAATAAAAGTGAATATCTTGGGGTATTACAAACTCAATAACTTGACTAAACCGCTAAATGTAGTGTATAATATTTAGTGGTTTATTATTTTTTAATAACAAGGTTCCGGGATACCCGTCCGCATTTTCAATGCGTTGACGAGTCGGGTTCTTATTTTTATTTCACTAAAGTTAATTTTTGGTAAAGGATGTAATGTATGGCAAAGAAACCATCTTACGGTAATGAAAGTATATCTCAACTTAAAGGTGCTGACCGAGTAAGAAAGCGTCCTGGAGTTATTTTTGGTTCTGACGGTATTGACGGATGTCAGCATGCTGTCTTTGAAATTCTCTCTAACTCTATTGACGAAGCAAGAGAAGGTTATGGTGACAAGATTGTCGTAACACGTTTTCTTGATGGCTCTATTGAAGTTCAGGACTTTGGTCGAGGTATTCCTGTTGACTATAATAAAAATGAAGGCTGTTATAACTGGGAGCTTGTTTTCTGCGAATTGTATGCAGGTGGTAAATATGACACCAACGATGGCGCAAACTACGAGTATTCTTTAGGTCTTAACGGTCTTGGTCTCTGTGCAACACAGTATGCATCTGAATATATGGATGCTGAAATTCACACAGGTGGTTTCAAGTATCTTCTTCACTTTGAAAAAGGTGAAATTGCAGGAGATATGATTAAAGAACCATATAATAAGCGTGATACAGGCTCTCGTATCCGTTGGAAGCCTGACCTTAAGGTGTTTACAGATATAAATATTCCTCTTTCATATTTTCAGGAAACAATTAAAAGACAATCTGTTGTAAATGCAGGTATCAAGTTTATACTTAAGGACCAGATTTCAGCAAATTCATTTGAAACATATGAATATCTTTATGATAATGGTATTACTGATTATGTAAAAGAGATTGCAGATGGTACAGAAATGTCATCAGTTCAGTTCTGGTCAACTGAAAGAGTTGGTCGTGACCGTGAGGATAAGAAGGACTATCGTGTAAAGATTACTGCATCTCTTTGTTTCTCAAATAAAATTCAGCTTAAAGAATATTACCATAACTCAAG
>JAZRQL010000019.1:0-24580 GCA_045649725.1 Clostridia bacterium | reverse complement strand
AATAGTTAGTTGTATTAACAAAATGTCAAAATCGGATTTGCAACAAGCCATTTATGAACTTTTATGCGAAGCACCTGAGTGGCTTGTGGACAGATTTGTTTATGAGCATGTCAACTAATTTGTCTTTTTTTGACCACATGTTATCCCACAGTTAGCTCTGGAGTATATGGAAACAATGGAGATAAGATGTCCAAAGAGTATGTTGAATGTAGCCAAAAGGGCTAAAAAGGCAAAAACCGCTATATATCAGGCTTTAGAGCGTGTTCGGGACGAAGAGGCCGCAGGTTCGAATCCTGTTATCCCGACCAATTCGAAGCAAAGCTCCCTTTGCTTTGACTTTTTTATGTAAAAAATCTTTACTTTCTTCACTGTTCCTAAATAAAAGTATTATAATCTGGTTATACTATATGTAGAATGGAGTGATAATTATAAAAAATTATGAGATACCTATAGGTCTTGGCATGGCACTTGCGCAAAAACCTGAAGCGATGGAAAAGTTTGCAACTTTTAGTGAAGCTAAAAAACAAGAAATTATTAATGGTACACATTCAATATCATCAAAGCAGGAAATGCGTCAGTATGTAGATAAAATTATATCCGACTAATATTTTATATTTTTCATTTAATTGCTCATACTATAATAGAGGTGATTACAACTATGGAAAATAATAAAAAGCAAGCTTCTGAAAAGTCAGCAACTGATAATAAGTGGATTTCTACCGGCATAGTCCGTCCTCACGATAAATCCGAACGCAAGGATGGGCCCGGCGGAGAAGACGCAGATTAGTTTTAATATCAGCCATATTGAATAATCTATAGTTTCTTAAATAAAAATTCCCACAGAATTTTGTCCTGTGGGAATTTTTATTACTAATTAAATTCTGGTGCCTTTGTTTCGTTGTTTGCAAAGGCGTTAGGTCCTGGATCGGACATTGAAAAATACATTTTTGCGGCTTGTGTAGTGCCAAAATCTCTGTTTGAACCGCTGTTTTGCACCTTATTGAATGCATCGCGGAACATTTGATTATGCGCTTCCTCTCTATTTAAAAGAAAGTCTATTGTTTCCTTTACCTTTTTGTCATCTATCTGACGATATAGATATTCATAAACAACTTTTGCGCGTTGTTCTGACGCGATGTTACTTAAAAGGTCTGCGCATAAATCACCTGTCACTGTAACGTAATCAGCGGACCACGAGTACCCTGATGCATTTATAAGTCCAGGGTTTAAGCCTAAAATAACATGAGACTGCACTTCCCCTGCCTGCACCTTTGTGGCATCCACATCTTGACCGTTAAGCATAATTATTGTCTGTGCAATCATTTCCATACGACCAAGCTCTTCGGCCGCTATATCTAAAAACAAATCCTTGATTTCAGGGTCTTTTATTCTAAAACTCTGTGACATATACTGCATCGCCGCTTTAAGCTCACCGTTACCTCCTCCAAGCTGTTCCTGAAGCAAAGCTGCATACTGGGGATTTGGTCTTTCCACCTCTACCGGATGAAAAAGCATTTTTTCATGTTTAAACATATTTCATACCTCCAATTACTATAATTTTTTATTATTAACAATTAAAGGCAACTTATTCATCAAACAAAAAAAGTGCAGAATAGATTATATAATCCATTCTGCACTTGCTTATATGCCGTTTTCAAGAACATAGAATAGATCATGAGCAGGAATTCCTGGAGTTTTAATGTCCATCATTACATATCAGCAAATGACAAGAAAGCATATCTGTCTGCATAAGATGCTTTATTTTTTCTTTTTAGTATCACACTTAGAAGAAATAATATACTTTGGTCTCCCTTTAATTTCTTCGTATATTCTTGCTACATAATAGCCAATTACGCCCAGGCTTATCATAATTATACTACCTATAAAAACGGTAATGAGAATAACCGTTGTAAATCCCTCTAAAGCTCTTCCTGACAACTTATCAATAAGCGTCCATATTCCAAGAAGAAACGAAATTACAAGCATAACAACACCCAATATTACCACTATCTGCATTGGAGCAGTAGAATATGCTGATATATTTGATATTGCGTACTTTATAAGGCTTTTTGTATTCCACTTTGATACGCCTGCTTCTCTTTCTCTTACATCAAACTCCACAGAAGTTTTCTTATATCCAACCCAATATGAAAGAGCCCTGAAAAACCCTTTTCTTTCAGGAATTCTGTTAAGTACATCTACTACCTTTCTGTCAAGAAGCTTAAAATCAGAAGCGTTTGACATATCAAAACCAACCAATGAGCTTATTATAGAATAAAATCTATTTGCCGCCCAGCTATGAAGCCTATGCTCATCTCCGCGACTGCTTTTTATTCCTTCTACAATTTCGTAACCCTCTTTCCAAAGAGCATACATTTCCACAATTTTTTCAGGCGGATGCTGTAAGTCGCAGTCTATAACAACGGCACAATCCCCCCTTGCACTTGCTAGCCCGGCTGAAATTGCCGCCTCTTTTCCAAAATTTCTGGAAAAATGAATTCCGCAAACATTATCTTCCTTTTCAGAAAGCTTTGAAATCTCTTCATAAGTTTTGTCTGTTGATCCGTCATCAACAAAGACGATTTCATTGTCGATATTTGCATCCTTTAATATGCCTGTTATTGTATAATATGCTTTTTGTATTAACAATTCCTCATTATAGGCAGATAACTACCGATAACATTTTATCCGCCCCTTTAAATCTCTTTTACTTTCCGATAATATCCGAAAGATTACTTTGAATTTTTTCTGCAACGTCAGGCTTATTCATAGAATAAACGTGTACGTTTGAAATATTATTTGCATAAAGATCTATAATCTGGTCAGTTGCGTATGCAATACCTGCCTGCTTCATAGCGGCAGGGTCAGACCCGAACTTATCCACCAGAGCCTTAAACCTTTGTGGCATAAGAGACCCTGAAAGCTTAATAGCCCTCTCCACCTGACTTGCATTGGTTATAGGCATTATCCCCGGAATAACAGGAACAGTTATCCCAGCTTCCCGTATCTTATATAAAAAGTTATAGAGAATATTATTATCAAAAAACATCTGTGTTGTAATAAAATCACAACCTGCCATAACCTTTTCTTTAAGGTGCTTTATATCCTCTTTCTGATTAGCGCTTTCAGGGTGAACTTCAGGATAACAAGCACAGCCTATGCAAAAGTTTTCGTCCGCTTCCTTAAGCTCGCGTATTAAATCAATAGCATATCTGTAATCCCATTTTTCTCTATCCTCGTGCTCCTTGGGAATATCTCCGCGAAGGGCCATAATGTTTTCTATTCCAGAAGCCTTTATATCCTTAATCCTTTTCTGAACACTCTCTCTTGTGGAAGAAACGCAAGTAAGGTGAGCTAATGACGGCACACCATAGCGTTCCTTAATATTTTTCGCTATATCAAGGGTATATTTACTTGTGCCGCCACCCGCTCCATATGTAACGCTCATAAAGGAGGGTTTAAGCTTCGCTATTTCTTCTGTAGCTATCTTTACGCTCTCAAAGCTTGTTTCCGTCTTTGGTGGAAACACTTCAAAGGATAAAGATAAGGTATCTCTGGTTAATAAATCAATAATTTTCATACTAATTCTCCATTTTTATGTATACACAGTAATTATACTACTTCTTACACTTTAAGTCAACAGTAAAAGGGCACACCATTCAGGTGCGCCCTTTAGTTAATATAACAGTTTTCTTATTGTATTTTACATATTTGATTTATATGCATCTGCAACCTCTGTAATGTAAAATTGGTATAAATAATTATCCCATCAAAGTTTGCAATATTATTCCGCTTAATACCCCTATTAAATACAAAATTCCAATTACAGAGATACTTTCTTTTATGTTTTTATTACGTCTTAAAAGGAGCAGTATTCCAACTCCCGCTCCCGAGCAAAGACCTGCTATCAAGGACCCGAATGATACCACTCCTGACAAAAATCCCTGTGTCAGTATAACCGATGCCGCACAGTTTGGGATTAAACCGATAGCCGCCGCAATAAAGGGTTGAAAGGCCGTGCCTTTTAAAAGATACCTTGACAAAGCTTCTTCCCCTATTCCCTCTATAGCAAAAGTTAATACAATATTAGCCACAAACACAAATATGAATATCTTTATGGTGTGCCATAGAGCAGACTTAAATATTCCGTCTTCACAGCTTTCACAGTTACCGTGAAAATGATGATGGTCATCTTCCTTATGGCATTCTTCTCCTTTTATCCATCTTTTGTATATCAGGTCAACCAGAAGACCGCATATAATTGCGATTATTATCTTGATAAGAATCACATATACAACAAAATGCGCCTTATGGGGATATGACAGGATAATAGGAACAGCCTCATCGCTTGTGGCAACAAATATTGCAATAAGTGTACCTGCAGAAATTGCACCTTTAGAGAAAAGATCTGCCGCTATAACAGAAAAACCGCATTGAGGCACACTTCCAAGCAATGCACCATACACAGCACCAAACCCTTTTGACTTCATAAGCTTATGAGTTAAAAAGGTATTGTTCTTATGTTCAAGATATTCTATTAAAAGATAGACTAAAAATATAAATGGTATTATCTTTATGCTGTCAATGAGGGAATGCTCTAAAACGTGCACTATATCTCCACCTTCTTTTATCTGTTATCCACCTTTTCAGGATACATATCGTGATTTTTGAGTCTGTCAAAAGCTACCTTTTCCCACACAGTATCTTTCTTTCCGTGATTACAGTATGGGTCAATGGAAATTCCGCCCCTTGGCAAAAACTTTCCCCATACCTCAATATATTTAGGGTCAATTTTATCGATTATGTCGTTCATAATAACGTTTACAACATCT
Organism: Clostridia bacterium; assembly: GCA_045649725.1. Classification (GTDB taxonomy): domain Bacteria; phylum Bacillota; class Clostridia; order Monoglobales; family Monoglobaceae; genus UMGS1820. Next base: position 19,748 of record JAZRQL010000019.1, on the reverse strand, counting down.
TCATGGAAGTCCCCATGGTTTCTGAAAGAGAACATATAAAGCTTTAAAGACTTGCTCTCTATCAAAAGCTTGTCAGGGATATATGAAATATATATTGTCGCGTTGTCAGGCTGGCCTGTGATTGGGCAGAGGCTTGTAAATTCAGGACAGTTAAACTTTACGAAATAGTCTCTGTCGGGATGCTTGTTACTGAATGCCTCTAAATATTCAGGTGAATATTCTGATTTATAAACTGTGTTCTGACTTCCTAAATGTGTTAAATTTTCCTTATCTCTCATTTTTATCTCTCCTTAAAAAATTATACTTCACATTATAATCAAATGTATCAATATCCTCTATTTTTTTGATTTTGCCTGTAACAAAGTAGGTAAGGGGTGTAAATGCTGTTTCGTAGCACACCTTAAAGATATACTGCCCTGCCATCATAACAAGCAATTCCGAAAATTCCATTGTTCCTGCAAAGGAAATGGTGATAAAAATAATTGTATCAAAACCCTCTCCTATAAGTGTTGACAAAAAGGTTCGAAGCCATAACTTTTTACCCTTTGTTTTTACCTTAAGTTTTGACAGGATAACTGAATTTGAAAACTCACCGAAAAGGTATCCCGAAAGAGATGCCACAGCAACACGAGGGGTTGTTCCTAAAACGATTTTATAGGCATCTTTATTTTCAAAAAAGGCAGGGCTTGGCAAAATAATAGTAATAAAATACATTGCCACCGCAAAAAAGCTACACACAAACCCAAGCCAGATTAATGTTTTTGCTCTTTGAAAGCCGTAAACCTCTGTCAATATATCACCGATGATATATGTCAGGGGAAAGAGAATAACTGCCGCAGGCAGATAAAGCCCTTCCGTTACCTGCCACAGCCTTCCTGCGATGATATTTGAAATCAGCAAACAGGCAATGTATAGCCCTGATATTATCACAAATGTTTTAGAATAAGTTTTTTTGTTTTCCATTGGTTTTCTCCTCATAAAATAGCCTACTATTTTAAAAGAAAAGGGCTTTGCAAAACGCAAAGCCACCATTATCCATATAAGAAATAGCAGTCCTGGTTTTGTTTTACGACAGGATGGTACAAACGAACTGTCGATTATTAATTTCTTATATTTTACAACATTTTTTTGAATTTGTCAAACCCTTATCACTTGACTTTATCCGTCACGATGATATAATAAATGACAGAAAGCGATGTGATTTTATGAAAAAGAAGATAATAATCGGGATTATATGTTTATTTGTTGCTTTGGGTATTGGTGTTTCGATATATAATAAGATTGATACCCCACCTGAAACAACTGCTATATCAGGAAAGGATGAAACAGGAAAGGGTGAAACCTCATTTGACTTTTCAGTTATTGATGTTGACGGAAAAGAAACAAAGCTTACAGTCCGCACAGATAAAAAGACCGTAGGCGAAGCCCTTTTAGATGCTGGCCTTATTTCAGGAGAAGATGGACCTTATGGCATGTATGTAAAATCCGTTAACGGAATCACTTTAGACTATGACACCCACGGAAAGTATTGGGCATTTTATACTAATGGAGAGTATTCAACCACCGGCGTTGACAAAACAGAAATTGAAAAGGATAAGGTCTATACCTTTAAAGCAGAATAACTATGAAACTTAAAGCTCGTGAAATATGTTTTTTAAGCTTGCTTGGTGCTTTGATGTATGCATCAAAAGCAGTTATGTCAATGCTTCCTAACATTCACTTAATCGGTGTATTTATTATTGCAATAACAGTTGTTTATGGAAAAAAAGCTCTATATTCCATATATGTATTTGTGTTCCTCTGCGGTCTTCTTGACGGGTTTGGGGTTTGGTGGATTTCATACCTTTATATATGGCTTCCTTTGTGGGCAGTTATTATGATACTGCCTGAAAACATAAAGCCTTCAATAAAGCCCCTTATCTATTCAGGCATTTGTATGGTTCACGGATTTCTGTTTGGCATAATGTTCGTTCCCATTCAGGCGCTTATAACAGGCCTTGATATTAAGGCTCTTCTTTTGTGGGTTGGGGCAGGATTTTATTTTGATTTAGTTCACGGAATAAGCAATTTCTTTTTAGGTTTTGCTATATGCCCCATTATAAAAGTGTTAAAGGAAATAGAAAAGTGATAAGACTTGAACCGACCTCCTAATCGTTAGATTTTTGGTCTAACTTTTGGGGGTCGGTTCAACTTTCGTCTTATCACTTTTTTGTTATTATATTGTCAACATTTTTGCACCAACAGAACAATATAGTTGCTAAAATTTAAAATTTATGATAAGATATTTATATAATCAATTTCAAGGAGGCGTTACTTATGAAAATTTGTGTATTTGGCGCTGCCAGTAATTTAATAGATAAAAGCTATATTGATGCGGTTGAAAAATTAGGCGAGGAAATGGCAAAGAGAGGCCACACCCTTGTTTTTGGTGGTGGAGGACATGGCCTTATGGGTGCTGCCGCACGAGGTGTCCGAAAAAGTGGTGGAAAAATTATTGGAATAATCCCTGCTTTCTTCCGTGATGAAGTTATTGAGGAAATCTTTAACGACTGCGATGATTTAATATACACAAACACTATGTCAGAGAGAATAACAACAATGACAAATATGTCTGATGCCTTTATTACGGTTCCCGGAGGCATAGGCACATTCGAAGAATTTTTTGAGATTATTACATTAAAACAGCTTGGACGTCACACAAAGCCTATTGGCATATTTGATGTGAACAAATATTATAACAAGCTTGATGAATTTCTACAGTTTTCGGTTAAAGAAAAGTTTATTTCAGAAAACTGTAAAACCCTTTATGATTACAGCGACAACGTAGATGAAATTTTAGACTATATCGAAAACGATGACCGAAAGGTAAATGACGTTCACGATTTAAAATTAGGATAAAAAAAGAATGAGCTATTGCTCATTCTTTTTGTTATATAACTTAAACGTCATTGGCCATATTGTTGCGGAGAAGAATACAATTATGAAGTATCTCACCGCTCCTGCTATCTGGTTTCCGTTAAACAAGGCAAGCAAAGGCTCTTTTAATAATTCCTTTATCATAAGAACCAATATTAAACCTACCGAAAACTTAATTATCTGTGCATATATAGGTACATCTGTTTTGTAGTTAAGATATTTCATATCTATGTTATATGACAACCACAAGCCAATTAAACTTCCACAGATTTTATATGAGTCGGCAATGCCTTTATTCAATTCTTCAACATCAACGTTTAACGATGAAACGTAAAATAAAATATACAACAGATACAAAACACTTACTACAAAACAGATTGCAAACAATATATTTATCTTTTTTGGGTTTTCAAAATCATTGTTTATAATTGGATAAAAGGCAAATACCAACAAAAGAGCTATTATCACCGAAGTTATAACATCTATTGGCGTATGAACCCCTAAATACATTCTTGAAAATGGAATCAAAACCACAAGGGCTATTGATAAGACTCTTATAATTTTATTTTTAAAAAGCCATGCCATTCCTCCATACAAACCAACAGAAACCTGTGTATGTCCGCTTGGGAAGGAATATCCGTATGCCATTTCTTTTGCGCTTTCCACTACTGAAAGGCTTGGATCTTTAACCCAGGGTCTTGGGACGCGAAAGGTAAACTTTAAAAACTGATTTATAAGTAGTCCTGAAAAGCCTACAAAAAACAGATAATATCCATATTTTTTATTTACACACCACAGAAACAAGATACCTATTATGATAAACAATGTTTCCTCTCCAAATCGCGTAACCAATGAAAAAAAGCTATCCAAAAAAGGTGTTCTTATACTCTCTAAAAATTTCAGAAATTCCACTCTATACACCTCTGCAATTAATAATTTCAAATGCGTAGCATTTGTTCCTTAATTATTCATTATTCATTCTTCACTATTCATTATTCATTATTTTAAAAAATCTCCCCGATACGAAATCATATCGGGGAATCTTAAGAAATCTTATTTTGCGTATTCTATTGCACGAAGTTCACGAATGACATTAACCTTAATCTGTCCAGGATATTCCATTTCGCTTTCTATCTTCTGTACAATATCTTTTGCCATCAATACTGTTTCGTCGTCACTTACAACGTCAGACTTAACCATGATACGAACCTCACGTCCTGCCTGAATAGCAAATGAACGTTCAACACCCTTGAATGAATTAGCAATTTCTTCAAGAGCTTCAAGTCTCTTAATATAAGACTCAAGATTTTCTCTTCTTGCGCCAGGACGTGCGGCTGAAATACCGTCAGCGGCCTGAACAAGACAAGCTTCGATAGTTTTAGGTTCTACATCGCCATGATGAGCTAAAATAGCATTTAAAACCTTATCGTTTTCTTTATACTTTTTAGCAATATCAGCACCGATAGTAATATGTGAACCTTCAACCTCGTGGTCTACAGCCTTACCTATATCGTGGAGAAGACCTGCACGTTTTGCAAGGGTAACATCTGCACCAAGTTCTCCCGCCATAAGTCCTGCGATATGAGATACCTCAATAGCATGCTGCAACACATTCTGTCCGTAACTTGTTCTGTACTTAAGACGACCAAGTAAACGGATAAGTTCAGGATGTATACCATGAACGTGTGTTTCAAATGTTGCACGTTCACCTTCCTGCTTGATAATGTTTTCAACTTCCTTAGTTGACTTTTCTACCATTTCTTCGATACGTCCAGGGTGAATACGTCCGTCTGCGATAAGCTTTTCAAGAGAACGTTTTGCTATCTCTCTGCGTACCGGATCAAAACCTGAAAGGATAACTGCTTCAGGTGTATCGTCGATTATAAGGTCAACTCCTGTGAGAGTTTCGATAGTTCTGATATTTCTACCTTCTCTACCGATGATTCTGCCCTTCATTTCGTCGTTAGGCAAGCCCACAACTGAAACAGTTGTTTCAGTAACGTGGTCAGCGGCACAACGTTGAATTGCGCCTGTGATAATGTCTCTGGCTTTCTGTTCAGCCTCTTCCTTAGCCTGATCTTCAATACTCTTAATGAGAACGGCCTTATCGTGAACTAACTGTTCTTCAACCTGCTTAAGTAAAAATTCCTTTGCTTCTTCTTCGGAAAAATCAGCAATTTTTTCAAGCTGTGCTATCTGAAGCTTCTTTATGCGGTCAACTTCCTTCTGCATATTTTCAGCCTCGATAACTTTTTTCTGAGCTTCTTCTTCACGTTTTTCGATCTGCTCTGTCTTTTTATCTATAGCGTCTTCCTTTTGCTGTACTCTTCTTTCCTGTCTTTGAATATCATTTCTGCGTTCCTTGATTTCTCTGTCAAGCTCATTTCTGAGCTTATGTATTTCTTCTTTTGCTTCAATTAACTTTTCTTTTTTAATATGATCTGCTTCTTTTTCAGCTTTAGCAGTAGCTGTAGATAAAATGCGCTTTGCTTCTTCTTCAGCACTGCCTATTTTCAGTTCTGCAAACTTTTTACGGTATGAATATCCATACTTAAACGCACCGAATATACCGATTATTGCAACAACTGCTAATGCTATAATGATAATTGTTGATGTTGTTATCTCTGCCACCTCCTAATATAATTTTAAATTCAACTATTGTCTATTAAAAAATCAAAGAATCGAAAAATTTAACAAAACTAACATTTAAGTTAGAAGTACACCAATCTAATTTTACACAATTTTCACAAAATAGTCAAGAGTTTTTTGGTCACGAAATTCTACAATTCTGTTACATTTTACCATTGGTTTTCCATTTTCCTGATAAGAAGAATGTCATTCCTATAAACATAGGCACAAAGCCCGCAATTGCATCTCCGTACCAGAAACCAAGGCAATCCATTTTAAACACAAAACCTAAAAGTGCGGCAATGCCTACTCTTGCAATAACTCCGTCTATTATTGCAACAGCTAAATTAAGCTTTGTTCTTCCTGAACCGTTAATAATAGAAAAGCTTATGCTTCTTGTTGCCGCCCCAAAGAAGTTAAGAATAATAGGAACAACAAGAATGTTTGCAACCATTAAAACAGCTTCATCCGTTGTAAATGCAGCAAAAATCTGATCAGGAATCAACAACATAACCGCAGATAATACAACAGTTATGCTTATTCCGCATACTGCAACAGTTTTTAATATTTTTGGTATTCTGTCATCTTTCTTTGCTCCAAGGTTTTGTCCTACCATTGAGCTTCCTGCTGTGGTAAATGAATTTGATACAACCGCGATCATAACGTTTATCTTGTTATAAACACCTGCAAGAGCAGAGTAAACAACACCGAACATATTTATCCAAGCCATAAGGATAATCTTTGATGTATGTACTGCCGCCGCCTGAATCGCCATAGGAACACCTAAAGCTACAAGTCTTTTAAATGCAGTTTTCTCTATTAAAAAGCTTTTTGGCTTAAAGTCAAAGCAAAAGCTGCCTCTTGCAATATATAAATATATAACGGATACAACAAAGCTTACACCTTGTCCGATAACAGTTGCAAGGGCTGCACCGAAAACTTTCATATCCATATAAGCTACAAAAACTATATCTAAAACAATATTTAAAACCGCCGCTATTCCTATAAACACAAAAGGCCTTTTAGAGTCACCCATACCACGAAGAATGGCACTTACGATATTGTATCCGTATATAAATACAAGCCCTATTATACAGGTTACAGTATAATCAAGGGTATATTTAATCGATTCTTCAGGTGTGTTTAAAAGCTTTAATATCGGAACTCTTAAAATGTAGCAGATAAACGACATTAAAAGGGATGCAATAATCAAAAACGTAAACATTGTTCCTATTGTTTTTTTTACACTGTCAAAGCGCTTTGCTCCTACATCCTGAGCAATAATAACCTGCCCTGCTGATGTAAATCCCATTGCAAGAAAAGTGAGTAAGTGCAGTACGTCACCACCAATAGAAACAGCAGACATACCTACACCGCCTAAACATTGTCCTACAACTATCATATCAACAATATTATAAATTGCCTGAAGAGCATTTGATAAAAACAGAGGAAAAGCAAATTTTAAAAGAAGCTTTGTAACGTTTCCCTCTGTTAAATCTCTCACCATTGTCTTTCCCATATGTAAAACTCCTGATTTCAAAATTTACAGTAAAAAGGGAGGGTCAATATGACCCCGCCCTTATCTTACATTTTATCTATTTCGGCAATAAGGATTTCCTTGAGCTGCTGTGGGTCGCAGTTACCCTGCAAGCTTCTCATACACTGGCCAAATATAGCCATTACAGCCTTTTCCTTACCACTCTTATAGTCGCTAACTGCCTTTGGATTTGCCTCGATTGCTTCTTTTACAACCTTTTCCACAAGGCCTGAATCGTTTGACATAACAAGACCGTTTTCTTCTGCATACTTTGCAGGTTCTATTGTCAAATCATCAAACATAGCAACAAGAATTTTCTTACCGTTTGCACGGCTTACTTTGTTTTCAAGTGTCATATTGATAAGCTGACCTAAAGCCTTTCCGTTTAAGTCAAGCATTTCATATGTCATCTGCTTTGCGTTTAATGTTCTCATTACATCTGATGTAATCCAGTTTGCAACCTCTTTTGGATTGTCGCATACTGAAATCGCATCTTCAAAACATTCACAAAGGGCGATACTCTGACAAATTCTCTGTGCATCGTATTCGTTTAAGCCATAGGAATTGATATACTTTTCTTCCTTGACTTCAGGGAATTCAGGCAATGAATTTTTGATTTCATTAAACCATTCATCATCAATTACAACAGGCATAACGTTAGGGTCCGGGAAGTATCTGTAGTCACCTGCTGTTTCCTTTGTTCTCATAGCATAGCTCTTACCCTTTATGTCATCCCAGCGTCTTGTTTCCTGAACTAAAACTTCTGTTCCCTTTTCAACTGCATCTATATGACGCGCTACTTCATAGCCTATTGCTCTCTTGATAGCCTCGATAGAGTTCATATTCTTCATTTCTGTACGAACACCATACTCTTTGCTACCTTCAGGACGAATAGATAAGTTAACGTCACATCTCATTGTACCGTGAGCCATTTCGCATTCTGCAACCTTTGCATATCTTAAAAGGTTTTTAAGTCTGTCAAGGTATGCTTCAACCTCTTCTGCACTTGAAAGGTCAGGCTGGCTAACTATTTCGATAAGAGGAACACTTGTTCTGTTAAAGTCAACGTGTGTGGTATCCTCTCTTATATCGTGAACAAGCTTACCTGCGTCTTCTTCCATATGAATCTGCTTGATTCTGATGCTCTTTTTACCGTCAGGTGTATCAATTTCAACAGTACCATTTACTGCAACAGGTGCGAACCACTGTGTAGTCTGATATGCCGCAGGTAAATCAGGGTAATAATAACTCTTCTTATCAAAAGTAGTTACTCGGTTAATATCACAGTTAAGCATCATACCTGCTTTCATACCAAAGTCTACAACCCTCTTGTTAACAACAGGGAGCATACCCGGCATACCGCTGCAGGCAGGGCATACGTGGCTGTTAGGGTCAGCACCGTAAGAATGGGCAGAACATGAACAGAAAATCTTTGAATTTGTGTTAAGTTCAACGTGAACTTCAAGACCAATGACTGTTTCGTATTTCATAATTATTTGCCCTCCCCTTCGAATAATTTACCGATTTTAAAGAGCTTCTTCTCAGAAAATGCCTTACCTATCACCTGAACTCCGCCAACAACTAAAGCAGGAAGACCTGTAACAGATGCAGGAGCAGTATATACGTTCTCCTCAAAAGGAGTGTACTTGTCTGTCTTTTCGCTTTCATAAGCCATAGCAGAACAAGCAGGAATAATTACTGCATCGTATTCTTCAAAAAGCTTGTTAAAGGCTTCAACTATAACTCTTCTTGTGCGGAGAGCCTTGTCATAAACCTTGAAATAATTCTCGGTTGACAATGTTTCAGAACCGAACAAGATAATATTTTTAAGCTGTTCGCCAAAAGCTTCTGTACGGCTGTTTGTATAAAGCTCATCTAAATTTGTAAAGTTTTCTGTTCTGTAACCATATTTAACACCGTCATATCTTGAAACGTTGTTACAAAGCTCGGCGCTCATTAAAACGTTCCAGGCTGTCTTTGATTTTACAATAACAGAATCATCTATCTTTTCAACCAAAACGCCCTGGCTTGATAAAGCATTGCAGAAACCATCCATTTTTGCAGATACTTCTGCATCTGCAGTAAATGAGTTAAGAACTGCAACCTTCTTTATTTCAGCATCAGCGTATGCTTCCTTTAAGAGAGCACAGCTTTCTTCAGGTAAGCTTGTGCCATCCTTATCATCGTGGCCTGCGATAGCTGATAAAACCTCAAAGCAGGCATCTGTATCCTTTGCCATAACGCTTACTGTTTCACCTGAACAAGCAACAGGAATAGTGCCATAACGTGAAACTGTTCCATAGGTAGGCTTTATGCTGACTAATCCATTCTGCGCAGCAGCTCTGCGAACCGCACCGTTAACATCTAAGTTAACAGACGCTACTGCTTCATCTGCCTTAAGGATTTCAGCAGATGGATTTAAAAGCTTTCCGTCTTTTTCAGCTTTTCCCTCAAATGAGGTTTCGCCAAGCAAGTCAATAGAAAACTCGCCAACCTTTGCCTTTCCGCCAAGGGTATATCCTGACTGATTAAGCTTTGTTAAAACTTCTGCATCCAACAAGCTCATAAAACCATCAAGCATTTTAGAGCCTGCTGTGGTAGGATAGTCCTTTGTTAAAATCATATCGTCAACGATAACTTTACGGGTATCATTTGTATCAATTTTTACTGTGTACATCTTTAACCCTCCCTTATTCAACTACACGAGGTACACACCAGTAGCCTTCGTCTACTTCAGGTGCACCTTCCTGCAGAGCTTTACGTGTGAATGGCTGCGACACAACGTCTTCACGTACTACTGTCATAACAGGCATTACATGCACCATTCTTTCAACGTTTTCTGTATCAATAGCATCAAGTTCTTTAAGCTCTTCTTCTTTTTTATTATAAAAAGCTAAAAAATCTTCTTCCTCTTTATCAGTAAGACTTAACTGATTTAACATCTCAAGTCTTTTAAGAATATTTATATCCATATATAAAACTCCTTAATATAAATTTAACTAATCTCTTACCTTAATGTGAACTTCACGAAGCTGCTGTTCTGTAACTTCTCCGGGAGCACCCATCATTAAATCCTGTGCATTACCGTTGAGAGGGAATGCGATTACGTCACGGATAGTTTCTTCTCCTGCGATTAACATAATCATTCTGTCAACGCCAGGTGCCATACCTGCATGTGGAGGAGCACCATATGAGAACGCGTTATAAAGGGCACCGAACTTTGCCTTAAGTTCTTCTTCGCCATAACCTGCGATTTCGAATGCCTTTCTCATAATTTCAGGGTTGTGGTTACGAACTGCACCTGAAGATAATTCAACACCGTTACATACGATATCATACTGATATGCGTAAATATCGAGCGGATCCTTGTTAAGGAGCGCATCCATACCGCCCTGTGGCATAGAGAATGGGTTATGAGTAAAGTCTATCTTACCTGTTTCTTCGTTTAATTCATACATTGGGAAGTCAACAATGAAACAGAATTCATAAGAATCGTCCTTAATTAAACCTAATTCATTTGCTATCCAGGTTCTCATTTCACCTGAAAGTCTGTCGATAACATTTTTAGAATCACTGATGAAGAATAATGATTCGCCATCCTTGATGCCAACGAGTTCAGTAAGTTCTGCCTTCTGTTCCTCTGTTAAGAATTTAGCGATAGGACCTTTATATTCACCGTTTTCAAGTGTAATATATCCTATACCAAACTTCATACCGATGCTTCTTGAATATGTGTCAATATTCTTTTCGAAAGCCTTCTTACCTTCTCCGCTTAAATAGTTCGCAACGATACCACGAACAAGCTTATCCTTAAATGGAACAGTTCTTCCGTTTATTGTTAAAAATTCGTGCTTGCCGAAGAAGTCTGTCAAGTCCTGAATTTCGATAGGGTTTCTGAGGTCAGGCTTATCTGTACCATACTTGAGCATTGATTCCTCAAATGGAATTCTTCTAAATGGTGGCTTTGAAATCTTCTTGTCAGTAAATTCATTAAATGTGTTATATACAACCTTTTCAGCAACCTCGAAAACATCTTCCTGTGTAGCGAAAGACATTTCAAAGTCTAACTGATAGAATTCACCAGGTGAACGGTCCTGACGCGCGTCTTCATCACGGAAGCAAGGTGCAATCTGGAAATAACGATCGAATCCTGATGCCATTAAAAGCTGTTTAAACTGCTGTGGTGCCTGTGGAAGAGCATAGAACTTGCCCTTATGCTTACGGCTTGGAACAAGATAGTCACGAGCGCCTTCAGGTGATGATGCAGTTAAGATTGGTGTCTGAATTTCCAAGAATCCTAACTCTTCCATCTGTGTTCTGAGATAACTTAATATCTTTGAACGAAGAACGATATTATCGTGGATCTTACGGTTACGAAGATCTAAATAACGATACTTAAGTCTAACATCTTCTCTTGTCTGCATTGATGCATCAATTTCAAAAGGAAGACTTCTCTGACAAGGACCTAATACTTCTATCTTGTCAGCCCCAACTTCTATATAACCTGTTGAAAGCTTTTCGTTAACTGTTTCTTCATCTCTTTTAGTAACTGTACCATCAACAGATACAACAGTTTCCTTTGCAATGCCTGTGAGCATGGTATCGTCTTTTACAACAACCTGTGTAATACCATAGTGGTCACGAAGGTCAACAAAAAGTACGCCACCGTGGTCACGAATAGTTTCAATCCAGCCGCAAAGGGTAACCTTTTCGCCTATATTATCTAAATTAAGCTCCTTACAATTATGTGTTCTTATCATAATTATAACCTCCTATAAGATTATTATATTGAAAATTTGAATTATTAACATAAAAAAACCTTCCGCCCCAAAACATGGGACGAAAGGTTACTTCCGCGTTACCACCCAAATTGGTCATTTATGACCCTCTCATTTGCATCTTTTCGCGATGAACGTGCGGATCTAATCACCAAAGGCTTTCTTCCGCAAGCTCCGAAGTGTTTTTCTTATAAGCTTCGCTGCCGAACTTCCACCATCATCGGCTCTCTATAAGCTACTTCTTACAATACTCTCTCCATCATAGCTACTAAAATATTATATCACGTTAAGCCTGAAAAGTCAATATTTTTATTTTACCTTAATTTCAAAATTTTAGCCAAGTAAAATTTCTTTAAGCATCTTACCATCAAGTTCTCTTGGTTGTTTCTTTTCTTTTATGCACATAGCCGCAGCCACCCCTGCCGCAACACCCTGATGCATACAACAACCCATAATTCTGACAGTTCCCATTGCATTCTGGTCAGCGCTTATGCAACGACCTGCAACTATAGCTCCGTCAAGATTTTCAGGCACCATTGCCCTGAAAGGAATTTCATAACTATTTCCGTTCTTTATAAACTGAAACTGTGTCTTTCCTCCCTTTGGATCGTGAATATCAATAGGATATGCCCCTCTTGCTACACCATCATAAAACTCTGCCCCTGACAAAACATCATCTTTGGTTATAATATAATCCCCTGTGATATTTCTGCTCTCTCTTATTCCCAAAGGAGCAGTATTTAAAAGGGTTGCATTTTCAAAGCCTTTAACGTTTTTCTTAAGCGCCCCATACAACTTCATAACATTGCGTCTTTCCTCGATTTCTCCGTATGAAACCTGCCAAGGATTTGTTCCGTCAATCCCCGGAACTCGGCTTGCGTTTAAATAAATTTCTCCGTCTCGGTATGAAACTGCAGTAAAGGTTACTGTCTTATCGTCATCAAATGGCTTTAAGTGACCTGCCATATGAACCAAAGTCTTGCCATTTTCTTCTCGCTTTGTGTGGCGAATTATACGCGTATGCCAGTCATCCTTACCTAAAACTTTTTCTCCGCTTTCAAGCTCTCCTAAAAACTTTTCGAAATCAACATTTCCTAAATGGAAAAGTATTGATGAGTTCTGAACTCTGTCTTTTTGAATAAACTTTCCACCGCACTTATATACAAGGTTTGCATCCCCTGAACAGTCAATATAAACATCAGCAGACAGTTCTTCCTTCCATGATGTGCTGCAAACTGTTATAGTCTCAATTTTATTTTCATTCATCTGAACATCAGTTAAAATAGAATGATATAAAATATCGCAGCTTGCTTCGCAAGCCATTTCCTGTAACACAAACTTAAGTCCCTCCGGGTCAAACGGGAAGAGATTAAACTCATAGGATTTTGGTTTTTCAGGAGTATTCCAATAAGCACCTCTTGCTATACCAAAGGCAAAACCTTCTTTTTCAAGTCTTTCTAAAAGTTCTTTAACAAGGCCATCGTTTGCTAAATTTCCGTTTCCACCAAGAAGCCCTAAAAACGGAATTCCGTAAACAGCTGTTCCACCAAGATGACCTGCCTGTTCTATAATCAATGTTTTAGCACCATTTCTTCCTGCAGCTATTGCCGCAAGAGCACCTGCTGTTCCTCCGCCTATTACGATTACGTCATAGTGTTTCATATATAATACAACCTTTCTGCTTTTCATCTTATAACATTATATCATTGCCCGCATATATTTTATTGTATTTTATTTCAAATTTCTTGCAAATAATTTCACAATATGATACACTGATAATTAAGAAAGGAGTTGTTCATATGCCTGATGCTAAATATCTGTCAATTCATTATGGGCCTACAAGGAGCTCATACTTTAACGTGCATAAGTCAAGCGGCACTATGGCGGCAAAGAAGCTTCATTACCACGACTTTTTTCAGATATATTTCGTAAACGAAGGCGTTCTTGTTCATCATAGCGAAAGTGACAGCATTGAACTTGTGGCAGGGGATTGCTTTATTGTTCCTCCTTTTTTCAAGCATTATATTTCTCCGGGAGAAACTCCGCCTGTCTTTTATTCCTGTTCTTTTAAGGAAGCGTTTTTAGACGATAACCTTATGCAAAATAAGTATATAAAAGAGCTCCTCACCATGCTTACTCCGCAGAACACTCTTTTAAAGCTTTCTCTTAAGGCAGATAAGATAAACCATATAAAAAATCTGCTTACATACTCTATTTCGGAGTTTGATGAGCAGGCAGTTGGTTGGGAATGTTCCGTTAAAGGTCTGCTTTCAAATATTTTAATTCTCTTCTACCGAACCTACAAAACGGGCTCCGCCTTAACATACAATTCATCCTCATCAATGCAGGACTGCCTGACATATATAAACATTCACTTTAAAGAGGATTTGCATCTTGAAGATATACTTAAAAAGTTTCACTTTTCTCACTCAACATTCTTACGCGAATTTAAAAAAGCTACGGGAAAAAGCTTTCGTTCATATCTTAAGGAATTGAGGATAGACTATGCCTGCCTTTTGTTAAGGGAAACAAGCAAATCCATCTCTTCCATATGCAATGAATGTGGATATTGGGACTATTCTGCCTTTTATCGTTCGTTTTACAGTAAAACAAAAACATCCCCCATTAAGTACAGGGAGATGTCAAAAAAATAAGCTTTGCATAGGCAAAGCTACCTTTTCTATTCTCTATTATTTTTATCTATTCTCTGGAAACGACAATTTTAGAGAAAAATGAATAGAGAAAAGTGAATAGAGAAAAGTACAAAAAGAAACAACAATCTTCTTTACAGAAAATTGTCGTTTCTTTTGGTGCCGGTGGTGGGGGTCGAACCCACACGGTATTGCTACCACGGGATTTTGAGTCCCGCGCGTCTGCCAATTCCACCACACCGGCGAATTAAAATGCTTTAACAGTATAACACCTTTTTATAAAAAAATCAAGCATTTTTCTTACTATTTCTCAAAATTTTTTTAAGCTTCATACAATGCTTTTTCAAATTCCATTTATACCATATTTTTATCCATGCGCGGTACATAAAGCTGTCTTTATCCTCAACAATTCCACCCACACGAATAATCTCTTTTACAACACCAATGATATTTTCTTTGCTCACCTTTTCGTGTTCTTCTGTGTTATCGCCGCAAATATAATAATATTCACCATCAAAGCCTGTAACCCTGTGAAGAATATAAAGGCCACAGCTTTTATATAAAACGATATCATATTTTTGAAGCTTTTCGGTATATGGTTTAACTCTTACCTTGTCCCATTTTTCTATTAAATATGGGAACATACTTCTTCCCTTTGGAGAAATCTGAAGTTCACCGCAAGAGTCTAAAATAGTCTTCATTACGTCCATCATTCTTCTATTAGTCCAACGCTTTTAAAAGTTTCAACAAAAGCCAAAACATCTCTTTCAACTATCTCTCTTTCGGCATCATATTCTGCCAAAACTAAATCTACAAGTTCAGAGATTGTAATGTCTTCCTGCATATTATTAAATATCATCGCTCCGCTTTCGTTAAGCTTAAGCATACCCTTAAACACATCTGTATTGGTAGCTACAACAACATAATCGTCTCCGATTTTATTTAAGAGAAGTCCTTTTTTTACCTTCATATTAATCCTCCGTTTTTCCAAAAATCATACTATGTGCAACTTTTGGAGCATCTTCTGTCATATTACATTTAAGGAGATAAAACTCTACGTTTTTAACTATTCCGTCTGTGATACCTAAAGCTTTGCTCATAAGCTCAGACCCAACCTTAGGTACAAAAAGCTGATTAAAAACTCTGCTTAATGCCTCGCTTTTTGAAAGCTTTTTAATGTCATTTTCTTCTCCTCTTTCGATAAAGCATATAGCTTTAAGAGGAACTGTTTTATTCTCTGAATATCCTTCTTTACCGCAGAAAGGACTTCCGCTTACATATACCCTGTCTCTGACTGAAACTATCGGCTTATCACCGTTTATAGCTGACACCTTATCATTAAAAACTTTTTTCCAGAGTTTTATATGGGTGGTTTTCCCTGTTCCGCTTTCGGCCGTGAAGATTACCCCTTCTCCGTCATAGCTGATAGCCGCACCGTGCATAACTGCAGATCCTTTTTCAATAACAGCATCGGATAAGAGATAGCTTATAACAGTAAGTTCTGTTTCTTCATCTGTTTTATTCTCAAGATAACTTCTGACCATTTCATAATCTTTATTATCAGGACACACAGATAAATCAGCCACAGCTTCGTCCTCTGCAAGATATTTGAGGCAATGGTTTTTTGTGCTTTCAAATTTATAAAAAATCTCTATAATCAGATCAAAACACCTGATTTTAAAGCTTTTACCTCTTACCATTGAATCTTCCCTGCATCTACAATCTCATCATCAATGGGGCCATTATCCCCTGATCCTGCAGGTCTGCCCACAACAAGACCTACATTAGGTACATATCCCGGAATTAAAGATGTGTTATTATCATTCTTTAAGTTGCCAATATTATCAAGAAGCTGTATAACTTCTGCTCTTGTAATATTATCCTTTGGGCAAACCATATTATTTTCGTCACCGTTTATAACGCCTGCTCCGTACATCACCTTAGCAGACTCCATTGCCCAGTCAGAAATCTGGTCTGCATCCTTAAAGGAAAGGGCTTTTTCTTCTCCCTTTATGTCATATACTCTGTCGAGCATAACAAAAGCTTCTTCACGTGTAAGATATTCTTCAGGAGATACAGTTCCGTTATAGCCAAGCATTACACTCATTTTGTTGAGCTTTAATATAGCTTCTGTATAGTATGCGTCCTTATCTAAGTCCGAAAATGTATTAACGCTCATTTCAGTATATTTCATAAGGCGGTCTATAATAACTGCAAAGTCGCCTCTTTTTATAGGTGTGTCAGGCTCGAAATATCCTTCATAACCTGCAATAACTCCCATATCAGCCCATTTATCAATTGTTTTTTCTGCCCAATGACCCTCTGTGTCATTAAACGCAGCCGCGCTGACACTTAAAGACAAAGAAAGGACTATCATAAGGCATAAGCACGCGCTAATAAGCTTGTTTTTTATAAACATAACAATCCTCATTTCCTAAACTTACTTTAATTCAATATCCATACCTAACATGGTTCTGCCAACGCTGTCTATTCTGTTTGCAACGTTGTCACCGATTTTATCTCTGATTATTCTGTCAGCTATATGCAAATTCGGCGGTCTTGATGTTAAATTATGACAGTCAGAACCAAGCAAAATATCTATATTCTCTTTTATGCAAGAAAGCCATTTTCTTCTTTTGAAAGGCTTCTCGAATACCTGCGCACTAAGCTGTACAGGACATTCAAATGAATAGATGTCATCAAACTTATTTCCGAACTTCATATATCTGTCAAAGTGGGCTATAACAGGTATAACTCCATGCTTGACACCTAAATTCTGTATCTGGTCATAGGTGAGAGTATCCCACTTTTCAAAAGGAAGCTCTAATAAGAGATAGTTTGTTCCTTCATAGCAAAGTTTAGATATATTTTCTATATCGCTTACATAACGGGAAAAGCTGACCTCTGCACCGAGAATAAGCTTTGGCACATCTTCTCCTTCTATTTTATGAAGAAGCCTTTCATATGAAGCTTTCCTCCTCTTAAGAAAGTCACTAACTCCCTCTTTGTCGCTATAATAGTGTGGTGTAAGCATAACAACACTTACACCTGACTCTTTCATTAACTTAAGCACCTTAACCGACTCTTCAACTGTCCTGCATCCATCATCCATACCCGGTAGTATATGTGTATGATAATCCAACACTATAAATCCACCTCTTTTATCGGAGATTTCTTTTTTCTCTTATTATGAATAATACTTATTAAAAAGCTCTTCTTTCTTCAACTGTTTTTGTTCCTGATAAGCACTTCTTATTTCACCTATAGGAGCTGTACTTTCGCCCAGCCTGATAAGCTCTGCTTCAAGCTCACTTAAAAGTTGTTCCATTCTGGCATCACAGCTTGCTTCCAATGCATTTCCCTGGGACGCAAACTGGTTTACGAGAGACATTTTTTTAGACATCGTCCACTCACTCGGTTTGATCGTCTTGAGTGTAGCCTTTCCGCTTGCTATAAGCCCGTCTATCTTATTTAAGTATTCAGCTCTTAAAAGATAAATCTTTGCAATAATTTCTTCTTTTTTCCCGGTGTTATTCTGCTCTTGCCCTTGCTCCTGTTCTTGTTCTTCAGCAGGCTTTATGGTTGGACTATCGACGTTTTCGTTATTTTCCGCCTTTTCCTTATTCTCCATAACAGTCTCTATTGTTTCTTTACCCAATATAATATCTAAAGATTCTTCTTTGGTAATTTCTCCTGTCTGAAGTTTTTCCCTGACTTCTTCCGGAAGCTCCTTTATTTCTATATTAGTGAGGGAATCAAGAATTTCCTGAGTTCTTCGTCTGTTTTCTTCCTGCTTTACAACAATTTCTTCACTTGTTGTTTTGCTGGCCCCATATAATGCCGCTATATTACCCCGGTTTATATAGGCAATGACACCTACAAATATTATCGCCGCAGCAACAATCGCAAGAACAATATACCATATATTAAATTTTTTTCGTTTCCTTGTATTACTCTTACGATTTTCTGCCATAATTAATACCTCAGATAAATTTATTCTGTTTTAGCCTTTTCAGCAGATGCTGCCTTTGATTTTTCGCTGTCCTTTGCAGAGGTTTTGGTTTTCTTGCCTGATTTTTTACCGCTTGACTTTTTGTCAGAATATTCTCCGTGCTGATAATAGTACTTTCCTCTTCCGTACTTATATCTGTATCTGTATCTGTATCTGTATTTATTAAGAGATATAATATTCTTATCGATTACATCGTTTAAAACAAATCCTAAAATCCTACCGCCGGCAAACTCTATCTGCTTTACAGCTGATACTATCTTTTCCTTTAAAGCATATCCCTGCTTAACAATAAATATAAATCCGTCTGTGTGCTTTGCAAGTACACAACCGTCAATAACAATGTTAACAGGAGGTGTGTCTATAAATACATAATCGTACTTTTCTCTGAATTTGTTGAGCGTTTCCCTTAATGCATCTGATTCAAGCAAACGAGTTGAAACAGGAGGAATATCACCTGAACATAAAATATCTAAATTCAAAACCTCATTATGCTGAATTGCATCTTCAACGCTGCAATCCCCAACTAATACATTTGAAAAACCAGGGGATGCCTTAACATTTAAAAGTTTATGCATTTTAGGCTTTCTCAAGTCACAGTCAATAAGCAATACCTTTTTGCCAATATCTGCGTATGCTGCAGCCATATTGAGAGTGTTGATACTCTTACCTTCTGCCTGAAGAGTGGATGTTACTGCAATAATATTACAACCTTCTCCTAAAGCAGAAAAAGTAATATTACTTCTAAGCGCATTATATGCTTCTCTTACTGAAAAGGGAGTGCTTTTACCTAGAATATAGTTTCGCTCTTCCGCCATCATCATTCTGACGTCTTTTTTCTTTTTGTCAAAAATGCCCATTATTTCTTCCTCCCTTTCTCTTTAGATCTCTCGCTGTATCCGTATCCATACTTATATGCATAATTATACGAATATCCGTTTCCGTAAATCTGTCTGAAATTTGGTATTCTACCAATTATAGGTGCATTAAACATCGCCTTAAGATCATCCTCATTTGTAACCTTTCCATTAAACAGATACAAGAGGATTATAATAATAGCAGCCATACCACCTGCAGCCATACCACCAAGCATAGTAAATCTTGAAACACTAGGATATGATCTACTCTTTGGCACAGTAGCGTAATCGACAATTTTAACCGTACTACCTTCTATGTATTCACCAACAGTTGTAACTGTTCTGTCTGCAATTTTATTCGCAATTTCCTCT
>JAZRQL010000018.1:0-40889 GCA_045649725.1 Clostridia bacterium | reverse complement strand
CGGATAGGTATCCTACCAGGTGAGTTAGGGCTAAGCCCGGCCATGACCCCTGAATATGATGCGGCAACAGAAATTATGCGTATACTTCTTCTTCCTGAAGCCGCGCAAATCGAAACATTTGTCAAGGGTAAGGTTGAACTTATTCAGTTTAAAATCAATGAAGACAGCTTACTTTCCGGCTTATCACTTTCTGAAATATACAAAAAGTATAAGGTTAAGCTTCTTATCTGCTCAATTGAAAGAGATGGTGAGGTAATTATCCCTGACGGTTCAAACGTCCTTATGGCAGGAGACAGAATTAGTGTTGCCTGTGCCCACGATGATGCTGAAAGATTCTTCAAAAGAATTGGTGCGGCTAAACAGAAAATCAAATCCGTTATGATTGTTGGCGGTGGCAGAGTTTGTTATTATCTTGCAAAAGGTTTAGTGGATGCCGGGATGGACATTAAGATTATCGAAAGAGACTATAAGCGCTGTCTTGAATTATCCGAGCTTTTAGAAGGTGTTAATATTATTAACGCAGACGGAACAGATCATATCGTTCTCAAGGAAGAAGGCATCGAATCCGTTGATGCTTTTGTATCCCTCACAGGTATCGACGAAGAAAATATGATTATGGCTATGTATGCCCAGTCTAAAAACGTTTCAAAGGTTGTCTCTAAGGTTACAAGAGGTTCTTATGTTGCATTATCTGACCACATCGGCCTTGACAGCATAGTTTCCCCTAAACAGCTTGCCGCGGATTTAATTCTTGCATATATCCGCGCTCTTAAGAATTCAGAACATAGCAATAATGTTGAAACAATTTACAAAATCGTCAACGAGAAAGTTGAGGCTCTTGAGTTTTCTGTTCGCGAAGATGCTCCATATCTTAACACAAAGCTAAAAGACCTTAAAACAAAGAAAAACGTTCTTATTGCCGCAATAGTGAGAAACAGAAAGATAATTATCCCTTGCGGTGATGATCATATCGCATTAAACGATAGTATAATAGTTGTTACAACAGACCAGGCATATCACGAATTAAGCGACATTTTTAACTAAAGAGGTATCTGATATATGAAAAAGCGATTAGTTTTTTCCGTTTTAGGAAAGTTCCTGATTATAGAAGCAATATTGCTTCTTCTTCCTGCGCTGTGTTCTTTAATCTATAAAGAATACCATCAATTAATAAGCTTTTTAATTACAGCAGGAATATCTGCCGCTGTCGGCTTTGTTATGTGGATACAATACCCAAAAAGAACCGACCTTTATGCAAAGGAAGGTCTGTCGATAATCGGCTCTGTTTGGATTTTATGGTCTTTAATTGGCGCATTACCGTTTTATATAAGCGGTGAAGTTAACAGCTATATCGACTGTTTTTTTGAAACAGTTTCAGGCTTTACAACAACAGGCGCAACAATACTGACCGACATCGAGGCCTTGTCACACGGAATGCTGTTCTGGCGTTCATTTACACATTGGATAGGCGGAATGGGTGTGCTTATATTTGCTATGGCAATTATAAACGTATCTGACAAAAACTCCATTCATCTTATGCGAGCTGAAGTTCCCGGTCCAGTTGTTTCAAAGCTTGTTCCAAGAGGAGCGAAAAACGCGAAAATTCTTTACGGAATATATATTTCGTTATGCATGGTGGAATTTCTGTTCCTCTATTTAGGCGGAATGCCTTTGTTCGATAGCATAATACACACATTCTCAACTGCAGGTACGGGTGGTTTCAGTAATAAGAATGCAAGTGTTGCAGCTTACGGAAGCCCTTATATTGAATGGGTTATAACTGTGTTTATGTTCCTCTTCTCTATTAACTTTAACCTTTATTATTTTATGATAATGCGAAAATTCATCGCTATAAAGAATAATTCAGAGTGGAAGATTTTCACATCCATAGTTATTGTAGCTATAGTCCTTTTAAGCCTTGCAACAAAAGCACAGTACACAAACGTTCACGATAATATCCGAACAGCCGCTTTCCAGACCGTATCGCTGATAAGCACAACAGGTTTTGCTACAGCAGATTATAATCTCTGGACCGGTTTTGCACAGACGATTATTCTTGTGTTAATGTTAATAGGTGCATGCGCAGGTTCAACAGGCGGTGGATTGAAGGTTTCTCGTATTACAATCTTATTCAAGTCATCAAGAAAAGCTCTTCACAGTTTGGTTAGCCCTAACTCCGTGAGCAACATAAAAATTGACAAAAAACCAATAGATGACGACACAGTCAGAGCTACTGCCGCTTATGTTGTTATATACCTTATAGTATTTGTAATCGCTAATATTCTTCTTTCTATCAACAATTTATCCGTCGAAGAAACATTGGCAACAGTTATCTCGTGTATCAACAATATCGGTCCTGGTTTGGGGATAACAGGTCCCGTTGGAAATTACAGTACATTAACTGATTTTTCAAAGATTATTTTATCCCTCGTAATGCTCCTTGGTAGACTGGAACTTTTCCCAATTCTTATTATGTTTGTTCCTGCCCTTTGGAGAAAGAAATTTGTATAAGAAAAAGCCTTGCATCTGCAAGGCTTTTAATTTTAATTATTTATCAAGGGGTTTCATTGTGGGGAAGAGTAAAACGTCACGGATAGATGAGCTGTCAGTAAGCAACATAACAAGTCTGTCTATACCGATACCAAGTCCGCCTGTTGGAGGCAAACCATATTCTAAAGCATTAACGTAATCTTCATCCATCATTCCTGCTTCATCGTCGCCGGCTTCTCTCTTTTCAACCTGCTTAACAAATCTTTCCTTCTGATCGATAGGGTCATTAAGCTCGGAGAAAGCGTTACCATATTCACGACCTGTGATAAACACTTCAAATCTTTCAGTAAAGTCAGGGTTTGAAGGCATTCTCTTTGCAAGAGGAGAAATTTCAACAGGATATTCAGTAATAAATGTAGGCTGAATCAAGTTTTCTTCTACCTTTTCTTCAAAGGCAATACTAATAATTTCTCCCTTGCTCAATGGTCCGTTTTCTTCATCAATCTTAATACCGATAGATTCAGCAAGAGCTTTTGCTTCTGCTGCATCTTTAACTGTTGAGAAGTCTGCACCTGAATATTCCTTGATAGCATCTATCATAGAAATTCTGCGCCATGGTGAACCTAAATCAATATCTGTTCCCTGATATGTTATCTGTGTTGTGCCGAGGATTTCCTGTGCAACAGTTTTAATCATATCTTCGGTTAAGTTCATCATACCAACATAATCAGTATATGCTTCGTAAAGCTCAATTGAAGTAAATTCAGGATTATGCTTTACGTCCATACCTTCATTTCTGAAAAGTCTGCCCATTTCATATACCTTTTCAAATCCACCAACAACAAGGCGCTTAAGGTATAATTCAGGAGCAATTCTTAAGTACATATCAATATCTAATGTATTGTGATGTGTAATAAAAGGTCTTGCATTAGCTCCGCCTGCGATTGTGTTAAGGATAGGTGTTTCAACCTCCATATAACCACGTGAATCAAGATAATTTCTGATAGCAGTCATAACCTTACTTCTAATCTGGAATGCACGCTTAACTTCAGGGTTCATAATAAGGTCAACATAACGCTGTCTGTATCTTAAATCAGTATTTGTGAGCCCGTGGAACTTTTCAGGAAGAGGTCTTAATGACTTGCTCAAAAGAATAATTTCAGTTGTGCGGATAGACATTTCACCCTTCTGTGTTCTGAAAACCTCACCAGTAACACCGATTATATCACCGATATCTAACTTTTTATACTTCTTATATGGGTCTTCTCCCATTTCGTCGCGCTTAACACATAACTGAATCTGATTACTACCATCGCGAATATCAGCAAAAGACATCTTACCCATAACACGCTTTGACATCATTCTGCCTGCAACAGTGACAACCTTACCTTCATATTCATCAAACTTTTCTCTGATATCATCTATAAGGTCAGTTCTGTCAAACTTTGTAATTTCAAATGGGTTTTCGCCATTATCAAGTAAATCAGCAAGCTTTTCTCTGCGAACCTTTAATACTTCTGTCAATTCCTTTTCTTCAGCAACATTCTGTGTAATATTTTCGCTCATTGTATATATTCCTTTCGATTGTATTATTCAATAGCAAGAATCTTATATTCAATTAAACCATCAGCTGTATCGAGAGTAGCTGTTTCGCCAATACCTTTACCCTTTATAGCAAGGAAAAGTGGGCATTCGTTAGAAATAGTCATATCATCGCTATTAACAGGATCAGCCTCTGTTGAACCAACGATTGTGTACCAATCTGTTTCATCTAAGTCTACGTCTAAAATCTGAACTCTTGTACCGATGCCAACCTTTGTTCTGTCTATATCTTCACTGTCAATTACTTCAACATTTTTAAGCATGGTTTCAAGCTCAACAATACGAAGTTCAACCTGTGCCTGCTCATTTTTAGCCTCATCATATTCTGAATTTTCAGAAAGGTCGCCGAAACCGAGAGCTACTTTAATCTTTTCTGAAACCTCTTTACGTTTTTGAGTTTTGAGATATTCGTATTCTTCCTCTAATTTCTTTAATCCTTCACTTGTCAGAGTGATCTTCTTGTTTTCCATTGTTAAATCATCCTTTCAAAACATACATAGGAAAGCCGAGACTAAACCTATAAACATATCTAAATATTATATATTATTTGACCCTAATTGTCAACTAATTTTAATTAAGTTTTTTCCTGATACAAGGTTTTTAATTCTTATCTTATCAGAAATATCAGGATTATCTGCAAGAGGTCTTAAATCAACGTTATAATTTATGGAGTTTAAATCATAGATTACGTTATCTGCACAGACATCTCCGATGCGGATTATTCCTCTGTCTGCATCAATTAAAAAACCGCTACTATAGCATTTTAAAGAATGCTCTTTAATGTCTATCCAAACACCATATTCATAAAATATTTTATCGGCAATAGCTTTTGCAGAATGAACATTTATTGTATATAAAGAAACCCTCTCTGCCATATAGATAATCTGTTCTGCAATCTGGTAACTGAAAAAGCATAACTCTTTATCACAGACATTAATCATCTTGCATCTTTTTACAGCCAACTTATTATAAAGCAGTTTAAAAGACGTAAGCAAACTTCCTTTTGGTATCCCAAAAGCATATCTTTCGCTTATAATATCTCTTACCTCATCTGTAAGAATAATATCTGTTACATTATTATTTTTTAATATTAGTTTTGCCTTTTCAATTCTCTTGTTAAACCTTTTTTTATTACCTGAAAACAATATCTCCACAGGGATAAACTTTATTTCATCACCAATGGATTCCAAAACCTTAATCTTCCTTGTCTTAACACGAAGAAAAACATTTCTTATCCTTTGCACCGAGATAATTCCAACATAAATCAATTCCTGATAAGATCAATTACAGCAAGAAGCTGTTCATCATTGTTTAAGTCGATATTTCCTGATACGGGAACTTTTTCAGGTGGCATTTCTATAACAACATCAGGTTCAATGCCTTCACCGTGGATACATATGCCATTCGGAGAAAAATATTTTGATATTGTAACCGAAAGAATATCCTCTCCAATAGAAATAACGTTTTGAACAACGCCCTTACCAAAGCTTTTTTCACCCACAACCTTTGCAATTCCGTAATCCTTAAGTGCTCCGGTCATAACTTCACTTGCTGATGCGCTTGAGCCATTTATAAGAATATAAACAGGTTTTTCGCTTTCGAACCTGAAGGAGCTGTCTATAGCGCAGAACTCTGTTCTTCTTTTGCTCTTATCTTCTGTGTAAGTAACAAGCTTACCCTCTTCAACAAAACAGCTTACAATTTCAATAGCATCATCCAAAAGTCCACCCGGGTTATTTCGAAGATCAACAATAAGAGATTTCATACCCTTTTCAATAAGGCTCTCAAGTTCTTTTACAAATTCCTCGGAAGTTCCGTCTGTAAACTGTGTTAAAGCGATATAGCCAACCTCGTTATCTATCATCTGTCCGTTAACATTATCTAAAACAATTCTGCTTCTTTTAAGGGTAATCTCTCGTTCTTCACCGCCTTTTGTACGTATAAGAACAGTTACATCTGTGCCTTCCTCACCGCGCATAGTTGATGCGGCTTCAGTTAGCTCATCCCCGGTAAAATACACACCGTCAATAGCAAGGATTTTATCTCCTGTTATAATTCCTGCATTATCAGCTACGCTTCCAGGTATAGGAGCTAAAACAGATATGAGATTTTCTTCATAATCTTTTTCGATATATAAGCCAACACCGCAGTAATCGCCTTTTATATCCTCTAAATATTCCTTTGCTTCATCACCCCATATATATTGGGTATATGGGTCATTAGTTGAACTTGCAACTCCTGATATGGCATATTCTGCAGCTTCGCTCTTATCAAAATCCTCATAATATAATGCATCAATTACCTTTGATGTTGTGACAAATTTAATAAACTTGCTATAATTTTCAAAGCCGAATGGGTTTAGTATATGGGACGTTATTATAGCCGAAAGAAGAACAATAGCAATAACTCCTATAATAATCCGCGATTTCTTAATATACATATAAAAACCTTCAATCAATTAATAATAAAGCATAGGGTCAACCGGCGAACCACCAAGCAATATTTCAAAATGGAGATGAGGCCCTGTAGAGTTGCCCGTAGAACCAACTCTTCCGACCATTTCACCTGCGCTGACTTTTTGTCCGACAGACACATTAAGCGTGCTCATATGCGCATACAAGGTGCTTACGCCTTTTCCGTGGTCTATCATAACACAATTTCCATACCCGCTGTTCACACCCGAAAAAGTAACCGTTCCCGATGCAGCAGCTATAACAGGGTCACCACTGTTACCTGCTATATCAGTACCTGTATGAGGAAGAATTTTGCCGCTTACAGGGTTAACTCTGCTCGGTGCAAACTCACTTGTTATTCTTGTGCTTGCAGTTGGCCATACAAAAGACCCCGATGCAACATCAGATGCAGCAATTGTCCCTGATGATGAATAGGTATTTCTAAATGAATTTTCTTCATTCTGCTTCTGCTCAATATATCTTATATACGCCTTTTCATCCTTTTCAAGCTGCGCAAGGGTAGCTTTAGCCTTTTCTCTCTTCTTTTCAAGGTCAGCCTTTGCCCCTTCTATCTCGCTCATAGCCCCCTTTTGTTCATTAAGGTATTGAGTTGCATTTTCTTTTTCAGCAATCAACTCATCATTAACGCTTTTAATAGCGTCCATTATACCTTTATCATATTCCGCAAGCTCTTTCGCTATTACAATTCTGTCCACAAAATCTCCAAGGCTTTTTGAAGAAAATATAATATCAAGGTATGACATCATACCCTTTTCGCACATAACACGAAAACGTTCTCCGCTCTCGTTCTTATATTTATCCATAAGTTCCTGTGCTTTTTGAGTTTTCTTGTCAATTTCCTCAAGTCCTTTTGAAGACTCTTCTATTGTTTCGGTAAGCTGTCTTACTCTTTCTTCTGCTTCATTAAGTTCAGCTTCTATTTTTGAAATATCCGCTAAAGTAATATCCATTTCCTGATGAATTTCGTCAAGGCTTTTATCCTCAGGAGCGGCAAAAACAAATGTATAAGCAAGAGGCCCAAGAAGACCTAAAACCAATAATGCCGCAATACATATAGCAATAATTCTAACCAAATTCTTATTCAAAAAATCACCTTTTTACTTAAAATATTTACCTGCCGCTGTATAGCTGCCAATAATACCAACAAGTATACCTATTCCGAAAAAGAGAGGTACAATAATTTTACCGATATCATATACACTTATCAGGGTCATTAAATCAGGGGATACAACTGTGGTTATCTTATTGGCAACAGCGTTATATCCAAGAAGCAAAAATGCCGACGCAGGTGTTGCTCCAAAGATACCAAGAAGTAAACCCTGCATAACAAAAGGACCTCTTATAAACCCGTTGGTTGCACCAACAACCTTCATAATTCCTATCTCTGCACCCTGGGATGAGATACCAAGCTTAATTGTATTCGAAATAATAAATATCGAAAGAATAAGGAATATAAGGAGTATCCAAATACCAACTGTTTTAACAGATCTGGTAATCGTGTCTATTCCGCCGACAATATCCTGATTCTGTATTACCTCTTCTACCCCTTCAATTTCAGCCGCAACAGCGCTTACTCTTTCACTGACAGACAAGTCTGCAACTGTGAGTATATATGAATCTCTCAAAGGATTATTTTCGCTTGTGAAAACATATCCATCCTCGCCATACACTTCTTCTGTTACCTTTTCAAGTCTGTCCTCGCGGGAATAAAACTTCACCTTTGAAACTCCGCTTATGTCGTTTAATTCGTCTTCTATTTCGCTTATAGAACGACCTGATGCATCATTCTTAAGATATACGTTGATTTCGTAGCTGTCGCCGATTTTATCCATAATGGAGTTTACGTTAAGACCACCTGCAACGAATAAACCAAGAAGCATCAAAGATGCCGCCATAATACAAACAGAAGCAAGGGCCATAAGCTTATGAGAAGTTATATTCTTCATTCCATTTTTCAAAAAATAGAAAAGCATTAAAGGTCACCTCCTATTTTTGAATCATAACCTGAATTTCTTTCATCACGGATAATTCTTCCTTTAGATAACTGAATAACGCGTTTTTGCATTCTGTCAACGACGTCTTTAGCGTGAGTTGCTACAATAACAGTTGTGCCAAGCTTATTGAATTTTTCAAGAACATTCATAATCTCCATTGATGTTGCAGGGTCTAAGTTTCCTGTAGGTTCATCTGCAACCAATATAGGCGGATTATTCGCCATTGCACGGGCTAAAGCAACTCTTTGCTGTTCACCGCCCGATAGCTGAGTTGGAAGAGAGTTTGCCTTATCAGACAGACCAACAATAGATAATATCTGGGGAACAACATGAGAAATATTACGTTTTGGTGTTCCAACAACCTCCATCGCAAACGCAACATTTTCAAAAACAGTTTTATAAGTCAAAAGCTTATAATCCTGAAAAACCATACCGATTTTTCTGCGATAGTACGGAATCTGTCTTTTCTTAATTTTAGATATATCGTTCCCATCAACAATAATTTTCCCTGAATCAAGACGTTCTTCTCTTAAAATAAGTCGCGTAATAGTGGTCTTACCTGCTCCGGTAGAACCGATTAAGAAAACAAAATCTCCCTTTGGAATATGAAAACTGACATCATTCAATGCATTTTCGGTAGCCTTTGTATAAATTTTTGATACGTTTTCAAATTTTATCATAGGTAACCTCCTGTAAATTCAACCGAAAACGGAGCTTAAGAACAATAATCCCCAAGCCCCGTTTTAAATTTTAATATACTAAATTCTTGTTGGATCAGACCTTAGGTATTTATTAACCATCATAGCGACTTTGAAGATGATAGCATCATCAAATTCGCGAAGGTCGAGCCCTGTAAGCTTTCTAATCTTATCTAATCTGTATACAAGTGTGTTTCTGTGAACAAAAAGCTTTCTTGATGTTTCAGATACATTAAGATTATTTTCGAAGAACTTCTGAATCGTATAAATTGTTTCTGTATCTAAAACATTTATAGATTCCTTCTTAAGTACTTCATCTAAGAATAAATCACATAATGTTGTAGGAAGCTGATAAATAAGTCTGCCGATACCTAAATTATCATAGCTGATGATATTCTTTTCTGTATCAAAAACCTTACCAACTTCAAGAGCAATTCTTGACTCTCTGTATGCCTGTCCTAAATCAGAAATAGAGTTAACAACAGTAGACACACCAACAGCAACTTTAATCATTTCTTCCGAACTTAAAGTATCAAATATGTTTTGAGCGGTTTTCATAACTTCTTCATGAGTAATGTTATCAGGAAGCTCCTTAATAACAACCATATCATGATCATCTATTCTCATAACAAAGTCCTTCTTCTTGTCAGGGAATAAACCATAAAGAATATCAAGAGCAGAATTTTCTATTGACTTTGATATACGGATAAGGTATACAACTCTCTTTACATCAATAGTAATATGTAACTCTCTTGTTCTGAATATAACATCACCGGGAAGAATATTATCAACAATAATATTCTTAACAAAGCTGTTACGATCATACTTTTCATCATAATACTGCTTTAATGTGAGGAAGTGAACCCCAAGAAGTGAACATGAGTTTGTAGCGATCTCATCATCACCCTCGCAGAAAACAAGATATTCCATTTTGTTGAAGGTTTCAATCTTTTTATATGTATAGTTACCGATACACTTAATTTCGCCAACAACATCAAATACGGTGAATATATTATCCACAGTATTACCTATGCGCATTTCATCACTGCAGGCTATAATTGTTTCGGAATCGTCAATAACACCTACAACACGCTTAATATCCTTTTTCAACTGAGTCAATGTATTCTGAAACAGTCTATTTTGCATAACGCACCTCCATAAAACTATAAAAACAAGCCCAAAAACCTTTTGTTTTATTTTAATCTTTTATATTATACATTATATTTTTCTTAAATGCAATATTTTTGTCAAAAATTCATAAAAAAATAATATAAAACCATTATTAAACTTCCTTGACAGCACTATATTGTTAAGATATAATATATTTTAATTAGTATATTATAATGACATTTTATTGAAAGGAAGGCGTTTTTTATGAAATATATTGTTATTCTCACAGACGGTGTGGCAGATACACCTGTCAGCGAATTAAATAATAAAACACCTCTTGAATATGCAAAAAAACCAAACATTGATGCATTGGCTAAAGTCAGCGAAGTTGGTATGGTTACAACTGTTCCTGAAGGATATCCTCCGGGAAGTGACGTAGCTAACCTTGCTGTTTTCGGTTATGACCCACAAAGGTACTATACAGGTCGTTCTCCTTTAGAGGCTGAATCTATCGGTATTCCTCTTAAGTTATCCGACACAACATTTCGCGCAAACGTTGTTACTCTTTCTGACGAAGAAAATTATGCAGATAAAAAGATGGTTGACTATAGTTCTGATGAAATATCTACAGAAGAAGCACATAAGCTTATCTCTGCAGTAAATGATGCACTTTCAACTGAAGAGATAGAATTCTTTGGCGGAACAAGCTACCGTCATATTATGGTATGGCACGAAAAGGAAAACGATTTTTCACTTACTCCTCCTCACGACATTTCAGGCAGAGTTGTTGGTGAATATCTCCCTGCAGACGAAACTATCCGTTCCATTATGGAAAAGAGTTACAATATTTTAAAGGACCACCCTGTAAATCTTGACAGAGTTAAGCGCGGTCTTCACCCTGCAAATTCATTATGGATCTGGGGTAACGGCACAAAGCCTGACCTTTCTTTATACAAAGACAAATTCCATATAAATGGTTCAGTTATCTCTGCTGTTGACTTAATTAAAGGTATCGGTCGTTGTGCAGGTCTTGATGTAGTTGAAGTTGAGGGTGCAACAGGAACTGTTCATACAAACTTTGACGGAAAAGCTTCCGCTGCTATCGAAGCCTTAAAATCAGGCAGCGACTTTGTCTACATACATTTAGAAGCACCTGACGAAGCAGGTCACAGACACGAAATAGATAATAAGGTTAAGGCTATTGAATTAATAGACGAAAAGATATTAAAACCTGTTTATGATTATCTTAAAAACTCCGGTGAAGATTTCCGCATACTCATTATGCCTGACCATCCTACACCTCTTGCCATAATGACACATACATCTGACCCTGTTCCTTATATGCTCTATAAGAGCAATGAGGAAAAAGAATCATCAGATATTACTTTCACAGAAAAGAATGCAGAGTCAACAGGCATATATATTGAAAAAGGATATACTATTGCAGATAAGCTTTTTGAAAAATAATTTATTTACAAAAAATCCCTTGCAATTTTTATTGAAATTTGATATTATAGATATATAAATTTTAGTTTATCTATATGCGGCTTCGCATTAACTAATAAATGACAGGAAAGGTGTGATTATATGGCAGGAAAAGCTAAAGCATCCGAAGAAAAATACTTAACATACAACGGCAGACCGCTACTCAGATGCGGAAACGAAATATATTACGGTAACCCTGAAGATAAATATATGGTTGTTTTCAGACTTGAAGATCAGGAAGCACTTGAAGATCTTCAGATCGCAAAGCGCGTTGTTATTGAACTTAAAACAAACGAAGGCAAGCGTTCACAGCTTATTCGTCAGGCAGAACGTGATGGCTTATACAAGGCATTAGATATTGGTATCTTCTGGCTTGAACAGGCACTTGAAAATGGTTAAAATTATAAAGGCTGAATGATTAACTCATTCAGCCTTTTGTTTTGTTATTCAGCAATAAATCCTATTTCTTCAACTGCATTTTTCAATGCATCTTCCATTACGTTTTCTTCGCACTCAACCTTTACAGAGGCGTTTTCAAGGCTTACAGCCACATAATTTACTCCCTCTATCTCTGATAATGCGTTTTCAACTGCAGAAACGCAATGCATACACTTCATTCCCTCAACTTTAAATTCGATTGTCATATCTTCTTCCCCTTTCTTTTTAGCAATAAAGAATTTGTTACAACTGAAACAGAACTAAACGCCATAGCCGCCCCCGCAAACATTGGGTTCAAAAATCCAAAAGAGGCAAATGGCACGCAAACTGCATTATATATAAAAGCCCAGAATAAATTCTGCTTAATCTTTTTCATTGTATAACCCGAAAGTTTTATAACAGAAGGAACAAGCTTTAAACTGCTACACATTACAGTTATATCGGCTGATTCAATAGCTATATCGGTTCCGTCACTCATTGCGATACCGATATCAGCCAAAGCAAGGGCAGGTGCATCATTTATACCGTCTCCTACCATACCGCATATCTTTCCGTCTTCTTTAAGTCTTTTTATATATTCCGCCTTATCTTCAGGTCTTGCATCCGCAAAAACTTTATCAATACCTGAAAACTTGCCTATGCTTTTTGCAGTGTTTTCGTTATCACCTGTTATCATATATACATCTATACCCATCTTTTTAAGTTCGGATATAGCTTCTGCTGAGTCTTCCTTAATTGTATCAGCAACAGCAATAAGCCCTGAAACATTTGTTTCATCGCTGACTATCATAACAGTTTTTGCCTCATCCTGAAGCTTTTTCATATCCTCGAGTATATCATCAGGGATATCAACACCATTATGTTCAATCAATGCCTTATTGCCTATATAATATGTCTTTAAATCAATAACCCCTGAAACACCCATACCCGTGTATGACTTAAAATCCGATACAGGATATTTATTATCCGATGCAAAAGCAATAACTTTTCCAAGGGGATGCTCTGACATAGCTTCGACAGAAGATGCAATTTTAATAAGTTCTTCTCTGTCTACATTAAACGAAACAACATCTGTTATATCAGGCTCGCCTTTTGTAACCGTTCCCGTTTTGTCAAATATCATAGCATCAATTTTATGACAAGCTTCAAGATATTCTCCGCCCTTTATAAGTATTCCGTGCTCTGCACCAACACCTGTTCCAACCATTATAGCCGTTGGGGTTGCAAGGCCTAATGAGCATGGGCAGGCAATAACAAGAACGGAAACTGCGTTAATAAGTGATTTTTCAAAATCACCTGAATATATAAGCCAACCAATAAGAGTAATAACGCTGATAACTAAAATACTTGGCACGAAAACAGCTGAAACCTTGTCTGCTATTTTTTGAATAGGTGCTTTGTGGCCCTGGGCAGACTTAACCATTTTTATTATCTGGGAAAGAGCAGTATCCTTCCCAACCTTTAAAGCTCTCATTTTAAACGCGCCTGACATATTTACTGTGGCGCAAAACGCCATACTTCCTGAAGTTTTGCTTACGGGCAAGCTTTCTCCCGTAAGAGCAGATTCGTCAACAAATCCATTACCGTCTAAAACTTCACCGTCAACCGGAATTCTCTCTCCAGGCTTAACAAGAACAATATCATCAACCTGAACCTCTCCAACAGAGATAGTGACATAATCTCCGCCTCTTAAAACAGTTGCTGTATCAGGCTGTAATTCCATAAGTTTTTTTATTGCCTCTGAGGTTTTGCTCTTTGCTCTTGATTCTAAATACTTACCGAATAAAATAAGGGTGATTATGGTCATAGACGATTCAAAGTACAAGCTATGTCCCTCTGTTGCTTTTCCTGAAATCATCATAAACACGCTGAAGAAATATGCAGAACTCGTACCAAGAGCAATAAGCACATCCATATTAGGGCTTTTTGCTTTCAAAGCGAGAAAGCCATGCTTATAAAATGGATATGCAATTATAAACTGAACCGGCGTCGCAAGAATAAACTGAAAATATGGGTTATGAAGAAAATGAACACTCATCCCAACCCAGTCAAAAATCATTCCTGCAAACAATGGCAAGGTAAGGAACGCAGAAATAAGAAGCCTTATAATAAGGCTTCTGCGTTCAGTATTATCTACATTCTTTTCTTCTTTATATTCTTCTGCACCAAAGCCAAGCTTTATAACCTTATTAATAATATCTTCAGCAGAAATAACGTTTTCGTCATAGCTAACGCTCAAAATCTCAGTAGTTAAGTTAACTGTACAATTGTCAACCCCCTCTGCTTTAGATATAACACGTTCAATTCTTCCGCTGCAAGCAGCACAGGTCATTCCGCTTATCTTAAAGTCCTGATTTTTCATATACTACACCTGACCTTGTTCAACCCCAGGCTGAACTCTTCTGTCTTCAAAATTCCTGATTATATCTACCGCATAATAAATACCTGCAACAAGCATAGGTATAATCATAGCAAGAATAATAACGCTTAACATAAACGGTGGAATACTCTTCCATATAATAAGAGTTAAAACTCCAGCATAAAAGATAACTGTCGAAATCTTACCAAATTTATTTGAACGAATAACTATTTTTTTTATATATAGAATTCCGCCAACCAATATCATAGAGATTTCTTTAAAGGCAACAAATATAAGAAGCCATACAGGAATAGTATTGTTCATAACAAGACAGATAACAGCTGTAATCTGCATAAGTTTATCAACAAAAGGATCGTATACCATTCCAAACCTTGAAATCATATTGAAACGTCTTGCGATATATCCGTCAATAACATCTGTAATTCCTGAAAAAACAAAAATAATGGATGCAACGGCTATGTTTTCCTTAAAGAGCATAAAATAAGCAAAAAAAGGCACAAGAACCAATCTTAAAGTTGTAAGTATGTTTGGAATCATTCCTCTTCACTCTCCATTTGACTAAATATATCGTATATATCTTTATGCTTCTTTTTCAGATTAATCGGCTTAAAATCTTTATCCACAAATCCGTGTTTTGTACTTCCCTTGGCTAAAAGAGTATTATCTGCCTCTCTTATAACAGTATATGAAAACTGACAGGATGCAAAACCTGATTTTTCAAGCTTTGCATATACCAAAACTGTATCTCCATAGGTAGCCCCTTTAATAAACTTACAATAGCAGTCCACAAGAGGCATCATAATACCCATTTTTTCCATATCTGCATAATTTAAACCATAGGATTTACAAAGATTATCTCTTGCAACCTCAAACCAGGGAAAATATCTTGAATGATATACAATTCCCATTTTATCGGTTTCAGAATATCTTACATCTATTTTAACACAAAACATAAAATCACTTCTCTAATTCAACTTATCAGCAAATCTTTCTATAATAGCTTTAACAATTCTTGATGATGCAAAGCCATCACCGTATGGGTTAACTGCCTTTGCCATTTCATCATATGCCTTCTTGTCAGTTAAAAGCTTATCTGTCATATTAAAGATATTATCTCTGTCAACACCGGCTATCTTAACTGTTCCTGCTTCTATTGCTTCCGGTCTTTCTGTTTCGTTTCTTAAAACCAAAACAGGCTTACCAAGAGATGGAGCTTCTTCCTGTAATCCGCCTGAATCAGTAAGAACAAGATAGCCTCTCTTAATAGCATTATGAAGTTCATCTGCATTAACAGGGTCAATAAGCTTAACTCTGTCAAGACCACCTAAAATTGATGATGCAGTTTCTCTTACAGCAGGGTTTAAGTGCATAGGATAAACAACCTCTACATCAGAATGCTTTAAAACAATATCGCGAACAGCATTACAGATATTTTCTAAAGGCTCACCTAAATTCTCTCTTCTGTGAGCTGTCATAACAATAACCTTTTTGTTATCCCAGTCCATATTCTTAAGCTGCTCATCTTTAAACTCATAATTATCTTTAACAGTAGTTTTAAGTGCATCAATTACAGTATTTCCTGTAATATATATATCTTTTGGATCAACCTTTTCAGATAAAAGGTTGTTTTCGTTTCTCTTTGTAGGAGCGAAATGCATATCAGCGATAACACCTGTTATTCTTCTGTTAATCTCTTCAGGGAATGGGAAATACTTGTTGTAAGTACGAAGCCCTGCTTCAACATGCCCAACAGCAATCTGGTTATAAAACGCCGCAAGAGAGCCAACGAATGTTGTAGATGTATCACCGTGAACAAGGACGATATCAGGCTTTGCTTCTTTCATAACCTGATCAAGCCCTTCTAATGAACGTGTAACAATCTCAATAAGAGTCTGTCTGTCTTTCATTATATTCAAATCATAGTCAGGTTTAATATCAAATATCTCTAAAACCTGATCAAGCATCTGTCTGTGCTGTGCTGTAACACAAACAATTGATTCTATTTTATCGGAATTAGCTTCAAGCTCCTTAACCAATGGCGCCATTTTAATGGCCTCAGGTCTTGTTCCGAATATTGTCATAACCTTTATTTTACTCATTTGTATCTTCCTCTCCTTTTCTTTCATCTGTTGTTACATCAACCTGATGTATATCATCGCTTAAATCCGAAGATTTATTTGAGCCTATAAATCTTAATGATGCCAGAATGATAACCATAACAGATACAATCAAAAATACACCTCTTAAATATCCTTTAATAGATATAACAACAGCGGTAAGACATAAGATAGCCGTTAATGTGTAAAGAATCGCAACTGTCTGCTTCTGTGAAAATCCCATATCAATAAGTCTGTGATGAAGATGACCTCTGTCAGGTGACATAGGTGAACGACCTGTTAAAATTCTTCTGAAAATAGCAATTACTGTATCAAAAATAGGTAATCCAAGCAAAAGGATAGGGATAGCAAATGAAATAATTGCCGAAAGCTTTAAAAATCCCTGAACGGATATACACCCTAAAATAAAGCCAAGGAACAAAGCGCCTGTATCACCCATAAATATCTTTGCAGGATTAAAGTTATATGGCAAAAATCCAAAGCATGCACCTGCGACAGCCGCCGCAAGAACTGCAACATTTGAACTACTGCTCAACAACGTAAATGCAAGCATACAAACCGATGTTATAGATGAAACACCAACAGCTAAACCATCAAGACCATCTATTAAGTTTACTGCGTTACAAATACCTACAATCCAGAAAATTGTTACAGCAACAGATACCCAATAGTTTAAAACAAGGTATGGGCCTCCGAACCAACCATGAAATGGATTAGCGAAATGTTCTATTCTCACTCCTGAATAAACCACAACCGCTGCGGCAATAATCTGGCATAAAAGCTTTATAATAGCCTTCATGTCGGTAATATCATCGATTATACCAACAACAACAATGATAACACTACCCACTAATATACCTGCGATTTCCCTTTCAAGAACAGCAAAACAAAGAACACTTACTATAAAACCATAAAATATAGCAAGTCCACCAAGAAGCGGTGTGGGCTTTTTATGCATTCGTCTGTTATCCTTCGGAACATCAAGGGCATTAACCTTGTGAGCAAGAGAAATAACCATCGGAGTTGCCGCAAAGGAAACCAAAAACGAAACCGCAATAACAAGAAGCACAATAATATTATTATTTATAACCATAGCAATTTTCCTTCCTTAAGCCAGGGGTTTATGGCTGAATAAATCCAACCTTTCTGTAAACCTTGGATATTGTCTTATACGCAATCTTATTGGCAACTTCTGCGCCATCTCGGTATACCTTTTCAAGATAATCCTTATTTGCCATAAGGTCTTTATACTTATCCTGAATAGGCTTTAATGCTTCAATAACAGCCTCTGCAACAGCAGGCTTGAATACGCCATAACCCTTACCGTCAAATTCTGCCTCTATCTCATCCATTGTCTTTCCGGTAACAGCACCGTAAATACCCATAAGGTTTTCGATACCTTCCTTACCTTCTCCTCTTTTAACCTCTGAACCTGAATCAGTAACTGCACGCTTTATCTTTCTCATAATAACGTCAGGTTCATCAAGCATAAGAATAAATCCGTTTTCATTTGCATCAGACTTTGACATCTTCTGTTCAGGGTTCTGAAGGCTCATAACTCGTGCACCCATTTTAGGAATAAAACCTTCAGGAATCTTAAATGTATCGCTGTAAGTATTATTAAATCTCTGTGCGATATCCCTTGTAATCTCAATATGCTGCTTCTGGTCCTGACCTACAGGAACAAGGTCAGCCTGATAAAGAAGAATATCAGCCGCCATTAAAACAGGATATGTAAAAAGCCCTGCATTTATATTATCTGCATGTTTTTTAGACTTATCCTTGTACTGTGTCATACGGGATAACTCACCCATATAAGTATTACAGTTTAAAACCCATGAAAGTTGAACGTGAGCAGGAACGTGTGACTGGAAAAAGATAGGGCTCTTTTCAGGGTCAATACCTGCCGCAATAAAGAGGGCAAGCAAGTCCATTGAGTTCTTTCTTATATCCTTTCCTTCCTGACGAACAGTAATCGTATGAAGGTCTGCTAACATATATAAACATTCATATTCATCAGTCTGCTGAAGGTCAACCCAGTTCTTAAGGGCACCTAAATAGTTACCTATTGTCATAGCTCCTGATGGCTGAATAGCACTTAAAATTCTTTTCTTTTCTGACATTTTCGCAAAATCCTTTCCGCTAATTATTCACCTAATGCATTATGTAAAACTTCTGCAAGAATGGTGATCCCCTTTTCTATCTGCTCAAAAGAAGCCATTGAATAATTCATTCTAAAACAGCTATATGTTTTCTTGTCATCTATCATAGTGGTTGCACCGGGAACAAAAGCAACATTTTTATCAATTGCCTGCTTCATAATTTCCTTACTGTCAACACCATCAGGCATTGTACAGAAAAGGAACAAACCACCTTCAGGATTTGTATGTTTAATACATTTAGGGAACTTTTCGTCCATAAGCTTAATCATATACTGACATTTCTCGCCATATACCTTGCTTATCTTTTTAATATGTTCATCAATTGAATATCTTGTAACAAACTCATAAGCCATCATCTGTGTGATAACAGGAGTATGAACGTCCTGAACCTGCTTACAGATAACCATTTTCTTTAAAAGTTCAGGCTCACAACTAACAAAACCGATACGAAGACCAGGTGATAAAATCTTTGAGAAAGAACCAAAATAAACAACTCTTCCATTCTTATCCATAGACTTTATTGTTGGAACAGGCTCACCTGAAAATCTTAATTCTCCATATGGGTTATCTTCAAAGATAATAAAGTCATATTTTTCAGCAAGTTCCAAAACCTTTTTACGTTTTTCCACAGACATAGTAATACCTGATGGATTCTGGAATGTAGGAATTGTATATAATATTTTGATATTATCGTGAGCCTTTAAGATTTCTTCAAGCTCATCTGTATCGATACCATCATCTAAAACGTTAACACCATAAAGCTTTGCGTTATAAGAACGGTAACAGTTAAGGCCACCTATAAAGCTTGGCTGTTCACAGATTACTCCGTCACCCTCGTTCAAAAGTGACTTTGCAGCAAGGTCGATACCCTGCTGACCACCGCTTACGATTATTGTATCATCGTTATCAGATGTAATCCCCTGTTCCTTTAATCTGTTTTTAACCCATTCCAAAAGCTTTGGATAACCTTCAGTAACACCATACTGAAGAGCCTGCGCTCCGTTTTCCTTTAAAATTTCATCTGCGATTTCAGCAAGCTCCTTGTTAGGAAATAACGCAGAGTCAGGAGAACCCCCTGCAAAAGAAATAATTTCAGGTTTAGCCATAAGCTTAAACATCTCACGGATAGCTGATCCCTCAAGATCTTTAACCTTATTTGATAACTTATTTTCGATATTCATAGTAAATTCCAACTCCTTAAAATTAATTGTCTCTTCTTCTTAAAAATTCAGCTATCGCACATATAACAGCAATAATACTTGCTATTATAAGCGCAACATTTGAAATAATTTCAAGAATATTTTTAAGCCTTATAAGGCGAATATGCATCTTTGCTTTCTTTTCTGATTTTTTAACTGATGTACCTATAAATGCAACAAATGCAGTTACAACAGCAAAAATCTTTGTCATATAAGGTTTTAAAACACCTAAGCCTTTGTTAATCTTCGTTAAAAGAGCATCAGTCATTTGTTTCAACCTCCGCTATGTATGGAAGACTTCTGTAATTCTCGCCATAGTCAAGACCATATCCTACGATAAATCTGTCTTCAATAACAAAACCTGTGTAGTCAGCCTCAAACTCAACCTGTCGTCTTGATGGCTTACTTAAAAGGGCGCATACCTTAACAGACTTTGGATTTTTCTCTTTAAAATACTTTACAAGAGAATTGAGTGTATTACCTGAATCAATAATATCTTCAATAATCAAGATATTTTTATCAGTAATATCAACATCAATATCCTTTTTTATATTAATTGTT
Organism: Clostridia bacterium; assembly: GCA_045649725.1. Lineage (GTDB taxonomy): Bacteria > Bacillota > Clostridia > Monoglobales > Monoglobaceae > UMGS1820. The sequence continues at coordinate 20,179 of JAZRQL010000018.1, read as the reverse complement.
CCTGTGCTTACAGAACCGTTTCCATAGCTTGAAACCTCCATAAAGCATATACGTGGATCACAATTAATCTGTCTTATAATATCAGCCATAAAGACAAAACAACCTTTTAAGATACCGACTGCAATTACCTCATCATCCTCTTTATAATAGCTGTTAATCTCATCTGCAAGTCTTTTTACAGTATCCTTTATTTCTTTTTCAGTTATTAAAACATTAAGTTTATCCTTCATAAGTAATCACCAGAACTTTCTTTGTATTTTCAGACACCTTATAATTTTCTGCTACACGATGGCCTATTATTGCAATAACCTCTTTATCTGTACATAAAAGTGGAATGCTTCCTCTTTCGCTTCTCGGAATCTTCATATCAATAAAGATATCCTTAAGTTTTTTAGCCTTTCCATCCTTGTACAGAACAAATCTGTCACCTATTTTTCTGTTTCTGATAGACAACATCTTATCATTAAGCTTGTCATAATCAACAAGCATTTGATTTTCCTCTGCTTTTACTCTGCCCTCAACCACCTGAAGTTTTACGTTATGTGTAAAGGCAGTTTGCTTGTCATTAAAATCAATTTCATAACAGAAAGCCTCTGTTAAAGCATCATCTTTTTCGGTAGTAAATTCAAGCCAGCCATATTTAACGCTGACAACAAGGCCTTTCGGCGCAGGGAAAGATGCTCCCGTTTCTTTATCAAGCAAAGACTTAATGCTCTCCATATGAACCTTTGAGAGCTTATATTCCTCGCCCATAACCTCTTTTGAAGCAATTCTTATAAGTCTGCTCTTAATACTCTCCTGAACCATATTTAAAGATTCAATATCTAAAACAACAGGCTTTCTCTTTGGCATTGGGCTGTTAATTCTCTTATAAAGCCTTTCTGCATAACCGTTAATAAAGTCAGCATCTTCTTCTGAATTATCTGCAAGATTGCAAAGAGTTTCTATTATGTTAGGATTAAATTCCTCTTTTAACACAGGTATAAGCGTGTTTCTTATTTTGTTCCTTGTGTATCCATTTTCAGAATTAGTACTATCAGTACAATACTTTAAACCATTTTCGTCACAGTACTTCTCAATATACTCGCGGTCAACATCAAGAATAGGTCTTATCACACCGTCTTCTCTGGTATATTTAATACCACATAATCCGTCAATACCCGTTCCTCTTATAATGCGCATAAGAACAGTTTCCGCTTTATCATTTTTGTTATGAGCAGTTGCAATTAAATTGTATCCTTTTAGCTTACATATGCGTTTTAAAAAATCATATCTTGCATTTCTTCCTGCAAGCTCTTCGGATATTCCGTCTCTTTCGGCAATTTCAGGCACATTAACCCTTTCCGCATAAAAGGGAACAGAAAGTGTTGTACATAACTCTGCACAATAGCTTTCATCTCTATCTGCCTCGCTGCCTCTTATCATATGATTTAGGTGCGCCGCTCCAACCGAAATGGATAATTCATCTTTTAATTTAAGAAGTGCATCAAGAAGGGTTACAGAATCGGCGCCTCCTGAAAGGGCAACCAATATCTTGTCGCCTTTCTTGATCATATCATTATTTAAAATTGTACCTCTTACTGTTGAAACAACAGTATCAGTTATTGAATTATTGTTCACGTTTATTACTCCAATCCGAGAAAGAAGTATATTCACCAAGCCATGTGAGTTCAACATAACCCGGTTCACCGTTTCTGTATTTAGCAAAATTGCATTTTGTCTTATTTGGCTCTTCAGCATCTTCGTGATAGTATCCTTCACGGTGAAGGAAAATAACTATATCCGCATCCTGCTCGATAGCACCGGAATCACGAAGGTCACTTAAAACAGGTTCACGCTTTTCCTTATCGGATGAACGGCTAAGCTGTGAAAGTGCAATAATAGGAATTTTCAAATCATTGGCAAGAACCTTAAGTCCACGGGAAATCTCTGCAATTTCCTGCTGACGATTTCCTTTATTTGCAGACGAACCATTCATAAGCTGAAGATAGTCGATAACAACTAAATCAAGACCTTTTTCAAGCATAAGCTTTCTGCATCTCGCACCTATTTCAGTAACGTTAATGCTCGATGTATCATCTACATATATGTTTGAACGGGTAAGAACTTCAGCCGCAGATGCAAGCCTTCCCCAGTCTTCATCACGAAGTGTACCCTTTTTTATTCTTTCAGAGCTGATTTTAGCAGAACCTGATAAAAATCTGTTAGCAAGCTGAATTCCAGGCATTTCCAAACTGAATACAGCAATGTTTTTCCCGTATTTAACAGCAGCATTATGTGCGATATTTAAGGCAAAACTTGTCTTACCCATACCAGGTCGGCCTGCAATCAGGATAAGTTCAGATGAATGAAGCCCTGATGTCTTCTTATCAATATCAATAAACCCGGTGGGAACACCAGTTGTATCTCCATCATCATGAGACAGCTTGTCTATCATTTCAACACTGTCGCTTAAATATCTTCCAATATGAACAAGACCTTTTGAAACCCTGTCCTGTGTGATATCTATAATACCCTGTTGAGCTTTTGCCAGAATTGTATCCGTTTCCTGATCACCACGATAGCATATATTCTGAATTTCATCAGAAAGCTTTATAAGCTTACGAAGAACCGCCTTATCCTTAACAACATCAGCGTAAAAAATTACACTTTCTGTTGACGGAACTGCATTTGCAGTATCAACAACAAATTTAATGCCGCCAATTTTTTCAAGATCACCATTTAAACGAAGTTGTTCTTCAACTGAAATCAAATCAATAGGCTTACCCAAACTGTATAACTCAACAAGTGCAGTAAACAGCTTTTTGTGTCTGTCAATATAAAAATCTTCAGGCTTAACCCTTGAAAGAACATCAGGAATACAATCCTTATCTAAAAACATTGAACCTAAAACAGAGTACTCCGCCTCATTGCTAAAAGGCATAGCTCTCTGGATTTCAGGAGTCTGACCATATTCTGAATCAGTTATGTTTGCCATTTCGTTTGAATTTTCATTCATAGGGAAGCACTCCTTTCTAACAAATTATTCTTCAGTTACCTCAACCTTAAATGTACCTATGATTTTAGGATAAAGTGTAACATTAACTTCTCTTATACCACAAGTTTTGATTCCGTCAGGAAGGTCAATTTTGCGCTTATCAACAACAATATTAAACTGTGCCTTAAGTGCATCAGCAACATCCTTTGATGTTATTGAACCAAAAAGCTTACCTTCCTTGCCTGCTTTCGCCTTAAGAGAAACCCTAACATCCTTAAGACGCTCTGCAATATTTTCAGCTTTCTGCTCTTCCATATTTCTCTTATACTGTTCAGCGCCTCTCTTGCCTTCAAGCTCGTTAAGCGCCTGTTTTGTAGCAGGAATAGCCAAACCCTTCTTTAAAAGAAAGTTATTTGCATATCCGTCGCTAACATCTATCAAATCGCCTTTCTTTCCCTGTGCTTTTACATCCTGAGTTAAAATTACTTTCATTTATGTCAAATCCTTTCTTAAATTATTCAAATAAAACATCATCAATTGCATTTTTAAGTTTAAGTTCTGCAATTGATATACTGCTGTTTTCAAGCTGAGCACCTGCAATGGTGCTGTGCCCGCCACCGCCTAACTTCTCAAGTATAACCTGAACGTTTATACTGCCCAAAGAACGTCCGCTTATTATAACGCGGTTTCCGTTATTGGCAAGAACGAATGATGCTTCAATTCCGCTTATATCAAGTAAGTCATCCGCTGTCTGTGCAACCACAAGCTGAAGATTTTTAGCAGGTTCATCAAAAACAGCAATAGCAATATTATCCTGATATATCTTTGTCTGGCTTATTGCTCTCGACTTTTGTATATACATAGAAATATCATTTCTGAAAAGCTTGTGAACTCTTACAGGGTCAACCCCCATTTTTCTTAAATAAGCCGCTGCCTCGAAAGTTCTTGCTCCTGTTTTAAAGGTAAAGCCCTTTGTATCAAGGTAAATACCGCAATATAAAACCTCTGCTTCAAGAAGGGACAAACCCTTTTCATCATCCATATACTGTAAAACCTCTGTCACCATTTCACTTGCAGATGATGCATAAGGCTCGTGGTAGGTAAGCTTTAAGTTTTCAATAAACTCTTCGCTTCTTCTGTGATGGTCTATCAGTACAATATTTTCTGTTCTGTTTAAAAGTTCAGGATACTCAACCATAACAGGTCTGTGTGTATCCACAATAATAAGCAATGTTTTGTCGTTAACCAAAGACAAAGCTCTGTCCTGGGAGATTATCCCTTCGTTATATTCGCTCTGTATTAAAACTTCATTAAACAAAGTTCCTATGTTGTTATGGTTTCTGTCAAGGGCGATATACGCCTTTTTGTTTCTATTAACAACAGTCCTGAAAAGGCCGACAGCAGAGCCGAAACTATCAAAGTCGGAACCCTTATGGCCCATAATAACAACATTTGATGCCTTGTCAATTAAGGCGCACAGGCTCTTTGCAACAACCCTTGCCTTAACCTTAGTTGTTTTTTCAACGCCAAGGCTCTTTGCGCCATAGAAGGAATATCCCTCATCAGACTTAACAACAGCCTGATCACCGCCTCTGCCTAACGCCATCTCGAGAGCAGAAAGGGAAAGCCTGTCGTTTTCCCTGATATCACTTGCATCCATTCCTACGCCGATGCTTATGGTAACAGGAATTTTATTCTGTTGGTCAATTTCCTTTATATCATTAAGTATTGAAAACTTTTCTGCAAGAAGCGCATCAAACTTAGCGTTTTCAAAGAGAATAATATATTTATCTCTTTCGTATTTTCTGTAAAAACCTTCTCCTCTGTCTACCCATAAACTGATGCATCTTTCAACATCGCCCAGGAGAACGCTGTGATTTGAGTTAGGGGTTTCCTTAAGCACTTCGTCATAATTATCAATTATAATGTTACATACGATACTCTGTTTTTCGTCTATCTCTGTCTGCAAACGGGTAATCTCGCTTATATCCGAAAACATAACAGCAATAACAGAAGCTTTATGTTCATCAAGAACCATCGCTTCACCTGTTATCATATAGTCTTTTCCGTTATATGAAACCGCCTGAACAGACTTCTTATCACTCAAAAAGTCAGATAAACGGATTGCAGGCAAGATATTCTGAAGCTTTACTTCAAAAAGATTTTCAATTCCCGCCATAGCAGAAAACTCATTATTGTACCATTGAATAGAACCGTTCTCCGAAACAACAACAATCGGATCATGATAATTCATAACTGCCGCCTTGGTAACACCCTCAACGCAGAATGAAAAATCTTCAATAAAACTCTTTAATTCCTTTTTCTTTTTAAGGGAAGCAACTATCCCTGAACAAATAAGAATTATTCCGATCAAAACAGAAATAAGAGCTATTACATTAACTAAATAAACATATCCTGTTTTAGGATAAATATTAAAAGCACAAAGAAAGGTAACTACACCTAAAACAATAAGAATAAGGCTACATATTATGAAGTTATTCACAACAGTTTTAACGCCTGATTTAATTATTTTTTCACTTTTGTTACTGAGTTTCATTCACTCACCTCCAAAATCACTTATCAACCGGATAAGGGCTTGTAAGAAATCCAATCAAAACCATAATATCCGCTATGAACGGAACTAATATGGATAAAAACGAGAAGACACCTAAGTATATAAGTATTCTTATAAATGTCACATTTAAAACCTTGCTGAACTTATAATCAACAAATGCAAATCCGCAAATACCGATTATGATTTCAGATATTAAAAGAACATTTTTAATCGCCGCAAAAAATACTCCTTCGCCTCCAACTATGAACGAAAGAATAAATAAAACAACTGTCATACCGCAGACAATTCCCGGGGCACGTAGCATATTAAAAGGAGTTCTATCTATCGTTTTGATTTTAAGCCTCTTAAGTATAAATGCGGATACAAAAGACACAATGTATGCATATATGTAGGCAACAATAATCAGTATAGACGGGAGATAAAACTTAATTCCCGCTCTAACAATCTGCGTTGCATCAGATATAAGCTTTGTCACATCAGCGTCAGCTGAAATACCCTTTATTGAATATACTTCATTTAAAGCGGTCTGCACCTCTTTGAAATATATATCAAGCATTGAATTTATTCCGTCTGTCCCACCAACAACAAGGACGATATCAACAATTACACCAATAAGCGCAACAACGCCTGCAATCATAACCGCAGAATAAAATCCAATGTTTTTAGAAATTGCAATACCAAAGGCCAGCCCAAGCAAAGTATATGACAAAAATATAATCCCAACGGATAATAAATTTCCAGTCAGCGCAAAGGAAATCACAAATGCAACAACAGCTCCGCATATCCCTGATGCATATCCATTTTTTACAGAAAGATACACAAGAGGAATTCCGCTTATGATCGCCCCTATTCCCGCAAAAAAGGGAATGTACGAAGCAATAAGAACAAACAAAACAACCAGCGCCGCACCTACAGCTGTTTCTGCAATAACTTTAACCTTCATCGTATAAAACCGGTCCTTAAAAAATTTATGTCAATACTATTTTTGGATATAAATATAGCAATAATATCTATTCTATCAAATAAAACCAATTTTTTCAATAGATTTTTAAAAATAATTTGAAAATATTACAAAAAAACAACCATTTTTTCTGGTTGTTTTTTCATTTATAAAAGTTCGTATAAAGAAATCCCTTCCTGCATGATTATATGCTCGATGCATAGCCTGAACATACCAAACTCACCCATAAAATCTTCCTTTGCTGAAAGAGAAGCATATTCCCTGCTCTGCTTTAAAGAAATTTCTATTTCATCAATTTGTTCTGTTGATACCGTACTGCAAACCCATAACCTGTTCTTTTTCCATATTTCATCTATATTATCAAGATAGCCTAAAACTCCGTTCCAGTTTTCATTATTATATTCTTCTATTACCTTATCCGCCAAGATGTTGATTTCATCAACAAGGCTATTAATTTTATATATATGAGCACACATAACAAAGGCTATGCAAAGTATAATTATAAAAACCACTGATAAACTTTTCACCCTTTACACCTCTTCATCAAACGGAACAAGAACAACGCTTCCGCTTTCTTCCTCAAAGCTTAAATAAAAAACCTCTTTAACAGATTTTAATCCATGCTCCTTAACGCAATTATCAAGCCACTCCTTGTTTAACCCAAGCTTTTTCATACACCCTTTAATAACAACTCCGTTATCGACAATAATATAACTCATCTTAACAGGCTCTGTCTTTATTTCCATCTGTTCAGGTGTTACAGCATCCTTTTCGGTTTTAGGAATAACGCTTACCTTTCCATTAGTTTCCATTATAACAAAAGCAACATCTGATAAGTTACAAATTCCGCATCCCCGGATTTCCTCCATTACATCCGCAACGTTAAATCTCTGCCGAAGCATCTCGTCCTGACAAAACTTTCCCTTTTGAAAAAATGTACTTGGTTTTCCGTATATAATTCCGCGAAACCTAGGGTTTTTAAAGGCAAAAAACGAAACAATTATTTCAAGAATCATTAATATGAATATAGCAATAACATTTGATACAAGGGGAACTTCTGTGTTCGTAATCGGCATAGCCGCAATATCGGATATAATGATTGTTACAACAAGTTCGGATGCCTCAAGCTCACCTATCTGCCTCTTTCCCATTATACGCAAAACGCCTACTACAACCATATACATTATTATAGTTCTGATTAATGTAATAAGCAAATCTATCCGCCTCACTTTTGAATATTTCATATGTTATTCTTTGCATATTCGAGATTTATATACTTTATAAATAACTCTTTCGTGCATACAAAACAAATTGCAGGACAAAATAAAAGCATATTAAAAAAAGGGTGACTTAATGTGGTTAAAATAGGTAATAATCTTATTATAAACGCAGATGATATTTTTGAGAAAAAGCTCTGTCCGCTTGATAAATATATCGTTTTAACCTGCGGTTTAAAGCTTAACTCAACAGTAACAGCATCAAGCATAAGCGACGAAGGTTTTACCTTTTGTCTTCAGCGATCAATATACACACTGAAAAATAAAGTTCTCTCCCCTCAGGAGTTCAACGTAAAATGGTCAAAAAAGCCCGACGAGATATACCCCTTGCTTGCGTCAGTTACAACAATGCTTTTATGTGATATAAATCCGTCAGTATTTGAAATAATTGAGTTCTAATTGCGAAAGAAAAGAATATACTTTATATGTAAGGACCTTTTGACAGGAGTGAATATATTGGAAAACACGTTTTTAGAAAATAACAAAGTGCAAGTTGCAGGAAAAGTAGCATCAGAAATGACATTTTCTCATATGATATACGGAGAAAAATTTTACTTATTTAAGCTTAACGTACCAAGATTAAGCGAAAACAACGATTTAATCAACATAACAATATCCGAAAGATTTTTTCCTATATTAAGACCGGAAATAAATGATAACCTGCTTATAACAGGTCAGTTCAGGTCATACAATAACTATTCGGATACAGGCAACCGTCTTATCCTCACCGTATTTGTTAAAACAATTGAATATCTTTCATCCGTAAATGAGGTTACAAATCCAAACCGAATATTCTTAAACGGGTATGTTTGCAAGCCGCCTGTGTACAGAACAACTCCATTCCAACGCGAAATTGCAGACATTCTTCTCGCGGTTAATCGTGCATATAATAAGTCTGACTATATTCCGTGTATCGCTTGGGGCAGAAATGCAAAATATGCAGAGGCAATATCCGTTGGAACAAACCTTCACATATGGGGCAGAATCCAAAGCAGAGATTATCAAAAAAGAATAAATGACGATGAATACGAAACAAAAACTGCATATGAAATATCAATAACAAAGCTTGAAAAAATTGAATAACTTTTTAAAAGCCACAAGATTTGTGGCTTTTAATTATTATGTTGCAAATTATACCAACAAATGATATAATACACTTTGGAGGATCATATTATGAAAAAAATTTTATCTTTACTTTTAATTTTTATATTTTTACTTCAGCCTGTTGCCATAGCTTCGGAATATACAACAGCCGAAAGTGCTGAACTTCTGAATCTCACTCCCGGTATACCCGTTCCATATGATAAAACATATATGTTATGCTTTTATAAGACTTTTCAAGCATATTCAATGAGAGAAGTCTACCGCCTTATGGAATTATGTGAACTGTCATATAAAGATCATTTTTATCTCTATGTCCCTGCAGAAATCGAAGCAGAAACAATAGAATTTATCAATAACTTCGCTTTAGAAAACAAAGATAACTTTTGGGAACATAACTTTACGACGTATTGCGAAAAACACGATGACTATTTAAGTGTTCAGCTTCCCTGGAAAAAGGATATGAAAAATAGTCTTCCCATATTAAAAAATGCTGACGATGTATATAATGCAGTTAAGGAATCAAAAACCCATCCTACATATGCAAAGCCTTACAAGGTGGACAGGAACTATTTTACACCGGAATGGTCTGGTGATGAAACTATACTTGATAAAATTTCTGCTGATGTTTACGAAAAATATGGTGAAGATATATCCTCTTATATTTCCGCTATGCAAATAGACCATTCATCATCAAGCGGTTATACAAGTTATATAGGTATAGGTCTTACAGACCAATACAAACAACTTGAACACAATATGTACGAAAGATATTTTAGAGTTTTAAAGAACGATACCATTCTTCCTATTGAAGACGATATGTCTGATGTAGACAAGCTTAAAATAATAACTCACAGCTTAGGTCTTATTATGCCAAAATATGCTGCCGTAGGTTCCCCATATAATAAACCAAACCAAGTTATTGGAGCATATAGCACAGGCTATGGTGTTTGTGAAGATTATGCTCTGCTATTTTATTATATGTGTTATGTTCAGGGAATTGAAGCAAAGTATGTTGTTGGCGACAGTCCAATGGGAGGACATGCATATAACGCCGTAAAGTGTGATGGCAAATGGTATATGGTAGAGCCTCAGCATTTTAAGAGACATCTTCAGAATTTACAGACCTCTGATTATCGTATACAAGAAAGAATATTTACACCTGACAATCTATCCCTCAATTTTTATATAGCGAAGAAATGTTTAGACGGATGGGCTATGATTGGAATGACTTGGGTGTTGAGATTTCAGATGAAGATTTAAAAATTTCTGCAAAAACGCTTATTGCTGAACAAACCTACGAACTTCCTGCTTCTGCTAAAAAATATGAATTGATAGAGCCTTATTTCATTGATAGTCCATACGAAGGACCTCTTCCTGTTTATCACAATGCCTACTTCGACCCGGACGAGGGCATACTTTATGCTATAGAAAGTAACCTTCCTTTTGATAATGGATATTTTGACGAAAACGGAACCTGGATTTACACCTCTGACCCACCTCTTGAAATTCCATCAGAAATTGATGGAATACCTGTTAAAAAGGTTGCATCATATATTAACAGATATATTAAGTTAGATTATTTTTATACTATAATAATTCCTGACGGAATTGAATTGGATGAACATGCTTTCGACAATATATACACAGAAGAAATCAAAATTGGAAATAATGTTATCGCAGGTTATGACTCTCTGCCTAATTATGATAAAATAACATATGGTGATAACTTTATCTACAAAGGTGACACTATAAAGGGCGGTGGCGGAACACGCCAAAAGTATATCATAGACGAAACTTTTAATGGTGCATATCTCTATTATGACAATAATGATGTTATAACTCATCCTGAAGAAGTAACAAGTCTGTACTTTGGCTGTGGTAACAATATAATTGATAAGTATCCAAATGGAACATTGGAAATTGGTGCAAACATCAGATGGGTTGATCCACGATTAAATCGTCTTAACAGGAAATTTGTTGTAGACGAAAACAACCCTTACTATTCATCAAAAGACGGCATACTTTATAATAAAGATATGACAAAGCTTATAAGTGTACCTATTAGCGTTAAATCAATTGACATTCCGAGCACAGTTACAGAAATAGGTGATTATGCATTAAGCTATTGTAATGAAATTAAGCAAATTTTTATTCCTGCCTCAATAAAATCAATAGGATACCGAGCTTTCTGGCACTTATCAAATATTGAACAAATTACATTTATGGGTAGTATCCCGGACAATTTTGAAGCTATTTCATGCAAAAAGCACCAAGTTCGCGAATTTAAAAACAACCAAAACATTAGAATTAAATATACTATAGATAATGAATATATAAATATTCAGTCAAGTGGCGGTGGTCAAATTTATTGGGCATTCTACAATGAGAACGGAACTGTTATAGAGGCATCAAGAGGATATACGCGTCAAATAAAGATTCCTCCCCTTGCTGCAAAATATGAATTATACTCATTTGGATATAGTAATAGCATAGCTCCTGTTTGCTTTAACGAATATGGTTACCTATAAAAATAAGAGGAATGCCTTATAAGGTCATTCCTCTTATTTTTATTTATAAATTGTAATCATCTCTGTCATCAATGGACACATAATCAAGACGTTTAACTGCGCTCTTATAAGCAGGTCTCATAATCTTATTATTTGTCATCAATTCTTCCATACGGTGAGCACACCAACCAACTATTCTTGACATAGCAAAGAGCGGTGTGTAAAGCTCCTGCGGAAGATTCATCATCCTGTAAACAAAACCTGAATAGAAGTCAACGTTTGCACACATAGGCTTATCGATACCCTTTTCTTCCCTAAAGGCAATAGGTGCAAGCTTCTGTACCAAATCATATAAAGCGAACTCTTTTTCAAATCCTGTCTTTTCAGAAAGAAGCGCCGCACGTTCTTTAAGAATAATCTGTCTTGGGTCAGAAACAGTGTAAACTGCGTGGCCCATACCATAGATTAAACCCTTACCGTCTCCTGCCTCTTTTCTGATTATCTTTCTTAAATAATTAAGAACTTCTGTCTCATCGCTCCAGTTATGAACATTAGTTTTGATTTCATCCATCTGTGAAAGCATCTTATCATTTGCACCACCGTGCTTAGGCCCCTTTAAAGAACCAACAGCTGCAGAAATCGCAGAATATGTATCTGTTCCTGTGGATGATAAAACTCTTACAGTAAAGGCTGAGTTATTACCACCACCGTGCTCTGCCTGAAGCACAAGAGATAAGTCAAGGGTCTTGGCTTCAAGCTCTGTATAAGAGTTATCAGGTCTTATCATATACAAAAAGTTTTCAGCAGCGGATAAATCAGGATTTGGGTTATGAAGAACAAGACTCTCTCCGTCAAAATAGTGACGCTTACAAGTGTACGCATCAGCAACAAGAACAGGAAATCTTGCTATTAAATCTATACTCTGTCTTAAAAGATTAGGAACAGATGTATCATCAGGATTATCATCATATGAATAAAGCGCAAGAACTGAACGACCAAGCTTGTTCATAATATTCTTACTTGGCGCTTTAAAAATCATATCCTCTGTAAACTCATCAGGAAGATTTCTCTTCTTAGCTAAAAATCTTGTAAACTTTTCAAGCATCTTCTTATCAGGCAGGAAACCGAATAAGAGAAGGAACGCAGTTTCTTCAAAACCGTATCTCCCCTCTTTTATGCAAGCATTAACAATGTCACCGACTTCAACGCCTCTGTATCTTAATGTTCCAGGCACAGGAGTTTTATAACCTTCATCCATAATATAACCGTGAACTTCACCGATTGAGGTAAATCCGGCTAAAACACCTGTTCCGTCAGCATTACGCAGACCTGATTTAACGTTATAATCAGAATAGTAGTGAGATGGGATTGTATTCCATGCGGAATTCCTTGCATTGATAAGATCAATATACTTATCAATCTTTTTGTCCATATCATCCTGCATTGCTTTGAATTCGTATCTATCCATAATTCCACCCCTTCAATCTATGTACTTATAATAAAATATTGAAATTATATTATACTACATTTTTATATATAAGTCAAGATAAACTAATTAACTATTTTTTCACCATCAAAGAAAATAATTCCTCTGCCGTTTACAGGCTTGTTTCCATCAAGAAGATATTTTTTGTATATACGCTGAAGTCTTGTGTTTTCAGGAAGGTCTTCATATTTCATTCCGAAACAGTTTCCGAAAAATCTGCATCCCTCTTCTGCTAAATAATCGTTTGGCTCGTATGTTTCATACATCTCAAACATATTATAAAACTTCATAATATTCATATCTTCAGGCAGAATTTTAGGATGGTCAGGGTTTAAAAGCCATGAACCACACTTTATAATCATAATATCGCCCTCGAAGTCATTATATTTTTTAAAATATTTGTATGCAAGCTTAAATGATTCAATGCACGCTTCTCTTGAAAGAGGTCCATTGTTTGCGGGAATATGCATATTATAAATTGGGTCACCCTTATGAAGTGTGTATCCGCTTTTAGTTGTAAAATCTGTCGTAAATTCAACTTTATGGAACTGAAATCTTCCCAGCTGAACCAAGCCCATACCGAATATCCCAACAAACCATAAAGGAACATATATACCTATAATATCCTTACAGAAAATACACTCAAGAGTTTTGTATTTAACATCTGCAATTGTATCCCAGAAAAGTTCGTCGCTGCGTCCTTCTTCTTTATATCTTTCGCGCAAAATCTCACTACAGGATATAAAGAAAACAGTATTTAATGTGTATTCGTGAACTCCCATTTTGTTTGCAAGAGAACCGAGCCTTTCAAAAGTTTCACTCTCGTTTCCACATGTGGGATACATATATAAATCAATTATTTTCTTATATTCCGCTGAAAAGCCGGCATCTATCGTATCTATCACATCATAGAAAGCATTGTTAATTTCATCATCAAAAAATCTTTCGCAAAATGTGTTGAAAAAAACATTATGAAACATAAAACTCATCCTCCCTAATGCATCAAAAGAATTCTAACACATTAACTATGCTTTGTAAACATTAATTTATAGTATTTATAATAAACTTGACAAATTTAAAAAATCAGTATATAATTGTAACACTTTTGTAATAATAGCAGGTGATTTATATGAATAAAACTATATTTATAAATAACATAATTGAAGAAAGACTTGAACTTGAGGCCCTTACTTATGACGCAATGGAAAAGCTTGAAGCTGATATTTCTGATTTCGCAAAGACTATTGAAGTTGTAACATATATACCAGAAGGATTAGAAAAGGATATTAAAAAGGTGTTATAGATTTTATTGTATAAAACTAGGGGTCATTCGTGAATGACCCATTTTTATTACGTGGGCGATTCGCGAATCGTTCATACAATAATCTCGTTTTATATTTGAATACAACTAAAAGAACGGTTTAAAACCGTTCTTTATTTTTGATTTTTGTGTAACGAAAAAAGGACAAACAAGGCTATTTTTCCCTGTTTGTCCTGAAATAACTATTTAATTAAATCGCATATACTGTCTGTAAATACAGAAACATCTTCAATGTTCATGCCCTCTGTAAGCATTGCCACACCATATAAAACTTCTGTAAACTTCTTAATATGTTCCTTATCATCTGCAGAAGATTTAAGCTTTTCGTATATAGGATGTTTAATGTTAATCTCAAGAACTCTCTGGGCCTTTATTCCGCCATTTGGCATAGCACTTAAAACCTTTTCCATTTCAAGAGAAATTTCACCCTCATTTGTGATGCAAACAGGGTGAGATTTAAGCTTTGCGGTAGGCTTAACTTTTACAACTCTCTCCCCTAAAGCATCCTTCATAGCTTCAAATAACGCCTTATCCTTTTCCTCTGCAACAGCCTCTTCTGCCTTTGTTGTTTCGTCTTCTAAATTAAGGTCTGCGGATGATACTGATTTAAACTCTTTTTCTTCATACTTGCCAAGAATCTTCAATGCAAATTCATCAACATCTTCAGTTAAATAAAGAATTTCAAACCCCTTATCCAAAGCCGCTTCCACCTGTGGAAGTCTTTCTATCTGCTGGATGGTTTCACCGCTTGCATAATAGATAAATTCCTGTCCTTCCTTCATTCTTTCGATGTACTCTTTAAGGGTTACATTCTTCTTTTCTGATGAAGAATAGAACATAACAAGATCAACTAAAAATTCCTTATCAGCACCAAAATTATCATACATACCGTACTTTAACGGGCGCTTGAAATTTTCATAGAACTTTTCATAATTCTCTCTGTCATTTTTAAGCATAGAAAGGAGTTCGCTCTTTATTTTCTTCTTAATATGAGCAGAAATTGTCATAAGTTGACGGTCCTGTTGCAAGATTTCACGGGATATATTAAGGGATAAATCCGCTGAATCTACAAGACCTTTTACAAATGCGAAATAATCAGGCAAAAGCGCCTCACATTTGTCCATTATCATAACTCCATTGGTGTAAAGCGATAAGCCTTTACAGAACTCTTTTGAATAGAAATCATATGGCGGACGAGATGGAATATATAGAAGCGCAGTATAGCTGAAAGCCCCATCAGCACTGGTGTGTATGGTTTTTACAGGGTCTTCAAAGTCATAATATTTTTCCTTATAGAAATTATTATAGTCATCTTCTGTAAGCTCTGACTTATTCTTTCTCCATATAGGAACCATACTGTTTAAAACTTCATCTTCTGTATAATCTTCATATTCAGGTTTGTCTGAATTTTCTGTGCCATCCTTTAACTTTTTCTTTGACACAAGCATCTTAATAGGATATTTGATGTAATCAGAATATTTTTTAACAAGCCCTCTTAATGTATGTTCATCTAAAAAGGCATCAAAGTCATCGTCATCAGTATTATCCTTTAAGGATATAATAATTTCTGTTCCGCATTCATCCATTGTGCATGGGTTTATCTCGTAACCGTCTGCACCCTCTGAAAACCACATAAATGCATTTTCTTCACCGAACTTCTTACTTTTTACTGTTAAACTCTTTGCTACCATAAATGCTGAATAGAAGCCGACACCAAACTGACCGATAATATCAACATCTTCTGTCTTTTCATTCTCATTTTTAAAAGCAAAAGAGCCGCTCTTTGCAATTGTTCCTAAATTTTCTTCAAGGTCTTCTTCTGTCATACCTATACCACCATCTTTAATAGTAAGGGTACGAGCATCCTTGTCAGCAGTTATTCTTATAAAGAACTTTTCTCTGTCAAAGGATATGTTTTCATCTTTCAAAGAAAGATAATAAAGCTTATCTAAAGCATCGCTTGCATTAGAAATAAGTTCTCTTAAAAATATCTCCTTATTTGTATAGATAGAATTAATCATTAAGTCAAGCATACGTTTTGACTCAGATTTAAACTCAAATTTTGACATTTTTTATTCCTTCTCCCTTTTAAATTTCGTCATTTTAGCACTCTCGCATCAAGAGTGCTAAATATTATTTTAGCACGATTTTAATATTTGTCAATAGCTTTGTTAATTTTATTTGCATATTTAAGCTTTCTGTGTTAAAATACATAAAACGGAGGTAATTTATATGAATGCATATGATTTTGACAAAACAATATATGACGGTGACAGCACTGCCGACTTTATAATATTCTGTATGAAGAAACGCCCATACATAATTCCAAAACTTGCTTTTAATTCATTGGGATATATAGGATACAAAGCATCTTTTTGCTCCAAAACAGATTTTAAGGAGAATTTATTCTCTTTCCTGGGCTATTTCAATGATACAGAAAGCTTAATAGAAGAATTCTGGGGCGAACATATCAAAAATATAAAAAAATGGTATTTGGCACAAAAAAAAGACGATGATGCCATTATTTCGGCCTCGCCTTTCTTCTTATTAAAGCCGGTTTGTGACCGACTTGGTATAAAAAATCTTCTTGCATCAAATGTTGACATTTCAACCGGATGTTACCTTGGAAACAACTGTTTCGGCGCTGTAAAGGTGGAACGCTTTACAGAAAACTTCACGGATGAAATAGATAAGTTCTATTCCGATTCAAAATCTGACGAACCCCTTGCAAAGCTTGCAAAATCGGCGTATTTAGTAGATGGCGACCTTATTCGCTCTTGGGATTTTCAGTAATATCACAAACTACAAGTGTTTTTTCACAAACTTTAAATTTTATATTGTAATTCTTATAAGACATCCCATACACCCGCTCCGGGTCGGTATGATATGAAGGTCTTGGATCAACCGAAAGTATATCGGTTATATCCTCTTTCGTATCGTCTGGGATGTTTTTTGTTGTCTCCCACTTAACATTAAGCTTTTCTGTGCTGATATTTTCAGTAAATCCGCCTATGGCATCTTCTATACTATCTACATATGGAAGATATGGCTTTATATCATATATAGGCGTACCTGACACCATATCAGCGCCAGACACATACAGAGTAACTCCATCGCAATATTCTATTCTTTCGAGTTTAACACAGGATAACCCTAAATTGTTAGGGCGAAAAGGAGACCTTGTAGCAAAAACGCCAACTCTTTTATTTCCGCCAAGCTTTGGAGGTCTTACCGTTGGAGACCATTCCCTATCTATTTCCGAAAATCCCCATATAATCCATATATGCGAAAACTCTTCAAGCCCTTTAAATGCATCAGGAACGTTATATTCTTTTTCAAATATAATCCTTCCGTCCATTCCTTTTGCAAGACCGCTTTGGCGAGGTATCCCGAACTTGTCTTTAAATCCTGTTTCTATATGTGCAATAGGCTTCATACTATTCCTCTTCAGTAACTCTGTTATCCTCTAATCTTTCTTCAACAGTTTTTCTCTCTGTCATAGAGTTTTTCTTCTGGCTTTCTCTCTTTCTTATTTCTGCCAACTCTTCTTCCTGCTCTCTTGTGGTTTCATACACATCGCTTAAATCCACAATCATATCACAATATTCCTTATTTCTCTTTTTAAGGATGATAGCTTTAACAGTCATTGCGATAAAAGCCATAAAGAAAACAATGGCAAGGAACTTCCACTTTCCCTTTTTCTTCATACATTCTCTTCCTAAATCAAGGCATTCATTTCTCATATAATCTCTCCTTTACTCATCTATTCTTATAGTAATTTCACCTGTTGTAAGTGTTCTTATTTCTCCGCTTTCGCTTTTAACCACTAAACCGCATCTTTCATCAACATCTTCTGCATAGGCTCTGTATGGAGCGTCTCCTAAAACCTTAATATTCTTACCTATAACCAGTGAACGTTTCTTGTATTCACTACATAACCCGTTATCTTTTATAAGGTTTTCAATATCATTCAGTTCACTTATAATATCAGCGGCAATTTGGTTTACATTAAAACCATCACAAAAATCCGACAGATAACCAATTATACTATTAAGTTCATCAGGAACATTTCCTCTTATACAGTTTAAACCAATGCCAATTACTACTCCTGAAAGGCCATTATCTTTATCCCTGACAGCTTCGACAAGAATGCCACACAGTTTTCTGCCTTCATAGAAAATATCGTTTACCCACTTGATTTTAGGGCTTATAGTGATATTTTTCTCCAAAGCCTTACAAACAGCCACAGCAGATGCAGATGTTATAAGCACTATATCTTCGTTATTCAAAGATGGTTTTAAAAAGTAGCTTAAATATATTCCGTTGTTTTCAGGGGAATAAAAGCTTCTTCCAAGCCTTCCTCTTCCCTGAGTCTGCTTAAGGGCAATAACTACCTTGTTAAGAGCCTTATCCTTAAAAGCAAGGTTTTTAAGGTCAGTATTTGTAGACCCTGTTTTCTTTTTGAATATAATCTTCTTTTTAGTTTCTCCTAAAGCTGATTTTATATCCCTTTTATTTAAACCTTTTGACATTCTCTTACACCAACTTTACGTTCTCATCCCCAAGCACCATAACAAGCTTTTCGTATCTACCGTCATTTTCGCTTATTCTCATAGATGCGGGAGCTTTTACCACCTGATTTGTGTCCTCATATTTAATAATAACATCTATATCACCCTTTGAATTACGAAGGATGCCCTTTATATCGTCCATAGTTTTTTCATCACGGGAGTCGCATCTTAAATACAGTTTTTTGCGTTTTTTCGCATTTAAATCAAGTAACCTTATATCTTCAAGCCTGATTTTAGGCGGAGCATCCTCCACTATATCAAGATTACCTGTTATTGTAACAATATTATCCTCATTTAAAAGAGCATCAAATCTTTTAACAATGGTAGGGAAAACAATAACTTCAATACTTCCTGACAAGTCTTCAAGCTCGATATAGCGCATAATCTCGCCTTTTTTTGTAAGCTGATTTCTTGACTTTGTTATTATACCCGAAATCGTTATCTGTTCACCAATATTAAATCTGTGGTTTTCATTTTCGTTAAGCTCGCTTACAGAGCATTTAGACATAGCTTTTACTGCTTCCTGACAACTATCTAAAGGATGACCTGAAATATACATTCCAACAGTCTCCTTTTCCATTGCAAGAATGTCCTTTTTAGAAAACTCTTCGCAATCAGGAAAGTTATCATTTAATATAAGCTCTGCTTCCATATTGCCAAACATATCTATCTGCCCCGGCATAACGTTTTTAACCTTGTTTGAAGCATCATCAAGAACGCCCTCATAAACATTTATAAGGACAGCTCTCTTTAAGCCAAATTCATCAAAAGCACCGCTTTTTATAAGGCTTTCAACAACTCTTTTATTTATTTTACGAAGAACCATTCTTTCGCAGAAATCAGTAAATCCCTTAAATTCTCCATTTTCTGCTCTTTCAAGAGCAATTTCATCAACAACTGAACCACCAACATTTTTAACAGCAGCAAGGCCGAAACGTATACTACCCTTATCAACAGTAAAATCTCTGCCGCTTTTGTTTATAGATGGAGGTAAGACAGTTAACCCAAGTCTTTTAACAACCTCTATATACTTTGATACCTTTGCTGCATTATCTATAAATGATGTCAAAAGCGCCGCAAAGAACTCTGTTGGATACTTTCTCTTAATCCAGGCTGTCTGATACGCCACAACAGCGTAAGCGGCGGCATGAGACTTGTTAAAGGCATATGATGCAAAGTCCATCATGTCATCGAAAATTTCTGCCGCAACCTTTTCGTCAACACCGCGTTTAACCGCACCCTCTACAACTACACCGTTTTCCTCGGTACCGTAGATAAAGTTCTTTCTCTCCTCCGCCATAACATCGGCTTTCTTTTTAGACATAGCACGTCTGACAAGGTCAGCACGTCCCAACGAATATCCGCCAAGCTCACGAACTATCTGCATAACCTGTTCCTGA
>JAZRQL010000017.1:0-69066 GCA_045649725.1 Clostridia bacterium | reverse complement strand
TCGCCTAAAGCAGAGAATGTAATATTACTTCTGAGAGAGTTATATGCTTCTCTGACTGAAAAGGGAGTGCTTTTGCCTAAAATATAGTTTCTCTCTTCCGCCATCATCATTCTGACGTCTTGTTTCTTCTTATCAAAAATGCCCATTATTTTTTCCTCCCTTTCTCTTTTGATTTTTCACTGTATCCATATCCATACTTATATGCGTAGTTGTATGAATATCCGTTTCCGTATATCTGTCTGAAGTTTGGTATTCTACCGATTATCGGTGCATCAAACATCGCCTTAAGGTCATCTTCGTTTGTAACCTTTCCGTTGAACAGATATAAGAGAATTATAATAATGGCAGCCATACCTCCTGCAGCCATACCTCCAAGCATAGTAAATCTTGAAATACTTGGATATGATCTGTTCTTCGGTACGGTAGCATAGTCGACAATCTTAACGGTACTACCTTCTATGTACTCACCAACAATTGTAACTGTCTTGTCTGCAATCTTGTTTGCGATTTCTTCTGCTTCCTTTGGGCTTGGGTGAGTAACGCTGATTGTGAATATTTCAGTGTCATCTACACTGTCAGTCTTCATCATGCCACGGATTTCCTTGGCTGTGTATCTGCCGCCAAGGTCTTTTTCAACCTCATTAAGCACCTTGTCACTTGAAAGGAATGTCATATAAGTTTTAACAAGAGCTTGTGATGTATAAATATCACTGTTTGTCATTCTGATAACCGCATCCTGAACATCGTTTGCAAAGTTATTTACATACATCATAGCCTTTGCGGTGTAAAGTGGTGTAACAAACGCGTTTGAATACACAAAACCTGTTGATGCCCCTATAAATGCCGCAAGAATAATAATCCAGCATTTAAATAAAAGCTCTTTTAATATTCTTTTTATATCTATTTCTTTTTCTGTTGCCTTTTCCATTTTAAACAAACACCTCTCCTTAATCCTTTGATATAAATGTAGGAACAGTTTTCTTAAGCATTTCTACCGTTTCTTCTCTGTTCCCTTCTTCTGCATAACCTCTCATAGTTTCAAGCTTTTTATAAAGGTCACTTCTGTCGATTATTTCAGGCTTATCAACAAAGATTTTTTCCGAACAGGTTTTTGACACTTCACTTGTATCAACCAAAAGTTCTTCATACATCTTTTCGCCAGGTCTCATCCCGATATATTCTACTTTTATGTCTACATCCGGAACAAAACCCGAAAGACTTATCATTTTTCTTGCAAGGTCATCAATTTTAACAGGATCACCCATATCAAGAACAAATGTTTCTCCACCGTTTGCAAGGCTCCCGGCTGTAAGCAAAAGTTCAACCGCCTCAGGTATTGTCATAAAATACCTTATACAATCAGGGCTTGTAACAGTAACGGGTCCGCCCTTTTTAATCTGCTCTTTAAAGAGCGGAATAACAGATCCGTTAGACCCTAAAACATTACCAAATCGTACTGCAACAAAGCTTGTTTCACTTATATCGTTTTTAGACTTTACTATAAGCTCACACGCTCTCTTGGTAGCACCCATAACATTTGTTGGATTTACAGCCTTGTCGGTTGAAACCATTACAAATTTTTTAACCTTGTATTTATCGGAAAGGTCTACCACAACCTCTGTTCCGAAAACATTGTTCTTAACTGCCTCCACAGGACAGTCTTCCATAAGAGGAACATGCTTGTGCGCCGCCGCATGATATACAATATCAGGCTTGTACTTTATAAATATATCTTCCATCTGCTGTTTGTCAGTTATGGATACGATTTCAACAGAAAGGTTTTTAAATCCACTTCTTAAAATATTCTGTTGAATAAAATATGCTCCGTTTTCATATACATCAAGAACTATAAGCCTTTTTGGGTTATACTTTGCAATCTGTCGGCTGAGTTCTCCGCCTATTGAACCACCGCCGCCTGTAACAAGCACAGTCTTCCCTTCAAGAAATTCATTAATCATCGGGTTATCAATATGCGCTCTCTTTCTTCCGAGCAAATCATTTATACTTACATCTCTGACCATATCAATTTTGTTTCTGTTATTCACAAAATTAGCATAGTGAGGCAATATCTTTACTGGAAGATTAAGCTCTGCACAAACATTAAGTATAGCCTTCTTCTTTTCGTCAGGGATGTTATATATTGCAAATATGATTATTTCTATCTCATACTTATGGCATACGTCTTTTATATTTGAGGTCTGTCCTACAACCTTTGTATTCTCTATGTACCTTCCGACCTTACTTGTGTCATCATCCACAATGCATATCGGTCTATAGTCAGAGATTGAATATCGTGATACCTCGTTAAGAAGCATTCTTGCCGCTTCACCGCCACCAACTATTAATGTCCTTTTTCCTTTCTTGTTGTTCTCCAAAGTGTGGCTATGGTTTATATGGGTATGTTCGTACAGGAATGAATATATAATTCTTGAACCTGTCCATATAACCGCTTCTATAGCAAAAGCAAAAACAAATAAAGTTCTCAACCTGGCTTTTGTTATAACGGTTACCAGAACTATTATCACAACAGCAATACCCTCAAATACTATACCTTTTAATATGTTGGTACCGCTTAAGTATCTCCATATAGACTTATATATGCCGGATACTTCAAACACAAGTATATGTACAGCAAGATAACCGAGCATCAACAGGAAAGCATTATCCACATATGTGTGGCCACTGCGTTCCAGCAAGAAACAGCTGACTAAAAGACTGACTGTCCAGATAATCCAGTCACATGCTCTTATAACAATTTTGCGCGCATTCAACATATATCCCTCCCCCTTAACTTTTCACAAAAAATAAAAACTACAACAAAACCGCCTTTTATATAAAAAGACCATTTTATAATAATTTTATATTTCTTCTTTATGTATTGCATCTGTAAATAGACACAATACACCATCTGTTATTATACCACATAAATCCCATTTGTCAAGCCATATTATCTGTGGCATTTTATGACATTTTATACTGTATATAATATAAATTGCAGACGGAAAAATAAAATAAGGAGTGATTTAATGTCATTATGGTACGATATTAAAAACAAGGTATACTCATCAGGTCCGATGGATAACTGGTATGTAGGTTATCTGCAAAACACCTGCAAGAACCTGACCAATGCCGTAACATCAATATTTACAAATCATGCATCAGGCCTAACAGGACGTCATAAGATTGACAATATTGACTGCGACAACGGCGTCAATCTTCGCACAGCTTTTGAAGACGCTGTCAAGGAGCGAAACGATCTTCTCGCTTTAAAGGTAGACAAAGAAAACGGCAAACAGCTTTCCACAAACGACTATACCGACGAGGACAAGCTGACCCTTTCAAAGACAGCCGGCAAAAAAGTTGAGGGAGATACTTATTCATACATCTACCGCTTACCAAGTGGTGAAGGGTATCTTGTTCCATCAACCGAAGTGTGTGAACGGGGAAGCGAAATATTCAACGACAATTCTAATCAGGCAAAAGCCATATACTCTCACGCAGAAGGTCAATATACATCTGCATGCGGTGACCACTCTCACACAGAAGGTATATACACAAAGACCACAGGAATGTGTTCTCACGCAGAAGGAGAAAACACAATTGCGGCAGGAAGGCATCAGCATGTTCAGGGAATTTTAAATATTGAAGACACAAAGAACAAATATGCCCATATAGTCGGCAACGGGTATTACGAAGCCGATGCCGACAATAACGAAACCACCGTGAGACGAAATTCTCACACACTTGACTGGGACGGAAACGCATGGTATGCAGGTGACGTTATGTGCGGGGATTCAAAAACAGGTCTTCAGGCGCAGATTACGGACCTTTACAATTTACGCCCAACAGTTTTAACAGAAGTTTCAGACAACTTAAACCTCAATACTATTTATGATTTAGGCCAGTGCGAAACTCTTTCTTTAAACATTCCTGACGGTAATGTTGGCGACTGGATTAAGGTTGATTTTATAAGTGGAGAAACTCCTACGGAGCTTTCTTTTATTACTGATAAAATAAGTGATTTCAGCATTATTCCTGAAGCTAACACAGCTTATACTTTAATATTCGATTGGGGAAAGTTAAATTCCAGTACCTATGGCTGGAGATTTTCTTACAGTGAATATACCAAGGCGGTGACAGAATGATAGATTACGGAGAATACATAAGAATGCGAACGACTATGGGAAATTTATTCTCCAACGCTGAAGGGTATCCCTGCCCACTTATAAATTCAGACGGTAAACATCTCTTAAACTATGGGATATACGGTAACAGCACTCAAAAAGGGACACCTTCTCCTTCTTCTCCTGAAGAAATTATATCTGTTGGCGATCCTGTAACAGACGAGGCTGACGCAAACTACGGAAAATATAAAATCCCTGTTATTGTGTATGGCAAA
Organism: Clostridia bacterium; assembly: GCA_045649725.1. Lineage (GTDB taxonomy): Bacteria > Bacillota > Clostridia > Monoglobales > Monoglobaceae > UMGS1820. The sequence continues at coordinate 64,667 of JAZRQL010000017.1, read as the reverse complement.
AATTTTCTGAACTGCACTTTCGCTGGCGATGTATATCCAAACAAAACCATTATAAATGATGATTTCAGCATAACCGTCAATAAGGGAACAAACACAAGTGCAAACCCTATCAATATAAGGCAGAGTAAAGCTTATACCATACCTGCTGACAACATTACTATAACCGCTTCCTGCAAAAACGCAAACACTACAGTAAAAATGATTGTGCGAACAAAGGTATATAATTCATCAACTTCTGATTATTACACCATAACATCAAGTCCCAAAAGCTTTACCTTATCAAAAGGTGATAGTATTCAGGCATATTTACAGATGTCTGCGGGAGCTGTTTTAAGCGAAACTATAACTCTTTACCCACAGTTTGAAACGGGCAAGACAGCAACCGATTTTGAGCCATATATCAACCCTGTTATCACCGATATTTATCTTGATGAGCCTCTTCGCAAAATCGGTGATTACGCAGATTATATTGACTTTAAAAAACAAGTTGTAGTGCGAAAAATCAAAAAATATACCCTGTCTGCAAATGAGACATGGAATTCCTGGTCTGCTAACGGAAATGGACGTCGTCTTATGATTTATCAGACAACCGATAAACTCTATGGGGATAATATAACTACATTGGGTTACTTTAATGCGGGAACAGTTTCTCAAAAATTATCATCAAGCAAAACCAATATTCTTTGTGGGTATCACTTGTCTTCAGCTTGCTATTGGTATCCTGATTATACGGTGATGGGTCTTGACGGAACAGAAGATATAGCCACTGCTAATACCGCTCTTCAGGAATGGCTTAAATCTGCAGGAGATATATATTTTACATACGTGCTCAAAAAACCTAAAGAAACAAAGATATCTCTTCCTGTTGTTGCGAGCAAAAAGGGAGATGTATTTATCGCCACAAACACATCCCTTCCGGCAAGTAATATCTCTGCAAGATATTCAACAAAACCATAAAAAATGTCCCTCATCAGAGGGACATTTTTTATAATAATTCTTCTTTGTATACTTTTAATATTTCACCTGCAACCCATATATTTGTTTCGCCTGTGTAATGAACAACATCTTCCATATACATACCGTTTCCTCTTACATCAGAGATATATCCCGGATAGTTTCTTACATCAAATAAAGTAATATTTTCATTTTCAAATGCAAGGGCTTCAAGCTCTTTCTTTTTAACCTCAGCGTCATCTTCTCTGACAAAAATCTTTGCTTCCTTTTTATGCCACCACATATATTTCTCGGTTATACCCCGAGCGCCAACTGCAATATTAATAATGTACAAATCAGGGAGTTTAACTCCTGCATCAATTTCATCCTGCCATTTTCTCGCAAGGCAGGCAGATACTGAATATGAGTCATCAATAGCCTGACCTAAGTTTGTACCGTAGCTTATATATCCTTCCCAGTTAAGTTTGTCATTTTCAAAACTATAACTACAACAAGTTTCCTATGCGCCCTCTTAATTGGAAAGCTTCTATCGATTATATCAAGGCTTTTCTTGAAGACGGTGAAATTTTTAATTAATTTTGTAACACATCATTGACAAACCTACACTTTAAAAAAATCTTATTTTTATAAAAAGAAAAACTACCGTCCTGTTTTATTCAGAACCGTAGTTTTTTTCGCTTTCGTAAATTCTTCTGTGTCTGCGTTCTCTTCGCTTTTTGTCTATTGTGCTATAAAGGCACATAGTAACAAACAAGCCTAATAAAACGCCTCCAAAATCAATAAGGATATCCCCTACCTCACTGCTTCTGTCGTTAAAGCTCTGGATGAACTCATCAAAAACCCCTACCATAAGACCGATAAAAAGAGGGCAGGCAATATACTTTCTTCCGCTTCTTCTTTCAAACTTTCTGAAAAGCATCGAAAGAAGAACACCTAAAGCTGTAAACTCAATAACGTGAGCAGACTTTCTTATAGCTTTATGCAGATCATTGATTTTTGCCGCATCTTCAATATTAAAAGTTTCTATAATAAACTTAAGTATCCCCGTGCTCTTCTCCGCAGACTCTTTTTGTTCTGCTGCAGAATTGCAGAAGATAAATGCAACGAGGCATACGATAACAACAAAAATAATAAGAATAACTTTAGTACTTCTTCTCATTATTCTTCAGAAAATTCATCCTTACCAACACCACAAAGAGGACACTCAAAATCATCAGGTAAATCCTCAAAGCTTGTGCCAGGCTCTATATCCATATCAGGAAGACCTGCTTCTTCATCATATTCCCAGCCGCATACATCGCAAATATACTTTTTCATAATCACTTTCTCCTTTTAAAAAATTTTTATAATAATATCATATATTATTCAGGGTGTCAAACCTTTTTATTCTATTTTATTCCAGCAATTATATCTCTATTCTGCTATCATGTATCATATCAAGCCCATCTGCATAAAGGTGAGACATATCAGAATAGCAAAGACATCTCGGAGCAGTAAAACCATTTTCATAATTCTTAAACTCAATAACCGTAACCCCTGTATGAGTATAATGAAATGACGCCCACATTATATGTAATGGAATATGAAGAAGGACAGAAAGCCATGCTTTTGAAAAAGCCGAATGGCAAAACAAAGCTACTTTTTCTTCATTAGGATTTAATATGCGATAAATTCCATTTTCATACCTGTATCCAAGCCTTTCAAGAAAATCTTTTCCGTTTTCTTCAATGTATTTAACCGCTTCATTCATTCTTGATTCATTGATGCCCTGACATTCAAAACTTCTATCGTATGGCAAATCAATATTTCCATTTTCCAGATAGCAGGTATTCTGAACCAAAGTAACAGACTTCATCTTTCCATCAGGGAAAGGAGTTAATTTCTCGTTTCCTATTTCGTGGGTCCATTCTTCTATATTTTTCTCTAAATTTAACAATCTGCATGCAGGGTCAGCTGTTTCCATTGCGCGACCCATAGGTGATGAAAAGATTCTGTCTATTTTCGCATCATACATTCTCTTTCCAACTGCCTCTGCCTGAAGCTTTCCCCTTTCTGTAAGGGAATCTGTTTCGTATACAGGATCTCCGTGTCTTATGATATACAATAACATTCTATCACCTCAAAACTTTTAGCCTTTTAAAACATCTGTGTATCTTCTGGCAAGTTCTGTGATTCCCTTAAAATCATTCTCCTGAATTTTCTTCATATCAACTATACTTGAGCTTACGCCAAAGCCTTTAACTCCCGCCTTTAAATATTCGTCCAGGTTATTATCCTTCACTCCCCCAACAGCAAGGAAGTTTATATGAGAAAGAGGTGCGCTTAAAGCGCTGAGATAGCTTGTTCCGAGGTTTCCCGCAGGGAAGAGCTTTATGAAATCCGCTCCTGCTCTGTGGGCTGTCTGGATTTCAGTTGCAGTTAACGCTCCGGGAATAGAAACCATTTGAAGCTCACGTGTCTTTTTAATAACGTTTTCATAAACATCAGGAGAGATAATAAACGTTCCTCCTGAATTTTTTGCTATCTCAACCTGCTCCTCTGTAAGAACTGTTCCCGCTCCGATAAACATTCTGTTTTCAAAATGTTCCGCAAGAATCTTTATATTCTTTCCTGTTTCTTCATCGGAAACCTTTTTATCTGCGCTATAGGTAATTTCCAAAAGACGTACTCCGCCTTCATACATAGCTTCTGCCAAAGGTATAAGCTTTTCACCCTCTACCCCTCTTACTATAACTATTAATCTTTCCTTTTTTATTGCTTCGATTACATTATCTCGCATATCCTGCACCTCTTTATTATTATAGGTTTTAACATCATTCAACTTTTACAGCATAGTTGCATCTCTGCATTACCTGAAATGGCAGAAGATTTCTGTCTTCCACCGTATTCTATGCCTCTTATTATTTCATCACAGTAAGCTTTTTATGAAGCCGCTCCATTCAAACCGCTTTTTATTATATCACAATGATTTCCAATTTTCAACACAACCATATGCAAAAAGCAGAATTGTAATACAATTCTGCTTTTATCTTATTCACTTCTGAAATATCCACATATATTTCTATACCTTATATGTGCCAAATCCTGACAATTCATAAAAACCCTTCTTAACCTCTGCTTTATAGTCGTCTTTAACACTATATACAAGTTCCTCCGTTTTATCATCACATGTCACTTTGAGAATTCCATTTTCAACTATAACCTTGCATCCAAACGTTATAAACGAACCATCATCATTTTGATGGATAAAGGCCTTCCTGAGAACAGTTTCTTCCAGGCATTTGAAGATTTCATGCACATCATTATCGCAACATCCACCTTGATTATCCACCCTTCTTCTCTCTTCATTCCTAACAGTAAGAGAACACCATTCATAACCACCTGTCACTCTCTGCTCGCCTGTTCGATACCATCCGGAAATCATATCTATATATCCTTCAGTGACTTCTCCCTGAATGTATTTTCCCCTGTACGCCTTCTCGTCAGACTCGACAAAATTGTATCCGTCCCTGATCTCATTTTCATAATCAGGAACAAGAACAAAATCAGTCTTTATATAAGGCGCAGCACAGAATCCCCAACGAAGATCCCCATTTTCATCAACAAGCTGACATCCGGCACCCATACCATTCATAAGACTCATAAGATACTTTTTCTTTCCGGTAAGCATATAAAGATAATAGTGTGCATATAAAGTCCATCCTGTCCAACCATGAGGTGAATTGAACATATTAGCTCTTATCATAACGTCATATTGAGATTCCCAAAAGCGAAGAGATGCTCCATTCATGCGGGAATCCGGTATTAGCTGTTGTTCCAGACAAGAATGAATTGAGAGCATATATTCAGCCGCTTTTATATATTTGTCTCTTTTATCCTCAGGAAGAGTAAGAGCAAACATACCAATCTGAAGAGCGGAGCACGATATCATGCCATCTTCCAAAGTCATTTCCCCTTCAGTTTCTATATTGTCAAGATTTAATACAAGCTCATCCACTGCCCTTTTTACAGAATCGTAATGAAGTTTTGCCTTCTCCATAAGTTCCTTATCTCCGGATGCTTTTTCTGCCTGAACAAGCTCTAACATAGATTTTGCTATATATATAACACAAGTATAGTGTACTTTTTTATTCCTGAACGCGCCTGTTGCATCCTGATGATTTAAGATAATTTCTGCAAAATCAGAAGCATATTTCAGACAGTCAAGCCTGTTTTCCTTATCAGCTTCATACATATCCACAAGTATGCTTATACATGTAGATGTATTTTGAATTCTGTCCGGTTCAGTTATAGCCTCAGCTTTATCAAAATCAAACATATATGGCATAACTTCCCAAAAAGCCTCACAAGCCTTGTCCCATACCTCCTTGTTGCCGGTATGCTTATAATACAGAAACATTGAGAAAAAGCCGTAATAACTTTCTGCGTGGGTTGTCGCTCTCGGCGGCTTGGATAACGCGTTTTTCGCTGCCATCTCTAAATAATAATCCCACTCACGACGTACATAAAATTTTGCTTCAGCAGTTTTATCATACTTATCTGTAACAGTTAAGGTGTATACACCATAATCCTCAAGAGGCTCTGCTATATTACATTCTTTTCCCTTTGGCGAAATAAGCTTCACGGTATATCCATCTTCGGCATCTACCTTAAAATCGATAACTTCTCCCTTTTCAAGAGTGTACTTTGGCGCATCTATCGTAGGCACACCTGATACTTTAGATATAGCCTCTTTAATCCGGCTTTTTTCTTCAACCGGTATGAGATAAATTGTATTCGTATATGTATGACCTGATTTAAAAACCTTCAGATTGTCCGGATGCCGTTCAGGTAGTGGCGTATTCTGATAAAAATATATATTCGAGCCGTATACTCTGTGTCCGCAATAGATGCTGGTTTCACTTAATCTGACTTCATTATAGGATAAGTCATAGGATGCGACAGGCTTTGACGTTGCAATCGCAAGACTGTTCCCTGCCGGATTCATATAATATCCCCAAAGATGAGTTTTTTCACATCTTAAAAGAGTGGGGAAAAACAAATCATTCCATTGAGGATAGCTTATCATACAGGAGTCTACTCCGGTTACGAACCCTATTCTTCCGTCAAAATCCTCTCCGTTGTTTTTTAGTCTTACATTAATTTCAAGATGCTCATCCTTTTGTATATATGAGAGCAAAAAATCAATACCTCTCATATTACCGACAAAACCTTCGTCACTTTCCTTCATTTGCACAAATACTTTATCTTCATTTTCTTCTATGAAAAACCCGTAGTTATCTTCCGTAAACGGAACAGTAAAATTCTCCGCCTTGATATATACTAATTTTTCACAATTAAATTCTGCATTCATATGCATTTACCCCTTTTCTTTATATGTATTTCCACAATTTTACTATACATTATTACATCGCATAAACATTTTGTCAACACACATATAAACTTTTCAAAAAAATATATCACAAATTTAATAAAATCTTAATATAGGATTTTAACGGGGCCGAAGAGTCCGCTTGGTATGGTTTCCTCATCAAATATTTTCGAAACCTTAAAATACGGAGTTGTTCTCCATTCGGGCCATTTAGCAAGCTCCTTTGAATAGATAAACTGATTTCCCGGTGTGTTCTTTACAACAACGGATAAGTGATTTTCCTTTCTTAAATCCTCTTTTTTAAGCTCGTATCTATAAGGTGGCATAATCTTTTTACCTAAAGATTTTCCATTTAAGATAACCTCGCAGGTATACTTAACATCCCCTAAATCAAGGACTGCGTTTCCAATTTTATCAGGCACAGAAAACTCCTTTTCATATAAGCAGCTTCCTGAAAAATCTTTTCCCACAAGCCCTGTCCAGTCACCTAATTCAACTGAAGAAGCATCCTCTGAAATCTTATGACTTTCTGCGAACATAAGCCCAACCTCAAAGGTCTCTGTTCTTTTAAAACTGAACTTACCATCAATCGGGATTTCTCTGCTGAAGATTTTTGTCTCTTCTATATTATTATCATCATCAGTAAGGCAGATTCCTCCGACCTCACCGCTCTCCAAATATACTTTTGCAAGGTCACCCTCATATGACAAAGGCTCAATCTTTCCCTCTGTCACATTTATGAAAAATCCTTTTCTGCCCGATACATTGATTTTAAACTCTGATGCAATACTGTTCTGATTAAAAAGACAATATATGGTCTGCCCCTTTGCCTCTCTCTTCATAAGTTGCAGACCTTCCGCTTCTTCCGCAATTTCTTCAGGAGAAGAAACCTCATCAATGCCACAGACAATTCCACCGTTTTTCTTAAACTCATCAAGAACTGCCTTTGCCTTATGGGACATATATTTTGAAGGGAGCATTACTATTCTCTTATAGCAGGCGTTTCCAACAGAAATTTCGCCCTTTTCTGTCCCCTTTGCAGTTTCCAATACATCATCATCTATAATATCAAAGTCTATATGAAGCTTTTCAAGGCTCATGCCCAAAGCATCAATTGAGTCAGCAATTTTTTCTGCATCCTCTCCTGCCCAAAGGTCACGGATTGGAACATACATAGCTGTACCGCAAACTCTCTTACCCACAGTTACAAGATATGAAAGTCTTTCTAAATATTCGTTAAATTCCTTTAAATCACCGTGGCAAGCCTGATCCTCACAGAAGGCAGGATGCTCCCCTGCCATCATTCCGCCCTTTCTCTCATACTGCAAAAGGGCAGGGTTAAAGATATTAAGACCACGAATCGCCTGAAAGCCGAAGACATATCTCATCTGATGAAAGGTTGTACCGTTTCCGTATACAGCAAGGCTTTCTGTCATAGCCGCCTCGCCACCATTCTGCGCTGCCGCAGATGATGCATATCTTGGGAAAAAGTTGTTTGGAAGATAAGCTTCACTGCTCTTTGAGTAGTCACCATCAGGGAAAATCTGTCTCCATATAACATCAACCCCCGGAATATCAAGCTGACGGAGGGCACGCATCAAAAACATTGTGCCTCCCCTTATGTTTCCGTAGGTCAGATGATCAATATTCATATGACCCGTAAGCTCCATACCATTTTTATGAGACCATTCTCTGCATGGTTTTAAAAAATTATCGCAGAACATATGACTTATAAGGTCAAAATATTTCACTCTCATCATAGCTGTCTTTTCGTCAGGCTTTGCCTTTCCGAAAAGGGCAGGGAGAGCAGGAATAATTGACTCTTTGTATTTTTCTTCATACGCTTTTATTGTCTCTTCCCTAAAGGTAAATGGATTTGGCATACAGGGTTCATCCGTAAAGACTACAGGCATAGTATTTCCAAAAAATTCACCTATATATTTTTTATACTCTTCATGGGTTATTTCTATAAAATAATCAGCCGCTTCACGACGTGTTACATCAGGAAAGTCTACGCTTCCCGGATATTCAAATAAATGAGGCAGAGAAAAATATTCATCCACAGTTGTATCATCAGAAAAAACATAACCCTCTTCAATCTGTGTACCTGTATTTACAAAAGCGCCAACAATTTCGTCATTGCTCTTTTTATACACATCATCTTTTTTAAAGGCTGTCTCTCTGCAGGAGAGAGTTCTTCTTGCATATTCAGGGTGGTCAAGCATAACATTGTTACATGCGCCACCTGATGGCCAACCGCCCTCATCGTAAATCCAGCAAGTCATATTCAGCTCTTTTGCCTTTTCTACTGTGTGACGGATTTCTTCCATATAGGCATCGGATAAATATTCAGGTTCAAGCTCCGTTGGCATAGAGGTAGGGCGGAAGGTCTGTGGAAGGGCAACAATGTAAAATCCTTTCACACCAAGACGATGCATTTCTTCAAGGCGTGCATCGGTCTTTTCCTTTGTAATCTGTCCGTTCCATATCCAAAAATATACAGGTGCATTTTTATGAGGAGGCTTTAAAAATTCCTCTTTTTTAAATTCATCCGTAAACATTTTCATACTATTACCTCAATTCATTATACCTATCATCCTTATGATATCATACCTTTTAAGCTTTGTCCACAGTATGAATCTGTTGTTTAAAACTCGAAATACTCCCTTGCGTTATCACAGCATATACCCTTTATTATTTTTTCAAGAGCTTTTCTGTCGTCAGGATATTCTCCCTTTTCTACCCACTCGCCTATCATATTACATAGAATTCGTCTGAAATATTCGTGTCTTGGATATGATACAAAGCTCCTTGAATCAGTAAGCATTCCAACGAACTTACCGAGGACGCCCAAGTTTGCAAGAGCTGTCATCTGGGCTTCCATACCGTCGCGGTTGTCGTTAAACCACCAACCTGAACCAAACTGAATTTTGCTCTTATAATGGCCTGACTGGAAGTTTCCAAGCATTGTTCCGAGAACATAATTATCCTTTGGATTTAAAGTATATAATATTGTCTTTGGAAGAACATTCTCCTTATCAAGGCTGTTTAAAAATGCCGAAAGCTTTTCTGCAATACATAAATCATTTATACTGTCAAAACCTGTATCAGGGCCAAGCTTTTCAAACATTCTTGAATTATTGTTCCTGAGGGCACCAATGTGAAGCTGCATTGTCCATCCATACTTTGAATACTCTTCTGCGCAGGCAGAAATTACTGCTGTCTTAAATGCATCTGCTTCATCCTTTGTAAGAACTCCTCCGTTTACCTTCTTTTCAAAGGCTTCCTTTGGATTTCCTGTGCTGAACGGAACATAGTCAAGAGCGTGGTCTGATAATCTGCATCCGTTTTCGTGGAAGAATTTTATCTTTTCCTTAAGCCAGTTGATAAGCCCCTCATATGTTTTAATGCCATTTGCATTTATATAATCCATAAAGGTGTCTTTATCGATATTTACCGCCTTGTCAGGCCTAAAGGTTGGAAGAATTTTTGTAGAAAAACCTTCTTCCTTAAGTTGCTTGTGATATCTTAAATCATCAGATGGGTCATCTGTTGTGCAGATAACTTCAACGTTTGAACGTTTTATAAGATTTCGGGCAGAAAAATCGTCACCCTTTAGCTTTTCATTACAGATATCCCATATTTCCTTTGCGGTTTCTTCCTTGAGGGGTGTATCTATATCAAAATATCTTTTAAGTTCCAATGCTGTCCAGTGATATAGTGGGTTTCCTATAAGATATGGCATAACTTTTGAAAAGCCAATCCATTTATCATACGGGTCTTTATCTCCTGTAATATACTCTTCATCAATGCCAAAGCTTCTCATCTGGCGCCATTTATAATGGTCTCCTCCTAAAAACAGGTCATATGTATCCTTAAACTTATAATCATCAGCTATCATCTTCGGTAATAGATGGCAATGATAATCTATTATAGGCATATCCTTTGCATAATCAAAGAAAAGCTCCTTGCCTGCTTTATTGTACAACATAAAATCATCGTTTATAATTCCCACATTAAAACCTCCTATAATACAATCCCATCTTTGAAGATTGAAATTTCCTTATATCCGTTTATCTCGTTTTTAGTTTCTTTTCCTGATGCAACAGAGAGAATATATTCTATTAAATCATCAGAAAGGCTATCCATAGAAACCCCCTCTAAAAGAGGTGATGCATCAAAGTCTATCCAGTCCTTTTTCTTTTCTGCAAGGGTTTTGTTTGTGGCTATCTTAAGGGTAGGAACAGGGCCTCCCACAGGAGTACCTCGCCCTGTTGTGAATAATATAAGGTGAACCCCTGAAACAGATAAGTTTGTTATTGCAACAATATCGTTTCCCGGTCCGTCAAGAAGAGAAAGCCCGTTCTCTCTGACTATATCACCATAACCTAGAACATCTACTACCTCACTCATTCCGCCCTTTTGAACGCAACCTAATGACTTTTCCTCTAAAGTGGTTATTCCTCCTGCCTTATTCCCCGGTGATGGGTTTTCATATACCACCTGATTATGACGGATAAAGTAATCCTTAAAGTTATTTACAAGAGAAACCGTCTTATCAAAAAGCTCTTTTGTGGGGCATCTCTTCATCAAAAGCTGTTCCGCCCCGAACATTTCAGGAACCTCACTTAAAACACAGCTTCCACCATAGGAAATAATCTTATCAGATGCCGCGCCTACAAGAGGGTTTGCGGTGATACCGCTATATCCGTCACTACCGCCGCATTTTAATCCGATTTTAAGCTTATCTATGCTTACATCTTCTCTTTTAAAGGTGTCTGCATAGGCGGAAAGCTCATTTATAAGGCGAACTCCTTCTTCTATTTCATCATCAAAGTCCTGTGAGTTTAAAAACTTAACTCTCTTTGGATTATATTCCCCAAGAACCTTTTTGAATTCTTCTATATTATTATTTTCACAACCAAGACCTAAAACCAAAACTCCGCCTGCATTTGGATGATTTACAAGACCCTTTAATATAAGCTGAGTTGTCTTGTGGTCATCCCCTAACTGTGAACAACCAAAGGGATGCTCAAAGGCGATAGCTCCTGTAAGTTCAGCTAACTTCTTTGAAACCTTGTTAACACAACCAACTGTGTTGATTATCCATATATCATTTCTTATGCCAACATCTCCGTTTTCGCGGATATATCCCTTAAAGGTAAGGCCGCTTTTAACCTTTTTTGTTGGAACAAAGTCAGGTGCATACTCATATTCAAGCTTGTCGCTTAAGTTGGTTTTCATATTATGACTGTGTACGTGGTCACCCTTTTTAATATCACAGGTTGCGTGACCAATAGGATAACCATACTTAATTATATTTTCGTCCTTTGAAATATCACAGATAGCATACTTATGACCATTTTCAATATTTACTTCAACATTATCAAGCTTATTTATTAACATACTTTAAAACCTCATCTGTAAGATAGCTTAAATCCTCATCCCAAAGCTTTTTGTTTCCAAGAATTTCTGCAACACTCTTGTTCTTCATAAATTCCATTACGTCACTGTCGTCATTTGGAGTTCCATTTTTATAAAACTCAATAAGCTTTGCAAAAGAGAAAATAAGGTTTTCAGGCATTTCATTCTTTCTCTTGATATATTCAAGTATCGAAGGTAAAACCCTTACCTTAAACTTGCTGACAGAGTTTAGTGATATGGATGAACAAAAATGTCTGATAAAAGGATTTTCAAATCTTTCAAAAACATTGTTTGCATAATCTATAAGTTCTTCTTCAGGTAAGTCAAGAGTAGGGATGATTTCTTCATAAACACACTTTTTAACAAATGCGCTCATATTCTCGTCTTTCATACAATCCCCAACTGTTTCGATCCCCTCAAGCATTGCATAAGGTATCATAGATGTATGAGCACCGTTTAAGATGCGCACCTTTCTTGTTCTGTATCTTTCCAAATCTTCTGTCAGTATAATATTTAAGTCGGTCTTGTCAAATGGGATTTCATTGAGGATTGTCTTTGGTCCTTCAATAACCCAAAGATGGAAAAGTTCACTTGTGTTAAGCATATTATCCTCTATATCAATCTCTTCATCCTTTGGATAACCTGTAACAATTCTGTCTACCAATGTATTACAGAACATATTCTCATTTTCAACCCATTCCAAAAAGTCTTTATCAAGGTTCCAGAGCTTTCCGTACTTTAAAATGCAGTTACGCAGGTTTTCACCATTTTTGTCAATAAGCTCGCAAGGCATAAAGATAAAGCCACCAAGGCCGAGGTCATATCTCTTTTTAAGAAGAAGGGTAACCTTTGCAGGAAATGTAACGTTGGGTGCATCTTCTTCCTTATCGTTTTCATCAAAGGTTATTCCTGCCTCTGTTGTATTTGAAACAACAAATCTAAAGTCAGGGTTTTCGGCAAGCTTTAAATATTCATCAAAGCTGTCATATGGTTTTACTGTTCTTCCTATACAGTCTATAAACTTTTTATCAACTGTAGGAACGCCATCTTTTAAGCCTCTCATAATGTGGGTATAGTTACAGTTTTGTTCCTCCAAAACATCACACATTCCCTTTTCGATTGGCTGAACAACAACAACTTCACCACTGAAATCTGTTTTTTCATTTATAATCTGCACAATCCAATCTACAAAGCCGCGTAAAAATCCGCCCTCACCAAACTGAATTATCTTTTCGCATCTGTTTTCCTGCTTTGACATAAAAAAACATTCCTTTATATAATTTATTATTTGAATTATACCACTTAATTTTCTTTTTTTCATTAAAAATCTTGCTATAAATTCAAAAACACGAAAATATTGACATTAATTTTTTAGTATGTTATACTCATCAAAACAGAGGTGAAGTGTATGGAATATTTAAAGTATGACAATCCTACAATTTCATATGACAAGGTAATAAACCGCAGAAAGTTCACGAAGATTCATTATCACGATACAAGCGAGCTTTACTATCTTTTAGGCGGACGAACAAAATACTTCGTAGGGGATGAAACCTTTATTCTTGAAAAGCAGAATTTAATCTTTATTCCACCGCAGGTACTTCACAGTTGCGACAGCGAGGATACTCTCCACAACGAAAGAATGCTTATAAGCATACCAAACAGCTACTTTGATGAATCAACAAAAGAGATTTATGATGAGCTTTGCAAGTGTAAGTTCATCTACATTCCCCCTGAAAAGCTTCACATTATTGATGACCTTTTCAGCAAGATAAACTCTGAATATTTAAAGGGCAAAGAACATAATCAGATTTTGATAAAGCTATATATTTTAGAGCTTTTAACCATGCTTTGCAGACTTAAAACACATTATGAACCTATCTCAATACAAACAGATAAAATTGTTCGCGATGTGGCAGAATATATAAGAAAAAATTATAGCGAAAACATATCATTGGGTGTTCTTAGCCAAACCTTTTGTATAAGCGAAAGCTATCTTTCCCGTCAGTTTAAAACTGTTTTAGGTATAGGATTAAGCGACTTTATTACATATATCCGAATCACCAATGCAGAAAAGCTTTTAACCGACACGGATCTTCCTGTAACAGAGATTGCCACAAAGTGCGGCTATAACGACAGCAACTACTTTGCCGCAGTATTTAAAAGATTAAAAGGAACAACCCCGCATAAATATCGAAAACTTTTCTTAAAACCATAAAAAAGCACTTCGGAAGAAGTGCTTTTTTATTTCGTTGACACCCCATATCAAATATGATATAATAATGGCATTCTTTAGAAAGAGGGTGTTTTTATGAAAAACAACATTAAATTTTTATTAATAGGTTTAATTATTGGTGTTATAATTGCAACTTCATCTGTTTTTGGTCTTACAGGTGCTGTACAAAAAACCCTTGAATATAATAACATCAAAATCACATTAAACGGTCAGGAGATTACTCCAACAGATGCAACAGGTGCATATGTTGAACCATTCACTATTGACGGAACAACCTATCTCCCTGTAAGAGCCATTGCAAACGCTCTTGATTTAGACGTTGCTTGGGATGAAGCTACAAGCACAGTAGTTCTTGGCAAAGGTTCTACAACTTCCTCTGCAGAGGGGTCTGTAGTTTATGATAAAAATGGCATTAAAATAACATACACAGGCTCAAGCTCAGATGGAATGTTTTATGACCAATTCGATTTTCTTATAGAAAACAACTCAAACAAGTCTATCCATGTGAGCTGCTACGATATTTATGCTAACGGCTTTGCTATGAGTGACTTTACATCATTTGGTATATCAATTGACCCCGGAAAGAAAGCAGCAAAACCACTTCAGCTCCAAAAAGTTGAGCTCAAACATGCAGGTATTTCCAATGTAGAAACTTTTGAATTTGAAGTCCGCACATATGCCGATGGACTTGATGATACAAGTACCGTTATATTTAATCCATAAGAAATAAAAAGCACTTCGAAAGAAGTGCTTTTTATTATTAAAACATCTTTGTTTTTTCAAATATCTTTATAAGTATAATTCCAACAACAATTCCTACAACACCCTGAATTCCGTTTGCAGGAATATTTACAACAGACGGTGCAAAACCGTACATAACTCCCTCAAAAACAAAGTATCCGAGGACCATTACTATCTCTGCTAAAACTCCACCGATAATTCTTGATGGGGTGTTACCAAGCTTGTTGCTCATTCCCTTAAAGCAGAAGTATGCAATAATCGCCATAACACCTTTAATTAAAAATGTTACAGGAGCATATACAGCATATCCTGATAATATATCAGCAAGTCCTGACCCTATACCTGCCGAAAGAAATGCATACATAGGCGAAAGCAACCATCCTGAAAGCAATACCACACAATCCCCTAAATTTAAATAACCTTTATTAATCGGTGACGGTATCTTTATAATCATTGTAGCCACACAGCATAGGGCAGCCAGCATTGAAGCAAGAACTATTTTTTGTACCTTTGTTTTCATTTTTAAAACCCCTTTACAAAATCTTGAATTTATTATACAATATAACTGAACATATCACAATTACCAATTCAGGAGATTTTAATATAACCAGATGAAGTATTCAATTAATCCAAATTTAAACAAAAAAGCATATATTCAACTATATGAACAACTCAGGTCCGACATAATAAATTTACTATATAAATATGGCGACAAGCTTCCATCCAAGCGCATTCTTGCGGAAGAAGCACTAACAAGCGTTATCACAGTTGAACATGCATATGAAATATTGTGTGACGAGGGATATATTGAATCCAAAGAACGTAGTGGATACTATGTTACATATCGCAAAAACGACTTTGTGCCTATCGCTGAAGCCGAAGTGCCTGATATACCCCATCACCACTATCACACAAGCGAATTTCCGTTCTCTGTCCTTGCAAAAACAATGCGAAACGTTATATCGAAATATGAAAAGGAGATTTTAATAAAGTCTCCAAACGCAGGGTGCTTTGAATTAAGGAAAGCAATTTCTGATTATCTTGCAAGAAGCAAGGGGATTAACGTTTCATATAATCAGATTATCATTGGTTCAGGCGCAGAGTATCTCTATGGCCTTATTGTGCAGTTTTTAGGGCGGGATAAGATATATGCTCTTGAAAACCCATCCTATGAGAAAATTCATTCTGTGTACAAAGCAAACGGAGCCCAATGCGATTTACTTAAATTAGGTAAAGACGGAATTCTCACGTCACAGCTTGCAAAGACAAATGCATCTGTTCTTCATATAACCCCTTTCAGAAGCTTTCCAAGTGGTGTCACCGCAAGCGCATCAAAACGAAATGAATACATCAAGTGGGCAACAGACAGAAACGCCATAATCATTGAAGACGATTTTAACTCGGAGTTTACCATATCCACCAAAAATGAGGATACTGTATTTTCCCTTGAGCCAACTCATAGCGTGATATATGTAAATACATTTACAAAAACAATTGCCCCATCAATGAGAATTGGATATATGGTATTGCCGGAAGAACTTGTTAATTTATTTTTTGAAAAAGTTGGGTTCTACTCCTGCACAGTTCCTGTGTTTGAGCAATACGTTCTTGCAGAATTTATCTCTAACGGAGATTTTGAAAGGCATATAAACCGAACAAGAAGAAAGCTCCGTCAAATGATGAGAGATACTAAATCTTTAGAAAAAGCACAATAAAAAAGAAAAAAGCACTTCTTACGAAGTGCTTTTTTGGTACACCTTCAGGGATTCGAACCCTGGACACCCTGATTAAGAGTCAGGTGCTCTAGCCAGCTGAGCTAAAGGTGCTCGTTTTCAAACGCAAGACCTATTATACTACGGCATTATACATTTGTCAAGGGTTTTTTTCATTTTTTTTCAAAAAAAATTTGCGAGAGGAAATCCTCTCGCAAATTAATAAATAAGCTTATTTATTAATGAGTTCTTTTAAAGCCTTACCAGCCTTGAATGTAGGAACCTTTGCAGCAGCGATCTTCATTTCAGCGCCTGTCTGAGGATTTCTACCTGTTCTAGCAGCTCTTTCTCTTACTTCGAATGTACCAAAGCCAACGAGCTGAACCTTTTCACCCTTCTTAAGTGATGTTTCGATTGTGCCGAGTAAAGCCTTGATTGCAGCTTCTGCATCCTTCTTTGTAAGATTTGCCTGTTCAGCTACTGCTGATACTAATTCTAATTTGTTCATTTCGAATTTCTCCTTTTTAAATAAAAATATTATTCTTATGCATCTATTCTACTATAACTTCCGCAAAATTTCCACTTTTTTTTTGCAAATAGCACAAATTTGTATATTTGCACAATTTTACATCAATTATTATGTCTATTTTGCTTATTAAAATACGATTTTTTCCTTATTTTTCGGGCATTTTCCGTATTTTTAACCTTAATCAATAGGGTTGTTCATCTTCATTTCTTCAAACTCCTGACGGGTTATAAGAACCTGACGTGGCTTTGTTCCCTCATACGGACCGATAATCTTATATTTTTCCATCTGGTCAATAAGCTTTGCCGCGCGCTGATACCCCATTTTGAACTTTCTCTGGAACATTGCAACCGATGCCTGACCGTTTTCTAAAATAAGCTCAACTGCCTCATAGAACATCTTGTCTCTTTCGGTATTTTCATCATCATAATCACCGCTGTCTCCACCTGATGCAGATGACCCTACCTGTTCCATTTCTCTTTCAATATTTTCGATTATGGATTCATCATAGTTTGCTTCATACTGTCCCTTTATGTAGTCTATAACAGCATCTCTTTCGCTGTCACATACATAGTTACCCTGAATTCTTATAGGCTTTGCAGCACCTCTTGGGCTATAGAGCATATCGCCCTTACCTAAAAGCTTTTCAGCGCCACCTGTGTCTAAAATTGTTCTACTGTCAACACTTGATGAAACAGACAAGGCGATACGTGTAGGGATATTATTCTTAATAACACCTGTAACTACGTCAACAGACGGTCTCTGGGTTGCGATAACCAGATACATACCTGCCGCTCTTGCAAGGGCAGCAAGGCTGTTTATGGCTGTTTCAACCTCATTTTTAGCCGCAAGCATAAGGTCTGCAAGCTCATCTATAATAATCACTATTTCAGGAAGCTTTGCCTCCGGCTCCCCTATTTCTTCCATAAGCTTATTATAGTCTTTTAAGTTTCTTACCTTGTTTTCATTTAAGAGCATATAGCGGTTTTTCATTTCGCTTACCGCCCAATTAAGAGCCCCTGCCGCGTGGCGTGGGTCAGTAACAACAGGAATAAGTAAATGAGGGAGACCGTTATATACACTAAGTTCAACCATTTTAGGGTCGACCAAAATCATCTTGATTTCATCAGGACGGGCCTTAAATAAGATACTCATAATAAGTGAGTTTATGCACACACTCTTACCGGAGCCTGTACCACCTGCAATTAAGGCATGAGGGAAGTCCGCAAAGTCTGCTACAACACAAGCCCCACTTATGTCCTTACCCAATGCAAATGCGGTTTTTGACTTAAAGCGCTTAAAGTTATCGCTTTCCATAACCTCGCGTATTGGAACAGGGGTTGCAGTTTTATTAGGAATTTCAATACCAATAGCTGACTTTCCTGCAACAGGTTCAATTCGAACACCTAAAGCCGCAAGGCTTAAAGCAATATCATCTGCAAGGTTTGTTATCTTTGAAACCTTTACCCCAAGTCCAGGCTGAAGTTCAAACCTTGTAACACTTGGTCCTTGGGTAATATTTATTATTTCCGCTTCCACCTTAAAGCTTCTTAAGGTATCCAATAATCTGTTTGCCTTATCTTCAAGCTCTGCCTTTATCTCGTCTCTTGATTTAAGCATAGGCTTTGCTTCTTCCAAAAGGTCAACTTTAGGGAGTCTGTACTTAATAACTTTAGGTTTTTCTGCATCAATCTTTACCTGCTTTTTAACCTGCTCTTCAGCAGTTTGCGAAACCGCCTCATCAACCGCCATTCTGCGACCTGCATCTACAGCTCTGTCCATTGCATAGCCACTATCAATAGCCTTTTGGGTTGATGCATCCAAAACGTCTTCAAGCTTTGCCTGTGACGGTGGTTCATAATCAGTTCCCTCTTCGTTTTCAACAGGCTTTTTGAAGTTTCCGTTTTCATCAGGAAGCTCAGATATTACACCTGTCTTTATATTGTCAACATCAAAAGGCAAATTCTCTTCGTCATCGTCAAATACTTTGTTTGCGGCAATAATTTCGCCTAAAAAGTCATCATTTTCTTCAAACTTAAATACCTTTCTCTTTGTGTCTGTTTCTGTGGTATCTTCGTCTTCTATTGGCTCTTCACCGCTGAAATACTTTTTAAAGAAACCACTCTTCTTCTTTTCATCCTTTTCGCCTTCACGATGCTTTTTGAGTTTTTCCTTAACTTCTTCTGACTGGGCAGAATGTTCAGGGAGTTCAAACTCAACTTCGTTTTCGGCAACGTCTCTATATCTTTCCTTTCCTTTTCCAAACAACTTTCCACAGCTTACAAAAACATTTTCAATAGACATTTCTGTTAAAAGAATTATAAACACAAGGTCCGCCGCCATAGATACTATCCATGTTCCTGCAGAGCCTATAAGCATATTAAGTATTGCGCACAAACCGCTACCTATAACGCCGCTACCCTTCATATTTATTCCGTCTTCCCACAGAATAAGCAAACCCTCAACCAGGGTTTCGCCTCTGAAATATCTTGCATCAAGACCCATAGCAACAATAATCGATGTCATAATAACAATAAGGCCAAGCATTATAAGTCTGAAGGTATTGCTCTTGTTCATCTTGTTTAAGAAGATCTTAACACCTGTCACTATCACGAAGATACAGCTTATAGCCGCAGACATACCAAAAAGACCATAGCATACCTTTTTGATTACCGCACCTACAGAGCCTGTCCAGTCGGTCAGGAAGGCACAGCCCAGAAAAAGGCCAAGTGCTATAATCAATATACCCTTTATTTCATTTGAAAGTGTTTTCTTTTTTACACTTTTTGATGGACTTGGTGCAGCTTTTTTCTGTGCAGGCTTTTTCCCCTTAGAGCTTTTTGCCGTCACAGATTTTTTAGGTGCAGCCTTTTTAGTTTTTTCTTTCATTTTCATATTCTCCTCATAAAGATATATTAACGCCTTTGCGTAAGTACCCGATTTTTGGATATAGTTGTGCTAATATACCTTATATTATAGCATATTATAGTAGTTTATGATATTAAGTTTTGATTTCAATTTAATAAAAAAACGGCAGATAAATATCTGCCGTTTTAAACTATTTTTTTATGCTATATCCGCCTCTTACCATAACCAAAACATCTGTAAGAGCCTCAAACCCTCTGCCATCAGCAACAGGAACTATGAGAAGGTGGTTAGACGGCATATCAAGTCCGTCTGCTAAGTCATAACCGATAGTTGTGTCCGCAAGACCGCCCTTCTGGGTTGCTATAATCTTGCCCTTACCCATTCTTAAGATAAGCTCTGTTCCCGCTTCGCCTATAAGCTTCTGTCCCGGTGACATGCTTACAACAATATATGAGTCAGGTCTTGAATCAACAGTACCATCTGCAGAAGCAAGACCAAGTCTTTCATCAACATAAGCTTTGAGTTCAGGCACAACCTTGTCTACAATATAGCTTTTTGAAACAACGGGGTCATCTGTTCCCCCCGGTTCAGAGAAAACCGAAAAGCTTCCAACCGCTATAAGACACATAGTCATAATCGCAATTACCTTTAAAAATTCTCTTTTTTTCATTGTTATCACCTTTTCCCTTCTGTATTTAATACATATGTCTTTTTAAGTATCTTAAAAATCTCTATAAAAGACCAAACGAGATTTCCAGTGCTTCATTTACTTTATCCATAAGGTTACCGTCTATATGCCCGATTTTTTCTTTAAGACGGCGTTTATCAATGGTTCTTATCTGTTCCGCAAGGACAACCGAATCTTTAGACAAGCCAAATCCCCCTGCATCTATCTCAATATGAGTGGGCATTTTCGCCTTATTAATCTGTGACGTTATGGCTGTCGCGATTACTGTAGGGCTGTACCTGTTTCCTATATCGTTCTGAATTATAAGGACAGGCCTGACTCCTCCTTGCTCCGACCCTACAACCGGACTTAAGTCCGCGTAATATATATCTCCTCTTTTCACTACCAAAATATTCACACTCCGCAAGTTTTAATATCCTTTGCTCTCATCTGCATTATACGCATCCTGCGTATTTTTGTGCATAATCAAAGGACAACTTGCGGCAAACGAACATTGATTATGTACAGCAGAGCCGACTTTTACTATCAGTCAGCAACAGGAGAGTCTAAAAGATAGTTGTGAAAACCCTGGGATTCCCCGTCTTTGATATAAACTCTCGGAATTCTCTTGCCGACCATACAAAGGATTTCGTAGTTAATAGTCCCCATTTTTTCAGCAAGGCTCTCTACCGGTAATTCTGCTTCATCGCCTTTGCCAAATAAAATGACTTCGTCGCCGATAGAGATATTATTTACATTTGTTACATCAATCATACATTGATCCATACAAATATTTCCGACAATATTACACAATTCTCCGTTTACAATAACCTGTGCCTTATTTGAAAGGGTTCTTGAATATCCATCTGCATATCCTACGGGAATTGTAGCTATCTTTCTTTCAGTATCGGATATATACTTTCTTCCGTAGCTGATGCTTGATCCCTTTTCAACTGTTTTTATATTTGTTGTTTTAGCCTTAAAGGTCATGGCAGGATGAACATCCAAAAAGTCACAGTTTACAAAGCTTGACGGTTTTAAACCATACAGAATAATTCCCGCCCTGACCATATCCATATGCATATGAGGAAAACGAATAAGGGCAGCGCTGTTTGCGCAATGCTTAACAGGAATTTTAAGTCCGTTCTTCTCAAGCTCTTCACAAATTCTGCAAAATCTTTCAAACTGAATATTTGTATATTCATCATCGTCTTCATCTGCTACTGCAAAGTGGGTAAATATTCCGTCAACCTCTATTCCCGGAAGGCTGGCTATCTTCAATATTTCAGTTACACTCTTTTCTCTGTCATTCTTATCATCTGTGTACCTGAAGCCAACTCTTCCCATACCTGTATCTACTTTAATGTGTATTTTTGCTTTTTTGTTAAGATTGCAAGCCGCATCAGACAAAACCTTTGCAAAAGAATATTCATAGCAGGCAGGCATTACATCGTTTAAAATAAGAGTATCTGCATCTTCTGTTCTGCTGTTTCCCAATATAAGAATAGGGCAGTCAATACCACATCTTCTTATCTGAATTGCTTCATCAAGAAAAGCAACGCCTAAAGCATCTGCTCCTCCGTTTAATAATGTTTTAGCTACCTCTAAATATCCGTGTCCGTAGGCATCTGCCTTTACAACGCCCAAAACCTTGGCGGAAGGATTAACATAACCTCTTATAGCCTTAATATTATTATGTATAACATCAAGGTTTATCTCTGTCCATGCTCTGTTATCGTAACCCATTATCCTTCACCAACTTTACTTGTTTATTTCTTTTATTGCAACTCCAAGCTTTTCGATAACGTCTCCTGCTATCAAGCCATACTCACCGATTTCTTCTGCGCCTATATCTCCTGCTAAACCATGAACATATGCGCCAAGAACAGCCGCGGAATATTCATCTGCTCCCTGACCTATAAATGATGCTATAACACCCGTAAGCACATCTCCCATACCGCCTGATGCCATTCCGTTATTTCCGCTTTCGTTGATATGAAGCCTGCCATCAGGGGATGCTATAACTGTTTTATTCCCCTTTAATAAAAGAATGCAATTATATTCTTTTGCAAACTTTAAGGCAATAGCCTCTCTGTCTGCCTGAATTTCATTAATAGAAAGGCCTGTCAGCCTTGCCATTTCCCCGGGATGAGGGGTTAAAACCGCCTGACAGTTTTTTGCTTTTAATAAATCTATATTCGAAGATAGGGCATTTATTCCGTCTGCATCTATAACACAAGGCTTATCATTTTTTAAAACCTCTTCTACTGCCTTTATTATACTATCTCCACGTCCAAGCCCCGGTCCAACAGCGCAAACATCGCATGCTTTAAGCCTTTCTCTTATTTCAGGCAAAGCATCTTCAGAAATCATTCCGTCCTCACATTTTAAAGGGCAGGTCATACCCTCGTCTAATTTAATCGATGCATAAGGCTGAATGCATTCAGGCGTTCCTAACATTACAAGTCCGCTACCGCATCTCATTGCCCCTTTTGCGCAAAGGCAAGGTGCTCCAAGCATTCCAACCGAGCCACCAATAATAAAAACTCTTCCGCAATCACCTTTATTCATATCTACAAACCGCTTTGGCAAAAGTTTTTTATAAAAGCCCATATTTTCATCTGCATCACGGTATTCTTCACCACACACAACAGCCACCGCATAATTTTCAGAATGGCTTATGCTGACATCTGCCGATACATTTTCACCCTTAAACTTTATATAAGGCTTTTTAAGTTCGTTATGCAAAACCTCTATATCAGCAAGAGAAAACCCTCTTACTCCCGATCCTAAATATTTTGAAAAAGCTTCCTTTCCTGCATATGTTCCTGCAATGCTTTCAAAGGGATTCTTCTTTTCTTCAAAATATTTTCTCTCGTTTTCGGTAAAATACTTGTTTAAAAAAGCATCAATTCTTTCCATTTCAGAGAATCGGCTTATTTCAACAATATCCGTTCCTACCTTAATCACAGGAAATCACCTCAACTAATCATTAAGGAATACTTTCTGTGGATTTAAGCGCTTAAATCCGTCTAAAATTTCTTCATTAGGATTGAATAAGAGCATATACTTTCTCTTATCATCAGAGTATATTACAAAATAAACTCCATCGTCATAAACATCTGTGCAGGCATACTTTCTCTTTACCTCTCTGTTGTTTAAATATGAGTCTATTCTGTCGCTGTCTACCTTTGCAAGAATTTCTATAGAACGGGCATTTAATGATGTCATTCTCCTTCTTCTTCTTGCGGCAATAATCTTATCAACATCAAGCGCTCCGTTTGTGAATATATATTCATATTCTGTATTGATAGCGCTGGCTACCCTTCCAAGTATATAAATAATAATTCCGCAGAGGGTGAATAAAATAAGCCCTATATAAGGAACCACCATTGAGCATGCCATCAAAGCAAGCATACCAATAATAGTGAGTATGCAAAGAACCATCTTAATATAATCCTTTGCAGTCTTCTTCTTTTTCACCATATGTTCTATAAAAATATCCATCTTCTTACTCTCCTTTTCTTATTGTAACAGTACCCTTTGGAACTCCGACTCCGCTCCAGAATGATACGTTTGTCTGTCCCTTTTCGTTTGCGCCTACGCCACTTGCTTTTCCGTCTTCCATAACAGCTATTCCGTGGCTTTCTCCGCCATCTGCAACTATAACGTTTCTCCACAAATCTGTAGCGCCCTGACTTCTCTCGTCAGAACCGAAGGTCTTAACCTTTCCGTCATCATATATTGCATATATGTGATAACTGCCCGCTCCCATTGAGAGAACATCCTTTTCATTTTTTATAGCCTCGCTACCGTTTATATCTCTTCCTGCATACAAAACCTCACCTTCATCTGTAAGGCCTGTAGTAAAGCTGTTTCCTGCAACAACAAGGACAACTCTTTCCCATTTTTCTACATCGCATTCACCATTGTCATTTTTTCCTGTTGCTACAACTGTTCCGTCAAGCTTTAAGCCTACTGTATGATATGCCCCTGCAGAAACAGAAACAACTCCTGACCAGTTCTCCACATCACATTGCCCGAAGGTATTGTCTCCCGTTCCTACAACACGACCTATATTCATAACTCCAACAGTATGAAAATCACCTGCGGCTATATCAATAACATCTTTCCACTCTGTAACATCACACTGACCTTTTTCATTATCACCAGTTGCCATAACAAGCTTGTGCCTTGAAAGAGCCACCGTATGCTCGCTTCCTGCAGAAACATCAATTACGTCCTTCCATTCGTCAACCATACATTGACCTTTTGAGTTATCTCCCGCTGTGTAAATCTCTCCTTTTTCAAGAAGGGCAACGGAATGATTTTTGCCTGCTGAAAGAATGTTTGAATATGCATTTAAAATGCTTCTGTAATTTGCAAAGCTTTCTTTATAGCCCGGGCATTTCTTAAAATAAACTGCCGCTTGCTTAAAATTATATGCTCTTGCATTAGCCATAGCAATTGCATAATTAAGTTCTTTTTCCTTATTGCCAAAATATATATGTTTCTCTGCTTCCTTAAGTTTAGGAAGCGCCTCTTCAAAGCGACCGCTGTTATATAAATTCATAGCCCCGCGGTATGCAGTATCTGAAATGCTTTTATATGCAAATCCTAAAAAACCGGCTATGAGCAAAACAAGGATAACCGCCGCTGTTATAATCCTTGCAACAACTCTCTTCTTTTTTTCTTCAGGGTCATTCTTTATAAGCCACCTGAGTTCTTCCTCCTCTTCGTAGCGCTTTTTTCTCTCTTCCCTTTTTTCCTGGCGCAAAACTTCCTTTTCAGTCATTTCTTCTGTCAGAGAAACGGAGTCAAACTTTGCTGTGTCATCAAACTCGGAAGAATCAACCTGATTTTCAAAGACCGCAGATGACTTCCAGAGAATACCATCCGAATCCTTTGCCGACCTGACAATAACTTTCGCAGAAGCTGTCATAAGGGATGGGATTTCCACATACATTCCACCATCAAAATATGGTACGTTTTCCATAACAGAAAGTTTAAATCCATCTTTCCCGTAACAACAAACATCTATTTTAATATCGGTATATGAAACAGTAACGCTTTCAAGGGCAACCTTTAAAAGCATACGGATATCCTTTTCGTTATACAAAAGCTCACACTTCTTTAAGCGAAAAGGACAATTATCATCTATATTTGAAAGTTGTGTTATTGTCTGTAAGACCTGCATAGAAATCACCCTGCAATAATTTATTATAGATAGCTATACATTTTCATTATACATTATAAAATTGCAAATTGCAAGAGAGTTACCGATTTGTAATATTGCAGGTTTACAACTTTCATAATAACCTCAATAATATATCTCTTGCAAGTGCACACTATATATGATATAATTATAAGTTAGAACAAAGCTGAAACCAACAATGCTAAAGACGCCTAAAGCAGCGTACTATAGGCATCTTTTAGATTGTCGTCTTTGCACGGCGCCAAGCCTTGCTGCATCCTCCGCACCAAAATCTGCACTACATTCCATCCGCTTTAGGTCAAGGAATTTTTAGATAGCAGATTTTTGATTTTCGCAAGGCAAAAGCACAGGTAATACTTGGTGTATTGCCGAGCATTTTAACGTAGCGAAAGCGGAAATACGCATCTAAAAATCGCCTTTAGTATTATTGGATTCAGCTTGTGAAAGGAGGAATATTCCAACATGGACTTTAAGATTGTATCAGGGTATAAGCCAAGCGGTGATCAGCCACAAGCTATTAAAAAATTAGTTCGTGGTATCCGCTCGGGAGAAAAGTTTCAGACCCTTTTAGGTGTTACAGGAAGCGGTAAGACATATACAATGGCAAACGTAATTACAGAAGTTAAAAAGCCTACTTTAATCCTTGCCCACAACAAAACTCTTGCAGCACAGCTTTGCAGCGAGTTTAAGGAATTATTCCCCGAAAACGCTGTTGAATATTTTGTTTCATACTACGACTATTATCAGCCGGAGGCATATATTCCTACATCGGATACTTATATCGAAAAAGATGCTTCCACAAATGAGGAGATAGACAAGCTCCGTCACAGCGCCACATCTGCTCTTTTTGAAAGAAAGGATGTAATAATTGTTGCAAGTGTATCTTGCATCTATGGTCTTGGTGACCCTATTGACTATAACAATATGGTTATATCTTTAAGACCGGGAACTGTCCGTGACAGAGATGATGTTATAAAAAAGCTTATAGAAATTCAGTACGAGCGAAACGATATAGACTTTTCAAGAAACAAGTTCCGCGTACGAGGTGACGTTTTGGACGTCTTTCCTTCAGAGTCTTCAGGTAACGCGGTAAGAATTGAATTCTTCGGTGATGAGGTTGACAGAATATATGATTTTGATCCTGTTACAGGGGAGCTTGTTGCAGAGCGAAACCATATTGCAATATATCCTGCATCTCACTATGTTACCACTCCCGAAAAAAGGCTTATGGCAATTGAGAGCATAAGGGCAGAACTTCAGGAAAGACTTAAAGAGCTCAACGAAGAGAATAAGCTTGTTGAGGCACAAAGGCTTGAACAAAGAACAAACTATGATATAGAAATGATGCTTGAAACAGGCTTCTGCAACGGAATAGAAAACTATTCCCGTCATATTAGCGGCAGAGAACCGGGAAGTCCGCCATTTACTCTTATGGACTATCTTCCTAAAGATTTTCTGCTTATTGTTGACGAATCCCACGTTACTCTGCCACAGGTAGGAGCAATGTATGCAGGGGACCGTTCAAGAAAAGAAAGCCTTGTAAACTATGGTTTCAGGCTTCCGTCTGCCTTTGATAACAGACCACTCACCTTTGATGAGTTTTACTCAAAATTAAATCAGGCAATATTCGTAAGCGCAACCCCTGCCCAATTCGAAAGAGAACAATCCTCTTCCGTTGTTGAACAGGTTATAAGACCAACAGGTCTTTTAGACCCACAGGTTGAAATCAGGCCCATCGAGGGGCAGATAGATGACCTCTATGGCGAAATTGTCAAAAGAACCGAAGAGGGCGAAAGGGTACTCGTTACCACCCTTACCAAGAAAATGGCAGAAAGACTTACTGAATATTTAGAGGATATGGGGGTAAAGGTTCGATATCTCCATTCCGACATTCATACAATAGAGAGAATGGAAATCATAAGGGATTTACGTCTTGGAGTTTTTGATGTTCTTGTAGGCATAAACTTACTGCGAGAGGGTCTTGATATCCCTGAAGTTTCTTTAGTTGCTATACTTGATGCCGATAAGGAAGGCTTCTTGCGTAGCGAAACTTCCCTTATACAGACCATAGGCAGAGCCGCAAGAAACGCAAACGGAAAGGTTATAATGTATGCAGATAATATGACAGGTTCAATGGAACGTGCTATAAACGAAACCAACCGCCGCCGCGAAATTCAGGATAAGTATAATAAGGAAAACGGAATAATTCCAAAGACAATAATCAAAAACGTAAGTGAAGTTATAGAGGCAACAAAGACAGTATCAAATCCTGTACCAAAGAGCAAGAAAGAAATGTCCGAAAAGGATATCCGCTTAACTATCGCAGACCTTACCCTTGAAATGAAAAAAGCTGCCGAGCTTTTACAGTTTGAGCTTGCGGCACAGATACGCGATGAAATCAAACGCCTTGAGGAGGACATTTAATGAACAAGAATATTGTTGTAAAAGGTGCAAACGAAAACAACCTTAAAAATATTTCTGTTAAAATACCAAGGGACAAGCTTGTTGTTGTTACTGGCTTAAGTGGTTCAGGTAAGTCATCCCTTGCCTTTGAAACCATATACGCAGAAGGTCAGAGACGCTATGTTGAGTCTCTTTCTGCCTATGCAAGACAGTTTTTAGGGCAGATGGACAAGCCTGATGTAGAGCTTATTGAGGGATTATCCCCTGCTATCTCCATAGACCAGAAAACCACAAGCAAAAACCCACGTTCAACAGTTGGAACTGTTACAGAAGTATATGACTATATAAGGCTTTTGTTTGCAAACATTGGTATTCCACACTGTCCAAAGTGCGGAAAGGAAATATCCCCTCAGTCAATAGACCAGATTATTGACTCTGTTCTCGCCCTGCCTGAAAAAACAAAGATACAGATAATGGCACCTGTGGCAAGAGGACGTAAAGGCGAATATGTAAAGACCTTTGAAAAAGCAAGAAAAGACGGATTTGTCCGCGCCCGTGTTGACGGTGAGTTAGTTGAGCTTACAGAGGAAGAAATAAAGCTTGATAAACAGAAAAAGCATACCATTGAAATAATTGTTGACCGTCTTGTTATAAAAGAGGGTATATCAAAACGTCTTGCCGACTCTTTGGAAACCGCTCTTAATATGGCAAACGGAATTGTTGTTGTAAATATAATTGACGGAGAGGACTTAACCTTCAGCCAGAACTATGCCTGCGATGACTGTGGCATAAGTCTTGAGGAGCTTACTCCAAGAATGTTTTCATTCAATACTCCATATGGTGCCTGCCCTTCCTGTATGGGCCTTGGTTCTATCACAATGGCATCACCTGACCTTGTTATCCCTGACAAATCCTTAAGTATAAATCAGGGTGCTATTGTTGTTTCAGGTTGGAGCGGAACTGAACCAAACAGTATTTCAAGAATGTACTACGAGGGCATGGCAGAGCGTTATGGCTTCAGCCTTGACACACCTATAAAGGATTTACCTCCTGAAATAGTTGACATTCTCTTATACGGAACAAGGGGCGAAAAGCTTAAGCTTACCTATAACAGAAGATATGCAAGCGGAACACAGTATGCAAGGTTTGAGGGTGTTATCCCCAACATTGAAAGACGCCGCGACGAAACGAATTCCGAATGGGCAAAGGCAGAGCTTGAAAGTTATATGATATATATGCCTTGTCCTGACTGTCAGGGAAAGAGATTAAGACCTGAAACCCTTGCGGTAACTGTTGATGGCCTTAATATAAACGATGTTACGGACCTTTCTGTGGCAGACTCACTTGAATTTTTCAAAGCACTTTCAGGAAAGCTTTCTGAAAAGGAAAGCATTATAGCAAAGAACATTTTAAAGGAAATCGCAGAGAGGCTTCACTTCCTTGTAGACGTTGGCCTTGACTACCTTACCCTTTCCCGAAGCGCAGGAACCTTATCCGGTGGTGAGGCGCAGAGAATCCGCCTTGCAACCCAGATAGGTTCAAGCCTTATGGGTGTTATCTATATTTTAGACGAGCCAAGTATCGGTCTTCACCAAAGAGATAACGATAAGCTTATTGGCACGTTAAAACGTCTTCGTGATTTAGGCAACACTCTTTTAGTTGTTGAGCACGATGAGGATACTATGCTTGCGGCAGACCATATTATAGATATCGGTCCCGGAGCGGGTATTCACGGTGGCGAGGTTGTTGCAGAGGGTACTGCAGAAGAAATTATGAAATGCGAAAAATCTGTAACAGGGCAGTATTTAAGCGGAAAGCTTCAAATCCCTGTTCCTGAAGAAAGACGTAGTGGCAACGGAAACTTCCTTACTATAAAGGGTGCAGAGGAAAATAACCTTAAGAATATAAACGTTAAAATCCCTCTCGGCACATTCACTTGTATCACAGGCGTATCGGGAAGCGGAAAGAGTTCACTTATCAATGAGATTTTATATAAATCCCTTGCGAATGAATTAAACAATGCCAAAAAAGTTCCCGGAAAGCATAAGAGCATAGAGGGCCTTGAACACCTTGATAAGATAATCGATATTGACCAGTCACCTATTGGCAGAACCCCAAGAAGTAACCCTGCCACATACACAGGTCTTTTCGGTGATATAAGAAATATATTTGCAATGACAGCCGAGGCAAAAGCAAGAGGCTACAGCGCAGGAAGATTCAGTTTTAACGTTAAGGGTGGCCGATGCGAATCCTGTTCAGGTGACGGAATCATTAAGATAGAGATGCACTTCCTTCCTGATGTATATGTTCCTTGTGAAATCTGCGGAGGAAAGAGATACAACCGCGAAACCCTTGAGGTAAAGTATAAGGGCAAGAATATATACGAGGTTCTTGAAATGACAGTTGAAGAGGGTTGCGAGTTCTTCGCAAACATTCCAAAAATAAGCAGAAAGCTTAAAACCCTTTTAGATGTTGGTCTTGGATATATAAAGATAGGTCAACCATCAACAACTCTTTCAGGTGGTGAGGCACAACGTGTTAAGCTTGCAACCGAGCTTTCAAAGAGAAGTACGGGTAAGACAATATACGTTCTCGACGAGCCTACAACAGGTCTTCACGCGGCTGACGTTCACAAGCTCACATATGTTCTTCAGCAGCTTGTTGATGCGGGAAACACTGTTGTGGTAATCGAGCATAATCTTGATATGATAAAAACTGCCGACTATATTGTGGATTTAGGTCCCGAAGGCGGAGATAAGGGTGGCGAGATTGTTGCCTGTGGTACACCTGAACAGGTTGCCCGCTCCAAAAAATCATACACAGGTATGTATTTAAAGAAATATTTAAAAAAACAATAAAAAGTTCGTAGCAATTTGCTACGAACTTTCATTTATCTGTAAGATACCATAATTTTTACATTAACTGTTATTTCTTCAGGGAAATCATCTTTTGTTTCGTTAAGGAATGCTTCTTTTATATCTTCTTCCAATTCCTTAACAGCATCTCTTTCCTCAACAGAAATGACCTTTGGAATATGATATGTAGCTGATATAGTCTTTCTGTTAGGAACAGTGGCTATCAACTCACCTTCATATAAAGTCTGTCTGTTATTATATCTGTTACAAAACTTCATAACAGTTTCCTTAAGCTCGCCGATATCATTCCCGCCATCAGCAGGCACTTCGTCATCAACAGAAATAACTTCTTCTGTTTCTTCCTTTTCTTCAGGGTTTACCAGCTCCTGAGCCTGTTGAACAACGGGTTTGTCTTCAGCAACAAGTTCATCATAAGAAGCACTCTTGTTTATTGCCCATTTGATTTCCACAAAAGACACTATCAGCACAGCTAATGTTATGTATAAACCCATAAGCCTCTTTTTCTTTTTTTTCCTTTTTTTCTTTGCTTGGAACTTGTCTTCCTCGAAAACGTCAAACCTATCTATATCATACAAAACATTAAACTCATCCTTTAAAGGAATCACCGCTTCTTTTGCCTCGCATTCAGGGCAGTATTTCATTCCCTCATCTATCGGCTTTCCACACTTTTCACATTCCACCACTTAACACCTCATACCTTCACTAATTATATAAACCCTCACTCATCACTTATTTTACATACTCTTTTGCTTCATCTATGTACCGACGGGAATTCTGAAGAATTTTCTGTATTCTCTCCTCATCCAGAGTCTTCACAACTCTTGCAGGAACTCCTAATATAAGAGAGTTATCAGGAAACTTCTTATTCTCCCCAACAACAGCGCCTGCACCCACAAGACAATGCTTGCCGATTTTTGCACCGTTTAAGATAACAGAACCCATACCGATAAGGGAACCGTCTCCGATTTCACAACCGTGAACCACCGCATTATGCCCAACAGTAACATCTTCTCCGATAATTACGGGATAGTCTGTGTCACCATGGAGAGTGCAGTTATCCTGAACGTTAGAGCCTCTGCCAAGCTTTATCTTGCACATATCTCCACGAAGAACTGCCCCAAACCACACAGATGTATCCTCTGAAAGTTCCACATCTCCTATCACATATGCGGTTTCTGCAATAAATATTGCCTTTTCTGTTTTTGGTTCTTTATCCTTGAATTTTCTTATCATAACTGCACCTTAATCAACTAATCTCATACCCTTGTATTCCTTAACCCCATTCTTAAAGGCTTCAGTTGTTTCAGGGCTTTCATTTAATCTGTATTCTCTTGAAACAACTGTTTCGTGAGGCTCTCTTGGGTCAAAGTCCTGTGAGTTAAACCATACTGCGATTTTTATTTCAGGATATTTAGGGAATGTAGCAAACATATCGTTTATCCACTTTACCTTATCTCCCCCAGCAGACGCAGAGGCAAACTCGGTAATCATCCACGGGAATTCAGAGAAGCTTGGTTCGTATGTTTTATAGATTTCATCATAGATATCCTCAAACTCTCTCCAGGTTTCACCGTATAAATCCTTATAATAATCCCCTGTATTATATCCGGTTATACCAAACATCTGCACATATTCGTTCCCCGGATAGTATGCAAGAGGGCTGTTCCATCCACAAGGAGGGAATGATATGTTATTAGGGTTAAATACCCATATTGCGTTATTTACCCCTTCCTCCTGGAAGATATTATATATCTTTCTCCAAACCTCTACATATAAATCAGGGTCACATAAAATTACGTTTCCGCCATAGCTTGTCCAGTCGGAGTTCATTTCGTTATTAAGCCTGAAAATAAAAGGCTTTCCAAACTCTGCCGCATCACGGGCAAACTTTCTTAAGGTTTCGTCATATACTCCGTCTAAAACATCAAAGAACGGATTATAGTTATCCAAATCCTCATTCATAACGCTTGATGTCTGCATAGTAAGCTCAACTATCTTCCCTGCATCATAAGCCTGCTTCATACCATCCATAGGAAACTCTTCCCAATGATAGATATATTCAAGCAAAACAGGGAACTCAAAATCAACTGCTTTTTCAAGATCGGTTGTTCTCTCTGTTTTTAAGTATCTTACTGCAAGAGGGTTAAAGCATCCCCAGTATGGAGTTTTGGCATTTACAATTTTATCATAAACTGCTTTTGTTTCCTCGCTCCAGTTTTCAGGAATAACGGGCTTAAAATCAGTATAAACATCAGACGTCCCCCTTATAGGAATCCCTGTAGAGAACGAATATAAAACCTTATAAACCTCTTCCATTAAGTGCTGGGAATATTCCTCTGTTTTAAATAAAACTCTGTAATAATGAGGTGTTCCCGTATATATGTATGCATATACATATGTGTTCTTTTTATATTCTCCCATAGGCGCAGGAGTACGTGTAAAAGCCACAACCTGCATCCAACGGTCATTTACCTTTGTTGTATTGTCGCTGTGAACAATAATACGGTTTTTATCTGTAAAGGTTTCATCGTAGACATATTTATTTAAATACTTTGCGATATACTCCTTTACGTTTTCTTCGTGGGCATATTCTTTTGTAATAACCATATCAAATTCCGAAGATGTTGCCTTGATAAACTCCTGTGCGCAGGTAAAATCAAACTCTGTATCCCTTGGCGCACCGATTGCAAATCCTCTGGAATGGTTTATGAGATATTTTCTGTCCTTGCTGACCTGAATCTCACGGACATCGCAATTATCAAAGTCCAGATCTCTGTAATCGTGAACTATCTCGTTATTCTGATAATATATTTTATAGTCAAACTTTTCAGAATCCAAAAAGCTTAAAAAATCCTTTACCCAAAGCCTTGCAGGGCGATAGAACATAACTGTTCCGCAAGCAATAATACCAAGAATGAGTATAACGGAAATAATAGAAATAATTACCTTCTTTTTCATATGTACCTCCACGTTATAAATCTTATGTTTATTATAAATTAAGCTTTTGTCTTTGTCAACCAATTATATCAAGGCTTCTGTTTGCATACATTTCCGCCTTCTGCTTTTTGTCCTTTATTCTTACCCCAAGGTCTTTCATAATGCCAAAGTTTACGTTCATCGGCTGAAAGTCCACAATGCTTTCATTTGATATATATGTTGAAAGGGCGCCGATAGCTGTTTCGGATGTATATGGAACCACTTCTTTTCCCTGCTCTGAAAGGGCTGCAAACCTTCCCGCAAGCAAACCTGATGCCGCAGATTCAACATAGCCCTCAACCCCTGTTATCTGGCCTGCAAAGTAGATTTTAGGGTATTTCTTCATTCTGTATGTATTATCCAAAAGCATTGGAGAATTTATATAGGTATTTCTGTGCATAACACCGTAGCGCACGAATTCAGCATTCTCAAGGCCCGGTATCATAGAGAAAACTCTCTTCTGTTCGCCAAACTTAAGATGGGTCTGAAATCCAACGATATTATACATTGTTCCGTCTTTGTTATCACGTCTTAACTGAACAACCGCATATGGTCTTGAGTTATCCCTTGGGTCAGTAAGCCCCACCGGCTTAAGAGGGCCAAATCTCATTGTATCTTCCCCTCTTGATGCCATAATTTCTATTGGCATACAACCCTCAAAAACTTTAGGGTCATCTACCCCATGAACAGGCGCCGCCTCTGCGGATATAAGTTCTTTCCAGAAGGTCATATATTCTTCTTTATTCATCGGGCAGTTAATATAATCCGCTCCGCCTTTGCCATAACGTGCGGCACAGAAAGCCTTTGTCATATCAATGCTCTCATATGATACAATAGGAGCTGCCGCATCGTAAAAGTGAAGTCCATCGCCTCCTGTAAGTTCCTTAATGCTTTCGGATATAGAATCAGATGCAAGAGGTCCTGCCGCAATAATCGTATATTCATCTGTGTCTATATTTGAGATTTCTTCGTATCTTACTTCGATATTGGGGTTTGACTTAATCTTTTCAGTAACCATTTGAGAAAAGCCTTCTCTGTCAACAGCTAATGCTCCACCTGCAGGAACTTTTGTTGCGTCTGCGCATTCCATAATAAGAGAATCCATACGTCTCATTTCCTCTTTTAAAAGGCCTACTGCATTTAAAGTTCCGTCAGCTCTTAAAGAGTTACTGCATACCAATTCTGCAAAGTTATCGCTTTTATGAGCAGGAGATTTCTTATCGGGCTTCATTTCGTAAAGTATAACCTCTGCTCCAAGCTTTGCCGCCTGATGTGCCGCTTCACAACCTGCAAGACCCGCTCCTATAATTTTTATTGCCATATTATCACATCCTTTATTTTTACGGAAAAAGGCGGGACATAGCCCGCCTGTAATTACTTCTTTTTTGTAGGCTTGCTCTCATATCCGCAAGCTTCGTTATAACACTTTAATGTAACAGGGCCTCTTCCTCTGAAAGCTCTCACCTTTAAAAGTGAATTTCCGCATTCAGGACACTTTTCATCAGTAGGCTCGTTCCATGAAATAAAGTCACAAGCAGGCGAGTTGTTACAAACATAGAATATTCCGCCCTTTCTTGACTTTTTGGATATAACTTCACCGCCACACTTAGGGCACTTTGCCGAAATAGATTCAACAATGGCCTTTGTGTTTCTGCATTCAGGGAAGCCCGGGCAAGCAAGAAACTTTCCGAATCTACCCTGCTTATATACCATCTTTCTGCCGCACTTATCGCATACGACATCAGATTCCTCATCCTTAACCTCAATATTGCCTATTGTTTTTTCTGCTTCATCAAGAGTGAGCTTAAACGGACCATAGAACTTTCTGATTATATTCTTCCAGTTTTCTGTACCGCTTGCAATATCTTCTATTGCATCTTCCATATGAGCAGTAAACTCAACATCAACAATATCAGAAAAGTTTTCTTTCATTAAATCGGTAACAACAAAGCCAAGCTCTGTAGGGTATAATGACTTACCATCTCTGCCTACGTAACCTCTTGCAGAAATAGTTGCAATAGTAGGCGCATAGGTACTCGGTCTGCCGATACCTTCTTCTTCCATAGCCTTAACCAAAGATGCTTCTGTGTATCTTGTGGGTGGCTGCGTAAAGTGCTGCTGTGACAAAAGCTCCTTTAAGAGAAGCTTTTGTCCCTCTTCCATAGAAGGAAGCTTTGTCTCCTTTTCTTCGTTTTCGTCTTTACCCTCTACATATAAAGTCATAAAGCCCATAAACTTAACGTCTGTTCCTGTTGCTTTTACAAGATACTTATCTGCATTTATATCAACAGACACCATATCAAGAAGGGCATCTGTCATCTGGCTTGCCATAAAACGAAGCCAGATAAGACGGTAAAGCTTAAATAAATCAGGCTTTAACTTATCCTTAAGATTTTCAAAGGAAGTATTTACACTTGTTGGTCTAATTGCTTCGTGAGCATCCTGGGCGCTCTTTTTAGCACGATACTGCTTTGGTGTTTTAGGAACAAACTCGCTTCCGTAAGTTGCGTTGATAAATTCCCTTGCCTCTGCCTGTGCAACCTCTGAAACTCTCAAAGAGTCAGTTCTCATATAGGTTATATAACCCATTTCATAAAGTTGCTGTGCCGCCATCATTGTACGTCTTGAGGTAAAGTTAAGCTTTCTTGAAGCCTCCTGCTGAAGAGTACTTGTTGTAAAAGGCGGAGCGCTTTTGCGCTTTGTTTCCTTATGGCTGATGCTTTTAACAGAATATTCAGCTTTTTCAAGCTCTTCTGATATCTTCTTTGCAGTTGTTTCGTCAGATAAAGGCATCTTCTTTCCGTCAGCTGTTCCATAAAACTTTGCTTTAAACGGAAGCTTGCCTTTATCGTTGGTAAGCTTTAAATCTATTGTCCAGTATTCTTCAGGGTCAAAAGCCTCTATTTCGCGTTCTCTGTCTACTATAAGTCTTACAACAACAGACTGAACACGACCTGCACTTAAGCCTTTTTTAATCTTCTTCCAGAGAAGAGGGCTTATCTGATAACCAACTATTCTGTCAAGAACTCGGCGTGTCTGCTGTGCATCAACAAGGTTCATATCAATAGGGCGCGCCTCTTTAACAGCTTCGCGGACTACATCCTTTGTTACCTCGTTAAAGGTTATACGACAGTCACTTTCAGGGTCAATCCCAAGAACGTTTGACAAGTGCCATGATATAGCTTCACCTTCGCGGTCAGGGTCAGTTGCGAGATATACTTTTGAAGCGTTTGCCGCCTTCTTTTTAAGCTTTGCAATTAAATCGCCTTTACCGCGGATTGTAATATAGTTAGGGTCAAAATCTTTATCCACTTCTATACCAAATGTACTTTTTGGTAAATCGCGCACGTGTCCCATAGTAGCTTCTATATCATATCCGCTGCCTAAATATTTTTTAACGGACTCTACCTTGGTAGGAGACTCCACTATTACCAACTTCTTTTTCTGTTTACTTGCCTTAGATTCGGCCATAAACTTATCCTCCCGATTTACATCTGTTTATTTATATCAGGCTAATGAGTAATTCTCTCCCGGATGCTCCTTAATCATTCCTGCCATAAGCAACTGAATAATTATAAAACTAAGCTCCGTTACATCAATGCTTAAATCCCTTGAAATCTCATCTATATGAATTTCAGTTTCCTTTTCATAGAGATACTGAAGCACCTTTCTTTGATTATCATCAAAGCTGTCAAAGGAAGGTTTTGGAGCTTTCGGCAAATTCTCAAGCCTGTTAAAGTCACTTTTATTTTCTGTTATTTCCTCTTTTTGAGAGCCTCTCTCTTCATCTATCAATTCTATTCCATACTTAAGCTCTTTTGGATAAACAGAAATATATTCTTCTAAAATATCTTCAGCCGAAGTTATCAGCTTCGCACTGTTCTTTATGAGTGCATTAGGTAATTCAGAACCCTTTTCCAAGGGCGCTTTAGGAACTGCATACAAATCTCTGTTTGAATTTATCGCCCAGTCCGCTGTAAGCTTTGTTCCGCTTTTAAGTTCTCCCTCTGTTATCACAACGCCCTTTGAAAGCCCTGTGATTATTCTGTTTCTTTCGCGGTAGTACTCTCTTTTTCCCATTGTACCCGGAGGTCTTTCGGAGATAACCGCGCCATATGAAAGTATCTTCTTATAAAGATTTGTATTTTCTTTCGGATATACAAGGTCAACTCCGCCTGCTAAAACAGCAACAGTCATATTCCCTGCATTTAACGCACCTCTGTGAGCAGAGGCATCTGCCCCTAAAGCCATTCCGCTTACTATCAAAACCCCTGCTTTTGCAAGATCATATGAAAGCTTGCTTACAAACTTCTTTCCGTTTTCAGAACAGCTTCTTGAACCAACAATTGATATGCAAATCAAATTATTAAAGTTTATGTCCTGACCCTTTACATATAAAATCTGTGGAGGAGCATAAACTTCCTTTAAGCCATCAGGATATTTCTTATCATCTATAGATAAAATCCTTATTCCTTCTCTTTCACAATATTCATAAAGCTCAATAGCTTTATCCAATGAACGTCTTGCCTTAAGCCTAATTGTAAGAGAAAGGCTGGCTACCGCCTTTTTATATTTCTCATCGGAATTGTATATTTCATCGGCAGAGCCTAAATTCTTTATAATCTTATTCACAGTAGACGGATTATGACCGCAAAGAATGTTAAGCCATAGCCTACATAAAATATCTTCGTTCATTTCAAAATCCTCGCCTATGGTCTTAAGATATACATGGCAATCCCTGCCGCAACAGCCGCATTTAATGACTCTATCTCGCCAAACATATCTATCCTTACTCTCTTTTGAGCTCTATCAGATACCTCTTTTGAAACCCCGTGGGCTTCACTTCCTATAACAACTGCTCTCTTTCCGTCTATCTTTACACTTTCGATAGACTCAGAGTTTTCAAGAACAGTTGCCGCAACAGTAAACCCTTCTTCTTTAAGAACATCAATGTCAGTTGGCTTTATGTTACAAAAGCTCATTCTGAAAACAGAGCTCATACTCGCCCTTACTGTTTTTGGATTATAAACATCTGCGCAACCTTCTGTCAGGCATATCTGCTTAATACCTGCCGCCTCAGCTGTACGGATTATTGTTCCCATATTTCCGGGTTCTGACACTCCGTCAAGAATAAGAATATAGTCTGCGCTTAAATTTAAACTATCTCTTTCAGGGATTTTTATAACTGCCATTATCCCTTGTGGGTTTTCGGTATCACAAGCCTCGCGGAAAAGCTTATCGTCTGTTACGTATACGCATATTCCGTCTTTTTCTATACCATTTATATATTCTTCATTTTCGCTTAAATATTCATTTGTTATAAGCAAAAAATCGATGTCGTCTTTAATATAGGTAACTGCATCCTTTGAAATTCTGGCACCTTCAGCAAAATATAGCCTGTTCTTTTCGCGCTGTTTCTTCTGTGAAAGAGCACGAACAAGCTTTAATGCTTTATTATCATGACTTGTTATAAACTTTATCATAACCTAAAATGCCTTTCTGTAATTTTCTAAAGAAGCTTTACCCTTTTTTTGATTACCTTTAAGATTCCGTAAACTATTGCAACCTGCAAGGGCAAAAGCAATAAGTTCTTTATAATTCTTGAAGGTAATATCCCTGCAAGACCGCTTCCTATTGTTGGTGCAAGCCCCGCAGAATTAAGTAATACGTTAACAACTAAAACTATTAGCAATTCAGAAAGAAGAACTCTCCACAAGCGCACTTCTTTTTTGTATAAAATAAGGCCAGCTATCATACCTGCAATTCCTGCATTCATAGTCAGCACGAAAAGCCATGCTCCCGTTGGTCTTATTATAAGCCCGATTATATCCTGAAGCATACCTAAAATGCAGGCTATCACAGGGCCGAAAGCCATCGCCGCAACAGGCATAGTTACAAATGAAAAGCTAAGCCTTATAAACGCTGTAACATCCTGGGCAAAAAGCTCAAGTATAACATTTATGGCTATAAGCATAGCGCATACAGCCAAAACTTTTGGACTTTTGATTTTTTTAGAAAAATCGTTTCCTGTCTTTTTTATGCTGAAAACCATTAAAATGATAAAAATTAGAGCTGATAAAACAACCCCGTAAACAGGAT
Source organism: Clostridia bacterium (assembly GCA_045649725.1). Taxonomy (GTDB): domain Bacteria; phylum Bacillota; class Clostridia; order Monoglobales; family Monoglobaceae; genus UMGS1820. The sequence continues at coordinate 24,599 of JAZRQL010000017.1, read as the reverse complement.
TTAAAAAAATGTCTAAAAATGATTTCATCGGCACGAATGCCTGACGGAGAGAGCCTTTTAAGGCTTCCATTGAACCGTCAAATGCAGCTATAAAACTCTGCATAAAAATACCTCCTTATTATGTCACTGTTCACACAGCAAAAGAGGCATTTCGTTGTGTTTAACAGCGGGATGCGGTATCTGCACCGTGCTTTATGCTTCGTCAGCTTGCCAACTCCCTGTGCAAACCGCACTTCAGACCAATGGTCAACGCGCAGACACCTACTCTGTATAATCTTTTCATTAGACTACAAAAGATTCTCCTCGATGACAAAGTCACGCAGAAGAATCTTTGAAGTCATTTATTTTACTTGGTCAACAAGACTCTTGAATGCTTCAGGGTCTGATACTGCGATTTCCGCAAGCATCTTTCTGTTAATTTCGATACCCTTATTCTTAAGTCCGTTCATAAACTTGCTGTAGCTGATGCCATTCATACGAGCAGCAGCGTTGATACGAGCGATCCAAAGCTGTCTGAAATCTCTCTTCTTTGCCTTTCTGTCTCTGTATGCATAAGACAAAGACTTCATAACAGCCTGATTAGCTGTCTTGTAGAGCTTACTCTTTGCTCCTCTGTAGCCCTTTGCAAGCTTTAATATCTTCTTATGTCTTGCGCGTGTTCTCATAGCGCCTTTTACTCTTGCCATAATTAGTTATCCTCCTTGTTTTTTCGGTTAAAAGCCTTTCGACTTATTTGTAAGGCATCATGCTCTTGATTGTTGCCTCGTTTGCAGCTGAAAGATATGCGCCCTTTCTGAGCTGTCTCTTTCTCTTTGTTGTCTTCTTGTTAAGAATGTGGCTTCTGAAAGCCTTAGCTCTCTTAACCTTACCGCTCTTTGTGAGTCCAAAGCGCTTTGCAGCACCTCTGTGTGTCTTGATTTTAGGCATAATTTTTCTCTCCTTCCATATTACTGTTTTGGTTTACGCTTTTGTAGGTGACAGAACCATAGCCATATTTCTGCCTTCCATTTTAATATCCTTGTCTGACGTACCTGCATCAGCTACGCCATCCTTGAAGCGGACAAGCAGATCCTTACCCAGAGAACTGTGGGTGATTTCACGACCGCGGAAACGGACAGAAACCTTAACCTTATCCCCTGAATTTAAGAATTTGATTGCCTGATTTAATTTAGTGTTGAAATCGTGTTCATCAATATTAGGAGTAAGTCTTATCTCCTTAACATTGCTGACCTTCTGATTTTTACGGTTTTCCTTTTCACGCTTTGCAAGTTCAAACTTGTGCTTACCGTAATCCATGATTCTGCACACAGGCGGTTTAGCCTGAGGCGCAATCTTAACTAAATCAAGATTACTCTCGTCAGCAAGTCTTAAACCCTCAGCAGCGGAAACGATACCAAGCTGTTCGCCCTCTGCACCAATCAGTCGGATTTCCTTATCTTTGATTTCTTCGTTTATCATCAAATCCTGCTTTGCTATTGAAAACACCTCCAAAAAGTCTTTGCCGAATAAAAAAACGGCTGCACCAAAAGCACACCGCAATAATCATATTAATAAATAATAAATGATAAGCCCTTTTGCCTATAAGCTGAGGGGAGAAGCGGTTTACTTCTGCTTTACTGACATATACTACCACATATTTTTGTTTATGTCAAGAATTTTTTCATAAAAACTCCATATATTTTAATATATGAAGGGATTTTCTTTAAAAACATTAATTTTTATTCACATTTTCTTTCAAAAACCTCTTGACAACAAGTAAATAATATGTTATTATAGTTAAGCTTTGTTGATACGCCACATTGCAAATGTGCCGGAGTGGCGGAACTGGCAGACGCCCAGGACTTAAAATCCTGTGGGATTTTTTCCCGTACCGGTTCGACCCCGGTCTCCGGCACCAATTTAATATCGCAGGGTAGAGCAGCTTGGTAGCTCGTCGGGCTCATAACCCGGAGGTCGGGGGTTCAAATCCCTCCCCTGCACCCAGAAAAGAGAAACAATCATCGTAAGATGGTTGTTTTTTCTTTTCTCTGTGTAGATGAGATTTAAACTTCTGATTTTTGGGTTATGAGCCCGACATCAAATCATAACCCAGAGGCCGGGGGAACCGAGCAACGACCGCTGCCTGTGGCAGATAAAGGGAGTGCGGAGGGTTGTGCCGCAACACAACGAAATCGAGCAATCCTTTGCGATGACTGAGTTGATGTTGCAAACGGCTCGCCTGCGAGAAATCCCTCCCCTGCACCCAAAGAGAAACGACACACGACGGTGACCGGTGCAAAGCGATAACCCGGATTTATTTCTCACCGCGAACACGATTTAATCTTATCCCTTCCACACAAGAATATTATCAATTATTCGATTTTCCTTTGTGGAAACTTCAAAATCTCCGTTATGGAGAATAAAGCTTCCTCCGCCATCTAACTTAATAGCATCTTTTATTCCAAGAACCTCCAAGAGATACACCATAAGTTCAAAATCAAGCTTTGCCGCCACATAAACAAGGCGATTATCCCTTATCCCTATAAACCCGTGCCATGTGTCATATAATTCGCTTCCAAAATAGCCTTCTCTTTTTATATCTTCTACAGACACCTTATAACCATTTCGAATAATGGGTATGCCGCTTATAGCGTATTTTACATCAGGCACAGAACTTAAGCTGTCCGTTATCACAAACTCTGCTTTGTTATTATTATGTATAATTAACGTTGTAAGCTTTTTCCCTGCTGTATTGAGCCACCTTTCCTGTGTTTTCGCTTCTGTTACTACCTTTCCGTCTATGGCAAGATTTCCTACGGGAATTGTTCCTCCGCCTGCAGTCAGCCCGAAATACCCTGCGTTAGCGTAGTTGATATCGTCTATATCCCTTTTCTTTTTAACCACTCTTTTCAACTTAAAATTCCATATATCTATCACCTGAACATGAACATCCTTTAAACTGTAAACTGTTTTTGACATACAAAAAACCTCCTTTATGTTTTTTATATATTCTATTAAAGAGCAGTTTGCCATAGCGTGCCAAAACCATAAATTTATTTCTGTTGCAAAATTATATGGCTTTTATTATAATACTTTTATAACAAAATACGGGGGAGAGCCAAATGAAAAAGGAACTAATTTTCCTCGTACCCGTCTTTAAATCGGTGCTATGGTGAGGAAACAAACTTAAAACCGATTTCGGTTACGATATACCGGGAGATAACATCGGAGAATGCTGGGCAATAAGTGCTCACGAAAACGGAAGTTCTGTCGTTGCAAACGGATGCTTCAAAGGACAAACCCTTATGGATTTATGGAAGAACCACCGCGATGTTTTCGGCAATATAAGTGGGGATAGCTTTCCTCTTCTCATTAAAATTATAGACGCAAAAGACGATTTAAGCATTCGGGTTCATCCTGATGATGAATATGCAAAGGAAAATGAAAACGGTTCGCTCGGCAAAACAGAATGTTGGTATGTTTTAGACTGTGAAGAAGATGCCACAATTATTATCGGCCATAATGCAGAAACGAAAGAAGAATTAGAAAAAATGATAGCCGACAATAACTGGAATCAGCTTTTGTGTGAAATAAAAATCCAAAAAGGCGATTTCTTTCAGACAGACCCTGGATGCATTCACGCAATAAAAGGCGGAGCTGTAATCCTTGAAACCCAGCAAAACAGCGCTATCACATATCGCGTTTATGACTATGACCGTCTGCAAAATGGAGTTCCAAGGGAACTTCACACAGAAAAAGCCCTTGACGTTGTAACTGTTCCATTTACGGAATGTAAAACCACTTCAGAAAAAAGCATCGGTGACAGCTATACAAAAGAAACTCTTATCCGATGCCCTTACTATACGGTGGAAAAGATTTCCTTAACAGAAGAATATTCACTCAATTACCACAGCCTTATAAACGGTTCTGTTATTGATGGATATGGCTTTGTTGATAACATTCCCATAAAAAAAGGAAGCCACTTTATTATCCCCTGCGACTATGGTAATGTAGTTTTTAAAGGATGTCTTGATATAATAGTTTCATATATATAATTAAACGGAGTATCTCTTTTGAGATACTCCGTTTAATTATTCTGCTTCAGGGTCATCACCCGATGGGTTTATTGCCTGCTTTTTGTTGTTGTTAAACTTCTTATATCTGTTCTTCTTTTTCTTTTTATTGTTGTTTGCCGGCTGTTCATGTTTTTCCTCCGGCTGAACAGTTTCTTCTGCTATAACTTCAGTTTCCGTCTCATAGTCATTCTCTTCAGGAACAGATGCACCACCGATAACCTTGAAATCTCCAAGCTTATAGTTTTCAAACTTAAAGCCATCACCTATTTCAAACTTAACTCGGATAGCGCCCTTTAAGGTCATAACATCAAAAACCTTACCTACGCCGTCAGGGGTTTCAACTGTTTCACCCTTTTTAGGAAGCTTTTTAAGCATATCTTCATAAACATTCTGTTCATACTGAAGGCAACACATAAGTCTTCCGCAGGTTCCTGAAATTTTAGCAGGGTTTAAGGACAACCCCTGCTCTTTTGACATTTTTATAGAAACAGGTCTGAAATCGTCCAAAAACGTTCCGCAACAGAGATACCTTCCGCAGATACCATAGCTTCCTATCTGCCTTGCTTCGTCTCTCACACCTATCTGGCGAAGTTCAATTCTTGTATGGAATATACTTGCAAGAGATTTAACAAGCTCACGGAAGTCAACTCTACCGTCTGCTGTAAAGTAGAATAAAATCTTGCTTCTGTCAAATGTATATTCAACATCTACAAGCTTCATATCTATTTTATGCTCTCTTATCTGCCCTACTGCAATTTTATATGCTTCTTTTTCTAAATTCTTATTTTCTTCTACCTGTTTAAAATCTTCTTTTGTGGCAACACGGACAATCTCGCGAAGAGGCTGAACAATCTCTGAATCGTCAACCTCCTTGTTTGAAACAACAACTCTGCCCATTTCTGTGCCTCTTGATGTTTCAACAAGAACACTTATCCCTGATTTTATGCTCTGTCCTTTAGGACTGAAGTAATAAATCTTACCTGCGTCATTAAAACGCACACCTATAATCTCAACCATTTATTTCCTCCCAATATTCCATCGCCATAGATTGAACAGCAATGGGGTAATTAGTGTTTCTTTTTACGGCAAGAGAGTATTTCGTAATAACCTCTGAAAGCTTTAATGCCGTATCTCTTGTAACCAAAGATGCAAACCTTTTAAGTTCATCTTTTTTATCTGCATTTATTATATCACAATTCTCAATTATTTTCAAATGTAAAATATCGGATGACCATTCAGCCATAACCTGACATATCATATCAAATGAGGCTTTGTTCTGCTTTAAAAATTTAATAAATTCATAAAGAGAAACATAGGTCTTATCCAAAAGCTTCATAAGATGATTTATAATTTCATCACGAAGCTCTGCCGCTTCTCCCTCATCAAGAAGCATCAAAGCTCTTCCTATTGAGCCTCCGCTCATAACCGCAACTGCCTTTGCGGTCTTTTCGTCTGTCTCTTTTTCTTCCCTTAAATATTCTTCCACCTCGGAAGTCAAAAGGGGCGGAATTTTAATCAAATTCGCACGGGAACGTATTGTCTGTAAAAATAAGTTCGCATTTTCTGCTATTAATATAATAGTACAATATTCAGGTGGTTCTTCAAAAACCTTAAGCAAACTGTTTTGTGCAGGTGCCTGCATCGTGTCTGCGTTTGGGATAATATAAAACTTTCTCTCTGACAGATATGGCCTTATATACACATCCGCCTTCATACTTCGGATTGTATCAACCAAAACCTGTGTCTGTGTTTTTTTAGAGTCATAAAGCTCATTTGTAACAACAATTATATCGGGATTATTTTCTGCAGTAAATTTACTTTTGCATGCCATTTGAGCAAAGGCTTTAGCCAAAGAAAGCCTGCCTACGCCTGCCTTACCTTCAAAGATATATGCATGTCCGACTTTTCCGCTCTCAAAGGTATCACATAGTAGCTTTTTAACTTTTTTATGTCCTTTTATAGCATCCATTTTCTATCTCCCAATTAACATAGAGCTGCTGCTAGTTTAGCAGCAGCTCCACATTTTTAACTTAGAATTTAATTCCGTCTCTGATATAATTAACAAGCTCAGAAATCTTAACTCTTTCCTGTTCCATAGAGTCACGGTGACGGATTGTAACGCTTTCGTCTTCTTCTGACTCAAAGTCATATGTGATACAGAAAGGTGTACCGATTTCGTCCTGTCTGCGGTATCTCTTACCGATACTACCAGCTTCGTCAAATTCGCACATAAATTCAGCAGCTAACATCTGATATACTTCCATTGCCTTTTCAGAAAGCTTTTTAGAAAGTGGTAAAACAGCAGCCTTGATAGGTGCGAGTGCCGGATGGAAGTGCATAACTGTACGAACATCGTTCTTTTCGGCATCGATAACTTCTTCGTCATATGCTTCAACCAAGAATGCAAGAGCAACACGGTCAGCACCGAGTGATGGCTCTACGCAGTATGGGATATACTTTTCGTTTGTTTCAGGGTCAGTATATTCCATCTTTTCACCGCTGAAATCACTATGCTGCTTTAAGTCATAGTCTGTTCTGTCAGCGATACCCCAAAGTTCACCCCAACCAAATGGGAACATAAATTCAATATCAGTTGTTGCATTACTGTAGTGAGAAAGCTCTTCCTGTTCGTGGTCACGCATCTTAATATTTTCTTCTGCGATACCTAATGATAAAAGGAAGTTCTTGCAGTAATCCTTCCAGTAGCTGAACCATTCAAGATCAGTTCCCGGCTTACAGAAGAATTCAAGTTCCATCTGTTCAAACTCACGTGTTCTGAATGTGAAGTTACCAGGAGTAATTTCGTTTCTGAATGACTTACCAACCTGACCGATACCGAAAGGAATCTTCTTTCTTGATGTACGCTGAACACTCTTGAAGTTTACGAAGATACCCTGTGCAGTTTCAGGACGGAGATAGATTTCATTCTTACTGTCTTCTGTAACGCCCTGGAAAGTCTTGAACATAAGGTTAAACTTACGGATATCTGTAAAATTATGCTTTCCGCATTCAGGACATTTTATGTCGTTTTCTTCGATATATTCCTTCATTTTTTCATCTGACCAACCGTCAGCTGAAATTCCTGCAGCATCTTCAATAAGCTTATCTGCACGGAAACGAGCTTTACATTCCTTACAGTCCATAAGAGGGTCTGAAAAACCGCCTACGTGACCTGATGCAACCCATGTTTTAGGGTTCATAAGGATAGCCGCGTCAAGACCTACGTTGTATGGGCTTTCCTGAATGAACTTTTTCCACCAAGCGCGCTTAACATTGTTCTTGAATTCAACACCCAAAGGACCGTAATCCCAAGTATTTGCAAGGCCTCCATAGATTTCAGAACCAGGATATATAAATCCTCTGCCCTTACATAAGGCCACAATTTTTTCCATTGTTTTTTCTGTGTTTAGCATAATTAAAAACCTCTCTTATATTATCTTAAGTTAGATTATATTACATTAAGTAAATAATTTCAAGTGTTTATCCAATTAATTTCGAAATTCTGTAAATAAATAAGGCAACTTCTACTCTGCTTGCATATTCATTAGGCTTAATTGTTCCGTCACCGTAACCGCTCATAAGCCCCTTGTCAACACAAGCCGCAATTGCTTCGCGGGCATAGAAGTAAATTTCGTCGCTATCTGCGAATTTATTTAAAACAGTTGTATTAGGTATTGATGTAAGAACGCCTTCGCTGCTTAAAACTCTGTAAGCAAGTGTTGCCATATCCTGACGTTTTATTAAAGCATCAGGGTCAAAGCAGTTGTTACCTACACCTGTTGCAATACCTAAAGCCTTTGCCATACCAATTTCTTTGTAATAATACTTGTTTGGATAAACATCGCTGAAGTTATCCTTAAAGTCAGCTGTCTTACCTAAAACTCTTAAAAGCAGAACAGTATTATCCGCTCTTGTTATATAAGCATCAGGATCAAACTGTGTTTCGCTTCTGCCTTTTATAACTCCCTTTGATGCAAGCTCATTTACTGCATCCATAGCCCACCAGTAATCGTTCATATCTGTGAACTTATTCTTATACTTATCACCTGATGGCTTTTCCTCAACGTTTGACATTCCGTCATTTATTTCAGGGAGGCTTGGCTTATCTGCCGGAACAGCACCCTCAGGCGCTGTTGCCCCTTCAACGTTAAGCTCTTTCATAAGCTCGTATATTGCATTGTTTTCAAGGAAGTCGTTATATGTAAAGCAACAGTATCCACCAATATAAGCGTTATCTCTACCGTTTAAGATATGGGTCTTTAACTCATTTGTTCCCGCATCACCTGTCCATGCAGGAAGAGTGCTTGATGTTGTTCTGTATGCACCTTCACCGATATAAAGCTTTACATCAGTTCCCTTTACAACATCTGCCCACCAGTCGCATAAAATACTGTAGTCAGCGATTTCATAACCGATGTTCCAGTAAAGCTGTGGCATAATATAGTCAACCCACTCATTCTTAACCCAAGCTCTTGAATCAGCATAGATATCTGAATATGAACTGCTTCCTCTTGTGTCACTTCCCTCTGCCATTTCGCTCTTGTTTGCCCAAATACCACGTGGACTTATACCAAACTGAATATCAGGCTTAATAGAATGAAGTCTTTCATCAAGAGTTCTCACAAGCTTGTTTACATTTTCTCTGCGCCAGTCGCCTATGTCAGAATATTCATCCTTGTAGAATGAATATGTTGTTTCATCGTTAAAGCTTCCGTCAGGATAGAAATAATCATCCATATGAAGTCCGTCAACGTCATAATTTTCAACTATTTCAGCGGCACCGTTTACAATAAGCTCGATAGACTTACTGTCACCGGGATTATAATACATCTTACCGTTTCCGTCTGTAAGCACGAGTTCAGGATTAATTAAAGCAGGGTTGTTTACAGAAAGTTTTCCGTTATCTGACCCTGAATTTGTAATTCTGTAAGGGTTAATCCACGCGTGAAGTTGCATTCCTCTTTCGTGGGCCCCCTCTACCGCGTATGCAAGAGGGTCAAATCCATCACTTGGTGCAACACCCTGTGTTCCGGTTAAATACTTTGACCATGGGAATATAGCTGAATTATAAAAAGCATCTCCGCATGGTCTTACCTGTAAGAATACTGCATTAAAGCCCATATCCTTGCAGTTATCAAGTATCACGTCAAGCTCATTTTTAAGAGCGTTTGCATCGGTAGTTGCCTTTGACGGATAGTCAATGTTTGCAACTGTGGATACCCAAACGCCGCGAAGCTCTTCGTTGCCTGCCGCCTGTGCTTCATTCATTGCAGGAGTATAGAACACCCCTATTGATATTGCGGCACATAGCATAAGCGCCATAAACTTAAGTATAAAGCCTCTGTTTCTCATAAGTAATCATTCCTTTCGTTAATAAGTTGTCCTTATTAATGATTATGAATATACTCTCAAGTTAATTCATAACAATTTTCACGTCCATTATTTTCATCACAGACTAAATCATTATACCACAGATTTCACGAAATATCAAATTACAATGTTGTTACGAAAGTTAGTCAGACAACCACTTCTTAAATCTCTCAAGGTTCTTTTCAGCTGTCTTTCTGCCGATTTGATAAACTCTTTCAAGCACGTCAGGGTTTTTCTCTGCCGCCCCTATTCCTAAACTCTCATCAGGGCGTATAACAAAAACTTTTCCCTCTTCTTCTCTTTTTTCTATGTAGCTGATACCCTCGTTATAAACAGTATGTCTTTTTCTTACCGCTTCTATAAATTTGGGATATTTTCTGTACTTGATTTTTATTAAAGGCAAAAACTTGTTAGGCTTTTTTTCATAACCTTTTGGTTGGGTGAGTATAACAAGGTTTTTATCATATCCTATGCTCTCCATAAATTTAAGAGCAACAGAATCAGCAACTCCTCCGTCTAACATCTTCTTTCCGTCTATCTCTACGATGTTCGCCATAAGAGGCAAAGACGCAGATGCCCTTATCCACTCAAGGTCTGCCTGACGCCCGTCAGTACATTTATGATAGACAGCCTTACCTGTTTCTACATCCGTGCTTACTGTATAAAACTCCATAGGATTTTTTGCAAAAGTTTCATAATCAAATGGGTCAAGTATCTCAGGGAGCTGTCTGTAACTGAAATCTCTGCCATATAAGTCCCCTGTCATAATAAGGGAACGTATGCTTACAAACCTTTTATCTCTGCAATACTTTTTATTGTATCTTATTGTTCTTCCTATTTGCTTTGACTTATAGTTGCAACCAAAAGCCGCCCCTGCTGATGTTCCTGCTGCCCCATCAAACTCAATGTTGTTTTCCATTAAGACATCAGTAACGCCTGCAGTAAACATTCCGCGCATAGCGCCGCCTTCCATAACAAGTCCTTTTTTCATAAAATCATCCGCCTAATCTTCTGAAAGATTATATCCTATCTTATACACATCTCCAGCTCCCATAGTGATGAGCAGATCATCAGCTGTAAGATGTGTTTTTAAATATCTTTCCATTGCCTTCATATCGTTTATATAAACCGCATCTTTTATTTTAAGAGCCAAGTCGCAGGAATGGATTTTTCCGTCATATTCTTCTCTTGCAGGGAAGATATCGCATATCATAACTCTGTCTGCAAGGCTTAAGGTTTCTGCAAAACCGTCAAGCAATGTAAGTGTTCTTGAATAGGTATGAGGCTGAAACACAACACAAACATTCTTGTTCTTCTTCTTTGCAGTTTCTATTGTTGCTTTTATTTCTGTTGGGTGATGCGCATAGTCATCTATAATCTCACAACCGTTAACAAATCCTATTTTCTGGAAGCGGCGTTTTGTTCCGCCAAATTCAAAAAGCCCCTCTTTAACAGCATCCATTGAAAGACCTAAAAAGTCAGCCGCAGCAGTAACCCCCAAAGCGTTTAAAACGTTATGTCTTCCAGGAACACTTAAGCTTATTTTTACAAGCTTTTCACCCCTCTTTATCACATCAAAAGTGGCACATCCATCCTCCGAATACTCTATATTTTCAGCGGTAAAATCTGCATTTACATCATCAATGCCATATTTTATCAGTTTTTTGTGAACATTTTGCACAACCGCACCTGTGTATTTATCGTCAGAACAAACAATATTGCACCCAAGAGGTGATGTAAGGCTTGCAAATTTTTCAAAAGATGATATAATGTGTTTAATACCACTAAAATAATCTAAGTGGTCCTCTTCAACATTTGTTATTATAGACAAAAACGGCTTGAAGTGTAGAAAGCTTTCAACATATTCGCAGGCCTCAAAAGAGAGGTAATCGGTTTTACCTATTCGGTAATTCCCGCCTATCTGCGGAAGCTCACCACCAACCAATATTGTCGGATCTGTGTTTGCTTTTAAAAGCACCAGTGACAACATTGAAGTAACGGTGGTTTTTCCGTGTGTTCCCGCAACGGCAAGAGGATATTTGTAAAGTTCCATTATAGCTCCAAGAAGCTCCGCTCTTTCAATGGTTTTGATACCAAGAGAGCGCGCCGCTGTAAGTTCAGGATTATTTTTGGCAATAGCCGCGGTATAACAAACTAAATCAGGCGATTTTATATTCTCACCTCGCTGACCTATATATATTTCTGCACCCTTTGTCTTAAGTTCTTTTATCAGGTCTGACTCGCACACGTCTGAACCGGATACTTTATATCCAAGATAAATAAGTATTTCAGCAATTCCGCTCATACTTATCCCGCCAATGCCTATCATATGAATCTGGGCACCTTCTGGAAGGTCTGACATTTGAAATCTATTCATTTTTCTGCCTTCTTTCCGCTAATTTATTTTTCCATTAAAAGTTAATGTTATTTTATCATAAAACATCATACTTTTCAATATCTTGGGCAAATTATTTTATGCGGTTTTTTAAAATTTATGAAAAATAATTAATTTTACATATGCCACATTTATGTGGTTAGGAGGTTTTATTATGAACATTACAGACATCAGGGTTCGCAAAATAACATCGGAGGGCAGAATGAAGGCTGTTGTGTCTGTTACTTTTGATGACGCATTTGTTATTCATGACATTAAAGTTATCGAAGGTCAGAACAAGCTCTTTATTGCTATGCCAAGCCGTAAGACTCCAGAAGGAGAATTTAAGGATATTGCACATCCAATCAATGCTGAAACTCGCGAATTACTCCACAGCAGTATTCTCGCAAAGTATCAGGAAGTTGCAGATGCTCCTGAAGAAGAGCTCTAAAACTTTTAAAAAAGGATTTCATAAGGATATGGCAGTTAATGTCATCTCCTTATAAAATTCTATTATTTTCTTCAAACAAAAACACCCGTCCGCGAAAGCAGCCGGGTGTAATTTTTTATTTTATCTTCTTTTTGTTAATGGTTTTTCTAATGATTTCTATAACGTTTACATTTCCCATATTCCCGGCAATAGTCATTCTCGTAAGATTCTCTACTCCCTCGCTCGGAACGTTTACGTCATAATCCTCTTCTGACGTTCTGTCGTCAACAAGAAGCTGAACTCCGTACCCTGAACGTTTTGCAATATTTTTAAGACCTTCGTTATAGTTTCCGTAAGGATATGCTATCATATCACAAGCTTTTCCCATATTCTTTTCAATATCATATTTTGACTTTCTTATTTCTAAAATTTGTTTTTCAAAAGCCAGCTCATCAGTCTTCTTGTGAGATACTGTATGTGACTGAATATCAATAAGGCCGCTCTCTTCCATTTCCTTTGCCTGTTCCCATGTAAAATGAGAGTAATTAACCTTTCCCTCACCTGCAACCGCACCTACTGTATCTGTTACAATAAATATAGTAGCAGGGATATTAAGTTCCTTTAAAATAGGGAAGCCAAGCTCATAATTACTTAAATATCCGTCATCAAAGGTCACAATAATAGGGTTTTTAGGAATAGTAACACTACCGTCATCACATAAAACATATTCACAATACTGTCTTAAGCTTATTGGGTTGAAGTTTGCTTTTATAGCAGTCATATGAAGTCTGAAATCTTCAGGAGATATCAGGGAGATAGCATTTTCCTTACTGAATTCATCATTTGTTATATGATGATATAAGAGGATAGGAACTTTCACGTTCTTTTTTTCCTCTCTCCATTTTTCAAGTTCCTGCTCTTTTGCTATTTCTTCTTCGGTAAGTTCAGGAACGGTTTCCCCGGTTGCCTGCTGAAACCACGCAGGAGCCTTGCTTGTATCTGCAAAAGCAGTCATATATCCTGACATAAGCACCAACGCCAGAAGCATAGCTAATACCTTACTGATTTTTCTTATCATATCCCTCAAATACCTTTCCGCTGTTTTCAACAAAGTCTTTATTGGTCTTTGTTTTTATCATCCAGCTTATAATATTCTCTGTAACCTCAAGCGGAGATCTGTCAGAGAATGCTCTTCTTATTTTCCACATTGTTTCAAGCTCATCACGGGTAAGTAAAAGTTCTTCCTTTCTTGTTCCTGACTTGCTTATATCAATAGCAGGAAATATTCTCTTTTCCTGAAGCCTTCTGTCAAGATGAACCTCCATATTGCCCGTTCCCTTGAATTCTTCAAAAATAACGTCATCCATTCTGCTTCCTGTTTCTATAAGAGCAGTTGCAAGAATCGTAAGGCTTCCGCCTTCTTCTACATTTCTCGCCGCACCAAAAAATCTTTTTGGCTTATATAAAGCTCCCGGGTCAAGGCCACCTGACAAGGTTCTTCCCGTAGGGGCTACCACAAGGTTATATGCTCTTGACAATCTTGTTATACTGTCTAACAATATAACAACATCTTTTTTATGTTCAACAAGCCTTTTTGCTCTCTCCAAAACAATTTCCGCAACCTTTGCGTGATTTTGCGGTTCTTCGTCAAAGGTAGAGAATATAACATCCCCCTTTATGCTTCTTTGCATATCGGTAACCTCTTCAGGTCTTTCATCTATCAATAAAACGATAAGCGAAACTTCAGGGTTGTTTTCTGTTATACTGTTTGCAATACTTTTTAAAATCGTTGTCTTTCCTGCTTTAGGAGGTGCAACAATAATTCCTCTTTGCCCCTTTCCTACAGGACATATAAGGTCTATAAGGCGGACAGAAAAGTCGTTATTTCCTCGCTCTAACCTTAACCTCTCTGTTGGATATACAGGGGTAAGCTCATCAAATGGCTTTCTTTTTATAGCTACATCAATAGGGTCACCGTTTACGCTTTGAACATATAAAAGCGCCTGATATTTTTCGCCTTCGTGCTGCATTCGGGAATTTCCTATAATAAAATCCCCGGTTTTTAAGTTAAATCTTCTGATAAGATTTTGATGAACGTATACATCGTTTTCCCCTGACTGATAATTGTCGCTGCGAAGGAAACCATATCCGTCAGCCATAATCTCTAAAACACCGCTCATTAAATTGGTTTTTCTTACGGGGTCGCTGTATTCTCCCTCGGTTTTACCTTCTTCTGTTTTAGTTTTTGTAGCTTCTCCGGATTTATTCTTATCTTTTTCATTCTGCTTACTTAAAATTGCATCAACAAGCTCCTGCTTTTTAAGCTTTCCTGTTCCCTCTATATTAAGTTTTTTTGCCTCTTCTCGAAGCTCACTTATTTTCATTTCAGCTATATTCATTACAATTCTCCATTTTGCTCGATTTTCAACTGCTCTTCCTTAATTATGCTGTTTACTACCGGATTATTATTATACATTTTCTCCACAAAATATGAATCTTTTACCATATTATTTTCTTTGCCCACAGGATAAACCATAAAGGCTATCATTCCTATTATGTAGATAATTATAACGCCTTTTAAAAGGCCCGTTAAAGCTCCTAAAAGTCTGTTAATTCCATTTAAAATAGGGAGTTTAACTGCAATTTTAAGAACTTTTTCAGCAACAAATATAATAATTCTTGAAACGATTAAAACAATTAAAAAAGCTAAAATATTAAGTATTATATCTGTTATGCTGCTTGTTACCTGAATCGCAGCCGCTTCCGTTCCGCTTTTGACAGAACTCTGCAAAAATTCAGGTATCATCTCAAGATTCAGCGCGCTGTCAGGGTTTATCTTCTGTAAAACAATATTATAGACATAATCTCTTATACCAAGGCCCATAAGCATATCTGCTATAACAGGATATAAAATCCAGGCTAATATAACAGATGCAATAAGGGATATAAAACCAACAAGGTTTCCGACAAAGCCTTTTTTCAACCCGAAAACCGTAAAGACTGCCAAAGCAACCACAACTATAACATCTATAA
The DNA here is from genome assembly GCA_045649725.1 of Clostridia bacterium. Lineage (GTDB taxonomy): Bacteria > Bacillota > Clostridia > Monoglobales > Monoglobaceae > UMGS1820. The sequence goes on along the minus strand of JAZRQL010000017.1, from coordinate 9,337 downwards.
TATTATACCCCACAAGAACACATCCTTTAAACCTATTTTACAGATATAATTTCTGCATTTGACGCGCCTATTATCAAGGCTTTTTTCCCATTCGCAAAGTATCCTATATCCTTAACGTCGTGATCTATATTGCAAACCTCACGTTCTTTTCCTCTGCCATTAACACGAACTACGCCTCTTTGCTCAACTACAACAGCCCTTTTGCCCTGTATTGAAAAGGCATGAATATCTCCTGTTGCAACGTAAGTTCCCTTAAGCTTTCCTGACATATTATAAAGCTCAAGAACAGAGTTTCCTCTGTTGTCCATAACGTTTATTCCTATGAGCTTGTCGCTGTCTATATCATAGTATTTTGCATCTTTGCCATCTAAAGATATTGAAAACTTCTCTTTTCCTCTTTTGTTGTATTCTGCAATGCAATTATCTGTAACAACAATAAGGCTGTCGGCAGAGTTATATTTTACCTCAACAACTGCTTCTCCGCTTCTTTCTATTGATGATATAACCTCTCCTCTGCCTGTATCGATTATCTGAACTCGTCCGTTAACAACGCTTTCTTCTGTTAAAAGCTGTGCAACTGCCAAATATCTTCCGTTATCCGTTATATCTATGTCTGTGATATATCCGCTTCCGCTGTTCCACACATAAATTTCTCTGCCTCGCTTATTATAGAGAGAAACCTTTCCCTTATATCCGTCAGTATCTGTTGCAAAAGCCGCATAACCTTTTTTTGTTATCTTCCCTGATATTATATCGTTGTCAATAGCATATTCATTAACAATTTTTCCGTTTTTAAAGCTTTTTGCATAATGATTTCCCGCAAGGTCCATAAGAAGATAATACTTTCCGCCAACATCAGACAAAGGTTCTGACAGGGTTTCGTTTATCTGCCACAGAGTCTTTCCCTTATCGTTAACAGCCTTAACGTTTTTATTATTATATATAAGAATATCATTCCCAATATTCATAGCTTTATAAACAGTTCCATATTCAAAGGAAACATCTATATCCTTATGCCCTGCAAAAGCAGAAAAAACCGATGCAATAAGGGATATACAAACTATAAAGCAAAGTATTGCCCCTAAAATTTTAAATGGATAGTATGTAATCTTTCTTTTTCCTGTTCTCAATACTGCTGGTTTATTTAAAATATTCAAGACTGCCGGCTTTACCTTTTCTTTATAAAAGTCCGACATTTTTTCCAAATATTTGTTTTTCATATAAAACCGACTCTCCCTTTCTGTTTATCAGTAATATACTTTTTTAAGAAACAATCCTTCCGGTGGCGCAGTGAGACCGCTTAGGGTCCTGTCCCCTGTTTCTATTATACGGGGAATATCCTCCGCCTCTATTCTTCCAAGACCTACCTCAACAATAGTTCCCGTTATTATTCTTACCATATTATAGAGAAAAGCATCTGCCTCTACCGTAACCTCGATTAAGTCTCCGTCTACTTCCACAAAGCATTCTCTTATATTTCTGACGGTAGTTTTCTGGCTTCCGCCTGCCGCCATAAAAGCAGAAAAATCGTGCTTCCCTTTAAAATGCTCTGCGGACTCTATCATCTTTTCCTTATTCAGTTTATACGGAAGATACCAGCTGTATCCCTTATAAAAAGGATTTCGCATTCTTCCGTTCCATATTCTGTATATATATCTTTTGCCCTTTGAAGAAAACCTCGCACTGAAGTCATCCTCAACTTCCCAGGCTTCAACCGCTGTTATATCGGTATTTAATCTGTAATTTAGCGCATAAGGAAGCTTTTCTGCAGGGATATTTGTATTCGATTTAAAATTAAGAACATAGTCAAGGGCGTGAACTCCTGCATCAGTACGACTGCATCCGGTAACCTTTATCTCCTCTCCCGTAAGGGCACTTAAGGCTTCTTCAACTGTCTGCTGTACAGTTATTCCGTTATTCTGATATTGCCATCCGTGGTAATTTGTACCGTCGTACATAAGCCTCATAGCAATGTTCTTCATAAGACATTCCCTTTCAATGCTAAATTTTAAAGAATATATTTATAATCACAATAACACCTGCGAGTATAAGCACAGAAATCCCTGCGCCCAAATCTCTTTTTCTGAACTTAAGTTCGTGAAGGCTTGTTCTTTTTTCTGTTACTCCATAGCATCTGCATTCCATTGCAGTTGCAAGTTCATCTGCACGCCTGAACGCGCTTACAAATAAAGGTATCAAAACAGGAACCATAGCCTTTGCTCTTTTTATGATACTACCGTTTTCTATATCAGCACCCCTTGCCGCCTGTGCCTTCATTATCTTTTCGGTTTCTTCCATCAACGTAGGGATAAACCTTAAAGCAATAGACATCATCATTGCAAGCTCGTGGGCAGGAAGACCGATTTTTGTAAAAGGCTTTAAAAGGGCTTCCATTCCGTCTGTAAGAGAAATAGGTGATGTGGTGAGGGTCATAAGGGTTGTTCCTAAAATCAAGAATGTCAGCCTTAAAACCATAAACACAGCAAAACGTATTCCCTCATAGGTTATCTTTAAAAATCCCCATTGCCATATAACCTCTCCGCTTGTTAAAAACAGGTTAAAGAGAGCTGTTATTATAATAAACGCAATAATAGGTTTTATTCCCTTTAACACATAGGAAACAGGTATTTTTGAAAGCCATATACAAAGGGCAACAAATGCTGCCAAAGCAACATACCCTAAAAGACTGCTTACGCAAAAGGTTATTGCAATATATGCAATAACAATTAAAATCTTTGTTCTTGGGTCTGTTTTATGAATAACTGTCTCTCCGGGGAAGTACTGACCCAATGTTATATCCTTTAACATATCTTCCCCTCCTTAAGCGCTTCTTTTATACAATGAACAGCATCTTCTACTGTATAAATTCCGTCTTTTAAAGGCATACCTTTTTTTCTTAATTCATCTGTTATCTTTGTAATCTGCGGAACACTCAAGCCAATTTCGGATAATCTTTCACCGCACTTAAATACGTTGTGAGGTGTGTCAAACATTTCAACATTACCCTTATTCATAACGAGAATTCTGTCTGCAAGCTTTGCAACATCCTCCATACTGTGAGATACAAGAACAACAGTTAAGTTCATCCTTTTATGCATATCACGTATCTTATAAAGGATTTCATCTCTTCCCGCTGGGTCAAGGCCTGCGGTAGGCTCGTCCAGAATAAGAATCTTCGGCTCCATAGCAAGGATTCCCGCTATGGCAACACGTCTTTTCTGTCCCCCTGACAACTCAAAAGGAGACTTTTCATAAAACTTTTCTGTTATCCCAACTAAATTCGCCGCATACTCGGCCCTTTCCCTTACTTCTTTATCAGAAAGACCCATATTGGCAGGTCCGAAAGAAATGTCTTTTATAACAGTTTCTTCAAACAGCTGATACTCGGGGTACTGCATAACAAGACCCACCTTAAAGCGGATATCTCTTATCTTAACCCCTTTTTCTGTTATATCTGTTCCGTCTATAATAACATTTCCCTCATCAGGCTTTATAAGACCGTTAAGCAACTGAATAAGAGTGGATTTTCCTGAACCCGTATGCCCGATAAGTCCGATAAATTCACCCTGCTTTATGTCTATATTAATATTGTTAAGCGCCGTCTTTTCAAACGGGCCACCCTTACCATAGGTATAGCTGACATTTTTAAGCTTAATCATTTGCTATTCCCAGCCTTTCTATACTGTCCACACATTCTGAAACTGTTAGCACGTTTGTTCCTATATCAAATCCGCTTTCCCCTAAAAGATATGCAAGCTCTGTTGCCTGGGGAACGTCAAGCCCAAGTTTTTTAAGCCTTTCTACCTGAGAAAAAACTTCATATGGATTCCCTGTCATTTCAACGTTTCCGTCATCGATTACGATAACTCTGTCTGCCTGAACAGCTTCATCCATATAATGAGTAATCAAAACAATGGTCATTCCCTTTTCCTTATTAAGCCACTTTATTGTTTCAATAACCTCGGCTCTTCCGTTAGGGTCAAGCATAGCTGTAGGCTCATCAAGAACAAGAATTTCAGGTTCCATAGCAAGAACCCCTGCTATTGCAACCCTTTGCTTCTGTCCACCTGAAAGCATATGTGGTGCGTGCTTTTTAAACTCGCCCATTTTAACGATTTCTAATGCTCTGTCAACCCTCTCTCTTATTTCTTCCCTTGGAACGCCTAAATTTTCAGGTGCAAAAGCTACATCGTCTTCAACAATATTTGCAACCATCTGGTTGTCAGGATTCTGGAATACCATTCCCACCATTCTTCTTATTTTATAGAGGTTTTCTTCATCCGATGTATCAATGCCATCCACATATACTTTTCCTGATACCGGTGTATATATAGCATTAAAATGCTTGGCAAGGGTAGACTTCCCCGAACCGTTATGGCCGAGAATAGCTAAAAACTCTCCTTTTTTCACTTCTATGGAAACATCTTTTAAAACATTTAAAACTTTGCCTGTTTCTTCATCTGTAAAATCAAAAAATAAGTTCTGGGTTTTTATAATAGTATCCATTTTAAAAAATCCTCGTCTAAATTATTTGCTTTGCCAACGTGTACTGTATCCGCAAGGGAGAACAATACTACTGTTTCTTATAGGCAAGCCAACCTCATCTGCTGTAATAAATCCACCAAATTTTTCTTTTATTGTAAGAGAGCATATATTTTTCATAACGCTACCTGATAAACCTGTAGTGTATGAATTAACAAGGAAGAATAAAGGTTTATCGCTCAAAAGCTTTACGCAAAGCTCGATTAAGTCAAATATCTCGTCCTCTATCTTCCAGACCTCTCCGTTTGGACCTCTTCCGTATGATGGTGGGTCCATTATTATTCCGTCATATTTATGGCCTCTGCGAAGCTCTCTTTCTGCAAACTTTTTAACGTCATCGACTATGTATCTTATAGGATGATCTGAAAGCCCTGAAAGAGCGGCATTTTCCTTTGCCCATGAAACCATACCCTTTGCCGCATCAACATGACAAACCTTCGCCCCTGCAGCTGCCGCCGCAATGGTTGCTCCGCCTGTGTATGCAAAGAGGTTTAAAACGTTTATTTCTCTGCCCTTTTCATTTTTAATGATTTCAGAAAACCAGTCCCAGTTTGCCGCCTGTTCAGGGAATAAGCCTGTGTGCTTAAATCCCATAGGCTTTACACCAAAGGTTAAGTTTTTATAATTTATTTTCCATGAGTCAGGAAGCTTTTTAAAGTTCTGCCAGCTTCCGCCACCTGTTTTGCTTCTGTTATATCTTGCGTCAGCTGTTTTCCACTCTGTCGCATTTTTAGGGCTTCTCCACACTATCTGCGGGTCAGGTCTGACTAAAACCTTATTGCCCCAACGTTCAAGCTTTTCGCCATCAGAACAGTCAAGAATTTCATAATCCTTCCATCCGTCAGCTATGAACATACAAATCCACCGCCTTATTTCGCCTTATCTATTGAATATACTGTTGATTCACACTCTGCATACTTTGTAGTAATCATAGCAGATGTTCCTGCGCCTAAATACTTATTAGCCGCTGTGTAAAATCCGTTATCGCTGGCTTTGCCTGAAAACTCAACTGTAACATAAACATTATATCTTTCTTCAGGAACAATCTGCTTAAAGCTTCCGTCAGCCATATTAACCTGATATAAACCCTCTTTTACTACTACCTTTGTAATATCTCCTATATATTCTTTTGACACCTTGTCATACAAAGCGCCCTTTTTATCAAGAGCATCTGCTGTGTAATTTCTTACGTTTTTAACAAGAAACGTACATTCTATTTTTTCCGATGAAGACACAACCGCCCCTGACTGACCTGAAAACTTTGCGTAAATACCAAAACCAAGTATAAGGATAATCAAAACAACAGCAATATCTACAATACTTATTTTTCCAAATAATTTTCCGTCTTTATTAATCATTTTTACACCATCCTTTTAAACTATTCAGCTACGGTTTCAAGGCCTACAACGTATCCTGTGCTTGACCATCCCTTACCGAATGCCGCAAGGTTCTGACCTATTCTTACAGGAATATCGTTTATCTTTATAGCTTCCTCATTTTCAACTCCCGTTCCAACAAGAGTTACCTTTATATCGTTATACATAGGAACTTCTGCTCTTAAAACTCTTCCGTCTAATATATCGTAGCCTGTAGTTTTTGCAGGAAGAACCTCTACCTTTTCGATGGTTGTTCTCATCTTATCCTTTTCACCAACAAGAACTATATCCCCTTGGCATATGGCATTCTCATAGCCTGCTTCTTTTCCGGTAAGCTCTATTGCAAAACGAACGTTTACGTTTTGTTCTACATTTACAGAAGATGCATCTCTTCCAAAAAGGAAATACGCACCTGCCGCTATAACAACTGCCAGAATGATTACAATAAATATATCCATTCCGTTAAATCTGAACTTTTTCTCACCCTTCATATTAATATCCATAGCCTTTCTGCCCACAAATAGTAGATAAAATTATCCAAAACGCTTATCGTGGGCGGATAAGGCGTATAATGGATATTACGCCCATGTGCGTTTCGCCAAAGGCGAAAATTTCGCACGGGCAATTAAATCAATTAACGTGATTTTTCACGTTAATCGTTTCCTTTCTGTTTTTTAAGCACTTCTTTGTAAACATCTTCAATGTTTCTTGTGTTTACAACTGCTGTAAACTTTTCATTATATATTTTTTTGCATTCCTTACTCATTTTTTCGTATAACTCACTATCGCAGAAAAGCTTTTCTAAACATTCAGCTGTTGCCTTTCCCTTATGAGTAGGGGTAAGATATCCGTTTACTCCGTCTGTTATAACCCCCGGGTTGCCACCGAAGTCTGTTACTACTGCAGGCTTTCCAAGGCTCATTCCTTCAAGAAGAGCAAGGCTTGTTGCCTCTGTTCCGAAAGAACAATTAACCTGAACATCCATAATATTCATAAGAGGATCTACATCGCTTAAAAATCCTAAAAGCTTAACCTCGTTTTCAAGGTTCATATCTTTTATCTGCTTTTTGATGTTCTCCTCTTCACCTCCTGTTCCTGCTATAAGGAATTTAAACTTTATCCCTTTGTCCTTTAAGTATTTTGCCGCCTCAACAAAATACTTATGACCCTTTACTTCGTTAAGACGCGCCGCCATAACAGCAACCTTTTCATCATCGTTTATACCATATTCGCGTTTTATCTCTGCAACCTTTTCTGCGCTGTATGGAATAAGAGTTTCTACTCCGTTTAAGATAACAGAAATCTTCTTTTCCGATACCCCTGTCATAGTCAGGTTATCCTTTGCCGCTTCTGCAACTGCTATAATTTTATCAGCGGTGCTGTTATTTACTATTCCGTTTATCAGCTTTCCCGGAAACTTTGATATAAGCTTTGATGGTGGGAAAACGCTGTGCCTTGTATAAACAACTTTTATATTTAAAAGCTTTGCCGCAATCCTCGCTGACATACTTGCATGAGTATGCACCACATCAGGCTTAAGCTCCTTAAAAAGCTTTTTAAGAACATCTATAGCCTTTACATCTAAAGACTTTTCCGCAAGGTGTTTTACCTCATACACCTTAACTCCAAGAGCCTCTGCCTCAGGAGTTAACAAACTTCCTTCAGGCAGAACAACGGATACGTCAAACTTTTCTCTGTCAAAATTTTTAAGGAATGTTAAAATGCACTTTCCCGCTCCACCTATGTTGGAGTCAGAGGAAACTTCTATTACTTTTATCATAGATTATCTTCACTCCCTTGCTTTGCAACATATACACAAGCTCTGCCAAGAGCTATTACGCACCAGAAAACAAGCATTACTCTGTAATTATAGAAACAGTTATCAAACATTCCCTGAACCAAAAATCCGCAAACGCCTGCAGTTATTGCTGTCATAAGAGTTGATAATGTATCACCCTTGCCACCTACCTGATATCCTGTCATAATTCTGCGTAAGAACAGAACCATTATAACAAGGAACACCACTATGCCTGAAATTCCTGATTCAACAAGAATCTGTAAAAACAAATTATGTGAATGAGGCGCTACAATTCCGTTATATGAATAGAATGGATAAACCTGTGTGAAGGCTTCCTGCCCCATACCGATACCTGAAAGCCAGAAATCTTTAATCATAGCAAGGCATCCCATCCATATATACACTCGGTAAGATGTAGATGAATCCTTCATATCACCGATACTTAAAAATCTGTTGATAATGCTTTCGGGAAGAACCATAGGAAGAACAGGGAGGGCAACAAGCAAAAGCCCCCAAAGCTTTCCTGCCGCGAAGGTTATAAACACAGCCGCCGCAATGATTAAACCTATCCAGCAACCTCTTGAGAAAGTGAGGATTAAAGCAACAAGCATTACAGCAGAAATCCCTGCATATAAAATCTTTGAATATGCTTCCTTCTTTGTCCACATAAGACCAATAGAAACAGGAAGAACAAGAAGGATATATTCACCTAAAACGTTAGGATTATTAAGGGTTGAATATATACGCATCTTTATATCTTCAAACATTTCCTCGTCCATCCAGGCCTGATTTGTATCCCAGCCGAAAACGTACTGCGCAATTCCGTAGAGACATACAAACAAACCTGAAAGCACAAAAATAACAAGCATATTATTAAGTGTCTTTTTAGATGTAACAGTATTTATAATAACAAAGTACATTGCCATAAAAGCAAAGTATATAAGCCATATGCTCAAGCTCTTCATCATTGCAAAAGATGAAAGGCCTGCCACTAAATATACTGCAATAAAGATAATTATAAAAAATCCGATTCCGTCAAACTTAAACTTAAAATCCTTATGAGTTACTGCATATATAAGGAGGGATGCAACCGCCATCAAAACAAGACCAACGTCCACCATTGTAGGAAGGATAGGCGCACCAAAAAGAACGAGGCACACAGCAAAAACAGGCTTTGATACTGCCAACATACCCACTCCTATTCCTATAATAGCAAGTGGTGCAAGAAGAACCATTCCAAATCTTCCGCAAACAATACCAAAAACTGCTCCTATAATTCCGATAAGGACAAGTCTTCCTTTGCCCTTTATGTATTCACCGTCATAAAAATCAAAATTTGTCTCTGCACCAAGAAGAGAGAGAACAAGCTTTAAAAGAGCAGAATTCTTTAAAAAGTCGCTTATATTAACATTAATAAGGGAAAGTAAAATTCCAACTATCCCTAAAACAACCATTAAAATATTTATTCCGCCATAGCCTATGAATGTTCCGATTATTGAGCCTATGGCAAAAGCAATAGAAAGAACTCCAAAAAATCTTGTATTCAAAGCGAGAAGATTATTAAGATACATTCTGCAAAGATTTAAAAGGCCGCTCTTTTCTATTCCACCACTTATAGCCT
>JAZRQL010000016.1:0-2703 GCA_045649725.1 Clostridia bacterium | reverse complement strand
TTATTAAAAGCTCCTGCAGGTGCTTTAGGCTCGTCTGTGAATACGGCTGTAACGGTTTCAGGAAGCTCATTTTTCAAAGATTCAGCATATTTTTCATGAGTAATTTTAATATAATATTCTGTTGCGTCCTTATTCAATAAATCGGGATAATTTCCGTTTGATTCTTTTTCTGCAAAATACTCAGTTACAACAGTATCCTCGGGAAAGATGTAACCCTCTTTAATCATTTCCTTATCATTCAAAAAAGTGGCAAGAACATCGGGTGTTGTTTTTTTATACACATCTCCTGCAGAAAAAGAACTCTCGTAAAATTCCAGCGTCTGTCGGGCATATTCGGGATGAGCCTTCACAACTTTTCCGCCTGCACTACCCGATGGCCAACCTGCTTCATCATAAATCCAACAGTTCATACTAAGGGATTTCCCCTTTTCTATGGCATAGGCACAAAGTTCAAAGTATTCCGCTGAAAGATAGTCAGGGGTAAGGTTTGTTGGCATACTATCAGGACGGAAATCCTTGGGTTCAGGAAGAATATAAAACGCCCGTATGCCAAGATTTTGCATTTCAAGAAGCTCTGCATCTATAATTTCTTTAGTGCAGATGTCATTCCAGACCCAGACGTACACAGGAGCATAGAAAACATCAGGAGAACTGAAACTATTTATATCAAATTTATCATTGTTTTTCATAGTTCAACCGTCCTTCAGATATTTCGATTATATTTACCTTGCTTTTTCAATCGATTTATAAAGCACTTAAGAGCTACAACCATTATCACATAGAGTACTGCAAGCAGAACAGGATATATCTTTATACCAAACAGTCCACTTATAAGACTGACCATAGGTGGCGCTAACATAACACCAATGTAGGCAAAAGCTATCTGTGAGCCCATAATTGATTGTGATACTTCTTTTCCGAAATTGTGTGGTGTCAGATGTATCATATTGGGATAAATAGAACCATTACCCAAGCCTACAAAGAACAAGCCAACCACAGTAACTGCACCGTGCAAGGGTAGAAGCATAATTGTAATGGCGGGAGCAAGAATAGCACAACCTATGCCAATACGCTTCCATGTGCTGATTTTATTAGCAAGCAAACCGGAAACAAAACGTCCGATTGACATACCAACATAATATATTGTCAGCGCAAGTGCGCCATACTTTATCTCAAAGCCTTTTTCTTCTACAAGATATGTACTTCCCCATACACCGCAAGCATATTCAATTGCATTGGTAACAAGCATAATAACCCATACCTGTCGCACTTCCGCCTTTTTAGCCATCTGTAAAAGAGTTAGGTTTATGCCTTTTTCCTCTTCTGCTTCTTCAGCTGAAGATGTCTTTTTCCACAAAGGTACTGATACAATCAGCAAAACAGCAATAACTAACTGCACATAAAATGCATAGCGGTAGCCACCACGCCACCCTATGTTGCTTAACGCCTGCGACATAAGGTAAGGGCTAAGCGATACGCCCACACCATAAAAGCAGTGAAGAAAATTCATATGACTCGCTTTACAGTGAAGAGCTACATAATTATTAAGTCCGGAATCTATAGCACCTGCACCAAGTCCGAGAACAACGGCTAATGGTATCATAAACCAAAAAGAGGGAGCCAAAGAAAATCCAAACAAAGCTAACGCAGTCATAGCTGTACTGAAAGCTGTAACCTTAGCAGTTCCAAGCTTATTGAGAATTCTCGCACTGAACATACTTGATAACACGGTGCAACCGGAAATGAGAAAGGTGAGAACGCTTACTGCTTCAACAGGTATCGACATCTCCGCATGAATAGCAGGCCAAGCAGAACCGATGAGAGAATCAGGAACTCCAAGACCTATAAAAGCAATATAAATTACAACGAGAAGTATAGTTGCCACAATTAAATGCCTCCATAAAAAACAAACGTCGGATAAAACCTTACACCCATAATTGTCGGATTTATCCGGCTTTTTAATTGCATTTGGTAAAGATTCAAAACCTTTTGCACTATATCACAGTTAAATGAGAAAATCAAGCGATTTCACAAGAGCAGGACTTAATATACTATAAATAATCAATCAACAGAATTCTTATTTGTTTAAGTATTCAAGAGCGGTAACCACCGCTACGGCGGATATGACAGGAATTACTATGTGTTTGTGAGAGTGCGAATAAAGAAAGCGACCTATGAAGTTGGCTTCCCGAATTCATAAGTCTTTTCGTATGTGTAAAAATTAATTTGTATTTTCATTTTATCTATTCTATTAATATATTTCTCCTGATCAATGCTTATGGATTGATTACTGTGGCTATAAATTCTGTCTTTTCAAGTCACGCAGCAAATTGTTCTGGAAGGTAGCAAAGCGATTATGCCTTCAGGGGTTTATACGTAGGTTTTGATGTTATTTTTGATTTATATTATGATTGAAACATCTGTAAATATATGGTATCATAATCCCATAATGAGCGAAAGTGGGTATTCTATGAATTATCTTAAATACGTTAATATCAAGCAGGGTTCACAATCTCTGCATCGTTTTTCTCAGGGTAACACCTTACCCCTTGTTCAAAGACCTTTTGGTTTTGCTGCGTTCAGTTTGCAGACCGAAACCTCAAGAGGTAGCTGGTACTATCACCCCGGTGACCGCTCAGATGAGGGTATTCGTCATACCCGTCAGCCAAGCCCGTGGATTAGTGACCACAGTGCATTTACAAT
>JAZRQL010000015.1:0-6810 GCA_045649725.1 Clostridia bacterium | reverse complement strand
AACAGCTGGGCATCAAGCTCCTCAAGCATTTGGATATATCTGTTATTGAGCTTGTCAGGCTTTATAGCACCATATAATATACCAACAGTTTCACCATTTACTTCAATGGGAACAGCACTTCTTATAAGTTCATAATCTTTTTTTGTAAGATCATTAATTCTGCCACTTATGTATATACCTTTTTCCTTTTCTTCCTCAAAAGAAATAACGCCCTCCATATTAGTAGAGCCTGCTTTGGTCACAAAAGTATTATCAGACTTTAAAATACCTATATTTTCAATCATACCAATGGATTTAAAGGACTCAAACAAAAGACTGTAGTCATCTCCATCACTATAAAGTTTTGCAGCAAAGTTCGCCATTGTTGCAAGATTTTCTCTGTCAGATGTTAACTGTAGAATAATATCATCTTTTATCTGCTTAGTCTGAACATGAAGACTTTCATATTCTTCCTCTTCGGTTTTATTGTATAAATAACTTACCATAGCAAGAAAAACCGCACATAACAATATTGCGGTGACAATCGTGTATATAATATTATGTTGTTTAGATTTTTTCTTTCCGTACTTTATTGCCATAATCATTACCTCTTAAATATATAACATTTTCAAAAGTTACATATATCCATATAAAATTATATCATATATAATTCAAATTTTCAATATTTATTGCTATTTTTCTGCAAAATGTCGTACCTAATATGAACACTGTATAATTCAAGCACCGTTTTTTCATGATAACTCATATAATTGAGACCAAAAAGTAACCTTTTTCTCCATATTACAACATTATCTAGCACCATTCGACACAAATTTTACTCGTGTCAAGTCAGGTCAAAAAATCATTTTTTATTTAACCTTTCCAAACAGTTCCACCCATCAGCAATAAAGCGAAACTCTTTCCATCTTGTCCACATTAACAAGGCCTTGTGTTGTCATCTTAAGTGATGGAATGACAGAAAGGCTTACAAACGCCATATTCATAAATGGCTCAATCTCTTCAGGTACTCCAAAATCATAAACTGCTTTTCTTACAATCTCATTTGCTTTTGCGATTTCTTCACCTGACTCATCTGCCATAAGTCCCCCTATAGGAAGCTTCATATCAGCAACAATCTCTCCATCGCACACAACCACATTTCCGCCATAGCTTCGGATATGGTTTGCCGCGATAGCCATATCTTCATCATTTGTGCCGATAACAATAATGTTATGCGAATCGTGAGAAACAGATGATGCCATAGCCCCTCTCTTCATACCTATTCCATTAATATATCCAAGGCCAATATGCCCTGTGTTTTTGTGTCTTTCAACAACAGCAAGCTTTAATATATCCTTTTCTGTATCAATACCGTTTTCCTTATCCCAATTTATATCGCAAATCTTTTCCTTTGTAATAAGCTGACCAGGGATAACCTCAATAACGCGACACTTTTCGCCTTTTTCTTCAATATGAAAATCTTCCTTTGAAAGTTCTTTCACATGGAATGAATTCAAAACAGTTTCCAAAAGAGACGCCTCTACCTTTGGTGCATCAAAATCAACTATCTTCTTTTTGTCAACAACTTTATTACCAAAGGAATATACATCGCAAACATCTACCTTATCCAAATCATCAAGAACAAGAATATCCGCGCGATATCCCGGTGCAACCGCACCCACGTGTCGAAGGCCAAAATGCTCTGCCGCCTGAATTGTTGCCATTTGTATCGCAGTAACAGCTGACTTTCCGTTTTGAACAGCAAGACGGATAATATTGTCGATATGCCCCTCATTCATCAAATCAGCAGGATGACGGTCATCAGTTACAAGAAGACATCTGTGACTGTAAGGCGCTTCAAAAAGGGGAAGTAAGTCCACAAGGTTTCTTGCGGCAGTTCCCTGTCTTATCATAATTTTCTGTCCTTTTCTAAGCTTTTCAAGAGCCTCATTTATATTCGAACATTCGTGATCGCTTTCTATCCCTGCAGACACATACTTGTCAAGTTCCTTACCTAAAAGGAAAGGCGCGTGACCATCCACAACCTTTTTTAAGGATATTGCATCATTTATCTTTGCCATAACAGATTTATCTTCAAAAAGAACACCGGGATAGTTCATCATTTCCGCAAGACCGACTACATTTGGGTATTCATAAAGAGGTTTTATATCCTCCGCATTCAACACCGCACCTGACTCATCAAAAGGTGTTGCAGGAACGCAGGACGGTAAAGCAAAGTAAATACTCATAGGAAGACCGTTGCTTGCCTCTATCATATATTTTATACCTGAAACCCCACACACATTTGCAATCTCGTGAGGGTCAGCAACAATAGCGGTTGTTCCGTGAGGCATACATAACTTTGTAAGCTCATATGGTGAGAGCATTGTGCTTTCAATATGAATATGCCCGTCAATAAAACCGGGACAGATATATTTCCCTGTAACATCTTCTGAAACATCTGCATCAGAAGGCAAATATTCTCCCACACCAATTATTTTTTCATTTTCTATAAGAACATCAGCTTTATCAACTTCTCCTGTAAATACGTTTACAACAAAGCCACCGCATAACAATCTTTTCATATCAATTCCCCCAGAAATTTCTTATCTATTTATTTATAGCATATAAATTATATTTTGTCCATAGTTTTAAGCGGATATTAGCCTTGAATAGAAATCTCATTTTCACACATTCACCTATACAAGCATAGTATAAAAATGAAGTCGGACAAAGACTTCAAAGGCTTATAGAAAGGAGTAAAAACCTATGCCTTATAAAAATGAAACAATGCCTATAAGAATGCCAATGGTTGGCTATGCGTATGTACCCGTACAGCAAGCCGAAATGCGTAATATATTCAGTCCTGAAGATGCTCTCATGAACGGAACTGTTTTCCCTATTCTCGCAAAGCCATTAGGTGTTTATGGCAAACAGTCAAGCGGCGATAAGATATTTATGGAGGGACAGCGCAATGAATGAACGTGAAAAACTTTTAAAAAAATTAAGTGCTTACGCATTCTCTGCATATGACTGGAACTTGTATTTAGACACTCATCCCGATGACAGAGATGCTATTGCAATGTTTAGAAAAATGTCTGACAGAGCAAAAGAGCTCTATGCAGAGTTTGAGAAAAAATATGGTCCATTAACCGCAGATGCATCAGACAACCCCGAATTCTGGGATTGGATCAACAACCCATGGCCATGGGATAATGTATAGGAGGATTTAGGTATGTGGCAATATCATAAAAGGTTAGAATACCCCGTAAACATCAAGGCAACAAACCCAAAGCTTGCACAGTATATCGTTGCACAGTACGGTGGACCCAACGGCGAGCTTGCCGCTTCTCTCCGTTATCTTTCTCAACGTTATTCTATGCCTGACGAGGTAACAAAAAGCTTGCTCACGGACATCGGCACGGAAGAACTTGCCCATCTCGAGATCGTTGGGACAATTGTAAGACAGCTTGCAAAGAATGCAACAACCGAGGAAATTGAAAACAGTCCTTTCGGACAGTATTTTATGAACCACGGCAGAGGCGTTTATCCTGCAAACTCAACAGGTATGCCATTTGACGCAAACTGCCTTTCTGTTTCAGCTGACCCAATAGCAGATTTAGTTGAAAACCTTGCAGCAGAACAGAAAGCACGTGCTGTATATGACAACATCTTAAGAGTATCCGACGACCCTGATGTAAACGATGTAATCAAGTTCTTAAGAGAACGTGAAATCGTTCACTTCCAGCGCTTCGGTGAGGCTCTTGACAAAATTCAGAACGCACCAAAAAATCACAAAACCTGCTGCGGAATGAACTTTGATAAGTAACATTAAAAACCCCGACAGTTTTTGTCGGGGTTAGTTTATCTTATAGATATTTTCTTAATCTTATCTCTTCGCATTTTCCAATCGGGCATTACCTTGGCTAATTCGTCATAAAACGCTTTTGAGTGATTTGGAACAAGAAAGTGGGTAAACTCATGTACAACAACATATTCTATACACTCTAAAGGTGCAAACATAAGGTTTACGTTAAAAGTCAATATGCCATTTTTCGATCTGCAATTTCCCCATTGAGACACCATTCGTCGAAACTTTATCATTGGGTACCCAACCCCTCTTTTTTCAAAGTAAGGATACGCCTTGTCGCACAGGTCAACTATTACTTTACGAACCTCGTCCTCACTATGATATTGATACTTTGGCATTTCTTCTCTTTGTCTGCATTTATCGAGCGCCTTTAAAACAAAGTTTCCTTTGGACAGGATAAACTCCTCAACTGTCTTTTGAGAAACTCTTTTATTTGCTGAAACAAAAATTTCTTCATCACAGGTTATACGAAAATTAATATTTTTAACATTCTTGTACGTGAGTTCATATTTAATTACTCTATCTTCTATCTTAACTTCCTTAATCATTTTATTCTTCTATAAACCTTTTCCATCGAGGTCTTACAACCACACATATAACACAACATATAGATATAGATGCAAGCCAGCTAGTTGTTACGCCCTCCCATGGCATAAGCTCTGCCATTTTTGCAAATATGTAGGATGCAAAAATATTTCCAACACTTGCCGTTGCATTAAGTATTCCTGTCACTGTACCAAGAAGACCATATTTTTCGTATCTCAAAGCTACAAAGGTCTGACCAAATGGTGATGCACCGTGAACAAGCATAACTGCAGCAGACAGAGCTATAAGAATAAGCGCATAATGAATATGCCCTACAAAACAGGTGGCAATAAGTGGCAAAAGACTTATAGAATAGAAAATAAGTTGCCCTTTAATTTCATTTTTGGTAATTCGTCTTTTAATATATCCTGCGACAAGGGTTCCTAAAGCAGAAAAGATAATTAAAACTGAACTCATTCTCGTTGCTACCGCAGCGGGAAGATTATCATAAGCTTCCATAAGCATAACAGGGGTCATCATCTTTATACCATTGTCGATAGACACTCTTATAAAAATCAAAACCATAAACGCAATAAGTCCTGATGATAACATAAGAGGCATCAAAGGCGCTTTTTCCACCTTAAGTCTTCTTACAACCTCATCTTCTTTAACTTCATCAACTACCATCTTTTTGTCAAGATATAGATTTATAAAGAAATATACAACCATCATTACAAGAAGACTTATAACAGATACAAGAAAGTTCTGTTTCCAGTGGCTAACAAACGATACAATAAGCATACTCATACCCAGGCCCACACTTGTGGAAAAAAGCATCCAGAAAACGGCAGTACCTCTTATACTTGGTGCTGTCTGTGTTGAAACAATTTTAAATATGCCGGGCCATACGCCAAACTGTATCATAGCGTTAAACATCCACGACACCATCATTACAGAATAGCTTTGATTAAAATATATAACAAGGTTTGATAAAACTGCACCTGCAAGACCTATCATAATAAGCTTATATGGTGAATATTTATCTACTGCAAATCCTCCAACAACCTGAAAAACTGCATATACAAGCCAGAACATAGCGTTAATAAGTCCTGTCTGTGACTTTGTCATAAAACCTTCTTCCACTATTACTGCCATAGCTGATGAAAACATTGACTTTGTCATATATACTACTGCGTACATCAAAAACATAAGTACAAATAACAATATACTTAACTTTTCACTTTTAAGATATCTTTGATTTTCCATGATTTACACCTCATACGTTTGAAGGGAATGTTGTTTTGAAGGTAGATAAATGGTCATCTATCCCTACATTAACCAATTTCCACTTACCTTTATCATATAAAATTTCTGTAACCGATGCGTTGGAAACCCATGGAACATCTTTCATTTTATCAAGGCTTGAATACTCTATCAGGCATTGCATTGTTCGTATAGGCGTTGCGTGAGTTGCAACAGCAATTGTCTTTCCGTTATTTTCCTTTGCAATTTTCGCAAGCGCCTTTATAACTCTTTGGACTAAATCTTTTATGCTCTCACCTTCAGGTGTTACACAATTACCTATGTCATTTAACCATACAGAATATTCTTTTTCATATTTTCTCACAAGGTCTTCAAACTTTTCACCCTGCCACTTACCTGAATAAATTTCACGCAGGTCTTTTTCAGGAATAATCTCCGCATCAGATAACCTAGCAACAATTTCGCCTGTTTTGTATGCCCTTTTCAAGTCGCTTGCATACACTTTTTCTATGCTATAATTCTCTGCTATGTATTTTCCTGTTATCTCTGCCTGTTCAACTCCTTTTTCCAAAAGTTCAACATCTGTCTGCCCTGCGAAAAAACCATCTCGGTTTGCTTCGCTTTCGCCATGCCTGATAAGCAGCAATCTTGTCATATTTCTCACCTTTTCTATTATGGTTTGCGAATAAAGAGATTAAGTATTAACGCAACAAAAGTCAATGACAACAGCATCATAAACGTAGCTGTATATCCGCCGGTTGCTTCCATAACCTTATTAGATGCCGTGGCAATAAATGAGCCAACCATAACGGTAAATGTCATAAAAGCCATATTGTTTGAAAAATGCTTCATTCCGTAAAAAGACGAAGTAAATGCCGCAGTAATTGTAGGGCAGGAGCCATAAGACATACCGGTAAGGCAAACCCCTATAATGCACAGTGGCAGAGAGTTTACAGACACAGCAAGCAAAGTAACTCCAGCGGCAAAAATAGTAAGTATATTAGCATAGACCATAGTTTTTTTGCGACCCATAACATCAAAAACTGCACCTGTTATGATTCGTCCTATTCCGTTGCACACAGAAAGCACACCCACCAAAGATACAGCTAATGCTTCAGGAGCATTGACCGCCAACGCCATATCCTTTGCAAAGCTTATAACAGAACTACCTA
>JAZRQL010000014.1:0-1799 GCA_045649725.1 Clostridia bacterium | reverse complement strand
CTGCAATGGTTAAATAGTATCATTTTAGTATCATTGCAGTTTGTAAAGTCCCACAAAGCCGTATTTTATGCGGCTTTCAAGGGTTTGGTTGCTTATTCCCACTCGTTTGTGCCGATTGGCTTTGGTGTAAGGTCTAAAAGCACACGGTTGATGCCTTCAACCTCACTTGTAATTCTGTCAGTAATCTTATGAAGAACTTCGTATGGGATTTCTTCGATTGTAGCTGTCATAGCATCTGTTGTGTTGTCAGCACGAATAATTGCAGGCCAACCTTCGTATCTCTTGTCATTTCTAACGCCTACGCTCTTCATATCAGGAACAGCGATGAAGTACTGCCATACCTTTTTAGATAGGCCACAGAGCTTAAATTCTTCTCTTAAAATAGCATCTGCTTCGCGAAGAGCATGAAGTCTGTCTTTTGTGATTGCACCAAGGCAACGAACGCCAAGACCAGGACCTGGGAATGGCTGACGATCAACCATTTCTTCAGGTAAGCCTAAAGCCTTACCAACAACTCTAACCTCATCTTTATATAAAAGCTTGATAGGTTCAACAAGTTCAAGCTTCATATCCTCAGGAAGACCACCAACGTTATGGTGAGCCTTAACCCCGTCACTTTCTAAAATATCAGGATAGATAGTGCCCTGAGCAAGAAAATCAACAGAATCGAGCTTTTTAGCTTCTTCGTTAAATACTTCGATAAACTCTCCGCCGATAATCTTTCTCTTCTTTTCAGGTTCAGCAACATCCTTTAAAAGATCTAAAAATCTGTCTGTTGCATCGATATATATCAAGTTAGCATCAAGACCCTTTTTAAAGATTTCAATAACCTGTTCACTTTCGCCTTTACGCATTAATCCGTGATTAACGTGAACACAGATTAACTGCTTGCCGATAGCCTTAATCAAAAGTGCGGCTACAACAGATGAATCAACACCGCCTGAAAGGGCGAGGAGAACCTTCTTATCCTTAACTGTTTCTCTTATATCATTAATCTGTTCTTCAATAAATGCATCCGCAAGTGCTTTAGTAGTAATTCTTTCCATAGAATCGGGTCTTTTGTTGCTCATAATAGTTCCTCCGTTTTATTTTATAGTTAATAATAATATTTTAGTACAAACTGTCTTAAATTGCAAGGTAAAATTAAAAAAATTAATAATATTGTAATTTTTTTACAAATAGATATTTTTCTTAGGTTATTTTAAAAACATAATTAACAGTAAAAAGCTTGCAAAAAACGTATAAATGTGGTATAGTAGCTATCAATAAGCATATATAAAAATTTTAGGAGATGACATTATGAAAATTGTATTGATTGGTGTGGGAAAGGTTGGTAAAAAAATTGCTGACCAACTGACCCCTGAAGATCACGATATTATCGTAGTGGATAATGATCCTGTAAGACTAAATACTCTTAACAATAATCAGGATGTAATGTGCATACAAGGTAACGGTGCTTTATATGATGTTCAGTTAGAGGCTGAAGTTGATAAGGCTGACGTTGTTGTTGCAACAACCCCTGAGGACGAGCTTAATATGATGGTTTGCCTCCTTGCTAAAAAGCTTGGTGCAAAGCGTTGTATTGCCCGAGTAAGAACTCCCGGTTACTATAACCAGATAGGTATTTTAAAAGATGACTTAGGGTTAAGCATGGCCATTAACCCTGAATATAATGCGGCAACAGAAATTATGCGTATACTTCTTCTACCTGAAGCCGCGCAAATCGAAACATTCGTCAAGGGTAAGGTTGAGCTTATTCAGTTTAAAATCAATGAAGACAGCTTACTTTCCGGCTTATC
>JAZRQL010000013.1:0-1665 GCA_045649725.1 Clostridia bacterium | reverse complement strand
TAGGAGGAGAAAAAATGGCTAAACTTGCAATGAAATTAAAACAGCAAAAAACGCCTAAATTCAGCTCAAGACAGTACAACAGATGTAAAATCTGCGGACGCCCCCATGCGTATCTCAGAAAGTACGGCATCTGCCGTATCTGTTTCCGTGAATTGGCTTACAAGGGTCAGATTCCGGGCGTGAAAAAGGCAAGCTGGTAAAATCTTATTGAATTCGGAAGAAGGAGGTAATAAATATGCATACAACCGATCCTATCGCAGATATGCTTACAAGAATCAGAAACGCAAATGCTGCAAAACATATTTGCGTAGATGTTCCCGCATCTAATGTGAAAAAGGCAATCGCTGAAATCTTATTAGAAGAAGGTTACATCAAGAATTATCAGATAATCGAGGACGGCAAACAGGATATCATCCGTATTGCTTTAAAGTACAACGGTAAAGAAAGAGCAATCTCAGGTATCAAGAGAGTTTCAACTCCCGGCCTCAGAATATACAAGAATAAAGAAGAGCTCCCCAAAGTATTAAAGGGACTCGGTATCGCTATTGTTTCAACATCCAAAGGCATTATGACTGACAAAAAAGCAAGAAAGGAAAATGTCGGCGGCGAAGTAATGGCATTCGTATGGTAATACGTAATAACTAATATAGGAGGTGCACAAAGTGTCCAGAATAGGAAGAATGCCTATTGCGGTTCCTGCAGGCGTAACAGTAGAAGTTGCTGCTTCAAACGTAGTTACAGTTAAAGGACCTAAAGGCACACTTACAAAGGAATTACATCCTGATATGATTATCAAACAGGAAGGCGCAGAAATCACAGTTTCAAGACCTTCTGAAATAAAAATGCACAAGGCTCTTCACGGCTTAACAAGAACACTTTTAAACAACATGATTGTTGGTGTAACAGAAGGTTATGAAAAGAAACTCGAAGTTAACGGTGTTGGTTACAGAGTACAGATGCAGGGTAAGAACCTTGTTATGAACCTTGGTTATTCACACCAGGTTGAAATGGTGCCCGTAGACGGTATCACAATCGAAGCTCCTTCAGCTAACGAAATCATTATCAAAGGTATTGATAAGCAGATTGTTGGCGAATTCGCAGCTAAGGTTCGTGAAAAGAGACCGCCTGAACCGTACAAAGGTAAGGGTATCAAATATGCAACAGAGCATATCAGAAGAAAAGAAGGTAAAACCGGCGGTAAGAAATAAGCCGGAAGTAATCTTTTTGGTGTTAAGGGGTATGGCAAAATCCATAGCCTAAAACCGCAAAAATATCAAAAGGAGTGAATCGAATTGATTAACAAGCAGTCAAGTAATGTTGCAAGACTTAGACGTCATAAAAGAGTTCGTAAAGCAATCAGCGGTACACCCGCTTGCCCCAGACTCTGCGTATTCAGAAGTCTTAAAAACATTTATGCTCAGATAATCGACGACGTAGCAGGTGCTACACTCGTTGCAGCTTCATCTTTAGAACTTGAAGGTAACGGCGGCAACAAAGAAGCAGCTAAAGCTGTCGGCGAATTAATAGCTAAAAAAGCTCTTGAAAAAGGTATTGAAAACGTAGTATTCGACAGAGGCGGATATATATACCACGGCCGTGTACAGGAACTTGCAGATGGTGCAAGAGAAGCCGGTCTTAAATTCTAAGAAAAGGAGGAAATAGTTT
>JAZRQL010000012.1:0-28505 GCA_045649725.1 Clostridia bacterium | reverse complement strand
GTTGACAGAAAGAAGATGGCGGTCACATATAAAAATTCCCGGGAGGCAGTTACCCATTATAACATTTTAGAAAGATTTGGAAAGTTTACTTTCGTTGAATGTATATTGGAAACGGGCAGAACTCATCAGATAAGGGTTCATATGTCCCACCACGGACACCCTGTTGTAGGTGATAAGACATATGGCGTGCAGAAAGAACCATTTAAGCTTGAAGGTCAGCTCCTTCATGCCTATAAAATAGGTTTTGTCCACCCGGTAACAAATGAATATATGGAATTTACTGCTTCTTTACCTGATTATTTCCAAAAAGTTCTGTACAATCTTGAAAGCAAGTGATATAATGTAATCAATATAAAAAGGGAGCGATGTTTATGAAAAAATTTGTTAGTATTTTTATGTGTGTTGTTATGATGTTTTCTATGGTCAGCGTTTTTGCTGATGAGATAGTGGCAGAAACAGTTGAAACTCTTGATGAGGGAATGAGTAACAAGGTTACAATTGAGTTTAAAATGCTTCCCAGAATGGTTGTGGTTGACTCTTTTGCAAAGGTAAAGCTTTCAGCTCAGGACGGAACAGTTTTAGGCGAAAAGGTAGAATGGGTTGGCGGAATTACAAAGGAATTGATTTTTGAGTTTGATGTGCCTGAATATAAGCTTGGTGAAGGCTTTGTTCTCACTCTTCAGGACGGACTTGAATACATAAAGTATTATGATGATGTTTTCAGAAAGAATGACACAGTTAAGCTTGATACATATGGATTTGTAAATGAAAACGGGGAATATATAAAGGGTGATAAATTCTCGTTTGATGCCTGCCCTATGTATGATAAGGGTATCGTTTTATACGTTGAAGGCAGACAGATAAAGCTTTCACCTTACGGAAGATTAATTGACGATATCACAATGGTTCCTGTTCGCCCTGTTGCAGAGGCAATGGGCCTTGACGTAAGATATGATGAAGAATATAACAGCGTTGTGTGTTCAATTGGAGATAAGCAGGCAATATTTAATGTTGGTTTAAAATATGCAACATTTTTAGGTGAAGATACATTTATGCCAAAGGAATGCCTTGAGATAGAAGATACAGTTTTTGTTCCTGTAAGAAGCCTTGCAGAAGCTTTCGGTTGTGAACTCTCTGTTCCTGACTTTGATGACCATTTAGATATTCTTATCGGTAAGTCTGAAATCATCGAAGAAGAGCTTATGAAAATCCCTGTTAATAAAGAGGGAATTGCAAGTCGCACAAATTGGCTTGTTTGGATAGATAAGTCCGATTACAAGGTAAGAGTTTATAACGGAAGTCAGTATAAGTGGAGACAGGTAGCCGCTTTCCCTTGTGCAATCGGCGCACCTAATACACCAACCATTACAGGTAGTTATGAATACGAATACAAGGCATCAAGATGGACATATCCTGAATACTATGTAGGACCTTGCCTTGTGTTCTATGGCGGATATGCTCTTCATTCTACACTTTTAAGATATGACGGAACTCCATATGATGACAGAGTAGGAATAAAACTCTCTCACGGATGTATCAGACTTCACAAGGAAGATATCGGATGGATAGATGCAAATCTTCCATTAAAGAGCAGAATATACGTTACAGAATAATGCTTAAGACAACCCCAAAAAGGGTTGTCTTTTTTTGTAAAAATTTTTTAAAATTTTTATAGACAAGCAAAGGCTCTTTATGTTATTATATAAGATGTGAAATTATGACAAGGAGGACGTGCAAAATGAAGGATTTACTTGGGATGAAAGAACTATCAGCCGAGCAGATTATCAGAATTCTTGACAGAGCTGAAAAAATGAAACATGAGGTTTTAGAGGGTCCTAAAAAAGATAACTGTTTGTCAGGTAAAAGTATAATTACGCTTTTTTATGAAAACAGTACGAGAACTCGCTTATCCTTTGAACTTGCGTCAAAATATTTAGGTGCAACTGCTGCTAATATTACTTCATCAGGAAGTAGTGTTGCAAAGGGAGAAACTTTAGAAGATACAGGTAAAACAATAAATGCTATGGGTGCGGATGTTGTTATTATAAGACATAGTTCATCAGGTGCTCCACATATGCTCGCTAAATACATAGATGCATCTGTTGTTAACGCAGGTGACGGTATGAACGAACATCCTACACAGGCTTTACTTGACTTTATGACTATGAGAGAAAAGTTTGGAAAGTTAGAGGGGCTTAAGGTTGCTGTTTTAGGTGATGTTAAGCATAGCCGTGTTGCAAGAAGTGACATATATGGTCTTTCAAAGCTTGGTGCAAATGTTACTGTTTGCGCACCAACTACTCTTATGCCAAGTGATATTGAAAAGCTTGGAGTTAAGGTTACATTAGATGCAGACGCTGCTGTTAAAGATGCCGACGTTGTTATGGGGCTTCGTATTCAGTTAGAGCGACAGAAGAGCGGTCTTTTCCCATCTGTAAGAGAATATCATAAGCTCTTTGGTATAGACCCAAGACGTGTTGCCCTTGCAAAAGAAGATGCAATTATTATGCATCCGGGTCCTGTTAACAGAGGGGTTGAGTTATCAGCTGCAGTTGCTGACGGTCCTCAGTCTTTAATATGCGGACAGGTTACTAATGGTGTTTGTGTACGTATGGCTGTTCTTGATATGCTTACAAACGAAGGAGGGTTTTAAATGAAAACGATTATTAAAAACGGATATGTTATAAATCCTGCTCAGAATTTTGAGGGCAAAGCAGATATTCTTATTAACGAAGGCGTTATAGAAAGAATTGCTGAAAATATAGATGATATTGATGCAAATATAATTGATGCAGAGGGTAAGACAGTTGCTCCGGGGCTTGTTGACTTGCACGTTCATTTTAGAGAACCCGGATATGAATATAAAGAAGATATACTTACAGGAAGTCAGGCTGCTGCAAAGGGTGGCGTTACAACTGTTTTATGTATGCCAAATACAAATCCGCCTATTGATAACGCAGCTTTGGTTGAGTTTGTGTTAAATCGCGGAAATAAGGCAGGCCTTATTAACGTTTTAACAACAGGTTGTATCACAAAGGGTCAAAAAGGTAGTGAGCTTACTGAAATGGCAGAGCTTAAAGCATCAGGTGCGTCTGCTTTTTCAGATGATGGAAGACCTGTTTCTTCATCAGCTATTATGAGAAGAGCTCTTCAGTATGCTAATATGATAGATATGCCTGTTATGGACCATTGCGAAGATTTAGACTTGGTTGAAAATGGTTCAATGAATGACGGATATATGGCAACATATTTAGGCTTAAGAGGAATTCCAAAGTCTGCTGAAAGCACAGCGGTGACCCGTGATATTCTTCTTGCAGAAGAGGTTGATGCAAAGCTTCACATCTGCCATATAAGCACAAGAAATTCAGTTGAAGCGGTTCGTGCGGCAAAGAAGCGCGGTGCTAAAATCACAGCAGAAACCGCACCACACTATTTCTCTTTAACAGATGACGTGTGTGACGGATTTAATACAAATGCAAAGATGAACCCACCTCTCCGTGATAACGATGATATTTTAGCTATAATCGAAGGTCTTAAAGATGGCACAATCGATGCAATAGCAACTGACCATGCGCCTCATCACAGAGATGAAAAGGTAATTGAATTTGATAAAGCGGCAAATGGTATTGTAGGTCTTGAAACATCACTCGCAGTTGGTGTTACCTATCTTGTTAAGACAGGAAAGCTTACAATAATGGAGTTAATCGAAAAAATGAGTACAAAGCCTGCTGAAATCATCAGATGCGGAAGAGGAACTTTAAACGTAGGTGCTCCTGCTGATATTGTTATCTTTGATGAAAACGAAAGGTATACTGTTGATGTAAATGACTTTGCTTCAAAGGGTAAGAACACACCATATAATGGCGAAGAACTTTATGGCAGAGTTCATACAACAATCACAGGCGGAAAAGTTGTATATTCTATTTAAGATAAGAAAGGAAGCTTAAAATGATAGATGTATTAATTGAAAAGATCAAGGCAAAACAGAATCCTACTGTTGCAGGTTTAGATCCAAAGCTTGACTATCTTCCACAGGAAATGATAGATAAAGCTTTCAAGGAATATGGCGCAAACTTTGAGGGTGCGGCAAATGCTATTTTTGAATTTAACAAGGAGCTTATCGATGCGCTTTATGATATCGTTCCTGCTGTTAAGCCACAGTCTGCATACTACGAAATGTACGGAATAGAGGGTATCAAGTGCCTTAAGAAGACAATGAACTATGCAAGAGAAAAGGGTATGTACGTTCTTTTAGATGGTAAGCGCGGAGATATAGGCGCAACATCAGAAGCATATGCAAATGCATACCTTGGCAAGACAGAAATCGGTGGAGAAGCTTTACCTGCTTTTGATGCAGACTGTCTTACAGTAAACCCTTATTTAGGTTCTGATGGTATTCTTCCTTTTGTTAAAAAGTGCGAAGAAGATAACAAAGGTATCTTTGTTTTGGTTAAGACATCTAACAAGTCATCAGGTGAACTTCAGGATTTAAAGATAGACGGAAAGAATATTTACGAATATGTAGCTGATCTTGTTAAGGAATGGGGTAGCACAACAATCGGTGTAAACGGTTACAGTAACGTTGGTGCTGTTGTTGGTGCAACATATCCTGAACAGGCTGAAAAGTTAAGAAAGCAGCTTCCTCATACTTATTTCTTGGTTCCTGGCTACGGTGCACAGGGCGGTGGCGCTAAAGACGTTGCTCCTTGCTTTAATGATGACGGGATGGGTGCTATTGTTAATGCTTCACGTTCTATTATGTGCGCATATAAGAAAAATGGTGGAACTGTTGGTGAGGCCGCAAGAGCAGAAGCAATAAGAATGAGAGACGATATCTTAAGCGTTTTATAAAGGAGAGATAGAATTGATTTGTACTATCAAAAGTAAAAAGAAGCTGTCAGATGCTATCTGGGATATCTGTATTGAATGTCCTGAAATGGCTGAAAAGGCAAAGCCGGGTCAGTTTTTGCATATAGACTGCGGAACCAATGGTGCTTATTTAAGACGTCCTATCAGTATCTGCGAGGTAGTTGATAATAAATCATTAAGATTTATCTTCAGAGAAAAGGGCGAGGGAACAAAAGGCCTTGGAGAAAAGAATATCGGTGATAAGATAGATATTTTAGGACCACTTGGCAGAGGTTTTTCGGTTGATGCAGAAAACGATGAAAGCATTGTTGCTATCGGTGGTGGTATCGGCATATTCCCACTTTTAGAGCTTACAAAAAAGTATGGTAAAAAGGCTAATGTTTTATTAGGCTTCGGAAGTGAAAAGGATATTGTTTTAGATGATGACTTTTCTCAATATACCGAAAAGGTTTTTGTTGCAACCGAAGATGGTTCTTGTGGCTTTAAGGGATACGTTACGGATTTGCTCCGAAACATTTTAAAGAGTAATAAGGTTGATAAAATCTTCTCATGCGGTCCTATGCCAATGATGAAGGCTGTTGCTAAAGTTGCTGAAGAGTTTGGCGTTTTTGCCGAAGTTTCTTTAGAAGAACGTATGGGATGCGGAATAGGTGCTTGTGTTACCTGCACCTGTAATATAAACGGTGGTCGTAAGCGCGTATGTAAGGACGGACCGGTGTTTAATGCAACGGAGGTGGAATGGGATGCCTGATTTAAAGGTCAATATTGCAGGGGTTGAATGGAATAATCCCGTTACAACTGCATCGGGTACATTTGGCTTTGGTGAAGAATATGGTGAGTATTTTAACTTATCAGAGCTTGGCGCTGTCTGCGTTAAGGCGTTATCTGCTGTTCCACGAATGGGAAACCCTTCTCCAAGAATTGCTGAAGCTCCTATGGGCGTTTTAAACAGCGTTGGGCTTCAGAACCCGGGCGTTGAGTATTTTAGGGAAAACTACCTACCAAAGCTTCGAACATATGATACAAAGATTATAGCTAACCTTTGCGGAAGCTCTATCGAAGATTATGTTAAAGCAGGGGAAATGTTAGGTGACAGCGTTGATATGATAGAACTTAACATTTCTTGTCCAAACGTTAAGGTTGGTGGTATGGCTTTTGGTACTGATCCCAAATGCACAGAAGAGATTACAAAGGCAGTTAAGGATGTTGTTAAGTGCCCTTTAATCGTTAAGTTATCTCCTAACGTAACTGATATATGCGAGATAGCAAAGGCGGCAGAGGCGGCAGGTGCAGATGCACTTTCCTTAATCAATACTTTGCTTGGTATGAAGATAGATATAAATACAAGAAAGCCTATTCTTCGTAACAACACAGGCGGTCTTTCAGGCCCTGCTATTAAGCCTGTGGCTGTCAGAATGGTTAGCCAGGTTTACCATGCAGTTAAGCTTCCGCTTATCGGTATGGGCGGAATTTCAAACGGAGAAGACGCTATTGAATTTATTTTAGCAGGTGCTTCTGCTGTTGCAGTTGGTACTGCAGGCTTTGTAAATCCATATGCATGGGTTGATACCGTTAAGGGTATAGAAGAGTATCTTATTAAAAATAATATAGAAAAAGTAAGCGACATTGTCGGTGCGGCAGAGCTTTACTAAAGAAAGGAAAGATTATTATGACAAAACAGGAAATCGTAGAAATGCTTAAAGAAGCAGAGGTTTTACTCGAAGGACACTTTTTGTTAACTTCAGGCAGACACAGTGATAAGTATATGCAGTGCGCAAAGATTTTTCAGTATGCAAAATACAGCGAACCTCTTTGTAAGGAACTTGCAGACCAGTACAAGAACGATAATATTGAGCTTGTAATCGGTCCTGCTATCGGTGCTATCCAGATGTCTTACGAAGTTGGTAAGCAGCTTGGTGTTAAGAACATTTTTGCAGAACGCGAAAATGGCGAAATGACACTTAGAAGAGGCTTTACTATTGAAGAAGGCCAGAGAGTTTTAGTTGTAGAAGACGTAGTTACTACAGGTGGTAGCGTACGCGAAGTAATCGACCTTGTAAAAGCTAATGGCGGTGTTGTTGCAGGTGTTGGTTCAATCGTTGACCGTACAGGCGGAAAGATTGACTTTGGCGTTCCTTATAAGAGTGCTTTCTCTATGGATATTACTTCATATGAACCTGATGAATGTCCTATCTGTAAGACAGGTGCTCCACTTGTTAAGCCTGGTAGCAGAACAAAGAAGTGCTAAAGGATAATATACATAAGGGGCACAGAAAGAGAATAGACGATAAAAGTCGAATTATGGGATTTGAGTTTTTAGAAGAACACGAACAGCTGGAAAAGCTTTTGTTTTCGGTTATTCCCCGTGGCAATACAAATGAAATCGCTCATAACCTGCTGACTGCATTCGGTTCTTTAAAAGGTGTCTTAATGGCGGATGTTGTTAGCCTTCAGTCTGTTGAGGGTGTTGGACCAAGAACAGCAGAATTCCTCCACGACCTTTCGCCTCTTTTGGGCATTGTAGAACGGGCAATTAAGTCTGAAAATAAGGAAAATATTTTAGATTCAGATGAAAAGATAGGAGAATATGTAAAGACCTTTTTCTATGGAAAGTCAGTAGAAAGTCTTTATATGTTCTGTATATCCTCTGCGAATACAATAAAGAGATTCGAAAAGGTGTCAGAGGGGAATGCGTATGCAGCCGACGTATCAGTAAGCCGCGTTACAAAGCTTGCAACTATGGCGGATGCTACATCTGTTATTCTTGTCCATAATCATCCGGGCGGAAAGCTTGAACCATCTTATGCAGACTGCGTCTTAACAAGAGAAATAGACGAAGCATTAAGAGTTCTTGGAATTCAACTTCGGGCTCATATTATTGTTGCCGACGACAGATGGAAGAAAATAATGTATTAAAAAATGATGAGATGTTTTTACATCTCATCATTTATTTTATCTGCCCTTTTCTTAAAAAGTATAAATCTTTGGAACAAAAAGTTAAATATAAGAGTTATTGGTGCTGATATAAGCTTTGCTATTGTTTTTACAGGGATATATTTTGAAAGAACAGCAATAGATACTGTTGATATAATTAAAACAAACACATTCCCTGATAAAAAGCCTGCATATTTTTTTAGTGTGAATTTCTTATCCTTATATACAAAGCTTGAGTTTAAAAGATAACTGTTTGTGGCGGATAAGATATAGGCTGTCACGTTTGAAAATACCATATTAAGCCTTAAAATGTCGCACAGAATAAAGAATACCCCATAGTCTATAAGAGTGTTCAAAACTCCCACACAGGAGAATTTAATAAACATAACAAAGTTACCCTTTGAAAAAAGCTTTTTCATCATAACACCTCACTATATGTTAATACCAAATACCTTTAAAAATATCTCACTTGTGAAGTAGTTGGTTTCGTCAAACATCTTTCCGTATTTACGGGTTTCAGGTGTATGACCAACTGCATCAGTTCCGTCTGAAAACTTCATTTTATCTCTGTTATAACCAACTGTTTTACCATTTATATTTATTATAATTTCTTTTGTTTCGTTATCGTAACTTATCTCTCCACCATACGCCTTTATAACATCTTTAAGAGGGAAGAAGTTCTTTTTATCCTCGGTGTACATAGGATATTCAAGATGCTCTCCCATAATGCGAAGGTCGGTAAAATCGCGACCCTTTAAAAAGATTTTTGTATCTTTATCTACATCATATATTTTGCGGAATGCATCCCGGTAGTAGTTATCAGTAACAAACTGATTATATGAGTAATCAGGGTTTAAATCAACGTTATAATAAAAGCCTTCGTCATCATTTGAAACAGCAGATATATTCTGATCTATTATCTTTCGGTTAAAGATATATCCGTTAATAGTCGGCAACGAGCAAATAAGGGATATAGCAAAAACTAAAAGGGTTGCAACTGATTTAACATAAGCGTCTTTTGGTAAATAGCTTATAAATATATTTACAGATAAGCAGATAAGGGCAATGTATAAAGGAATAAGGTTCCTGAATCCAAATGTTGTGGATAAAAGAAGCATTCCCGCCGACAAAAGAGCCGATAATCCGATGGATGCCTGCTCCTTATATACTCCCTTAAATAAAAGAGTAAAACCTATAACCAAAAAGGCAATTGTAACAGCTAAACCGCAGATTATATAAGCTTTATAGAAATAAGCAACTGTTGATATAAGCGCCGCTATAAAACCGATTAAAGACAAGGTTTTTTGCTTCTTATAAAGCTTTGCTGATATAAGTAAGAGAGTCAGTTCAAATAACCATGTTGCTCCTTCTTTTGAAAAGGCAATATAGAAAAGGTTTTCAAATCGTTTTAGAATCGGAACTGTTTCTGTTGCCTCAAGAGCGGTTCTCCCTGATGTAGCAGGGGATAATATAACGGTTAAATATCCTGAAAATGCAAACAAAGGAAGAAGGTATGCCCATTTGCTTATCTTCTCTTTTTTAATAAGGGATGCAACAATGTAAAGAACCATAGAAGAAACTGCCATAGCGCCCCCTTGCTCTGTGGTTGCGCCACAGATGAATGCAAGAATAAGATAAAACGGATTTGCTTTATTATTCTTTAAAAGATAAAGAGAAAGAAAGGCAAGTAGGGTTGGTAAAACATAGTTTAAATATCCTGCCATCCATAAAATCCCCTCACGTAAAACAGAAGATGACAAGCACATTATGAGCATTAAAGAAAGAGTTACAAACTCGATCTTTTTATACTCGCCCTTTAAACAGATTTTTCCGTAAAGGAAGAAGCTTAAGATTAAGAATAAAGGAATAACTATAACAAATAAGTTATCCTTAAATATAAGTATAAGTTCAAGGATAAAATGAACTAACGCTCTTCCGTTCATTTGAGTATAATGATTTACGGATTTTGAGATAAACTCTGAAAATCCGTCTGAAAAGTATGTGGCATATATAAAATCGTCACCATACAATGTGGTGCACTTGCTTACAATTAAAAGTGGAATTAAAGCAAGCAGAAAAAGAAGATAAGGAGCATATCCTTGTATTTTACCTTTCATACCTTTCACCTCGATTAAAAATAAAAGGGGAATTTTTAAATTCCCCTTTAAATTATTAGATTTTTTCTACTGAAAGAACAACGTTTTCACCATTGATGTTCCATTCTTTTCCGTTTGCGCCTTCGCCTGATGCGATGCTTTCAGCAAGAGTCTGTGACTTGATTTCTTCTGCGTTCTTATTAAATATATCAGCAATTAAATCGCTGCCGATGAACTTAATAGAAATCTTATCCATAACTTCAAATCCGCTGTCTTTACGCATTGTCTGAATCTTACTAACTAATTCACGAACATAACCTTCTTCGATTAATTCATCTGTTAAGTTAGTATCTAAAACAACAGTAAAGCCTCCGTCAGCAGCTGAAACAAAACCGTCTTTCTGCTGTGTGTCTACTAAAACGTCTTCCTTGAAGATTTCAACATCTGTACCTTCAACATTTAACTTAAGTGCTTCGCCACTGTTTAATGTAGCCATAACTGAAGATGAATCAAGCTTTCCGATTTCATCAAAGATAGGCTTCATAAGCTTTCCATACTTTGGACCCATAGTACGCATCTGTGGTTTGAAGTTATAGCTGATAAATGCAGATGCATCTGTTGTAAATTCAATATCCTTAACGTTAAGTTCTTCTAAAATAATGTCATTGTAATCTGTGTTAACACTATCTTCTGACTGGATAAAGATTTTAGAAAGTGGCTGTCTGTTCTTAACGTTACCTTCGTTTCTAGCAGCTCTACCCAAAATAACTATCTTGCGGATAGCATCCATTTCAGCCTCAATTTCAGGGAATGAAAGCTCTTCCTTATAGCTTGGGAAGTCACACATATGAATACTTTCAGGTGCGTTCTTATCAACTGACATAACAAGATTCTGATAAATCTCTTCTGTCATAAATGGGATAAACGGAGCTGAAAGCTTTGAGAATTCAATTAAAACAGTATAAAGTGTCATATAAGCTGAAATCTTATCATCTGTAAGCTCACTTGCCCAGAAACGTGAACGTGAACGTCTTACATACCAGTTGCTGAGTTCATCAACAAAGTCTGTCATAAGTCTTGTTGCTTCAGTAATCTTGTATTCATTTAAATATTCGTCTACCTTCTTTGTAAGAGTATTAAACTTTGATAATACCCACTTATCAAGGATAGAAAGCTTGTTTACATCAAGTTCATACTTGGTTGGGTCAAATTCATCAATGTCTGCATAGAGAACATAGAATACATATGTGTTCCAGAGAGTACCGAGGAACTTTCTCTGTGATTCTGAAACGTTCTTTGCAGAGAATCTGTTAGGAAGCCAAGGAGCAGAGTTAGAATAGAAGTACCAACGAACTGCGTCACTACCCTGGTCATTTAAAATGTCCATAGGGAGAATAACGTTACCCTTGTGCTTACTCATCTTAACGCCCTTGTCATCCTGAACGTGACCTAAAACAACAACGTTTTTATATGGTGCTTCGTCAAAGATAAGGGTAGAGATAGCCATTAATGTATAGAACCAACCTCTTGTCTGGTCGATAGCCTCTGAAATAAAGTCAGCAGGGAAGTTCTGCTCGAACTGTTCCTTATTTTCAAAAGGATAGTGGAGCTGTGCAAATGGCATTGCACCTGAATCGAACCAACAGTCAATAACTTCAGGAACACGAACCATTTCACCATTACATTCAGGACAACGAAGTTTTACGTTGTCAACATATGGCTTATGAAGCTCGATATCATCAGGGCAGTTTATACCCATTTCCTTAAGCTCTGCAATAGAACCGATAACGTGCTTGTGGCCGCATGAACATTCCCAGATAGGAAGAGGAGTACCCCAGTATCTTGTTCTTGATAAGCCCCAGTCAATAATGTTTTCAAGGAAGTTACCAAATCTACCGTGCTTGATGTTGTCAGGTAACCAGTTAACCTTTTCATTATTCTTTAAAAGCTGATCGCGAACAGCTGTCATCTTTATAAACCAAGTATCGCAAGCGTAGTATAAAAGCGGTGTATCACAACGCCAGCAGAAAGGATAGCTGTGTTCAAATGGAATAACAGCGAAACAAAGGTCTCTTTCTTTTAAGTCGCGGATAACAAGCTTGTCAGTATCCTTTACGAACATACCTGCCCATTCACCCATTGCTTCAACGAAGTTACCCTGAGGGTTTACGTGGTTAACAAAAGCTAAATCGTTTTCCTTACCAACACGAGAGTCGTCTTCACCGAATGCAGGAGCAATATGAACAATACCTGTACCATCATCCATAGTAACATATGAATCGGCAACAACAACATATGCCTTGCCTTCAGGCTTCATATTATCATAGAGAGGAACATATTCCATACCGCAAAGGTCAGTACCAACACATTCTTCTAAAATGTTAATGGTCTCTTCCTTACCGAAAACAGATTCGATAAGAGGTTTTGCCATAATATATGTTGTGCCATCAGAAACTGTAAACTTTGCATAAGTTTCGTATGGGTTAACACAAAGAGCAACGTTTGAAGGAAGAGTCCAGGGAGTTGTTGTCCAAGCGAGGATATACTCATTGTCCGTGCCTTTAACCTTAAACTTTGCAATAACTGAATTTTCCTTAACGTCCTTATATCCCTGTGCAACCTCGTGGCTTGATAATGAGGTTCCGCAACGAGGACAGTAAGGCATAATCTTATGACCCTTATATAAAAGGCCCTTATCCCAGATCTGACGGAGAGCCCACCAAACAGATTCAATATAATCGTTGTGGTAGGTAACGTATGGGTTTTCCATATCAGCCCAGAAGCCAACACGGTCACTCATTTCTTCCCATTCACTCTGGTATGTGAAAACGCTGTCCTTGCACTTGCTGATAAACTCTTCAATACCATATTTTTCAATCTGAGGTTTTCCGCTGATGCCTAAAGCCTTTTCAACTTCAAGTTCAACAGGAAGACCGTGTGTATCCCAACCTGCCTTACGAAGAACCTTATAGCCCTTCATAGTACGGTAACGTGGAATTAAGTCTTTAATAGCACGTGTTAAAACGTGACCGATATGTGGCTTTCCGTTTGCGGTCGGAGGACCGTCAAAGAATGTGAAAAGCTCTCTGCCGTCACGGTTTTCTATACTCTTTTTAAATATATCGTTCTTTTTCCAAAAATCAACGATTTCTTTCTCCCTGTCAACAAAGGAGAGGTCTGCTGATACCTTACGATACATAGTGATTTACCTCCTATAAGAAAAAACTTACATACCTTACTATTTTACAACAAAATATATGATTTGTAAAGGGTTTAGCATAAGTTTTTTCTAATATTATAAGAAAAAACAAATATATATAAAAAAGGCAATGACTTTTTCGCCATTGCCCTAAATATTTATTTCCTTGATACTCTTATGCAGTAAACTATAAATGCGATTACAAGATAAATAACAATTGCTATCATAGGAACTCTTGTAACCCAGAAAGAGTCAAGATTTAAAGCTTCGTTGCCTGCGAGGTTTCTAAGTATGTTTTGCATAACAGGTCGAATGATATTATATAATGACATCCAGAGTGCAACAAGTGAGCAACCAACAAACATACATCCGTAGTTTTTAAGCCTGTTTGACTTTTTAGCTGCTCCTGCCCATATAAAAGCTACTGCTAATACAGTAAATATGCCAAAGATAATCCAGTTTATGTAATACATATAAGGAAGAGTGTTTACGTTTTTATAAAGAGATGTCATAGCATAGAGAATTACTATTCCCAATAGACCATAAGACATCTGAATCATATACTGATTTGTAAGTCTTTCTCTTTTCTGTTTTCTTTGAATGCTTTTTTCTTTCTTATTCATTTTATCCTCCTGTGTGGTAATATATTTACATTTCATCGTTTTCGTACATTATAGCGGAAATTATAGCAGAGCTAACTGTTTCTGTTCGCAATATCCTTTTGCCAAGGCCAACTGTAACTATGCCATTATCCATCGCAAAGGATGCCTCTCCATCTGAAAATCCGCCTTCGGGACCGATTATAACCCCGATAGTCTTTGCGCTACTTTCTTTAAGTGCGTTTTTAAGGCCTGCCTCACCGTTATGACCTAACACTTCATAAGGCATAAGAGCAAGGTCGTGTTCCTTAAGCTTTTCTATTGCCTGCTTAAAAGAAAGAGGAGGCTCAACGGTTGGGATAATTCCCCTTCCGCATTGCTTTGCCGCAGAAACTGCAACCTTGTTCCATCGTTTAATCTTTTCGGCTTCCTTCTTGCCGCTTTCTATTTTGCTTACGCATCTGTCCATAGCGACAGGAACAATAGAAACAGCTCCAAGCTCAACGGATTTCTGGATTATGTCTTCCATCTTCCCCGATTTTGGAATACCCTGATAAATGGTAACAGAAACGGATGGTTCCTGCTCGGAATAGGATTTGCTGATTATCTCTGCCTTGCAAAAGCCTTTATCTATCTCGGTAAGCTTTGAATAATATTCATATCCGCTTCCGTCAAAGATGATTATCTCATCTCCTTCATTCATTCGAAGGACTCTT
Organism: Clostridia bacterium; assembly: GCA_045649725.1. Classification (GTDB taxonomy): domain Bacteria; phylum Bacillota; class Clostridia; order Monoglobales; family Monoglobaceae; genus UMGS1820. Next base: position 14,092 of record JAZRQL010000012.1, on the reverse strand, counting down.
GAAATATGCTCTGCATCTTCCAAAATTGTAGCCTCTGTACCGGAGATGTTTTCGGGTTCAGTAAAAAATCTTCTCATATAAAACCTCTATTTAGCGGTAATCTCTGCCCAATCATTATCCTGACGTATGTTCTGAACGTTAAGTCCGTTATCAATTAAAGCGGCTTTAACCTCGTCAAGACGTTCAAGTATAATGCCTGAACAGATAAATGTAGCATCTTCTTTCATAAATCCTCTTATAAAAGGTGCTAATGCTATTATAACATCTGCTACGATATTTGCAAGTACAATATCGTGTTTTCCTAAAATTTCTCTTAAGTCGCTGTCTGTTGTAATATCCCCTGTGTAAGTTAAGAATAAATCATCAGGCAGGTTGTTAAGCTTTAAGTTAGAACGAGCCGCATCTGTTGCGTTTGAATCAATATCAACAGCAACAGCAGAAGAAGCACCGAGCAAAAGGGCTGTAATAGAAAGAATGCCGGAGCCACAACCTAAATCTAAAACTGTGTCTCCTTCTTTTAAATTCTTTTCTATTTCCTCAAGGCAAAATCTTGTGCTTGGGTGGGAACCCGTGCCAAAGCTCATACCCGGGTTTACCTTAAATATTGTTCTGCCATCGGGCGCAGCGTCTTCCCATTCAGGGCAGATAAGGATTTTATCGCCAACAGGAATAGGATGGAAATACTGCTTCCAGATTTCAGACCAGTCTTCATCTTTAACGTTTTCGGTTGTAATAGTTAATTCACCAAAACTATTATCTGCATCAAGCTCCTTAAGAGCAGAAAGTGACGATTTTACGGCATTTAACATCTCTATGCCATCTGCGCCACAAGTTAAGTAGAATGTAATTGTGGTGTCTGCTTCCTTAAGCTTTTCAAGTTCTTCGTCAACATAATCCCAATACTTTTGGTTGTCTTCTAAAAACTCAATAAAGTCGTCTTTGTCGCAAACTTCCATTCCGTTTACGCCAAGCTCTAAAAGTCTGCCGCTTATTGGCTCAATACCTTCGCGTGTGGTTTTAATAATTGTTTTTATCCAGTCCATATATGTAAACCTCTCTTTATATGCAGAAGACGTAGCGGTATGATTATATACCGCTACGTACCTGTTTATTTAAATGAATCCTTCATCTTTTCAAAAAATGATTTGCGCTTTTTGTACTTTGAAGAATCAACAGTATCGTCAAACTGTCTTAAAATATCCTTTTGGTTTTCAGAAAGTCCTTTAGGAATTTCAACAGTAATAGTAACGTACTGGTCACCTCTCTGGGTTGAGTGAATTCTCTGTACACCCTTACCTTTTAAACGGAAAACAGTTCCGCTTTGAGTTCCCTCGGGAATACTGTAAGAAACCTTTCCGTCAATGGTAGGAACCTCTATTTCAGCACCAAGTGTTGCCTGAACAAAGGATATAGGATAGTCGCATAAAATATCGTATCCCTGACGAACAAATAACTTATGTGGCTTAACTCTTATGCTTAAGATAAGGTCGCCGTTTGGTCCGCCATTTGCACCTGCATCACCCTCACCGCGTACAGATACCTGCTGACCATTGTCAATACCTGCAGGAATCTTAACGCGAACTTTTTTGCTGTTTCTGACTGTACCCTTACCTGCACATTCAGGGCATGGGTCTTTGATGATAGTACCCTTACCGCCACAACTTGAACAAGGACGTGAACTCTGGAAGCTTCCAAGAGGAGTACGCTGAACAGTTGTGACCTGACCTGTACCGTGACAGGTAGGACAGGTAGTAGGAGAAGAGCCTTCTTTCGCACCGCTTCCGTGACATTTATCACATTTTTCAAGGTGATTAATTGTAACTTCCTGATCAATACCGAAGCAGGCATCTTCAAAGGATAAATCAACGTTATAGACAATATCTCTGCCTCTTTGAGGTGCATTTGGGTTTCTTCTCTGTCCGCCAAAGCCACCACCGAAGAAGCTGCTGAATATATCGCCCATATCAAAGCCATCAAAACCTCCGAAGCCGCCACCATAACCACCACCTGCGGTCTGGTCAAAGGCAGCATGGCCAAACTGGTCATACTGTTGCTTTTTGTTAGCATCGCTTAAAACTTCGTAAGCTTCGGTTGCTTCTTTGAATTTAGCTTCAGCACCCTCTTTATCGTCAGGGTTTAAGTCCGGATGATACTTCTTGGCAAGCTTTCTGTATGCTTTTTTAATTTCGTCAGCAGAAGCGCTTTTCTCTACGCCAAGCACCTCATAATAATCTCTTTTATCTGCCATTATTTTAGCCTCTTAAATTCTATTATTTGTTGTCATCAACCTCTGTGTATTCAGCATCAACAACGTTATCATTCTGCTGTGCATTTGGGTCTGCACCCTGTGCCTGCTGAGCCTGTGCATAAAGCTTTTCAGATACTGCATAGAATGCCTTCTGTACGCTTTCTGTCTGTGCCTTTACAGCATCTACGTCAATAGCATCAGTCTTAAGCATTTCCTTAAGCTTATCAACTTCTGTCTGGATAGAAGCCTTTTCATCTTCAGAAATCTTATCACCGATTTCGCCTAATGTCTTTTCTGTCTGATATACAAGGCTGTCTGCAGTGTTTCGTGTGTCAACTTCTTCTTTTTTCTTCTTATCTTCAGCGGCAAACTTTTCTGCTTCCTGTACAGCCTTTTCGATATCTTCGTCAGATAAGTTTGTGCTTGAAGTAATAGTGATATTCTGTTCTGAACCTGTACCTAAATCCTTTGCAGAAACGTTTACGATACCGTTTGCGTCAATATGAAATGTAACTTCAATCTGTGGAACACCTCTTGGAGCAGGAGCAATATTAGAAAGTGAGAATCTTCCTAATGTCTTGTTATAAGCTGCCATTTCGCGTTCACCCTGAAGAACGTGAACTTCAACACTTGTCTGATTATCAGCAGCAGTTGAGAAAATCTGGCTCTTCTTTGTAGGGATAGTTGTATTTCTTTCGATTAACTTTGTGAATACTCCACCCATTGTTTCGATACCGAGTGATAAAGGAGTAACGTCAAGTAAAACGAGGTCGTCTACATCACCTGATAATACACCTGCCTGAATTGATGCACCAATAGCAACACATTCGTCAGGGTTGATGCCCTTGTGAGGTTCCTTGCCGATAAACTTCTGTACTGCTTCCTGAACAGCAGGGATTCTTGAAGAACCACCAACTAATAATACCTTATCGATTTCGTTTGCAGAAAGACCTGCATCGCGAAGAGCGTTTCTTGTAGGCTCCATTGTCTTTTCAACAAGGTCAGCTGTAAGTGAATCAAACTGTGCACGTGTGATTGTTACATCCAAGTGCTTAGGGCCTGTTGCATCAGCTGTGATAAATGGAAGATTTACGTTTGATGACATTACGCCTGACAACTCAATCTTTGCCTTTTCAGCTGCTTCCTTAAGTCTCTGGAGAGCCATTTTGTCCTGACGGAGGTCAATACCGTTTTCCTTCTGGAATTCGTCAGCTAAATAGTTCATAACCTTATCGTCAAAGTCGTCACCACCTAAACGGTTGTTACCGCTTGTAGCTAAAACTTCAAATACGCCATCACCGATTTCGAGGATAGATACGTCGAATGTACCACCACCTAAATCGTAAACCATAATCTTCTGGTCAGTATCCTTATCAAGACCGTAAGCGAGTGCAGCTGCAGTAGGCTCGTTTATAATTCTCATAACTTCAAGACCTGCGATTTTACCTGCATCCTTTGTAGCCTGTCTCTGTGCATCAGAGAAGTAAGCAGGAACAGTAATAACTGCCTGTGAAACAGTTTCTCCTAAATAGCTTTCTGCATCAGACTTGAGCTTCTGTAAAACCATAGCAGAAATTTCCTGTGGAGAATAGTTCTTGTCGTCAATAGCAACCTTTCTGTCTGTACCCATATCTCTCTTGATAGAAGCAATTGTTCTGTCAGGGTTTGTGATAGCCTGACGCTTTGCAACCTGACCTACAAGTCTTTCACCTGTCTTTGTAAAAGCAACAACAGAAGGAGTAGTTCTTGCACCTTCTGGATTTGTGATAACAGTAGGCTCGCCGCCTTCCATAACTGCAACACAAGAGTTTGTTGTACCTAAGTCAATACCAATAATCTTTCCCATAATATATCATATCCTTTCAAATTATTATCTTATTTATATAAAGTTTAATTGCTTACCTTAACCATTGAATGACGGATAACCTTATCCTTATAAATATATCCCTTCTGGAATTCTTCAATAACTGTGTTTTCAGGTTCATCGCTTTCTTCCATCATAACAGCATTGTGCTTTTCAGGGTCAAATTCACAACCAACAGCTTCAATTGGGGCAACACCGATAGAGGTAAGAGCCTCGTCAAACTGTTTTTTTATCATTTTAATTCCCTCAAGCATACCTGTGTCTTCAGTATTCTCTGCGGCAACAACCGCTCTGTCTAAATTATCAAGAACAGAAAGAAAAGGAAGAACCGTCTCGCAAACTGCCATCTTGTAAAAATCTTCTTTCTCGCGGGCAGTACGCTTTTTGAAATTATCAAACTCTGCGGCTGTTCGCATAAGCTTATCAGATAAGCCCTCAACCTGTTCCTTTAAAAGTTCTTCTTCAGTCTTTTCTGCAGGTGCTTCTGTTTCTTCTACAGTTTCTTCTACAGTTTCTTCGACTGTTTCCTGAACTGTCTCTTCAGTAACTTTTTTCTCTTTTGCCATGTCTATTCTCCTTTATCATCGTCATATCCGGAAGTTAATCTGTTGTTTAAGGTTATCTCAAGTTGTTTTGTAAAAAAGTCAATTCCCGATACAACCTTTGCATAGTCCATTCGCATAGGACCAACAACACCGATTATTCCTGTCATATTGTTTCCCGCTTTATAGGTGGAAATAATAACCGAATTATTTTTAAGCTCTTCAACAGGGTTTTCGTCACCGATAAAGACGGATACCTCACCTTCCTTAAGAGAAGGAAGAGTTCGTAAAAGACCATCAATAGATGACTTATCAGCAAAGAACCCTAAAATTTGCTTTATCTTTTCTATATCATTATATTCAGGATGGCGCAAAATATTGGTTGAGCCTTCCATAAATACCTCTCGCTTATCGATTTCAGAAATCGCCTCGTGCACAAGGGCAAGGACAGATGTAAGAATTTCTACATTCATACCAACTGCATTTTGAACCTCTATTATATTGGAAAGGTTAATCTCCGATGCAGTAAGCCCTGTTAAGTTTTCGTTTAAAACGTTGTTTAGGTTATAAAGGGCTTCTTCTGAAATACTGTCACGTAAACGTAAAAGCTTGTTTTTGATAAGCCCTGAATTATCTGATACGATAACCATAACAGTATGCTCGTCTATCATAACAAGCTTAATGTTTTTGATAACGCCACCTTCAATAGCAGGAAGCATACCAAATGTAGGAAGAGCGGTGAGGTTTGAAAACGCCGCCGAAACATCTTTAACGATTTTGTCAAGCTCGCGGATTTTGTTAAGCATCACCCCGCGGAGTTCAGCAATTTCGTTGGTAGTCATCAAATACTTTTCCATAAGGGAGTCAACATAAAAACGAAATCCTGCGCTTGATGGCACACGTCCCGCTGAAGTATGTGGCTGTGTGAGATAGCCAAGCTCTTCAAGGTCGCCCATTTCATTACGAATGGTAGCCGCGCTTAAGTTAAGCATAGTGTTTTTGGCAATACTGCGTGAACCAACAGGTTCAGCATTTTTGATATAGCTCTCTACAATAGCACGAAGAATAAGCTTTTTTCTGTCATCTAATGCCATATGCGTCAACTCCTTTTTGTTTGTTGTTAGCACTCAATGATTGCGAGTGCTAATTCGAATATAAGGATATCACGTAAGGTAGTGTTTGTCAAGTGTTTTTTGATAATTTTACCATATAAATAATGAAATTTTTGTAGAAAGAATAGAATGTAGGGGAGAGGGTTATCTGCCTGCGGAAAGATAATATCTTCCACTGCAAAGTAAAATCAAAAACATAGTATTACGATATAGAATTATCTGTAACCAAAAAATGAATGGCTTGAAGAAATCTATTTAAGTTAGATAATAGAGAATAGATAACAAATAAAAGATAATAGTAAAAGAACCGTACACTTTCGTGTACGGTTCTTTGGTGGAGGGAGGTGGATTCGAACCACCGAAGCAAGTTGCAACAGATTTACAGTCTGCCCCCTTTGGCCACTCGGGAACCCCTCCATATTAAGTTTTTTTGCTACTCTCTCGTTGCAACTCTGTTATAATATCACGTTTTAATTCTTTTGTCAACACTTTTTTGTAAAAATTTTTAAATTTTTTCAAATATTTATTTATGTAATTTACAATTGAAAAATAAAAACGGATATGTTATTATATAAAATGTTGCTTATTCTTTATTAAGCGCCCCTTGCCTAAAGGGGGTGCAAATTGCCGGTGGCAATTGTTATGCACTGACCGAAGCGGACAGCGGAGACAGGGCCGCCGCTTGCGGTGGCGAGGGGATTATGTTTTAATTGATAACAAGTATTTAGGAAAGTTTTATGAACAACTTTTATAAAAGGATATACAAATGAAAAGAAAAGATTTTTTAGAAGGAATAAAAGACGGAATACCAATATGTCTTGGATACTTTTCGGTATCAATGGCATTTGGCATTGCGGCTGTTAAGGGTGGTCTCCCTATTCTTGCGGCAATAATAACGTCACTTACGAATGTTACAAGTGCAGGGCAGTTTGCGGGAGTTAATATTATTTTAGAGCATGGCGGCTTACTTGAACTTGCCATAACCACCCTTGTTATTAATATGCGATACTTTTTAATGTCCCTTTCGGTTTCTCAAAAGGTGTCAGCCGATATGACTTTGTGGCAAAGGAATTTGGTTTCTTTTGGAATAACTTATGAGATTTTTGCAGTTTCTATGGGCAGAATGTATCCGCTGACGGCATCCTATATGGCAGGGCTTATAATCACCCCTGTTCTTGGATGGACATTAGGAACAGCAGTAGGGGCACTTGCCACATCTGTTATGCCAACAGCTTTATCTTCTGCAATGGGTATCGCTCTTTATGGTATGTTTATTGCTATAGTTATTCCCCCTGCAAGAGATAATAAAAACGTTCTTATTGCGGTTATAATGGCGATTGTATTGAGCTTTATATTTAGCTATGCACCTGTGCTTAATAATATTTCAAGCGGTTGGACAATCATTATTATCACATTGGTTGTAAGCGCTCTGTGTGCAACCTTGTTTCCCGTTAACACCGAAGAGGAGGGAAATAACTGATGAATATAAAGTATATAATCATTTCAATAGGTGTAATGGCCCTTGTTACATATTTAATCCGTGTTACCCCTATGATATTATTCAGGAAGAAGATAAAAAACAGATGGATTCAGTCATTCCTTTTCTATGTGCCTTATGTGGTGCTATCGGCTATGACTTTCCCGGCAGTTTTTTACAGTACCGGGTCAGAAGTTTCTGCAATAGCAGGGTGTTTGGTTGCGCTGATACTTGCCTATGCTAAAAAGAGTCTTTTGACAGTTGCGGTGGGTGCCGCATTTATTGCGTTTATTGTGCAGATAATAGGATTTTAATATAATTGGAGGATTTTAATATGCTTACAGGAAAACAAAGAGCAAGTTTAAGGAAAGAGGCAAATGGTTTGCCCGCACTTTACCAGATAGGTAAGGACGGAATAACCGAAAACGTTTTAAAACAGCTTGATGATGCGTTAGAGGCAAATGAGCTTATTAAGGTGCATATTTTAGAAAATGCGCTTTTGGATGTAAGACCAACTTGCGATGAAATTGCAGAAAAGTTAGGCGCTGATGGTGTTCAGTGTATAGGAAGCAAGTTTGTTTTATACAGAAAGGCAAAGAAAAACCCAAAGTATAACGTGTAGGTGATTTTATGATTAAATTATGCGTTTTCGATATGGACGGAACAGTGGTAAATACTATAGGTGATATTTCCGGGGCAATGAACAGGTCTCTTGTTGCTTTGGGGCATAAGCCACACAAAGAGCAGGAATACTATCAGATGATAGGCGACGGAATGGCAAAGCTGTGCCAGAGGGCTATCCCTGATGCAGGAGAAGAAGAGGTTTTAAAGCTTATTGACCTTTACGGAAAGGATTATATCAAAAATTGTTGCGTTGACTCGGTTTGTTATGATGGGATACTTGAGGTTGCCCAAAAACTTAAAGAGTCAGGAATGGTATGTGCTATCCTTTCAAATAAGCCACATAATCAGACAATGGAAATTGCTGAAAAGCTTTTCTCGAAAGGTTTGTTTGATACTGTTTTGGGTAAGACAGAGGAATTTCCTGCAAAGCCCGCTCCTGATTCACTTATCTATATAATGGATAAGTATAACGTAAAGCCTGAAGAAACTGCTTATATTGGTGATTCCAATGTGGATATCATTCTTGGTAAAAAGGTTGGAGTTCTTTCTGTTGGCGTTGCATGGGGATTTCGTGGTGAAGAGGAGTTAAAAGGCGAGAATGCAGATTTTATTGCCTATAAGGCAGAGGATTTACTTGAGGTTTTGTATTGACTTTGTTTAAATAGAGGAGTATAATTTCAAAAGACATTAAAGAAAAGAGGTAAATATATAATGAGCGGATGCACACATAATTGTTCAACTTGTGGTGAGAGTTGTTCTGAAAGAAAGGAAGAGAGTTTACTCGCTCCTTTAAATGAAAAAAGCAGTGTAGCTAAAGTAATTGGTATTGTAAGTGGTAAGGGTGGCGTTGGTAAGTCACTTGTTACATCATTAATGGCGGCAGGTATGGCAAAAAAGGGATACAGAACCGCAATTTTAGACGCTGACGTAACAGGTCCGTCTATTCCTAAAGTGTTTGGTATAAAGGGAAGAGCAGGCGGAAATGACTTTGGTATTATTCCCGGGGCAAGTAAAAACGGAGTTGAGGTTATGTCAGTAAACCTTCTTCTCGAAAACGCAAGTGACCCTGTTGTTTGGAGAGGTCCTGTTATAGCAGGCGTTGTCAAGCAGTTCTGGACAGATGTGCTCTGGGGCGATGTTGACTATATGTTTGTTGATATGCCTCCCGGAACAGGTGATGTTCCTCTTACAGTATTCCAGTCCCTTCCCGTTGACGGAATTATCGTTGTAACATCTCCACAGGAGCTTGTTTCTATGATAGTTGAAAAGGCAGTTAAGATGGCTAACCTTATGAATATTCCTATTTTGGGTATTGTTGAGAATATGAGCTATCTCGAATGCCCTGACTGTAAAAAGAAAATATCTGTATTCGGTGAAAGCCATATAGAAGAAATCGCAAAGGAAAATAATATTTCAGTTTTGGGGCAGATCCCAATTAACCCTGAAATTGCACAGAAGTGCGACGAGGGTAAGGTTGAGGATATTGATGCGGTTTGGCTCCAAAAAGCATTCGCTGATGTTGAAAACCTTATAAAAGAATAATTTTTATCCACCCATATTTTATGGGTGGATATTTCAAATGTTAACAAAAAATTTACAAAATTACCTATAATAATTAATTCTGTTATAATATAATAGACTATAACGTAAACGGATAAGGAAGGGTAGATGTATATGAAGAAGGAGCTTTTGGAAAAAATAAAGCCATTTTTCTCAAAGGTTAAGGAGATAAGTGTTAATGTTTTTAATTTTGTGTTTGCCTTTGTGAAAAAGCATAAGATTATATCTGCGATTATTGCCCTTGTGCTTGTTGTGGCAATAGTCCTTTTGTGTATTTTTGGAGGGAAAAAGGCGGGAATGGAAGAGTTCCAGACCGAAACCGAAGTTACACGAATGACAATAAAGCAGTCTATACAGGGAAGCTCCAACGTTGAAGCAAACGATACATATACAGTTACTCCGTTGGTAACAGGTGAGATTTTTGAGGCTAACTTTGAAGAGGGAGATTTTGTAGAAAAGGATCAGGTTCTTTATGTAATCGATTCTTCTGACGTTGAAAACAGCTTAAAGTCTGCAAAGATTTCTCTTGAAAAAGCACAGACAAATTATAATAAGGCTTTAAATTCTCATGCAGATGATATATCAAAGAACAATGAAGAAAGCAACAGGCTTACACTTCAAAAAGCCCAGAACTCATATCACGAGGCAAAGGATAAGCTAAATGACTTAACTGTTTCTGCAGGGATTGCGGGAACGGTCAGCAATGTGTATGTAAACGTTGGCGATGATGTTGCTAACGGAACAAAGATAGCTGAAATTATTGATTCATCTACCTTGAAAGCAAGAGTTCCTTTTAACACAGTTGATGCAGAAAAAATATGGGTAGGTCAGAGCGCATCTGTCACACTTGTAAGCACAGGTACAGGTTTAGATGGAACAGTTACAGCGGTCAGCAGCGGTAGTGAAACATTAAGCGGAAATGTTCGCGTGTCATATGTTACAATTCAGGTTAAGAACCCCGGCGCTGTTTTGGCAGGGGACAAGGTGACCGCAATGGTAGACGATATGGCTTGTAACGACGTAGGTGAGTTTGAGGCGGTTCAGAGTAAGACTGTTTTATCAAAGGTTCAGGGAACCGTTTCAGGCGTATGGGTTGTTAAAGGTGACTATGTTTTAGAAGGAACAACAATGATAACCATTGAATCAGAAAGTGTTGACAATAGTGTTCGTGATGCTGAAATTGCATACAGAGAAGCGCAGTTAAGACAGGCGAATGCGGAATACGAAAAAATGGATGCAGATGATTATTCTGCGAAATTAAGGTCTGCAAGATTAAGCCTTGACGAAGCCATTTTGCAACAGGAGAAGGTGAATAAACAGCTTGAAAATTACACAATAAAATCACCGATTTCAGGTACAGTTGTCAGAAAGAACAAAAAAGCAGGCGAAAAGATAGAAAGCGGTGCAAGCGCTGATTCAAATACTTTAGCGGTTATATATGATATGAGCAGTCTTTGTGTAAACATTGACGTAGATGAGCTTGATGTTATGAAGGTTAAGGTAGGGCAGGAAGCCACAATTACTGCAGATGCAGTAAAGGGTAAGAGATATAAGGGTGTTGTTGAAAACGTAAGCATCAACGGAACTATAGGCGCAAATGGTGTTACTACATATCCTGTTAAAATCCGTATTAACGATTTTGATGATCAGCTTTTACCGGGGATGAATATAGATGTTGATATAGTTGTGCAGAATGCAGAAAACGTTCTTGCTATCCCTGTTAATGCAATAAACAGAGGTAATACTGTGTATGTTAAGGGGGATAAGGAAGATGAAAATGATACAGCCCCTGATGGATTTAAGACAGTTCCTGTTACAACAGGCATAAGCAACGGAGCGTTTATAGAGGTTGTTTCAGGTCTTAATGAAGGCGATATTATCTATGTGGTTATGCCAACCATGTCCCAAAGCTCAATGGAGAGAATGATGAGCGGTATGATGGGCGGCGGAGGTATGTCCGGCGGTATGATGGGCGGAGGAATGCCTGGTGGTATGTCAGGCGGAATGCCAGGCGGTAACCGAAGCGGTGGTATGCCGGGAGGAATGTCAGGTGGAATGTCAGGCGGCGGTAACCGAAGTTTTGGAGGTGGAACAAGATGACGCCTCTCATAGAGTTTATAGATATATATAAGATATACCAGATGGGCGATAACGAAGTTCGTGCTATTGACGGGATATCTATGAAGATATATAAAAGTGAGTTTGTAGCCATAGTAGGTCAGTCGGGTAGCGGTAAGTCTACTTGTATGAATATTATCGGTTGCCTTGATGTGCCTACAAGCGGAACATATCTTTTAGACGGAAAAGATGTAAGCTATATGAAGGATGACGAGCAGGCGGAAATCAGGAACAAAAAGCTTGGATTTATCTTTCAGCAATATAATCTTATAACAAAGCTTAATGTAAGGCAGAACGTGGAGCTTCCCCTTTTGTATGCAGGGCTTTCGGATAAGGAACAGGCAAGAAAAGCAAGGCTTGCCCTCCAGCGCGTGGGTCTTATCGATAAGGAACTTAATATGCCATCACAGTTATCAGGTGGTCAGCAACAGAGGGTTTCCATTGCTCGTGCTCTTGCTGGGGATCCGTCTATTATCCTTGCGGATGAGCCTACAGGTGCTCTCGATTCAAAAACGGGTAAAGATGTTCTTGAATTTTTGAAACAGCTTCATAAAGAGGGGAATACGATAGTTTTGATTACCCATGACAATACAATTGCCGCTCAGGCAGAGAGGGTTATTAAAATCCACGACGGAAAGATTGTTTATGATGGAACGCCTGAAATAGAAAAGTTTGCAACAGTTGCGTTTGCAGGTGAGGAGGATGAAAATGAGCTTTAAAAAATCCTTTTTACTTGCATTTTCAAATATAATGTATGACAAGAAACGTTCTGCTCTTACTATGCTTGGTATAATAGTTGGTGTTGCGGCGGTAATCGTTCTTGTTGGCTTTATGAACGGAATGACAAATATGATTATGGATTCCTTTGATGATATAGGAACAACAACCATAACCGTAAATGTTACCGCAAGAGGCGGAAGCCGAGTTGTAAACGAAGAAGATATGTATGCTCTTCGGGATAACAATAAGGATGTTATCGAATATATCTCGCCTACGGTTTCCTTGACCCGTGCATCTGTCAAAGGTGTAGGAACGACGGATAATATATTTGCAACAGTTACAGGTGTTAATGAAGAATATGATGAGATTAAAAGGCTTAATGTAACAAACGGAACATTTCTTTCCTATATGGATATTGAAAGCTTAAGCAAAAAATGTGTTATCGGCACATATGTGAGGAATGAGATTTTCGGAGGGGGTAACCCTGTTGGCCAAAGTATAAGAATCAACGGTGTGCCATATATGGTTACAGGGGTTTTGGAAGAAACAGCCGATTCAAAAAGCGGAAGTGCTGATGCATATATCTATATTCCTTATACAACTGCTTTCAGGACATCAACTGCTGCATCAATTAATTCATATACATTTAACGCAAAATCAGAGGAGACAGCGGAAGCCGCAGTTAATATTATTGAAAGAAAGCTTTTGTCACTTCTTGGTGATGAGAACTATTTCACAGTTGTCAGTATGAAAGAAATACAGGATATAGCAACTGACCTTATAGATAAAATGAAAATTCTCCTTGTTTGCATTGCGGGAATTTCCCTTTTGGTCGGAGGTATAGGAATTATGAATATTATGCTTGTTTCCGTAACAGAAAGAACGCGGGAAATAGGTATAAGAAAATCCCTTGGAGCGAAGGGTAAAGTAATTCTTACTCAGTTCGTAATCGAAGCAGGAATGGTAAGCGGTATCGGTGGAATTATCGGCATTATAGTCGGGTCTGTTGCGGTCATTGTGGCAGGTAATATGTTAGGTCTTAATGCAACACCAACATTTGGTTCAGTTTTAACTGCCTTTGGGGTGTCTGTTGGTATAGGAATAACCTTTGGTTACCTGCCGGCTAAAAATGCAGCAAAGCTAAATCCTATTGATGCGCTAAGGTACGATTAATAAAAGGAGATAAACTATGAAAAAGATATCTATAATATTAGTGATATGTATAATCCTTTCGACATTTACGTTAACCGCATTTGCAGAGGTTAATGACGGAATGCTTGGGGTTTTGTCATATCTTAAGATTATGTCAGGAGACCCTGACGGAAATATGCGCCTTGATGACTCAGTTTCAAGAGCAGAGTTTTCCAAAATGGCAGTTTCTGCATCTTCTTATAAAAACAGCGTTGCTAAAGGTCTTGCCCTTTCCCCATTCCCTGATGTTACATATCAGCATTGGGCAGCGCCTTATGTAAGAGTTGCAGTTACAAATAATATAGTAAGCGGCTACCCTGACGGAACATTTTCGCCTGACAGCACTGTTTTATACGAAGAGGCAGTTACTATGATGCTTCGCGTTCTTGGGTATCAGGATAGTGATTTTGGTAACTCATGGCCATCAGGTCAGTTGGGTATTGCTGATAATATTGACTTAACAGAGGGCATTGATTGTTCAGTAGGTGATGTTCTTACAAGACGAGACGTAGCAAGGCTTGTATATAATGCCCTCAAAACAAATGTCAAGGGGCAGAACAGTATGTTGGCCTCAACTGTATTTGATGTTAATATAACAGAAGAAGCGGCAGTTATAGCAACACACAGAGAAGACTC
>JAZRQL010000011.1:0-38083 GCA_045649725.1 Clostridia bacterium | reverse complement strand
GACCCACGGGACCCATTTATGGGTAGTAAGTAAAAGTTGCATGGCTGGCAGGCCGATAAAAAACGCACTTGTGCGTAGCCAGTAATATTAGGGCTATGCCCGAAAATGAAATACCACCCGCTATGCGGGTGGATATTTATTGATACAGTATAAATTAAAAATATGGCCTCAAAACCAAAACTTCCTCATCTGGTTGCGGCCTTGGCAAATCACCACCTTTTTTTGTTATCTGTCATTGCAAGGGCAATTTTTGTTATCAGCTCTTTTTTGAGGAGGGAAGAATTCATTAACAGGAAAACGAATATCATTAAATAAGTTGCAGGGATTTTCTTCTGTTGCAGAAGGACATTCCTTTGTAGGAATACAAAAATCGACTGCGTCTAATAAAAGTTGACTGTCTCTTTCTAATCTAACGATAGAGAATAAGCCATAAGAAACATTCACGTGGCGGATATTGTCGCATACTAATAACTCGCCGTCAAAGCAATCGCAGATGTTTGATGGGAAAAGACAGTCGTCGTAGGCTGATGTTGGGCAGGCTAAATCTGCTGTGCAAGGGCAAGGGTCAACTATCTTTGCGCCTAATGAAACAGGCTCAACTGTTTCTACAACAACAGTAGGGAATGAAGTGTTCTGCCATGTTGAAGATAAGTCACAGCTCATTCCTAAATTAGAGTTTGATTTAAACACCTTTGAGTTTCCCTCTGAACCATAAAGAATCACGCGCTTGTCATACATTGTAAGACCGCGAATGGTTGTTGGCGTACAAAGTCCGCTGAAGACTTCTAAAGTTACGCAAACATAGAACTTAAGGTCGATTGAATAGTAGCCATTGTTGAACGAAAGAGGTTCGATGTTTGAATAAACCCAAATAATTTCAGCCTTCTTAAGCTTGATGTTTGTGGCGTTGTCAAGAAGAGCCTGATTTTCTGCAGTTGTATATACTCTTGCATTTAAAACGCAGTCTCTGTCGCGGCAGGAATCATAAATCTGATTTGTATCTACGCATACAGGTTCGCAAAAGTCCTCGCTTCTGCGTTCACGTGTTTCGCGTGCCTCAACTGCTGCATCGCGTTCAGCGGCTTCGAGGTTACCGTTTTCAGACACTGTATCGCAGGTGATTTTACAGTCACATACGTTGTTTCCCCTACGGGATTTTTGATAGTTATCGCTCATTTATATCTACCTTTCTGGTTGCATATATTATATATATGACCGTGCAAACCTCGGTCTATATTATCATATGGACAAATATGGAATTTGTTACCTAATTTTATTTTAAGGCAATAATTAAGGGGTTATATGAAAATATTGTGCAAAATAACTAAATTAAGGTCGTAATATTGTGAATTATTAGGTTGATTTTCCTGATTAAATGCTGTAAAATATAATCAATCAAAAAAATGTTTAGGAGGGCTGTCATTTTGAAAATCTACGACACAAACAACATTAAAAATTTTTGTCTTTTAGGTCATGGTAACGCAGGAAAGACTTCACTTGCTGAAGCTATTCTCTACACATCAGGTAATACTGATCGTCTTGGACGTACTGCAGAAGGTAATACTGTAATGGATTTTGATACTGAGGAAATCAAACGTAAGTTTTCTATCAGTACTGCACTTGCGTCTTGTGAGTGGAACGGTATGAAGCTTAATATATTAGATACACCGGGCTATTTTGACTTTGTTGGCGAAGTTCAAGAGGCAGTTCGTGTTGCTGATGCGGCTATTATCGTGCTTAGTGGTAAGTCAGGTTTGACCGTTGGCGCTGAAAAGGCATGGAAATACTGTGAAGAAAGAAAAATTCCACGTCTTATATTTATAAATAAGGTAGACGATGAGAGGGTTAATTATCAGGGTGTGCTTCAGCAACTAAAGGAAAAATACGGAAAGAGAATTGCTCCTTTCCAGCTTCCTATCCGTGAAGGTGAAAAGATTACAGGATTTGTAAATATAGTTGAAAGAGAAGCAAGAAAGTTTGACGGAAGCAGAACTGTTACCGCTGAAATGCCTGAAGAATTAAGGCCTGAACTTGATGAACTCCGCAATATGATTTGCGAGGCTGTTGCAGAAACATCTGAAGAGCTTATGGATAAGTTCTTTGCAGGTGAAGAGTTTACTCTTCCTGAAATGTATGAAGCGTTAAGATCAGGTGTTAAAGAGGGCGACATAGTTCCAGTTCTCTGTGGTAGTGCATATCACAAGCTTGGTGTTTCATCTTTGATGAATGCTATCTGTGCATACTTCCCTGCACCAAATGCCGGTGATAACTTTATAACCGGTGAAAAACAGGACGGAAGTCAGTCAAGATTAAAGGTTGATGTGTCAGACCCTATGTCTGCGCTCATATTCAAGACCGTTGCTGACCCATATGTAGGAAAGCTTTCATACTTTAAGGTATATTCAGGCGTTATGACTCCTGATACAACTGTTTATAATATGAACAAGGATTTTAACGAAAAAATTGGTAAGATTTATGTTGTAAACGGTAAGAAACAGACAGAGGTTGAAAAGCTTAACGCAGGTGATATTGGTGCAGTTGCAAAGCTTACTAAAACTGCAACAGGAGATACATTAAGCGGTCTTAATCACCCACTTAAGCTTGAGGGTATTGATTTTGTTAAGCCTAATATGTCACTTGCGGTTGTTCCAAAGACAAAAGGCGATGAAGATAAGATAGCTCAAGGTCTTATTAAGCTTATGGAAGAGGATAAGACATTTGTTCTTGAAAACAACAAGGAAACAAGACAGCAGATACTTAAGGGTCTTGGTGATCAGCATATTGAAATTATCTGCAGTAAGCTTAAGAATAAGTTCGGTGTTGATATTGCCTTCGAAGCACCGAAAGTTCCTTACCGCGAAGCTATCCGCAAGAGCGTTAAGGTAGAAGGTAAGCATAAGAAACAGTCAGGCGGTCACGGTCAGTATGGCCACGTATGGATTGAGTTTGAGCCAAACGATAACGGACTTGTGTTTGAAGAAAATATCTTTGGCGGAAGCGTACCAAAGGGTTACTTTCCTGCGGTTGAAAAGGGCTTACTTGAATCTATGCAGCAGGGTGTTTTAGCAGGGTATCCAATGGTTGGTTTAAAGGCTACTTTGGTTGACGGTTCATATCATGATGTTGACTCATCAGAAATGGCATTTAAGATTGCTGCAAACCTTGCATATAAGGCAGGTATGGTTCAGGCATCTCCTGTTATCTTAGAGCCTATCGGTTTACTTAAGGTTACTGTTCCTGACAGTTACACAGGTGATATTATGGGTGATATCAGTAAACGTCGCGGACAGATGCTTGGTATGACTCCGGCAGGTGATGGAATGACCACTATCGAGGGTGAAATTCCTATGGCGGAGATGAACAGCTATTCATCTGATTTACGTAGTATGACTCAAGCTCGTGGTGAGTTTGAATTTGAGTTTGAACGTTATCAGGAAGCGCCTGCTAATATCGTTGATAAAATCGTTGCAGATGCTAAAAAAGAATAATTAAATATTTTAAAAGCACAGTGATTTTGAACAGAACCAGTAAAAACGGACAATAGAAAAAAGCACCTCCTATGGTAGAATAAAAATACCATAGGAGGTTTTGCTATGTCAGGAATTAAAGGAATGAAAAGGTATCCATAAGGAATAAGAGATAAAATTGTATCCGAGTACAATAATGGTGCTCTCAATGTGAGGTGAGTAGAAAGTATAACATAAGCAGATATGCAATTCAATGTTGGTTGGGCACAATTCCAATCTTTTATCTGTTATCAGAGATTTGTTTGACAACAGTATTGTTGCCTACAAAACCAGAACGGAACAAAACATTAATCTTGTACTTTCTACAATCAGAGAAGCTAAGAAAAGAGAGAAGGTCACTGCAGAGCTGCAACTCCACAGTGCCCAGGGCCTTCAATACACTTCGCATACATATTATCGCCTAACACAATTATATGGCATAATCCCATCAATGTCAAGACGCGGAAATCCATATGATAATGCTATGGCTGAAAACTTTTTCTCTATACTTAAAACGGAGTGCATTCACAGAATCAAACTTCAAACTTACGAAGATGCTCGTCTGCTCATCGATGAATACATACATTTTTACAACAATGAAAGAATACAACTTAAAACAAAACTGACTCCGCTTGAAAAACGGAGCCAGTATGTTGCTTAGAATTTAATTATTGCTACCATTAGGTGCTTTTTTGTGCTGTCTGCACAAATTGGTGCAGTTCAAAGGCCTCTGCTTTTTTTGTTATTTACTTTTTAACAAAAGCCTCTATTCTGTTAAGTGCTTCGTGGATTTTATCTATTGAATATGCATAGGAACAACGGATAAAGCCTTCACCGCTTTTACCAAAGGCAGTTCCCGGTATAACAGCAACCTTTTTCTCCATAAGACACTTTTCACAGAATTCATCTGATGAAAGGCCTGTGCTCTGGATACTCGGGAAAGCATAAAATGCACCCTTTGGCTCAAAACAGTCAAGACCTAAATCATTAAAGCCTTTTACGATAACGTTTCGGCGCATATCATATTCATCGCGCATCATTTCGATGTCATCGTCACCATTTTTAAGGGCTTCGATTGCCGCGTACTGTGCAAGGGTAGGTGCTGACATAATAGCAAACTGATGAACCTTTGTCATAGCCTTTATTATATCAGGGTGACCGCAGGCATAACCTAAACGCCAACCTGTCATAGCATACGCCTTTGAAAAACCGCTTACTACAATTGTGCGTTCATAAAGTTCAGGTATCTGTGCGATAGAGAAATGCTTATTTTCACCATAGGTAAGCTCTGCATAAATCTCATCGGATAAAACGAAGATATCTGTGCCTTTAAGGACTTCTGCGATTTCATATAAATCTTCCTTGCTCATTATAGCGCCTGTTGGGTTATTGGGGAAAGGAAGAACAAGAAGCTTTGTTTTTGGTGTTATAGCCGCTTTTAATTCATCAGCAGTAAGACGGAAGTTGTTCTCTGCTTTTGTGACAATAGGAACAGGAACGCCTCCTGCAAGGCTTGCGATAGGTGTATAACATACAAAGCTTGGTTCAGGGATTAAAACTTCATCCCCGGGTGCGATAAGTGCGCGAACACAAAGGTCAATAGCTTCACTTCCGCCAACAGTAATAATAAGCTGTGTTAGTGGGTCATAATTTAATGAAAATCTGCGAAGCATATACCTTGAAAGCTCCTGACGAAGTTCCTTAAGACCTGCATTTGAAGTATAATAAGTCATACCCTTTTCAAGAGAGTAGATACCCTCATCACGAATGTGCCAAGGGGTTACAAAGTCAGGTTCGCCAACACCGAGAGAAATAACATCGTCCATCTCTGCGGCAATGTCAAAGAACTTTCGTATTCCTGACGGAGGTATATCCCTGACAGTTGGGTTTAAGAACCCGGTAAAGTCTGAACTCATAAGGAAATAACCTCTCTTTCATCTTTTGTAGGCTTATGGAATATAATGCCATCCTGCTTATATCTCTTTAATACAAAGTGGGTAGAGGTACCAACAACTGATTCCATTGGAGCTAAATGCTCTGATACAAAGAGAGAAACCTCTTTGATGTTTTTGCCCTCAACGGTGATACCAAAGTCATAGCTACCGCTAACCAATGTAATAGATTTTACCTGTGGGAACTGATAAATGCGTTCCGCAATTCTGTCAAAACCGCTGTTGCGCTGTGGGGTAACGCGAAGTTCTATGTAAGCCGCAACGATATCGTTATCATAAAGAGTATTCCAGTTTATGCGGGCACCATAGCCAAGAATTGTTCCGTCTGCTTCAAGCTTGTCAATAATTTCCGCCACCTCTGTCATAGGAATGGCGAGCATTGTGGCCAGTTCCTCAAGAGAGATTCTGCAATCCTTGTGAAGAAGCTCAACAATTTTTTTAACGTTTTTGTTTTCTGATAATTCTGACATAGTTAACCCTCCGTTTTTCAACTATTTTACACATTATAATAACATTATATTGACAAAAATGCAATATTTTCTGTAATTTGTTATATAAAATTAATTTAAATTAATTTTCTTCATCGATAATATAAATATCCGAATTATATTCTCTTGCAAGCTTTGTTGCTTTTTCTCTGTCCAATACAACAGATGCCGTTGATAAACAATCGGCAATAAGAGCATCGTCTGAAATAATGGTTGCGCTTTTAATACCATTGTCTGTAGGATATCCTGTGTTTGGATCAAGAATATGATGATAAAGTTTTCCGTCTTGTTCGAAGTAGCGCTGATATGTGCCTGATGTAACAACCGCCTTATTTGCCACAGAAAGAGTTGTTGAGTATTCACCGTTTTGAGAAAATGGTTTTTGTATTCCTATAACCCATTTTCCGTCTTGGTTTACGGGATTATGTCCATAGGTTAAAATGTTTCCACCAAAGTCAATTAAGGCGTATGTTACACTTTGTTCCTTTAAAATCTCCAGAGCTTTATCTGCGGCATAACCCTTTGCACATCCACCTAAATCAATTTTTGTAAGGTCATTTGTTTTGGTAACTGTCTTGTTTTCTGCATCTATATGTATGTTTTTGTAATCTACACAGGAAAGAGCTGTTGATACATCCTCGCCTGTGGGAATGGTGTGAGTCTCATTCTTAAATCCCCATATATCCTTGACAGGTGCAATAGTTATGTCAAAGGCGCCTCCTGATTTTTCGCAAACATCAAGAGCAGTTTGTAATATATTAACCGTATCATCGCTTACAGATATAAGCTCGCCTGCCTTTGCGGAGTTTATCATTGAAACATCCGATGAGGGTAAGTGGTAGTCGGTGCGACTTTCGATTTCGCATACTCTGTTGAAAGCTTTTTGTGTTGCATCTTTAAGCTGTGCTTCATCGGTGCCACCTGCTGTTATTGTGCAGGGTGTGTCCATAATAAAATATGTATCTGAAAGCTTGTAAAGCTTCAGAGTGTTGCAAGAAGTTAATGATATTATGGATATAATGATTAAAAAAATGGTAATAAGCTTTTTCATTTTCTTGTTTTGGTTGGTATTAAAGGTTTTCCTCTAAAAAGGAGCGAAGAGAAGTATATGCCTCGTCTTCGTCTTTGCCTGCGATTAAAACGCTTATAGTATCTCCTGTTTTAACTCCAAGGCTCATAAGAGGGAAAAGTCTTTTTGCGTCTGCTGATTTTCCTGCTTGTGTGCGGATTTCGATTTCGGACTTGAACTTTTCCGCTTCCTTTACAAGAAGACCTGCAGGGCGCGCGTGTATTCCAACCTCATCCTTTACAGTATAGTTAAATTCTTTCATAAAAAGCCTCCGTAAAAATGTGTTTTTATATAATCTACCGCAAAAGAGACTTTTCTATACATATAAGTATAACATTGTATTCCTTAAAAATCAAATTTAATTTAAAACAGGTGATGCATTCGCATCACCTGTTAAGCTTATTCTTGTTCTTCAACTTTTACTATTTTATAATTGCCTTTACTGATAAGAAGACCATCTTCTGTACCAAGCACATAAACACGGTCACGAGGGTTTATGTTATAAAAATTTCGATATTTACTTGGAATAGTAAGTCTGCCAAGCTCGTCAATAGAAGCTTCTATGCCTATAACCATATACGCACCTCCGGGATATTTAATAAGGTTTTCGCAATTTTATACCATATCCTCGAGGTATTTATACGATATTAAAAATGCGGAACTCCATTTTTTGCGAAAGAAAGTCACAACTCCAAATATAGATTTATTCTATCAGAAATAAACATGGGAGCCTGCATTTTTCTGAAATGAAGAATCCAATGATATAAAAACCTATATTGAATCGCAAAGTTCCTTTGCATTTATTATGTTATCACATATTTTAACAAATGTCAATAAAAAATTACATAAAAATATACATAAAAGGAAAAAAATGGAATGGAGCGCAAAGGTATTTCTATTGTTATATACACAGGTGCGACCCTACGAATAGAAATATAATTTGTTCAATATAAATTCCATTGACTTTTTGATATATAACGGGTATGATAGGAAAGATATCAAAAGAGAGGAAGAAGACCATGAGCATAAGAAATAACTATTCATATACAATGGGAGTATGTTGTGCGGGATATGTAACACAGGCGTTGGCAGTTAATTTTGCACCCTTATTGTTTTTAACATTCAGAAGAAGTTATGGAATAACCTTACCTCAAATCAGTTTTATGGTTGTTCTTGCCTTTTTTGTGCAGATGCTTGTTGACTTGCTTTCTATTAAATATATAAACAAAATCGGTTACAGAAAGGCGGCAATAATTGCTCATACCCTTGCGGCTGTTGGATTTATATGCCTTGGATTTTTGCCTGATATAATGAATAACCACTATGCAGGGATTATGATTGCCTGCTTTATATATTCATGCGGTGGCGGTCTTTTAGAGGTTTTAATAAGCCCTATTGCAGAGGCTTGCCCAACCAAAAATAAGGAAGCGGCAATGTCGTTTCTCCATTCGTTTTATAGTTGGGGTTCGGTAATCGTTATTTTGGGTTCAACAATATTCTTTTATGCTTTTGGAATCGATAACTGGCGTATGCTTTCGTGTATATGGGCTTTAGTTCCTGTTATAAACGGAATATTATTTACCCTTGTACCAATAAATGATATTACCCAAAGCGAAGAAAAGCTTTTAAGCCTTGGCGATTTATTTAAAAATAGGCTTATTTATCTTATTGTTGTTTTGATGATAGCATCAGGAGCATCGGAGCTTGCAATGGCACAATGGGTTTCCGCCTTTGTTGAAAGCGGTCTTGGTGTATCTAAAACAATAGGTGATGTTTTAGGGCCTTGTCTTTTTGCTGTTATGATGGGACTTAGTAGAATTTTATATTCTTCTATATCAAGAAAAGTTGAAATTATAAATTATATAATAATATGCTGTGTGATTTGTATAATCGCATATCTTTTAGCAACTCTTTTTGAAGATCCTGTTATTGCGCTTATCGGTTGTGCCTTTGTTGGTTTTTCGGTTGGTATCTTCTGGCCGGGGACAATAAGTTATGCCGCAAAAAGAATACCATTAGGCGGTGCGGCGCTTTTTAGTCTTATGGCGTGTTGTGGCGATATAGGTTGCACAATAGGTCCTGCCTTTGTTGGCTTTGTTTCAAAGGCTTTTAATGATAATTTAAAAATTGGTCTTTTGTGGTCAACTATCTTCCCGATTATATTGCTTATTTTGTGTTTATATACGGTAATTAAGAAAAGGAAGGATTGACATATCCCGTGAAGATATGATAGAATAGATACATAAAATGAAAAGGAGATATGGTTTATGTTAAAAGGAATACCAAGTATTATTTCACCTGAACTTTTAAAGATTTTAATGGAAATGGGTCACGGAGACGAAATCGTTATCGGTGACGGTAACTTCCCCGGACAGAGCATTGGTAAGAAGTGCGTAAGATGTGACGGACATAACGTTCCTGAACTTTTAGAAGCTATTTTAAAGCTTTTCCCACTTGATATTTATCAGAAGCCTGTTTATCTTATGGAAAAGGTTCCCGGTGATACAGTTGAAACACCTATCTGGGATACATATAAGGAGTTAATAAAGCCTTATACAGATGAAGAACCTGAAATGATAGAAAGATTTGCTTTCTATGACAGAGCATCGGCAGCATATGCTGTTGTTATGACAGGTGAAAGTGCTCTCTATGCAAATATTATCCTTAAAAAAGGCGTTGTTACAGATTAATAAAGAAGCCCGAAAGCATATGCTTTCGGGCTTATATTTTATTCTGCTGTTTCTGCGTATTCTGTTGTTACTTCAACTTTTTTATCCTTTGGCTTGAAGATTTCAGCAACCTTATCAATTGCGTCAGGAGCGAAGTCTAAAAGTCTGTCATAGATGCTGTTGTGAGGTGTTACGGAAATCATTCTGATTTTTCCGTTACCAACAACTAAAAATGCTTCAGGTGTTAATGAGATACCGCCGCCTGTTGCACCGCCGAACATACTCTTTGGTTCATCTGCATTTGCTTTTTTCGCGTTGAACTTTTCAAATTCACTACCGCCAACGCCAAAGCCGATAGCAACCTTGGAGATAGGGATGATAACTGAACCATCAGGTGATGTAATTGCATCGCCTACAATAGTGTTTACGTCAATCATATCCTTAAGTCCTTGAAGTGCTGTGTACATAATTCCTTCAATTGGGTGTTTATCTGCCATTTTTTCCACGTCCTTTTTTGTGTTTTTTATTTTTTAAATAGGTAATTGCGGGGCTCCATAATGCAGGGATAGCTGCACCTATAATATGTGTCGCTCTTACCTTAATTATACTCTTTATCTCCATATCAAAACGCTCACCATAAAAGTCAGGCGTAATGTCAATTTGTGGATATGCAATGTGAAAATATCTTGTTGCCAATGGGTATAAAGTACCAATCATTCCCCATATCCAGCCATAAATCATACCTGTTGTAGCAGGGTTATCTGTTCCGTAATCCAAAGTTATTCTTAGAAGAGGAATTTCGGCTTTGTGCCTGAATCTTCCTAAAAACGTTTTGAATACATTATATATATCGTGAAAGGTTTCGGTAAGTTCCTCCCATACGTTTTTAAGTTCCTCTGTGTCGATACCTTTTTCGGTACTTAGTACTCTCTTTTTTATTTCATTAAGCTTGTCCTTAAAGTTTATCTTCTTTTCTTTGTCAGGGCCTAAATTGTCAGGCTCGGTTTCTTCTTTGGCTTCAATGCCTTTTTTCCCTAAATCAACCTCGAACTTCTTTTTATATATCCAATGCTTTACGTGAATATTAAGCTTTTTATCTTTCAAGTGGATAGTGACGGTTGCATAGGGAATAGTTATGGTCATAAAAATCAAGGCGAGAACAGCTAATATTATTAAAAGAATAAATAGCACTTGCATTGATTTTCATCCCTTTCGTAAATATTAATCTATCTGCGGAACTTCGTCAAGATTAGGAAGCTTTTCCTGTGTGAGCTCGGTAACTTCAATCATTTCAAGCTGTTCCCCTTCTTCAACCGACTGACAAAGTGAGTCAAATTCAGGCAGGTCAGTAAGTTCTTCTAAACCGAAGATACGCAAAAAGTGTTCTGTTGTACCAAATAATATAGGTCTTCCGGGGGCGTCAAGACGACCCTTTTCTTCGATAAAGTTTCGCTCTATAAGTCTGTTTACAATATAGTCGCAGTTTACACCACGAATATGTTCGATAGAAGTTTTTGTAACAGGCTGCTTATATGCAATAACGGATAAAACCTCTAAAGCCGCATTTGATAAGTTAAGCATTCTTGGTGGGTCTGCAAGGTGAGAAACATAGTCAGAAAATTCAGATCTTGTACACATCTGATAACTGTCTTCCATACGGATAATATGTATTCCCCTGCGGTCATAGGTATATTCATCCATCATTCTTTTTAAAATCTCGCGTAGAGTTTTTTTGTCTATATCAACAATATCTGCAAGTCTTTCAATGTCAACAGGGTCCCCTGCCGCAAATAAGATTGCTTCTAATGCTCCTTGTACTTCTCTAATATCCATATGAAAATTCCTCTATTCTTCAAAAAGGTTTAAATCGATATCGGTATCGTCTGTCTTATATATTTCAGGGTTTGTTATATCCCCTGATTCTGTATACTCAACTCTGATTTTGTTTATCTTTATAAGCTCAAGAAGAGCCAAAAAGGAGGCAACAGCTTCTGCTTTTGATTTAGAGCCTCTAAAAAGCTCTTTAAAAACAAGCTTGGTTTTTAATTTAAACTTATTCCATATATTTGAAACACGTGAACGGATGGACACCTTTTCATGCCCTACAATACCCTCAAAGGAATGCTTCGGTGGAGGAAGCTTTCTTTCAAGCTTCTGATATGCTCGCTTATATGCCTCAAAAAGATTTTCCGGAGTTAGAGTTGCTGTGTTTAATTCAGCAGGCTGTTTTTCAACAGGGTCAGGTGCCTTAAAATGCATAAGTGTACCTATGTTCTGTCTGTCCCTGAAGAAAGGAACAGACTTCTTAACCTTTCGGTACTCCTCAAGACGTCTTACAAGCTCTTCTCTCGGGTCGATGCCGTCGTCTTCTTCCTCAGGTGCAGGCAGGAGCATCTTTGATTTAATTTGTAAAAGTGTAGCGGCAAGCACTAAAAATTCACTTGATACTTCTAAATCCATTTCCTGCATCTGCGCCATTACTTCAAGGTACTGGTCTAAGATAATGGATATAGGTATATCATATATACTTACCTTGTTTTTGCGGATAAGCATCAAAAGAAGGTCAAGCGGTCCTTCGAAGCTTTCCAGCTTAAATTTAATCTGCTCCATAAAGCCCCTCACTAAAGTTTAAATAAATAAGGTTATTATTGTATCGTAGAAATTTAATATTGTCTGTCTTAAAAATCCTAAAAATGTATTAAAACCTGGAAGATTAATGAGAATAATCAAAACAATAAATCCGTATCTCTCATATTCCATAATCTTAAAATATAGTTCTCTCGGTAAAATAGCATTAAGGATTTTTGAACCATCAAGCGGTGGAATAGGAATAAGGTTGAAAACACCAAGACCTATATTTAAAATCGCAAGATAGGTGCAAATTATATATGACACCTGACAAAGTTTAAATATAAAGGTTGTGTCAGATGAAAATGTAATGCCGCCTAATGCGATTACACCGATTTCTGCTATAAAAGCAAAGATAAAGTTAGATAATGGCCCTGCTAATGCAGAAATAGCCATTCCGCCCTTTTTGTGCCTGAAGTTCCATGGGTTTATTGGTACAGGCTTTGCCCAACCAAAACCGAAGAAGAATAAGCATAAAGCACCAAATGGGTCTAAATGGTGGAGGGGGTTTAATGATAAACGCCCTGCCGCTTTTGCTGTTTTATCACCCATCCAGTAAGCTGAAAGCCCGTGAAAAAGTTCGTGAACTGTCAGGGTTAATAATACGCAAAATGCAATAATCAAAACATATAATATTTTTTCGCCAAAAGAAAGGGACGAGTTAAAAAATACTGATGAAAGCATAACATTCTTCCTTTCGTCTTACAAAGACTAATATAAGTCACACTTTAACATATCTTCGTATGTTTCACGACGGACAGCAACTTCAGGCTTTCCGTCTTTAATAACTATTACAGGAGGTCTTGGAATGCGGTTATAGTTGCTGGACATTGAATAGTTATATGCGCCTGTTGAAAGTATTGCCAGAATTTCGCCTGTATTAACATCATTAAGTGGCATATCTTTGCCAATCATGTCACCTGACTCGCAACACTTACCTGCAATTGTAACGATTTTATCCTGTGGTGCAGTTGGGTTTTCGGCAGAGACTGCTGTATATTCTGCTCCGTATAAAATGTATCTTGGGTTATCTGTCATACCACCGTCAACTGAAACATAGGTACGGATATCAGGGATTTCCTTTATTGTTCCAACTGTATAGAGAGTAAGCCCTGCTTCTGCAACAGTAGAACGTCCCGGTTCAACAATAATGAAAGGCAAATCAAGGTTTTTCTCTTTTGCAAGCTTCTTTATAACAACAGAAACATCTTTCATATATTCCCCAAGACCTACAGGGTTATCCTTATTTGTATATCTGATACCAAAGCCACCACCAAGGTCTAATTCTTCAGTAATGATACCATACTTTTCTTTGATATCGCTGATGAATGACATCATAACCTCTGCCGCGTGGCAGAATGGGTCAATATCAAAAATCTGTGAGCCTATGTGACAGTGAATACCCTTTAAGCAAACATTGTCCATCTTTGCAGAGAGGGCAACAACTCTTTCTGCCTCACCGTTTTCCAATGTGATACCAAACTTTGAATCAATATCACCCGTTTTTATGAAGTCGTGAGTGTCGGCAGACACGCCCGGTGTGATTCTGATAATAATGTTAACTGTCTTTGAAAGCTCTTTTGCGATTTCGCTGACACGGTTGAGCTCTAATTCGTTATCAACCATTATTCTGCCAACGTTACATTCTATTGCATATTTAAGTTCGTCAGGGGTTTTGTTGCTTCCGTGAAAGTAAATCTTATCAGCAGGGAAGCCTGCAGATAAAGCGGCATAAAGCTCGCCTCCTGAAACAACGTCAATCCCCATGCCCTCTTCAGCGATAAGCTTATACATATACCTACAGGATAAAGCCTTGCTTGCATATATAGCTATGCCGTTTCCGTCATAATGGTTTTTGATTGATTCAGTATATAATCTGCAATTTCTTCTTATTGTGTTTTCGTCTAAAACATATGCAGGAGTTCCATACTCCTTTGCAATATCTACAAGGTCATAGCCGCTCATAGCCAAATGTCCGTTTTCATTTATGCTGAGGCTATCCATAACAAACTGCATATTTTTCTCCTCCTGTAATACCTTTAATGTCTATAATTATCCTATTCTATATATTCTATAAATTTTATCACATCAGTGAATTTTTGTCAAATTTTATTGATATATTTTTAATTCATATAATACATAGCTGAATAAAAGAAAAATTAAAGGAAAAAATAAGAAATATTGGAGATGGATTTAGGTGGTAAACTCTTGACTTTTTAACCAAAATATGTAATTATATTTTATAGAAATAAATTGATTTAAGCAGGAGGATTTATGCATATGGAAATTACAAATGATATCAGATATATTGGTGTAAATGACCATTTAATAGACCTTTTTGAAGGTCAGTATGTTGTGCCAAACGGTATGGCATATAATTCATATATTATCCTTGACGAAAAAATCGCAGTTATGGATACTGTTGACTTAAAGTTCACTCACGAATGGATAGACAACATTCAGAATGTAATCGGCGATAAAAGCCCTGATTATCTTATTGTTCAGCATATGGAACCTGACCATTCAGCCAACGTTGCAAACTTTATGAAGTCATACCCTGATACAAAGATTGTTGCATCAGAAAAAGCTTTCACTATGATGAAAAACTTCTTCGGTGAGGAATATGAAGACAGAAGAATAATTGTAGGCGAGGGTGATACTTTATCATTAGGTAAGCATACATTGAATTTTGTTTCTGCGCCTATGGTTCATTGGCCAGAAGTAATTCTCACATATGACTCATATGAAAAGGTTTTATTCTCTGCAGATGCTTTCGGTAAGTTCGGTGCTCTTGACGTAGAAGAGGATTGGGCTTGTGAAGCTCGCAGATACTATATCGGCATTGTTGGAAAGTATGGCGGTCAGGTGCAGGCTCTTCTTAAAAAGGCGGCAGGCCTTGAAATAGAAAAGATTTGCCCTCTCCACGGACCTGTTCTTACAGAGAATTTAGGCTATTATATTGATCTTTATAACACATGGTCATCTTATGGTGTTGAAAGCGAAGGAATAATGATAGCATATACTTCTGTTTATGGTAACACCAAGAAGGCGGTAGAGCTTCTTGCAGAAAAGCTTCGCGAGAAGAACTGCCCTAAAGTTGTTGTAAATGACCTTGCCCGCTGTGATATGGCGGAGGCAGTAGAGGACGCATTCAGATACGGAAAGGTTATATTAGCCACAACAACATATAATAATTCTATCTTCCCGTTTATGAATACCTTTATTGAAAACCTTGTTGAGAGAAACTTCTCAAACCGTACAATAGGCTTTATTGAAAACGGAAGCTGGGCACCACGTGCCATAAAGGTTATGAAGGGTAAGCTTGAAGAGTGCAAAAACTTAAGTTTTACTGAAAATAATGTTCATATTATGTCTGCTATAAATTCTGACAATAAGGAAGAAATTGAAAAGCTTGCAGAAGAGCTTTGCTTCAACTATCTTGCACAGAGCGACGAAACCGCTAATAAAAACGATTTGACCGCTCTCTTTAAGATAGGCTATGGCTTGTATGTTGTAACTTCAAATGACGGAAAGAAAGATAACGGACTTATTGTTAACACTATTTCACAGGTTACTAATACACCTAACCGTGTTGCTGTAACAATAAACAAGGAAAATTATTCTCACCACGTTATAAAGCAGACAGGTATTATGAATGTGAATTGTCTGTCCGTTGATGCACCTTTTAGCGTATTTGAATTATTCGGTTTTACAAGCGGAAGAAACACAGATAAGTTTAAGGATAAGGAAGTTTTACGTTCAGATAACGGACTTGTGTTCCTGCCAAAGTATATAAACTCATTTATGTCACTTAAGGTAGAACAGTACGTTGATTTAGATACTCACGGAATGTTTATCTGTAGTGTAACAGAGGCAAGAGTTTTATCTACCCTTGAAACAATGACATACACATATTATTTAGATAACGTTAAGCCAAAGCCTGAAACAGATGGCAAAAAAGGATATGTATGTAAGATATGCGGATATATCTATGAGGGAGATAAGCTTCCTGACGACTTTGTATGCCCACTTTGTAAGCATCCTGCATCAGACTTTGAACCTATAAGCTAAAGGCGGGTGTGAAATATGAGTATAGTTTTGCTTACCGCAATAGGCGTTGGAGGAGCAACACTAATCGGTGCTATAATCGGATTTATATTTAAGAATATATCACATAAGTTCAGCGACATAGTTTTAGGTTTTGCGGCAGGGGTAATGCTTGCGGCGGCGGTTATCGGTCTTATACTGCCATCTATTGAAGATGGCGGAAGATACGCGTCTTTGATTACTGTGCTTGGTGTGTTCTGCGGTGCGTTTGTTCTTAATATAATAGATAAGATAGTGCCACATCTTCATAAGATGGAGGGTGATACAGAAAGTCACCCAAAGGCAAAAGCAAGTAGTGTAATGCTTTTTGTTCTTGCTATTGCCATACATAACTTTCCTGAAGGTATAGCGGCAGGTGTTGGCTTTGGTTCCGGAAACGTATCCGAAGCACTTACTATCGCAGGGGGTATAGCCCTCCAGAATATTCCCGAAGGAATGGTTATTATTGCCCCTATGCTTTCTATGGGGTATAGTAAGAAAAAGACTTTGGTTATTGCAGCAATGACAGGCTTAATCGAAGTTGTGGGAACGATTTTAGGTTATTATGCAGTCAGCGTATCTATGGCAATTCTTCCATTTGCTCTTGCTTTTGCAGGTGGAACAATGCTTTATATCATAAGTGATGAGATGATACCTG
This sequence comes from Clostridia bacterium, assembly GCA_045649725.1. GTDB lineage: Bacteria > Bacillota > Clostridia > Monoglobales > Monoglobaceae > UMGS1820. The sequence goes on along the minus strand of JAZRQL010000011.1, from coordinate 21,027 downwards.
AAACCCATGCCCACGGATCAGAAAGAGGAGCGACATATGCACTCCTTGCAGGATTTTGCCTTATGTTGCTTGTGGATTTTTATTTAGGATAAAATTAAATATTTTATATATCAAGGAGGATTTTTATAATGGAATTAAAGGGTTCAAAAACAGAAAAAAACTTAATGGCGGCATTCTCAGGTGAGAGTGAAGCAAGAAACAAGTACACATATTTTGCATCAGTTGCAAAGAAAGAGGGTTATCAGCAGATAGCTGCAATCTTTGAAGAAACAGCTAACAACGAAAAGGAACACGCAAAGCTTTGGTTTAAGGCGCTTGGCGGTCTTTCTGACACAGCTGAAAATCTTCTTCACGCGGCTGAAGGCGAAAACTACGAATGGACAGATATGTATGCAGGCTTTGCAAAGGATGCAGAGGAAGAAGGCTTCACAGCATTAGCTGAACAGTTTAAAAAGGTTGCAGAAATCGAAAAGGCTCATGAAGAGAGATATCGCAAGCTTTTAAACAATGTTGAAATGAAGGCTGTTTTTGAAAAGGCAGAAGAAACAATGTGGGAATGCCGCAACTGCGGACATCTCGTTATGGGCAAGAAAGCTCCTGAAGTTTGCCCTGTTTGTGCTCATCCACAGAGCTTCTTTGAAGTAAGAAAAGAAAACTACTAAAATCTTATTCCGAATTCGGAATGCGTAATTAAGAATTAAAAAGAGCATTTTTGGTTTATAATAAGCCAAAATGCTCTTTTTCTTATACATATTTTTATTTTCTTTGCAGAAAATAAAAAAAGACCTTAAAAGGAGTGTGTGCAAATGGTTGAGATTTATGGAAATGGCGTTTCAGGTGGCTTGGCTGTGGGAAAGCTCTTCTTTTTGAATAAAAGCAGAATAGATATAAATCGCATCACGGTAGATGATGCAGATATGGAAATAGAAAGATATAAAAAAGCGGCAGAAGAGACAGTTGCAGAACTTGATGCCCTAAAGAAAAAAGCAGAAGTCGAAGCGGACGAGAAAACTGCAGAGATATTTGAAGTCCATAAAATGATGATAGAGGCAGAAGACTTTTCAGGGGATATAATAAAGTGTATCCAAAGGGAAAGATGCAATGCAGAGTATGCCACAGATGTTGTGTCAAAGGGGCTTATATCAATCCTCTTACAGATGGATGATGAATATATGAATGATCGTGTGGCAGATATTAAGGATATAACCCAAAGAGTTTTATGTATCTTAACAAACGGAGAAACTGCCTTTCCTAACATTCCTGATGACAAGGGTCTTATAATATGCGCAGATGATTTATCTCCAAGCGAAACTGTGCGTATGGATAAGTCAAAGGTTTTAGCCTTTGTTACAAGGTATGGGTCAGCCCAGTCGCACACAGCTATTCTTGCCAGAACAATGAATATCCCTGCAATAGTTGGCCTTGGGGATACGCTTACTGACAGCTATAACGGAAGCCTTGCAATAGCAGATGGTGACAATGGTACATTATATATAGAGCCTGATAAAGAGGCTTTGGAAAAAGCAGAAAAGAAGAAAAGCGAAATAGAGCTTCACAGAGAGAAACTTAAAATGCTTGTGGGGATGGATAATATAACCGTTGATGGAAGAAAGGTAATGGTCTATGCAAATATAGGAACCCCTGATGATTTAGGTTCTGTAATCGAAAATGATGCAGGTGGAATAGGCCTTTTCAGAAGTGAGTTTTTATATCTTGAAAGAAGCACTTGCCCAACAGAAGAAGAGCAGTTTAAGGCATATAAAACTGTTGCCAAAAAAATGAAAGGCAAAAGAGTTATTATAAGAACTTTGGATATAGGTGCAGATAAAAGGATAGATTATTTAGAGCTTGGAAAGGAAGAAAACCCTGCTTTAGGCTTTCGTGCTGTAAGGATTTGCCTTTCTCGCCAGGAAATCTTTAAGATGCAGATAAGGGCAATTCTCAAAGCTTCGGCTTTTGGAAGGATTGCTGTTATGATTCCTATGATCACATCAGAAGAAGAAGTGTATGATGTAAAGAAAATAATAGAAGATGTAAAGAAAGACCTTTCAAATGAGGAAATACCATTCGATGAAAATATCGAGTTTGGAATAATGATAGAAACCCCTGCGGCGGTAATGATAAGCGATATATTGGCAAAAGAGGTTGATTTTTTCAGTATAGGAACAAACGATTTAACCCAATATACATTGGCGACAGACAGGCAAAACCCAATGCTTGAAAGGTTCTATAAGCCAAAGCATAAAGGGATAATGCGAATGATAAAAATGACGGTTGATAATGCACACAAAGAGGGAATTTGGTGTGGTATTTGCGGAGAAATAGCCGCAGACCTTTCAATGACGGAAACATTTCTTAAAATGGGGGTAGATGAGTTTTCGGTCACTCCGTCAATGATACTGCCTCTGCGGGAAAAGGTCCGTTCCATAAACGTGGGTAAGATTAAAAATATATATTAAAATAGCGTGCCAATTAGGCACGCCATACATAATTCAAAATTGATATCAGATTATCATCATAGGGATTAAAAGAAGTATCAAAAAGCCAAAGTTAAAAGCAGAGAAAACAGATATATAATATCCTGTTTTATTTGGATTATGCTTTACGTATTCTTTAAAGGTAATAAGGCTTGCAAGGGATGCGATTAATGTACCGACTCCGCCGATGTTCACGCCGATTAAAAGGCTTTGATAATCTGCTGTAAACTGCGAAAGTAAAATAGCAGACGGAACATTACTTATAACCTGACAGGAAAGGACGCTGAATAAAAGAGTGTTCTTTTGCAGAAGCACAGAGAAAAATTCTCTAACAAAGTCAATCCTTGCCATATTCCCTGCAAATATAAAGAAGAATACAAATGTCATAAGCAGAGGATAGTCCACCATTTTAAGAGCCTTTCTGTCCATAAACAAAAGAACTAATGGTATAACAATAAGACCAACAACATAAGGAATTGTTCTGAAAACAATAGCAATAGACAAGGTAAATAATATAAGATATATAACCGTCTTTTTAGGGTCTAAATTTATCTTTTCGTCTTTTATTAAAAGCTTTTCAGGTTTTACAAATATAAGGCAACATACTGTTATAACAAAAACTGAAATCAAAAACGGAATAAGCATTATTGAAACAAATTCCATATTCGGAATATTGAACTTTGTATATAAATAAAGATTTTGAGGGTTGCCGAATGGAGTAAGCATACCACCTAAATTTGCGGCAATATTCTGCATTACAAAGGTAAATGCCATATATTTTTCCATCTTTGTGGTTGTGAGCACAATATAGCCAAGAGGTAGAAATGTTAAAAGTGCCATATCGTTTGCAATAAGCATTGAACCGATAAAGGTGATATACACCAATGCAAGAACCGATGCCCTTGCAGTTTTAAACTTCTGCACAATCTTGCAGGCAATAAGATAGAAAAAGCTGATATTCTTAAGTGCGCAAACAACCGCCAAAACACAGAACAGACAAGAAAGGGTTTTAAAATCAAAGTAGCCTAAATATTCCTTGTCAACAGGTATGAAAAAAGATGTAATAAGTGCCGCAAAGAAAGCGATAACCATAACTGTGTTTCGCTTTACAAAAACTTTTATATCCGATAAAAACGACATTTTATACACCTCCGATTTTAAACTCACAGGAAGATATTTTATCACATAATATAATTTTATACAACCCATTTAATTTACAAAAAACCAAAGGTTTTATTACATTTATTTGTATAAATATAAAAACCCCTCACCTTTTGGTGAGGGGTTAAAAAATTTAATTACTGAGCTTTATCAAGTGTAACTGTCTGTGTAGCTTCGTCCCAACCAACTGTGTAGCCAAGAGCTTCAGCAAGGAAACGAACAGGAACATATGTTCTGCCTTCTGCATCGTCAATAAATGCGGCTGTATCCATTCTGATTGTCTTTGTTTCGCCTGTTTCGTTTGAAACAACATATAAAAGATTGTTTCCGCTCTGAACCAATAAGATAGTTTCAGGTGAGCCAACGAAAGCTGTCTTTGTTGCTTCGTCATACTGAACTGTGTTGTTTAAGAATTCAGAAACGAAACGAAGAGGAACGAAAGTTCTGTCATCCATTTCGCGGATAGAACCCATTCCGTCAGGAATTTCTGCAGGAGTTCCGTTTATTTTAATAACGTTAGCAGCTGCGAAAACTGACATAGAACATACCAATAAGGTAACAACTATAAATAAACCAAATAATCTTTTCATAGTAATAGTTCCTTTCGATTATAATGCTTTGTCTAAAGTAACTGTCTGTGTAGCTTCGTCCCAGCCTACTGTGTAACCCATAGCTTCTGCGAAGAAACGAACAGGGATATACATTCTGCCCTCTTCGTTATTAACAAAAACTTCTGTATCCATCTCTGTGATGTTGATGGTTGAACCGATGGTATAAAGCTTGTTATCGCCAACTGTTACAAAATAAGATAATGACTTATCAGCATTTGTGATAGTAGCAGTAGCCTTAACTTCTGACTTTCCGTCATTTGTATGGTTAGTTTCCTGATAGTTAACTGTGCATCCTAAATACTCTGAAACAAAGCGGATAGGAACGAAAGTTCTGTCATCCTTTTCGCAAACTGTACCCATATCTGATGGGATAGTCACAACTTCACCGTTTATAACAATTGTTTCAGCAACTGCGAATGCGTTTAAAGAACACATAAGAACACAAGCAACAATCATTAAACTGATTAATTTTTTCATATTAACATCCTCCGTTTTCAAATCTTGAATCTATTTTAACATAATGAAGATAAGATTTCAAGAGGTTTTTATGGTTTTATACTTCATCAAGACGGATTCTTATGCTTTTTTCTGTCAGAGCCTCGATTATTTGCCCCTCGGTCACAGATCTTTTTATTTTAAGGTTTTTGTCTAAAATATACACTATGTAATATCTGTCATATGAAAGTTTTTTTAAAATTTTTCTGGCAGGAGTTTCTGAAAATGCTGTTATGATATGGGTGTTGTTAAAGTTGTTTTCCTTTAGTTTTTCCTTATATCCAAGAATTTCTGAAACAGCTGTTTTTGAAAGAGCTTTTTGCTCGATACAAAGATTCCCAAGTAAAAACGAGCCTGTTAATATAAGCGAAAAATTAAAGGAAGCTACCAAAAGACAGTATATGGAGGCAAGGATAATTACCGCGGTAAATATGTATGAGATAAATAAACTTATCTTTAAAGCAGGGAGAATGCCCAGGCTTTTTGTGAGTTTAGCCTTTAGTATCCGCCCACCGTCTAAAGGGATTACAGGGATTAAATTAACAATACCTAATAAAAGATTAAGAGGGAATATGCAATTATATATATCCTCCGAAATATATGGCTTTAACAGATATGCTGAAAAGGCAAGAAGAAAGCTTAAAAACGGACCTGACAGAGCTATTAAAACCTCTTTATCGGGGTTTTTGATAAGGTTATCTTTAAGCCTTCCGCAAATCCCAAAGGGAAGAATCTCTATATGGGAAATTTTAACCCCCACAAGATAAGCCACGATAATGTGCCCTGCTTCGTGGATAAGAGCAGAGATATATGCGGCTAAAAAGCTTTCGGAATATCTTCCAAGAATGCTTGCGGCAAGAAGCGGAAAAAACAAGATATGTATTTTAAAAAATGAACCAATATTTATATAAAATCTATTCATTTAATATCGGTCTCCGGAAAATTATTTCTTAAATCAGAAAAAGCATCTTTTACTGTTTCCTCCCATCCGGGATTGTGGTTTATAGCAAGCTTTAAAGCATTTGCGCAAGTGTTTAAAACATCTGCCTTTGAATATTTCATCAAAAGAGCAACAGAGAGGCATAAAAGTGAGGCGATGATTTGCCTGATAAAGAGGAATAACATTCTTTTAAAGAGGCCTGTTTTTTCGGTATTTATTTGTTTATCTGTCATATTATCTATCCTTTCGTAAGAGGTTCTTATATGAATATTTTATTTAAGAAAAATACTGATTATGCTTGCAAATTTACACAAAATAGTGTATTATAACTATAATAAAATCACCGGAGGGACATTATGTATAAAAAGAAGCTTGAAGCTTGTCTTAAAAGAGTTCAAAAACCTACAAGATATATAGGAAACGAGTTTGGAAGTGTGCATAAGGAATGGGCAGATGGTATGATGTCATTTGCTTTTTGTTTTCCTGATGTTTATGAGGTTGGTATGTCCCATTTGGGTATGAAAATTTTGTATCATATGTTAAACGAGAGGGAAGATACTGTTTGCGAACGTGTTTTTGCCCCTTGGGATGATATGGAAAAGGAAATGGAAAAGGAAAATATTCCTCTTTTATCTCTTGAAAGTTATACTCCTGTCAGGGATTTTGATATTGTTGGATTTACACTTCAGTATGAAATGAGCTATTCAAATATTGTTAATATGCTTCGCCTTGCAGGGATACCTCTTCGCACAAGAGAGAGGGGCGAGGATGACCCGTTTATCTGTTGCGGAGGACCTTGTGCTTATCATGCTGAACCTTTATCTGATATAGTTGACTTTTTTATATTAGGCGAGGGTGAAGAGGTTAATGGCGAGATAATGGATGCCTATAAGGAATGGAGAGAAGAGGGAGGCACAAGAGAAGAATATCTTGAAAAAATAGCGAAGATTCAGGGTATATATGTGCCATCTTTCTATACAGTTGAGTTTAACGAGGATAACACCATAAAATCCTTTAAGCCAAACAGAGAGGGCGTTCCTGAAAAAGTTAAAAAGAGAATAATAAAAGATTTGGATAATACTTATATTCCTGAAAATCTTATCGTTCCTTTTGGGGATATAGTTCACGACAGAATTATGCTTGAGCTTTTCCGCGGTTGTATAAGAGGATGTCGTTTCTGTCAGGCAGGGTATATCTATCGCCCTGTCAGAGAAAGATCAAAGGAAAAGCTTTTAAAGGTTGCTGAAAATTCAATTAATGCAACAGGCTATGAAGAAATGTCACTTGCGTCACTTAGTACAAGTGACTACAGAGAACTTATGGAGCTTATTGATAGCCTTCTTGAGATAACTGTCGATAAGAAAATAAGTCTTTCATTACCATCGCTCCGTGTGGATAACTTTTCTATGGAACTTATGGAAAAGGTTCAAAAGGTTAAAAAGAGCGGCCTTACTTTTGCCCCTGAAGCGGGAACACAAAGACTTCGTGATGTTATAAATAAAAATGTTTTGGAAGAAGACCTGATCAGAACATCAGGAATAGCCTTTAAGGGCGGATATAACAGAATTAAGCTTTACTTTATGTTGGGCTTGCCAACTGAAACAGATGAGGATGTTTTGGGTATAGGCGAGCTTGCTCAAAAGGTTATCGAGGCATATTATGATATTCCGATTGAAGAAAGAAAGGGAAGAAGCGTATCCGTAACAGTAAGCACATCTTTCTTTGTTCCAAAGCCATTTACGCCTTTCCAGTGGGAACCCCAGAACAGAATTTCAGATATGGAAAAGAAGGCAGATATGCTTAAAAAGAGCATCACAAACAGAAAGATTGTCTATAACTGGCACGAAAGCGATGTAAGCTTTTTGGAAGAAGTTTTTGCAAAGGGTGACAGACGTTTAGGCGAAGTTTTGATTACTGCGGTGGAAAAGGGTTGTAAGTTTGATGGCTGGTCTGACTTTTTTGACTATGGCAAGTGGATGGAAGCCTTCAGCGAAAACGGAATTGACCCTGAGTTCTACGCTTTAAGAAAAATCCCGTATGATGAGATTTTGCCTTGGGATTATGCCGATATTGGCGTAAGCAAGGAATTCTTAATAGAAGAACATAAAAAGGCATACAGAGGAGAAACAACAGCATCTTGTCGTGAAAATTGTGCGGCTTGCGGTGCGGCGCAGTTTGGAAGGGGTGTTTGCTTTGAGTAAAAGACGTGTGCGTTTTACAAAAATGAATATGGCAAAGTATATATCCCATCTTGACCTATTGAGATGCTTTGAAAGGTCGATTATGAGAAGCGGTCTTCCTGTTGAATATTCACAGGGGTTTAACCCTCACCAAAAAATGACCTTTTCACTCCCTCTTCCTGTAGGGGTTACAAGTGAGTGCGAGGCAGTGGATATAAGCTTTGTTGACGGAATGGTGACAGACGATGAGATAACAAAGGCTTTAAACTTAAATCTCCCTCCTGATATCCGCGTTATATCAACAGGAGATGTTAAGAAGCACGCGGCAGATATCGTCAGGGCAGAATATGAGATAGTACTATATTCTGATGAAAAGATAGATGAAGATAAGGTTAAAAACTTTTTCGGTCAAAGCGAAGTTATCGTTATGAAGAAGACCAAAAAGAAGATAGATAAGCCTGTTAATATCTTTGAATATTTAAAGGCTTGGGAAATTTTAAATGCAGATGATAAGGAGCTTTCTTTAAGGCTTTGCATTGACGCAGGGGGAGAAAGGAACTTAAAGCCTGATGTTGTTGTAGGTGAGCTTTGCAAGTATTTAGGTAATGTATCGGCAGACAATGCAGACATCCACAGAAAGCAGATTTACGCAAAGGTTCAGGACGACACAGAAAGAATTGAAATATTTGAATAAAAAAAGAGCGGTTTTAAACCGCTCTTTTTTATTATGGCTGAAATAAATATATACATAAATTAATTCGCATATGTAGGGAACGACCTGTGTGTCGTTCCGCAAACAATTCGCAAATATTCGGGAGGGCGCGGAGACCCTCCCCTACACAAAACAGACCAATATATTTGTAGGGGCGGGGTTCCATCCCCGCCCGTTGTATTGGCAAATAATTTCAAAACAAATGATTTTATTTTTTATCAAAAAACTCAAAGTGGCAAGGAACGACACTGTAATATGGTTTATATTATAAGAGCAGAAGGAAATAATTTTACTGATTTTAACGGAAGGAGAATTCTTAAATGAACGAACAGGAAATTTATGAAAGGATGACATCGGCAGAACAATCAGTAAAGTCGGCACATCATCGCATTGATGCAATAGCCGACAGCAACAAGAAAATTGCGGAGCTGTTAGTGGAGCTTAAGTATATGAGGCGTGACTTAAACGAGCTTATGGAAAGGGTTTGTGCTGTAGAAGCAAAGCCTGTCCGCAGATATGATCTTATTATAACAACGGTTATAACAACAGTTGTAGCCTTTGTTGTAAGTATGTTGATAAAATGATTTACATAGAATTTAAAGGAGGTGTATGCATGAATATTTCCGCAGGAACAATAGGACGAACGATTTGCCTTATTCTTGCTCTTTTCAATCAGCTTCTGATTATTTTCGGCAAAGGAACGATCGACTTTGTTGATGAGGATATCTATCAGATTGTTTCAACAGCCTTTACGGTTGTAACCGCCATTGTTGCGTGGTGGAAGAATAATTCCTTTACAAAGGCGGCACGTATTGGTGATGCTGTGATGAGAGACGAAAAGGCAGACAGTAGAATGTTATAGGAGGGGTTATATGATAATAGGAATAAATTGCGGTCACACTGTATCAGGAACTGCAGGCAGCGGTGCTGTTGGCTTTTTAAACGAAAGTGACGAAACAAGAGCGATTGGAAACATTCTTATAGATATGTTAAGAAAAAGAGGTCATACAGTTATCAACTGTACTAATGACCGTGCATCCTCTGTAACAGAAAACCTTGCCATGATATGCGACATAGCAAACGCACAGTATTTAGATGCGTTTATATCCATCCACTTAAATTCAGGTGGAGGAACAGGATGCGAAGCATATACTTATGACGGGAAAAACAGAGCCTTTGCAGATGAAATGACAAGGGCGTTATCTGGTTTAGGTTTTCGTGACAGAGGGATAAAAAACGGGTCATATCTTTATGTTATAAGAAATACAAAAGCACCTGCCTGTTTGCTTGAGGTCTGCTTTGTGGATAACAAAGAGGATGCAGACAGATACAGAACTTCAGGAGCGGAGCGAATAGCAGAAGCTCTATGCGATGCCATAGACGGAAAGAAAGAAGGAGGGTTATCTGTGACAGAATACGAGGAATTAAGCAGAAGGATTGACAGAATCGAAAGAGGGCTTACGCCATTTATCTATAACTATATAGATGACAATATGCCCGAATGGGCAAGACCAACCATTGAAAAGCTTGTAGATAAAGGCTTTTTAAGAGGAGAAGAAGAAGGCCTTAACCTGACAGAAGAAATGCTCCGTCTTTTTGTGATAAACGACAGAGCAGGATTATATGATTAAATAATTATCAATATTATGCATTTGTAGGGGAGGGGCATGCTCCTCCCGAGTTAGATTTACATATTTTAAACTTTGCAGGGGTAGGCGCACCCGTTGGAACAGGAAGTGCCTCACAAAAAATCCTCACCGAAAAGGTGAGGATTTTTATTATAAATCAAATTCTTTTGGCTCGGAGGCAGGCTTGTTACCCTTCCATATAAATGCTTTATACTTATCTACATTTGTTGTTGAGAGAATATAGCTTGTAGCTCCGTTTGTGAGGGTAAGCTTTTGTAACTCTAAAAGTCTGCCGTCTGTATCATATGATGCAAAGTAAACAACTGCGTCGCTTGGTGCGTTTACTGCCGCAAGACTTAAAAATGCAGAAGGGCCAAAGCTCTGTACGGTAAAGCTTGTTATCTCAACCTTTGGTACAACTGTTACCACACATTCTGCGGTAAAGCCACCGTTTACAGTTTTTGCAGTAATTGTAACCTGACCTAATGCCTTTGCGGTTACAACTCCATTTTCAACAGTTGCAATGTCACTGTCAGAGGTGCTCCATTCTACAAGCTTGTTTGTAGCATTTGCAGGGAGAATGTTTGCCTTTATGGGATACTTGTTGCCGATTATAATATCGCATTCACTATCGCTAAGCTCTATGCCTGTGGTATCAACAATCTCCACATCTGACGGAACAACTGTTACGGCACAAGTGGTTGTTTCTTTGCCGAACACAGCCTTTGCAGTAATGTTGGCGGTACCCTCGGAAAGAGCTGTTACGTTACCATTGTTGTCTACAACTGCAACAGCGGTATTATCCGATGTCCATACTATATCATCTGTTGAATTTGTCGGATATATAGTCAGGGCAAGATCCTCGTTTGTGCCCATAGGCAAGTCAAGAGTTGTCTTGCCTATGCTAAGAGCAGATGCAGGTAATACCACAGTAACGGTGATAGTATCGGATAAGCCTGATTCTGCTGCCATAGCGACAGTTGTTGTGCCATAGTCGTTGCCGAAGAATTCACCGTTTGAAGATACACTTACTATATTTGAATCACTTGAAGTAAATGTCACTGTGTCTGTATCAAACTCAGGTGCAAAGTTCATATCAGGGATAAAGAACTCGTAATGGGCAATCTTTATCTCCTTTTCGGGATAAGAGAGGGTGGTAAGAGGAGTATCAACAGCCTCAAACTTAAATTCCCTGTTGTTTGCGTATTCTTCTGCATATGAGCCGCTCTTTCCGTATATAGTCATAAGGTACGGATAAGAGAATGCAGTATCGCCTATGGATGTAACACTTGCAGGAATATAAACAGAGTTTAATCCAACATTTTCCGAAAATGCATAATCCTCTATTGTTGTAACAAATCTTGGAATAGTTATTGTTTTAAGGCTTGTACATGAGCTGAAGGCATTTTCCTCAATTGTGGTAACCCCTGTACCAAGCTTAACATCTGTCAGGTTGTTACAGTCATAACAGAAATACTGACGAATTGTTGTTACCTTGTCACCGATTGTTACACTTTCTAAAGCATCACAATCATAGAATATATAGTCACCAACATCTGCTGTTGCATTTATTTCAGCTTTAGTAAGTGAATCACAGTTATAGAAGGCTCTGCTACCGACCTGACCTGAGTTTATGGTAGCAGACTCCAGCTTCTGACATTCCTGGAAGGCATATATACTTACTAATGTTACAGTTTTTGGAACCTCAACCTTTTTCAAGCCGCTGCCTGAAAAGGCACTGTTTAAAATTTCTTCAAGGCCCTCAGGTAGTATAATTTCTTCAAGAGAGGTACATTCGGTAAACGCATTTGCTCCTATTTCCTTTATGGTGTCAGGCAGGATAATATCGTTTAATGCTGTGCATCTGTTGAACATAGATGAAGGTATGACAGTTAAGTCCTTTGGAAGCCTTACCTTTTTAAGGGAAGTGCATTCAAAGCATATTGAGTCTTCTATTTCTGTTACACTATCAGGAATTACAAGCTCTGTTATGCCGCTTTTTCCAAATGCCAATTCATCAATTTTTGTTATATTACTGTGGATGTCTATGCTTTCTAAAGCTGCACATCCATAGAATAATTGCTTTGTTATTACCGACAAGTCCTTAGGAAGGGTTACTTCCTTAAGTGCAACACATTCCTGAAATGCTTCTTCTCCGATTTCTGTAACCGAATCAGGAATAGCTATTTTCTCAAGCCCGTCGCAGTTTTTAAATAAGCCTGCAGGGATTTTTGTTATTCCATCTTCAATAGTTACATTCTTTAAAGATGAGCAGAATGCAAATGGCGGATACCATAGGTTTGCTTCTTTTAAAGTTTTAGGAATTGTTATATTATCAAGGCTTGTGCAGTTTGAAAATGCATCATTACCAAGCTTGTTTAAATACTTTGGAATATTTACGGTTGTCAGATTTGAACAGTTGTAAAAGGCATAAGTACCAATAGCTATAACAGTGTCAGGGAATACAACTTCTTTTAAGTTTTCGCAGTCCTGGAAGGCTTCATCTGCGATTTCTGTAACAGTGGCAGGTATGGTTATCTTCTCAAGTCCGTCGCAGTATTTAAACAAGCCTGCAGGGATTTTTGTCCTTCCATCTTCAAAAGTTACATTCTTTAAAGATGAGCAGAATGAAAATGGAGGATACCATTGATTTGCTTCCTTTAAAGCTTTAGGAATTGTAATACTTTCAAGACTTGTGCAGTTTGAAAAGGCACTATTTCCAAGCTTATTTAAAGACTTTGGCAAATTTATGGTTGTCAGGCTTGAACATCCGAAAAAGGCATCGGAGCCTATGGTTGTAATAGTATCAGGAAGAACAACTTCCTTTAAGTTTTCACAATACAGGAATGCTTGATTTCCGATTTCTGTAACAGTGGCAGGAATGGTTATTTTTTCAAGTCCGTCGCAATCCTTAAATAAGCTTGCAGGGATATTTGTTATTCCATCTTCAATCGTTACATTTTTTAATGAAGAACATTCTGCAAATGGCGGATACCATTGATTTGTCTCTTTTAAGGTTTTAGGAATTGTTATATCGTCAAGGCTTGCGCAACCGTAAAAGGCATTATCGCCAAGCTTTTCAAGTGAGCTTGATAAGTCAACATATCTTAAGTTTTCGCAGAGTCCAAATCCATAATTGCCTATTTCTGTAATATTATCTGACATAATGACAGAGTGGAGATTTGGATTATAAGAAAAGGCATCGTCGCCTATCTTTGTAATCTTGTGTCCGTCAATCTCGTTAGGAATAACAACAGTTGCGGCAGAGCCGTTATATTTTGTGATTGTAGCATTGCTTCCCTCTAATGAATATTCCCAGATAACAACAGGGTTGCCGTCTGCATCGGTGTAAGAGCCTGACGCGTAACCGGGAGATGGATTGAAGTATCTGGAGGTTGCCCTTGTGGTATATCTTGTGTATGCGCTGTTGTCGGTTTTGCTTCTCGAACAGAAGGCCACTGCCTGACCGTCTTCATAATGGTAATATGACCTTGAAGGACTGTTCATTTCATCATATATTGTGTGGGTAGCACTCCATGTATCCTTGTCTATAAAATAATTTATGCTGACATATCCCCCAACCTCTGAATATAGCCAGGATTTTATGGTCTCACAGGTATAGGGTCGCTTCCCGTCAACCTGCTTAAAGTTCTTTAAGTGGTATGTTCCCTTTACACCAACTGTTCCCCATAAGCTTCCCGTTACAACGACAAGGTCAAGATTTAAGGATAGCTTTAAGCCGATGGTTACCTTTGCCTCTGCGGTAAAGGAGTAGCTCTTTTTGTTGTAGTTACTGATAATTCTGAAATTGCCGCCTCTTTTGTAGGAATATCCAATCTTGATTGTTCCTTCCTGAACATCACTTAAGCCGCCCTCTAGGTTGATTTTCACTTCAAGCCTTATATCACCTATTCCCTCTAATGGGACATAACCGATAAGTATATTGGTCGGTAGACCTGAATAGCCGGAAAGGTCAAAGGAAATTGACTTTGTGACAGTGGTGTTACCTGTCAGATATGCTTCATATTCGCCTGTGCTTGTCTTTTCCTTGTGTTTGAGTTTAATGTCGCTTATCTTAACTGAAATCGAGCCTGCAGTGCCTTCGTCTATTTTTATCTTTTTATCAGCCTTCAGGGTCTTTGTCTTTTTGTCATAGCTGATTCCCTGAAGTTCAACGGAGAGAAGTTCAGTTTCATCTGTCTCGGTATTTGTTACCGCAAAAGTTTCTGCCTCTTCAGGCACAAAACCTTCCAAATCAAATTCTGCCACGCCTTCACTGTCAGCAGAGAGAATTGCAGTCTCTGCGCCCTCGTCGGTTGCAGTAATGGTTGTAATGTTGTCGTTTACGGATATACCCGTTGCAAGCAATGGTACAGGAATACCGCTTGAATATACAACAAAAATGTCTCCGACTTTGATATCTGATTCGTAGTCGGTGATTGTTACAGTGTTATCCTCAGCAATAGTTACATCTGTGCCATCAGGAACAACTACAACACCATCTGCAAATTCATAGATGCTTTCATATTCCTCGCTTATCTCGGAGTCTGAAAGTACGGCGCTTGCATCATCAAGCATAGCATATCGCTCATCCAAGGTGATGTTCTTTTCAGGCAGGAAGTTGCCGTTTGATAGTTCAAACCAACCTCTGTTTATTGCTATCTGAATATCATCGGGATGTACAACGGTTCCTGATTCATTATATGTATATTCAGGGTTTTCGTCTAATCGGAAACCAAGAGCAAAGTTTAAGGTCTGTGCCGCAAACTCACGGGTTACAGGGTTTTCGGGATAAAAATCCTCACCTGCTTCAAGGTCGATGACACCAAATTCCACCGCAAGGAGAATATCATAGTAATATTCTGTATCCTCGGTAATATCTCCAAAATAATTATCCGGCAGATATGCGTCATCCTCAACATACATAGAAAATGTTCTTACGATGTCTGAAATCCACTCTGCTCTTGTTGTTGTTTCCTCTGCAAATGAAGAGAGAGGAAGAGCAGATAACATTCCTGTAACCATACAGAGTACGATTACCATAGACAAAATTCTTTTCATAAAAATCCCTCCAAAGTGTATTTTTACATACCATTCTAATTCTATCATAATGGAAATTGTTTGTAAATATAAAAATTTATTATTGGGTTTATTTATATTCTGTAGGGGAGAGGCTTGCTCATCCCGAGTTAGATTTACATATGTAGGGGCGAAAATTATGCGCCCGTTTTTTATGTATTTCCTTAATTTGTTAACAGAAAATTCATTGACTTTTAATTTTGAGAGGAGTATAATTGATTAATATGGATAATTGCGGATATTTTGACATTATTATGTCCTTATATTCTATAAATATCGAGACATTTTTACTATGCGAAAGGAAGTGGCTTTATGCTTAAAAAGATTGCCAAAAGCATCCGTGAGTTTAAGATCCCTACTATATGGACTCTTATACTTATGACAGGTGAAGCGGTGATTGAAACCTTTATCCCATTTATAACAGCTGACCTTGTAAACAAGGTGCAGGGTGGGGTTGAAATTCCTGCGATTATAAAAACAGGCATTATATTGGTAATTATGGCGTGTTTGTCATTGGCGTGTGGAGGTATTGCGGCATTCACCGCATCAAAGGCATCTGCAGGTCTTGCGAGAAACCTTCGTCATGACATATTCCATAAGATACAGGGATTTACATTTGAGAATATCGATAAGTTCTCGTCCACATCTTTGGTTACAAGAATGACAACAGACATCACAAACGTGCAGATGTCCTTTATGATGATTATAAGAACAGCTGTAAGAAGTCCGCTTATGCTTATATTCTCCATTACAATGGCATATGTTATGGGTGGACCTTTAGCAACTGCATTTGTTGTGGTTGTTCCGGTTTTAGGCTTTGGTCTTTATATTGTTGCAAGACGTGCTATGCCTGCATTCCGCAGAGTTTTCAAAAAGTATGACCGTATGAATGAGTCTATCGAAGAAAACGTTCGTGCTATGCGCGTTGTAAAAGGCTTTTCAAGGGAGGAATATGAAAAGGAAAAGTTCGAAAAGGCATCCTGGGATATCTGCAATGACTTTACCAAGGCGGAAAAAATTGTTGCCCTTAATACACCACTTATGCAGCTTTGTATGAACTTTAATTCATTATTCATTCTTTTTGTTGGTGCAAGAATGGCGATTCTTAAGCTTAACGGTGTTGGTATCGGTCAGATTTCTGCTATACTCACATATGGTATGCAGGTTTTGATGAGCCTTATGATGCTTTCAATGATTTATGTTATGCTCACTATGTCTATTGAGGCGGCAAAGCGTATCTGCGAAATCCTTGATGAAAAGCCATCTTTAGATATTGCTGAAAATCCCGTAATGGAAGTTAAGGACGGTTCAATTGACTTTGATGGGGTAAACTTTAAGTATTCAAAGAGAGCAAAGGTAAATGCTCTTTCCGGCATCGACCTTCATATTAAATCAGGTATGACAGTTGGTGTTATCGGTGGTACAGGTTCAAGTAAGTCATCCCTTGTTCAGCTTATACCAAGACTTTATGACACAACAGAAGGTGTTGTTAAGGTTGGCGGAGTTGATGTTAAGGAATACGATATTAAGGTATTGCGCGATGAGGTTGCTATGGTTCTGCAGAAGAATCTTCTCTTCTCGGGTACTATTGCTGAAAATCTTCGTTGGGGTAACGAAAATGCTACAATGGAAGAGATTGAAGAAGCTTGTAAGCTTGCATGTGCTGATGAGTTTATAAAGTTCTTCCCTGATGGATATGATACATATATTGAACAGGGCGGTACAAACGTATCAGGCGGTCAGAAGCAGAGACTTTGTATTGCGAGGGCTCTTCTTAAAAAGCCGAAGATACTTATCCTTGATGACTCTACAAGCGCTGTGGATATGAAGACAGATGCTATGATTTTAGAAGGCTTTAAGTCATATATCCCTGATACAACAAAGATAATTATCGCACAGAGAATTTCTTCTGTTTGCGAAGCAGATTTGATTATTGTAATGGATAAGGGTACTATCTCTGCTATGGGTGACCATAACTACTTGATGGAAAACTCTCACATATACAAAGAGATTTACGAACAGCAGACAAATGGGGGTGAGGATAATGAGTAGACCAATGGGTGGCCCTATGGGTGGTAAGCCTATGGGAAAAAGAAAGTTAAATCCTCATTCAATGAAGCGTCTTTTAAAGATGTTGTTTGGATTTTATCCTGTTTTATGGCCTGTTGCAATAGGCTGTATGCTTTTGTCGGCGGCGTTTGCTCTTGTGCCTGATATCTTCATCAAAAATGTAATTGATGTTATAGATCAATGGAGTGTATCAGGTGACTGGGCAGGAGCTTTTAAAGTTCTGTTGCCTATGATGTGTGTTCTCGGTGTATTGTATATTATTGGTGTTGTTATTGTATTTATCCATACAAGACTTATGGCTATAATCACACAGGGAGCTCTTGCTAAAACTCGAAACAGGATGTTCAGGGGTATGCAGAACCTTCCTATTAAGTATTTTGACACCAATAAGCACGGGGATATAATGAGTCATTACACCAATGATATCGACACTCTCCGTCAGCTTATATCCCAGGCTATACCATCACTTCTTCGTGCAGGTACAGTTGTCGTATGTGTCTTCTTCTATATGATGTATCTTTCAATATGGATGACACTTATCGTAACTTTGGGTGTATTTCTTATGATGTTTGTTTCTAAAAAACTTGGCGGAAACTCTGCAAAGTTCTTTATGAGACAGCAAAAGTCTATCGGTGCAACAGAAGGTTATATTCAGGAAATGATGAACGGACAGAAAGTTGTTAAGGTTTTTTGCCGTGAGGAAGAGTCAAAGAAAGGTTTTGATAAACTGAACGATGAACTTTTCAATGACGCGTACAGAGCCAATGCGTATGCTAACTCATTAGGCCCGATTATTATGAATATCGGTAACATTATCTATGTTATAATGGCAGTAGCAGGGGGCGTGTTCTATCTCACAGATATAACAAACATCAGCCTTTCTATGGAACCTGTTTTCACAATCGCGACTGCAGTAACATTCCTTAATATGACAAAGCAGTTTACAGGTAATGTTAATATGTGCACACAGCAGATAAACGCTGTTGCTATGGCTTTAGCCGGTGCAGAGAGAATTTTTGATCTCATGGACAGAGAGGCAGAAGACGATAACGGATATGTTACTTTGGTTAATGCAAAGATTGACGAAAATGGTGATATAACCGAAACAGCCGAAAGAACAGGTGTATGGGCTTGGAAGCATCCTCATGGTGACGGAAGCGTTACATACACACAGTTAAAAGGCGATGTTCGTATGACAGATGTTGACTTTGCATATGAAGAAGGAAAGCCTGTTCTTCATAACATATCTGTATATGCAGAGCCCGGACAGAAGGTCGCTTTTGTTGGCGCAACAGGAGCGGGTAAGACAACTATCACAAATCTTATTAACAGATTTTATGATATTGATGACGGAAAAATCCGTTACGATGGTATAAACATAAACAAGATTAAAAAGTCAGATTTAAGACGTTCTTTAGGTATTGTTTTACAGGAAACAAACTTATTTACAGGAACAGTTCTGGAAAATATCCGTTATGGTCGCCTTGATGCAACCGATGAAGAATGTTTCGAGGCTGCAAAGCTTTCAGGGGCGCACGATTTTATCTCGCGTTTGCCTGATGGATACGAAACAGAGCTTACAAACAACGGTGCTAACTTATCACAGGGACAGAGACAGCTTATTGCCATTGCCAGAGCGGAGGTTGCTGATCCACCTGTTATGATACTCGATGAGGCAACATCATCTATTGATACAAGAACAGAGGCCATTGTTCAAAGGGGAATGGACACATTAATGGAGGGAAGAACTGTTTTTGTAATTGCTCACAGATTATCTACTGTAAGAAATTCCGATGTAATAATGGTTTTAGACCATGGTGAAATAATTGAAAGAGGAAACCACGAAGAGCTTATTGCTAAAGGCGGAACATACTATCAGTTATATACCGGTGCGTTTGAACTTGAGTAAAAAGGGAAGAGGATTATGGAAAAGGTAAGGATAGGTTTAGTTGGAGCGGGCAACATTGCCAACTCACATTTAACCAGTTATATTAAGCTTCCTGATGTTGAAATCGCGGCTATTTGCGACATAAATCCTGAAAGACTTAAGATTACTGCTGAAAAGTTTGGAATAGAAAAACTTTTGCATCAATAGATGAAATGCTTGAAAACGTTGAGCTTGATGGTGTGGATGTTTGTGTGTGGAACTGTTACCATGCAGAGTGCACAATAAAAGCGTTGAATGCAGGTATTAACGTTCTTTGTGAAAAGCCAATGGTATAATGCAGAAGAAGCAATCATAATGAAGGAAGCCGCAGATAAGGCAGGAAAGCTTTTGATGGTAGGCTTTACAATGAGATTTTCTAACGAAAACGAGATTGCAGAAGACTTTATAAAGCAGGGATATCTAGGTGATATTTATTATTCAAAGGCAACATATATCAGACGTCACGGTGCACCGGGCGGATGGTTCTCCAAGAAAAAATATCAGGTGTTGGCTGGGCGCCTATGGATGCGAAAAAGGACGATGATTTCGACGTAGAAGACCTTGCAACAGCACTTATCAGATATGACAATGGAGCGGTTACACTTATTGAAACATCATATAGTTTAAATGGTGAATCAAGAGAAGGTGAAAAGGAAATTTACGGTACAAAGGGCGGAATGACAATGAAAGGCTTTGGTACTGAACTTAAACTCTATACAGAGGTTAATGGCTTCCTTGCAGATGTAACTCCTGATATTAAAGGCTACAAGCCTGACAGAAACAAGTTCGATGAGGAAATGGCGCACTTTGTTGACTGCATAAAGAATATTTTAAGCTGCCTGTTCAAGTCTGTATTGAACAGGCGGTTTTCGTTACACAAAAAATGATGGCAGACACTTTTTTGTGTCTACCATCATTATATCACTTCATATATGTGGGAACTTTTTTAAATATATGTTAAAGATGTTGTTTTTAAAAATACGATGTGATATAATGGATAAATAAAAAATTATAATTTGAATACGACAGGAGTTTTAACAATGAGCAAAGAAAATCAAAAAATCTCTATCCGTTGGACATATATGGTTATTGGCGTTATAGCGATGCTTTTTGCAGGAATTCTGTATGCATGGTCTATATTAAAGTCACCTTTAGCCACAGAATTCGGTTGGGGTCCATCTGAACTTGCATTAAACTTTACGCTTGCTATGGCTTTCTTTTGTATAGGCGGTTTGTTGGGGGCCCAGTTGTCCAAAAGAACAGGCCATAAGGTTGCCCTTATAACAGCAGGGGTTCTTACAGCTGTTGGTTTTATACTTACTGCTGTTTTGCGTGATATCTCTGTGGGAGCCCTTTACATAACATATGGCGTTTTGGCGGGTCTTGGTATTGGAATTGCATATAACGTTGTTATTGCAACTGTAAGTGCATGGTTCCCTGATAAGAAGGGGTTGTGTTCAGGTTGTTTGATGATGGGATTTGGAGCCTCTGCGTTGATTCTTGGAAATCTTGCTGATGCCATGTTCAAAAGTGATTTGGGATGGCGTGCTACTTATATAGTTTTAGGTGTTGCGATTTTTGTTGTTCTTGTTCTTGCAGGAATTATTCTTAAAAAACCGGGTAGCGAAATAGTTTTCCCTGAATCTGCTACATCAAAGTATACACAGGAAAAAAGCCTTGAACAACAGGATTTTACGTCAGGGCAGATGCTTTGCAGACCATCTTTCTGGATGGCATTTATCTGTAT
>JAZRQL010000010.1:0-1824 GCA_045649725.1 Clostridia bacterium | reverse complement strand
TGAATAACAATAGGAAGCGCAGTCAAAGCAACAACCATAGTGATGTTGATAGCAAGCGAAAGATGACTAAAGAGTCCTTCGTTACCGAGAATATACTTCGCGTAGTATGTACCAATACCGATTACGGAAGCGTAGATCTGTGTCATAATGTAGGTAACGCAAATGATAACATAGTATTTGTTTTTAAGAAGTAACTTAAAAGACTGCAAGAATGTAAGTTTATGCTCTTCTTTGCGCTCTTCTTCCATTCCCTCATCAGCCTCAGGGAGTTCCTTAACGGAGAATACGGAAATGGTGTTTACAATTAAGCCGATAATCGCGTAAATGATAGCGATGGTTCTCCAACCAAATGCGCCGCCGCCAAGCCAGGTTACAGCATGGATAGTAATAGCTTCGATGAAGATCTTTGTACCAAAGGCGAAGATAAAGCGGAAGGAACCAAGCTGAACTCTTTCACTAGTGTTTTTGGTAATAAGTGCAGTAAGTGAAGCATATGCAATATTGTTTGCGGTAAAGAATACTGCATTAAGAAGGGTGTACGAAATAAAGAAGAATACGTACTGTGCAGTTTCGCCCCAGCTCATAGGTATTGCGAAACAAGCGACGAGTGAGACCGAGCAACCTATATAAGGCCAGAGCATCCATGGACGAGCCTTACCCATTTTAGAATGGGTCTTATCGATCATTCTTCCGAAGAAGAAATCGGATACACCGTCGAAAATCTTCGAAACAGCAATTAAGGTACTTACGATACCCATGCTGAGTCCGACCGTGTCGGTCAGATAGATCATCATGAATGCAGTAAGCAGTGCATATACACAGTTTCCTGCTACGTCGCCGGATCCGTAACCGACTTTGTGATACCATTTTAAATACTTTTTCTGTTCCATAGCGAATCTCCTATTGATTTAATTTTTGAACGCATTTTTGATTTGCACCTTTATTATACATCGCAAAATTATATAGTTCAATAAATAAAATTGTCGAATATATGCACAAAATCACTTTGATACATCTTGAAAAACCACAGAAATAGGGGTATAATATAGACATAATCACTATGAAGGTGGTGAAGCCATGTATATTAACGTTGCATACGTTGATGATGAAAACCCCAATCTTAAAGATCTGTCGATCCCGCTTAGAATAAACAATTGCGGATATTACCGTGTTCATACAGGACCTGTGATTGAAACATTTCACCCTGAAGGAAGAAATGACTATCAGCTTTTATATATAGCAACAGGTAAAGGATATTTCTATTTTAAAGGTAATAAGGATGCCACTATCGTTACAAAAGGGAATATGATACTGTTCCGTCCTGACGAGCCTCAGGTTTATTACTACTATGTTGAAGATAAAACCGAGGTGTATTGGGTTCACTTTACAGGATGGAAGGTTGAAGAATACCTTGAAAGATACGAATTACCAAAGGAAGAAAATGTGTTTTATACGGGGACGTCACCTGATTATCCTTGGATTTATAATCAGATTATCCGCGAGCTTCAATTACAACGTGAAAACTATGAGGATATGATAAGCCTTTTCATGCATCATATTTTCATAACGATCAACCGTTACATAAAAGAGAGAAAAAAGCAGACTCAAAACGATACTATCAATGACATCGAGCGAGCAGTCCGATACTTCAACGAAAATTTCAATAAACCTATATCTATTGAGCAATATGCAAATGAACACTTGATGAGTGTGAACTGGTTTATCCACAGTTTTAAGAGTATTATGAAAGTCCCCCCTCTGCAGTACATTGCTTCTTTAAGAATCGCCACTGCAAAAGGGTATCTCGAAAATTCAAATAAAAGC
>JAZRQL010000009.1:0-11831 GCA_045649725.1 Clostridia bacterium | reverse complement strand
GGAGCCGAGCATTGTCCGATATGATAATACAGACAAGGGCTGTTTTTTCTTACGGGTAGCTGCTTGTTACAGCTTCTTACTTTAAATATCTTCTTTATAGTTTCCAAAGCATTTTTAACAGCCGCCGCACTCATATATGGCCCAAAATATTTCCCGCCATCATTTACTATCCTGCGCGTCATATAAATCCTTGGATATTCTTCATTTATCGTAATTTTAATATACGGATAATGCTTATCATCTTTTAATAAAATGTTATATTGCGGTCTGTACTTTTTAATTAAATTACATTCAAGAATAAGAGCCTCAACTTCGCTATCAGTCATAATATAATCAAAATCACAAACATGGGAAACCATAGCCTCGGTCTTTGGGCTATGGGATTTTAAATTCATAAAATACTGACTTACCCTGTTCTTCAGCGCCTTGCTTTTTCCAACATAGATAACTTTATTATCCTTATCCTTCATAATGTAAACACCGGGAGACAAGGGTAAATCCTTAAGCTTTTCTTTTATATTAACAATGTTCATATTTTCCCTCAAAAAAAGCATATCGCTTATACAAAGACAAACGATATGCTCTAAATGTTTAATAGAATTTTACGCAAAGTTAGTTGAAATTAATTCAGCTAAGCTTGAAACCGCTTCTTCTTCATCGGCGCCTTCTGCAATAATAGTAATAGCCACGCCCTTTGTAATACCAAGTGATAAAACGCCAAGAAGACTCTTCGCATTAACTCTTCTGCTGTCTTTTTCAACCCAGATACCGGATTTAAACTCATTTGCCTTTTGTATAAAAAAAGTGGCAGGTCTGGCATGTAAGCCAACTTGGTTCTGAACCACAACTTCTTTCATATACATAATATCGCTCCTCTTCTTGAACAAACAATAAGTAAAACGTTTGTTTTCCGTACATATATTCTTGCTATTATAATACTAAAAAATGCGAAATAAGTCAATAGTTTTTTCTGTTTTTAATAAAAATTTCTACTTGTTTTGTTCACATTTAACAAAAATTGTACAAGTTTACCAATCGCAGAAATTAAGCAAGAACAAATTTATAATAATTATACAAAAAACTGCTATTTTTCCTTTGTTCCCTCGTAGCTTAAATCAATTTTATCTATTTTTATTTCCTTGTATTCTTCATTAGAAGCTATGCACTTTCCGCAGTTATCGCATATCTTAAAAGGGTTTAAATCGCAATAATCACATTCACCGCAATCATTGCAAATTTTTTTGTCATCGAGAACGCATATTTTTTGCATATAATCAACTCCTTAAACTATGCTTCATAATCAATGCAGCTTCTTGTTTTAGTATAAGGTCTTACAAAATTATCTGCAACGTATACGTGGTCAGGGTGTACAGAATAATTCTTAAGAGCCTCTTCGCTTTCAAAGACAGAATAAAGCATTAAATCAGCATTAGAGCTTGCTAATTTATCTGTCTGAACCTTTATTTCCAAAAGGCCAGGGATTTTACCCATAAGACCTTCTAAATTTTCTTTTACACCGTTTTTAACCTTTTCATCGTTTGCAAATTCATCCTTAAGTGTCCATAAAATAATGTGCTTTACCATTTAATTTTCCTCCTGATTAAAATGTTTTTTTACTGTCTATCATTATAGTAACAGGTCCGTCGTTTAGAAGACTAACCTTCATATCTGCACCGAAAATTCCTTTTCCTGTCTTTATGCCCTTTGATTTAATGTAATCGACAAAATCTTCATACATTTTGTTTGCATAATCAGGCTTTCCTGCAGATGTAAAATTAGGTCTCTTGCCCTTTCGGCAATCACCAAATAAAGTGAACTGGGATACAACAAGAATTTCTCCGCCAATATCTTCTACACTTAAATTCATTTTCTCATTTTCATCCTCAAATATACGAAGCCCCGTTATTTTATCAGCCATATATTTAAGGTCATCCTGTGTATCATCATCGCTCACCCCTAAAAGAACAAGCAAACCTTTCCCGATTTTGTCTATTTCTTTTCCATCAACGGTTACGGATGATGATAAAACTCTTTGAATAACTGCTCTCATAACATCACCTTTATTTCTCTATGTATTCATCAGCAATCTTAGAATATATTATTTTCTGACTATTGTAAAGACTAAATCTTCCTGACATCATATAGCTTATTGCGCAAGCTAAAGCAAAGAAAGGAATTCCCTCTGCTCCGAATATTTCAACGGATAAAACAATTGAAGCAAGAGGACAGTTAACAACACCGCAAAACACGGATATAAAACCAATTGCGGCACCAAAAGCAGGGTTAAGACCTAAAATAGACCCCATTACACAACCAAATGTTGAGCCTATAAAGAACGACGGAACAATTTCTCCGCCCTTAAATCCTGCCGAAATCGTTATAGCAGTAAAAAGTATTTTAAGGATAAACGCTTCAAAATTCGCCTGACCATTCATTGCTCTTTCTATAACATCAACCCCTGCACCGTTATAATCTCTTGTGCCGACTAAAAGAGTTAATAAAACAATAATAAAACCGCCGATAAATCCGCGAAGATAGATGTTTTTAAGAAACTTATCCCCTAAATGTTCAAACTTTTCTATTGCAATACAAAACAATATACTTACTAACGCCGCTAAAAGCGCAAGAATAATAATCTTTATAAAAACATCTGCCGAAAAGCTTTCTAAAGGTATATTTGAAAAACTCATACCCTCAAGGCCAAATAATCCACTTATAATATAAGCAGTTATGGCAGAAACTGCACAAGGCACAATTCCTGTATAATGAATACTACCTACAGTTGATACCTCAAGTGAGAAAATTGCCGCCGCAACAGGTGTTCCAAATAACGCAGAGAAAACAGCGCTCATACCTGTCATAACAATTACTCTTAAACTGCTATGGTTAAGTTTAAATATCTTACCTAGATTATAGCCTATACTTCCGCCTATTTGAAGAGCTGCACCCTCTCTGCCGGCTGATCCTCCAAGAAGATGAGTAATTGCTGTACTTATAAAGATAAGAGGCGTCATAACAAGAGGGATTTTTTTATCATTTCTAACTGATTCAATTACTCTGTTTGTATCAAGAGCTCCGTTTTTAGTAAAGAAATGATACATCCACGCGATAAAAAGACCGCCAACAGGCAAAAGATAGATAAGAAAGTCATATTCCATACGTAATTCTGTAACCTTATCCAGAGAAATATGAAAAATACTTCCAACAACACCGCCTACAATACCAACAATTAAGGCTAAAATTATCCATTTTAAAAAAGCTATTATATATGTAACTAAATTATTACGCAGTATCTTTTCCATGTAAATTACTCCTTAATTCATATCTTTAATAGCATCATATGCCTTTAAAACACCAATAATCGCTGAATCATATATAACTCCGCCTTGAAGATATGCAATATAAGGCTCGCATATAGGCGCATCAGCAGACAATTCAATAGACGCCCCCTGAACAAATGCGCCTGCCGCCATAATAACAGGGTTATCATATCCCGGCATATCCCATGGTTCAGGTGTTACAAAGCTGTCTATGGCAGAACCATACTGAATAGACTGACAGAACTTTATAAGCTTATCCTTATCATTGAATTTAACTGCCTGAATAATATCAGAACGTTTAGCATCAGGTTCAGGGCAAACATCGTAACCTAAATCCTTAAACATCTTTGCGCAAATCATCGATACCTTTATGCTCTGGGCAACAATGTGAGGTGACATAAAAAATCCCTGATAAAGATTTCTGTTAAAACCAAGACTTGCGCCTACTTCTCTGCCTATTCCCGGTGCAGTTAATCTGTATGAAATCTTTTCAATATATTCTGCCTTTCCCGCTATGTAACCACCGCTTAAAGCAATGCTTCCACCGGGGTTTTTGATTAACGAACCAACAATAATATCTGCACCAACCTGAGTAGGCTCTTCTGTTTCAACAAACTCACCATAGCAGTTATCTATCATACAAATAGTATCAGGGCTAACTGATTTAACTGAATTTATAATCTTTTCTATCTTTTCTACTGTAAGAGAATCGCGCCACGCATACCCACGTGAACGCTGAATTAACACAAGCTTGATTTTTTCTTCTTTTAAGGTAGACATAATTTTATTATGGTCAACCTCACCATCAGGTAAGAGGTCAATCTGACCATAGTCAATACCAAAATCCTTTAAAGACCCCGTATCGTTCCCGCCTCTTATACCGATTACCTCTTCCATTGTATCGTAAGGAGCGCCTACAACAGACAGCATCTTATCTCCGGGGCGCAAAACACCATATAAACAGCTTGCGATAGCTTGTGTTCCGCTTACTATATTATGTCTTACAATGGCATCCTCTGCTCCGAATGTATCAGCAAAAACTCTGTCTAATGCATCCCTTCCCATATCATCATAGCCATAGCCTGATGTTTCACCGAAATGTGCATAAGATATCTTGTTTTTCTGGAAAGCATTTAAAACCTTTAACTGATTAAATCTTGCTATATCATCAAGCTTTTTAAAATCATCAGCAAGATTTTTTTCTGCTTCTGTAAATATTGATATAGCTTTATCGCTTATACCATATTCATCTCTTAATAAGTCTGTGTAGTTTCTCATTTTATACCTCGTTTGTCAAAATATTTTTGTATATACTAATTGCTGAATTAACATCATCAATACTTGCAATTTCACATTGTTCATTTATATTTTTAATCGGAATAACCATTGACCCCGTCTTAATATCCTTTTCGGATATAAGATAATATTCAGTAAGTGAATCTGGTTTACCAAAGTAATTCTGATTCAAAATATCAGAAGACGCATTTTTATAAAGTTCTAAAACATCTTTACTTGTTATAACACCATTATCCTTATATGATATACCTGCCCCTTTTGAAATTTCAAAGTTTTTATTGGGTTTATCATAGGAGCTAAGAAAAATAAATTCAGGTTTCAACGTCTTTTGAAGAACCTTTGCAGCTTTTTTTGAAAAAGATAGTGTAAAGTATATATCCTTGTCAGCATTTAATTTTTCGGAAATTAATTTTTCTGCGATATATAAAGAAATATTTGATTTTATATTTCTTCCATAAAGTTTATTTCCTTTACAGAATTGTGTATTTTTTATATGCACTTTTTGACCTTTTTTAATTGAATTTTCAGCAAAAAGTTCTATAGTCTTATCTTCCTCTTTTACTATTCTTCCAACCAAACTATCGTTTAGATAAACATCTGTATTATCACTATGTTTGATACTTAAATTTGAAACAAATTCAGCTTTTTTTCCATTAACAGAAGTTATTAAAAGTTCTTCCTTATCAATTATAAAAGGAACTAAAACCCTTTTTCCTCTTCCGCTTTTATGAATAATAATATTATCTGCTAAATCTGTATAACATTCATAACCCATTTCCTGCGCCAAATACGTAAAATCATTATATAAGCTTTCAGAATATAAATCAGGTAAGTTTATCATAACGCCACCTCCTGCACAAAAGCAGACAAAAGCTTTTTAAGTTCTTCCGTATCAGACAGAGATACAGTATTTATATTAGCACCCTTGTTTTCGCAAGGAAAACCAATAAAAACCGATGGTATATCTGCATCTATCTCATCGTATTCAGTTTTATCCTTTATATATTCATATTGAATATTATCTGATACCTTTAATAACTTATCTCTCAATACTTCCGATGCTTTAGTCATATCAGACATCAAACCAACAACTGCACCATTCTTTAACGATACATTACTATCTTTTGTATCAACAGAATCGATTACACAGGCATATTTTATGTTTTCAAGTGAATTTAAAGCGGTTTTAAGTCCTCTGTTTCTTACTTCTTTAAGCGCAGTAAAGACGCAAATTAAATTCACATCTCCGCCCTTAAAGTTATTTATAAAATCAATAAGGGTATAGCATGCTACTGAGCGGGAAAGAGCCTTTCCGATTATTATATCATCACCCAAATGCTTAAATTTGTTTGAAAACGTAAAATAATCGCCCACAGAAATGTATTTTTTCGCTTCAGCTTCGGTTTTTGCACCTATATCAATGTATAAATCTTTAGCGGTTAATTCTTTATCTTTTTCATCTTTTTTAGATAAGTGAACTGCCTTTATAGATATAACACCGTTTACATCGTCGTTTTTAACACGTTTTGATACAAGGGATGATACCTTTATATCTCCTATTATATCAAATCTTAAATAACCGTCTTCAGTTATATCGTTAACCAAAAGACCGCATTCATCCATATGCGCAACAAGTAATACAGAGGGTTTCCCCTCTGTATTTTTATGTTCTGCAATAATATTTCCGATTTTATCACATTTAACGGAAAATAAATCATTATTAAGTTGTGATAGAATTATATCTCTAACTGTATCTTCGCATCCTGAAATAGCGAACCCATCAGAAAGTCTTGAAATCATAACTTAATTCCACCTTCCGCTATAATTTTCAAAAGCTTTGAAACCGCCTCAATATCAGATAACTCAAGGGTTTCTAAATTAGTGTGCATATACTTAAGAGGGATTGAAATAAGCATTGATGGAACATCCTTTGTCTGAAAAGCCCACGCTGTTGTTCCGCTTGACCCCGTCGCAGTTTCAATATCGTATGGTATATTGTTATTTCTGCATATGGAAACAAGCTGATTAGATAAATTAAAATCAAGGCTCGGACCCTTACATATAACAGCACCTGCCCCTAAAGGAAAGACCCCTGTTTCACCCTTTGTATCCCTTGTTTCACCGTGAGTTACATCAATAACAACACAAGCATCAGGCGTAACATCATCTTTATATGCACCATGAAGACCTAATTCCTCTTCTGTGGTGAACAACAAAACAATGTTATATTCTTTGTTCCCAAGAGCAGATATGGCCTTTAAAATTGATAAAACCCCTGCTCTGTTATCAAATGCAGCCCCTGATACAACATCACCGCAAAGCTTTACAAACTCCGATGCTATAACAACCTTATCTCCAACAGAAACAAGGTTTTTTATGTCGAATCTTTCTGTACGAATACAAAAATCCTCTATTTTTAAAGGACTTTCATCACTCAATGGCTGAACAAAACCATTTATTTCTTCTTTTCCACAAATAATAACTTCTGCATATGGTAATATTCTCTCATCAACACCACCAATGTTTGTAAACAAAAGGGTTCCGTCATCGTTTACTTTGGTTACAACAAGCCCAATTCTATCCATATGGGCTTCAAACATAATAGTTTTATCTGAACTTCCCTTGATATAGCCTGTTAAATTGCCATTTTTATCTATACTTGTGCTGTCACATAACTCGTTTAAAACAGGTTTTAAGATATCAGAAAAAGTCTTTTCATCAGAGCTTATTCCATAAGCTGACGAAAGATATTCAAGGGCTTTTTCTGTATCGTTTAAATCAGGAAAGTTCATCATTTAAATCACCTTATTATTTTACAATTTCAAACTGCTGGTCTTCAGGTAAGTCTACAACTGTGCAGTCATTTGCATATGTACATTCAGGTAAAACAATGATAGCAGTAAGCTCATCTGCATTTGCAGGAAGGGGAGCTAAATGCCAGATAGCCGCATTCATTTTTACCATTGTGTTTTTAGGAACTAAAAATGCCTTTGCATATTCTGTTACAGGTGTTCCTGCTGATGCAGGTGCACAGTGAAGAATCATATCATCATTAAGGGGCATAATCATTTCCCAGGTTGTTGTATGATATTCCTGCTGTGTAATAATCATTTTTTCAGGCTTTTTAACCAAAATCGGTGAAAAAGCAACACGTGTATTTGAATCTATTGTTATGCGGTCAGGGAAGAACTTATGAAGTTCTCCGCAAAGTGCATAACCTGTTGGTTCATCCATCTTATAAAACTGACCGAATGATGAGAATGCCTCGTGTGTAAGTTTTTCTACTTTAACTGTTCTCATTATAATTCTCCTGTCTTTATTTAAATTTTATACCAAAACTTCTTCCTTTTCTTTATTTTCAGCATTAATTTTCTTGATTTCTTCTTCCTCAAGCTCTCTGTAAGCAACTTTACCTACAAGAGTTTTTGGCATATCTTCTTTAAATTCAATATCATATGGCATAGAATATTTTGCAATATTCTTTTCGCAGTATTTAAGAAGTTCTTCCTTAATCGCATCGCTTGCTACAACACCATTAGAGAGCTTAACAAACGCCTTTATCTTCTGCATTTTATAAGGGTCAGGAACGCCGATAACACAGCTCATCTGCACATATTCGTGTGAATCTAGAATGTTTTCTATCTGCCCTGGATATACGTTATATCCTGATGTGATAATCATTCGCTTTGCTCTGCCCTTAAAGTAGATAAAGCCCTCGCTATCCATAAAACCTAAATCTCCTGTATAAACCCAGGTAAGACCGTCTTTATGGGTACGGAGAGTATTTGCGGTTTCATCAGGATGATTCATATACTCCTTCATTACAGTAGGCCCTGCAAGAAGAATTTCTCCCTCTTCCCCATAAGGAAGCTCTTCATCTGTGTCAGGCTTAACTATCTTTATATATGTATCAGGGAAAGGAATACCGATACTACCCTGCTTATACATATTTGCAGGGGTTAAGCAACAAGCAGTAACAGTTTCTGTTGTGCCATAACCTTCACGAACCTGAATAACACTCTTATGGTCATATAAGAACTTATCAAGCTTTTTCTTAAGCTCAACAGAAAGTGAGTCACCGCCTGAAAATACGCCTTTTAATGAGCTTAAATCTGCTTTTTCCATAAAGTCAAGACGTAAAAGGGCTTCGTATAAGGTAGGTACCCCTGCAATAAAGTTACACTTATACTTTAAGATAAGTTTAGCATAGCTCTTTGGTGTAAATCTTGGAACAAGAATACATCTTCCCCCAGATGATAACATTGTATGAATACAAACACCAAGACCAAAGCCGTGGAACAATGGCATAGCCGCAAGCATCTTATCACCAACACGGAACATAGGATTTGCCGCTATAACCTGCTGACCTAAAGCATTAAAATTACCATTTGTTAATACGATACCCTTGTTTGTGCCCGTTGTTCCCCCTGAATAAAGAATAACAGCAGGGTCATCCTTTCCTCTTTTAACGCTGTAGTTATAGAAACAGCATTTATCAAGCTTTAAAAAGTCATTCCATTTTATAACAGGCGCATCAGCAGGAATTTTCTGTATCTTTCTTCCCTCTGTGAGCATATATCCCGCTTTAATAGGCTTTGATAACTCATCTTTAACACTTGCAATAATAATGTTTACAACTTTTGTATTATGGCGGATTCTTTCAAACTTACCATAAAACTGGTCAAGGGTAATAGCTGTAACACTTTTTGATTCATTAAGATAAAACTCAATTTCCTTTTCAGCAGAAAGTGGGTGAATCATATTAGCCACACCGCCAACTAAATTTATTGCATAGAACATATAAATTGCCTGTGGGCAGTTTGGCATAGCAATTGTAACTCTGTCCCCTTCTCTTACACCAATGGTTTTAAGTGCTCTTGCGCATCTTTTAACCTCTGTTACAAGCTTGTGATATGTAGTAGATCGCCCCATAAAATCAAAAGCAATATTGTCAGGATATCCGTTTGCTATTTTTTCAATAGCTTCAAACATTGTTCCTTCAAAATAATCAATATGCATAGGAACATCGCCCATATGGTCTTTCCAGGGAGTTTTCGCAGTAATATTATTCATAATCCACCTCATTGCTAAATGGCTCTTCTAAAAGCCATGGATTTTCTAATATTTTTTTAAGAAGTTTAATGGTTTTTGAGAAATAATATCCATCAGCTATTCTTTCATCAACAGTAAGACCAATGTCTACACTGTCACGCATTTCCATATTTCCGCTTTCGTCAAAAAACGGTCTTATTTTCTTTTCGCCAATAATCATAAAGACAGATGTAGTTCCCCAATTAGTTAAGTGATGATAGCCTGATTTAAGCTTTATAGAACCTAAATTTGAAATAACAACAGATGAATAGTACGGGTCAGTAGAAATAAGGAACTTCGGCACCTTTCCAATTTTATCAAGCCAACAGACAAGTCCTATTATTGCCTTTGATAAAAATCTTGGAATTTTATTGAGTATTTCCATTGCTTCAACGGTGCTATCCTGTTTTTTCTCATTTCTACAACGATAAATCTGTCTGTACATATCCTGTCTGACAGTTTCTATGGTATCTGTTTCTTTTGAACGTATAAATGCCATACCTTCTTCAGCGTTATCCTCAAATATCTTTTTAATTGTAAAAGCCGCTGAAACTTCGTTTCTTTGATACATATTCTTATTCGCAATGAAATAATTCATTTTCGGTCTTAATGTTATCGTTTTCAATAGAGCAGAAACCACGACCTGAAATAGTTTATATTTATATTCGGGATTTTCACTGTTTTTCTCTTCTAAATATTTGTTGATATTGGTTAAATCAATTCTTTCCGAAACATATGCCTCGTTATCACACCTGTTCGGATAGATAACAGGCATAATAAAATGCATAGCATCCACATTGCGCAATAACTTTCCGTCTTTTCTGTCCCCAAATTTTTTCCCCATAACATACTCCTTTTACAAAACCGCAACATATGGTAAAATTTACGTTAATATATTCTATATATTTTACTATACCAAAATAATAATGTCAAGCATACAAACCCTATATTTCTCCCTTTTTCAACAAGATAATATCTGCTAAATATTTCCCGTTTTATTATCTAATCAATTAAAAATTAAACAATTAAAAATTTCTTGATTTTTATTGGTTGTTATGCTACTATTTAAAATAGTTTATTATGTAAATAATTAAACTCTATATTATAGGAGGAAAAATAATGAAAAAAGGATTGTTTAAAAAGCTTTCTGCGCTCATTCTTGTTTTGGCTATGACGCTTTCGTTAGTTGTTATTCCACAGGCAAGCGCAACTATTTTCGAAAAGAATTCTTCAGTTGCCCGCAGAGTCGCAAAGGAGGGTATCGTTCTTTTAAAGAACGAAAACAATGCTCTGCCTTTATCAAGTGCGACAGCTGAAAAGGTTGCCATTTTTGGTCAGGGTCAGATTTACGATGGAACTGTTACAGCAGGTTTCCAGACAGCAGGCGCTGGCTCCGCAGATGATTCACCGGTTACAGTTATCGATCCGCTTGATGCATTTACTGCACTTGACGCGGCAGGTCGCATAGACCTTTACACAGCACTTTCTTCTGCTTACGAAGCAAATCTCGCTTACGTTCCTGATAGTGCTATGTACACAGCTGTTGGTGATAATGCAGATACTGCTATCGTTATGATTACCCGTAACCCAAAAGCTACAAATGACCGAGAAGAAGCAGACTGGTATCTAACAGATGCAGAAAAAGCAATGCTCAAGAGTCTTACCGATTTAAAGACAGCAGGCAAGCTCAACAAAATTGTTGTTGTATTAAACACAGGTTCTTCTGTTGATACTGCATGGTCAAAGGCAGGTAACGCAGACGGAATTAATGTTGATGCTGTTCTCGCTGCATGGTATCCTGGCGAACAGGGTGGTAACGCTATTGCAGACGTTATCGTAGGTAACGTTAATCCATCAGGTAAGCTCTCTGATACATTTGCTGTATCATTGGACGATTACGGATTCGAGCTCACAAGAGCAAACGAAACTTACAGCGAAGATATTTATGTAGGATACAGATACTTTGAAACATTCGGTATCCCTGTAAGCTATCCTTTCGGTTATGGTTTGTCTTATACAGATTTTGATATTTCTGTTTTGAATGCCGATGTTTCAGGTGAGCCTCTGTCTGTAACTGTGAAGGTCCGCAATACCGGTTCTGTTTCCGGCAAAGAAGTTGTTCAG
>JAZRQL010000008.1:0-11746 GCA_045649725.1 Clostridia bacterium | reverse complement strand
CACCGTTTGTAACGATGGTCTTATTGCCGAGCACTCTTACGGGATAATAGATAATAAGATGAGGGTCTGTCATTTTACTTTCGTCAAATGCCTTGGTGCGCATTGCATCACCCTCAAGAACAAATACACGGTTACGGCTGTTTTCGCTTCTGCCCATAATGAAGTAAGCTGTTACCGCCTTTTTTCCGTCGGCACTTTTGCCGATAATAATACCTCAAGTCGGATCGTAGCCATGTCGTTCTGTGAGCCAAGGAGTTGTACAAAAGGATTGTCTTCCTAAGACCGCTTGGCCTCCGACTTGTTACGGCTGTTTTCGCTTCTGCCCATAATGAAGTAAGCAGTTACAGCATACTTACCGTTTGGTGATTTACCTATTATAATACCTCTTCCAGGGTATTCGTTATTCTTAAGTTCTTCTGAAATGTTTATCATATGTTAACCCTCCTATAAAATTTCAGCACAAAGCTTTTCTACAGCTTCAGGGAGTATCTTCCACTCCGCCTCTTCCATAACACGTCTCTGAAGAGTTTCAGGTGTGTCATCATCGTTTATACATACAGCTTTCTGCATTAAAATTCTTCCACCGTCTGTGATTTCGTTTACAAGGTGAACAGTTGCGCCTGTAACCTTAACTCCGTAATCAAGAGCCGCTTCGTGAACCTTAAGTCCGTAAAATCCGTCTCCGCAGAATGACGGAATAAGGGATGGATGAATATTTACTATTCTGTCAGTATAAGCAGAAATGAATTTTTCACCAAGTATAACCAAAAAGCCTGCAAGAACAACAACATCAACATTCATTGACTTCATATAATCAGCGAGTGCAATGTCATACTCTTCTTTGGTTGCATAATCCTTTTTGGATATAACCTTTGCATCTATGTTAGCGTTTTTTGCGCGTTCCAAGGCATAAACGCCTTCTTTATTAGATACAACGGTTACTATCTTTCCGCTTTTTATAATTCCGCTTTCCTGTGCATCAATAAGAGCCTGTAAGTTTGTGCCTCCGCCTGATACAAGTACGCCGATATTAACCATAATCTCTATCCCTCCGACTATTTAATTATATCGCCGTTTTCACTGATAATTTCAACAGAAGCTTCGCCTTTTTCAAGCTTACCTACGATATACGCAGTTTCTCCTGCTTCTTCTAAACATTTAATAGCCTTATCTGCCTTATCTGCATCAACTGCAACTATCATACCAAGACCCATATTAAATGTGTTATACATATCTCTTTCTGATATGCCTGCCTTTTCCTGCATAAGTTCAAATACAGGTAAAACCTTCCATGAGTCCTTGTTGATAACTGCCTTTAAGCCATCAGGAAGCATACGAGGAACGTTTTCTATAAAGCCGCCACCTGTGATATGAGATACTGTATTAATTCCAACTTCTTCAATAAGCTTTAAAAGTGGCTTTACGTATATTCTGGTAGGTGTTAAAAGTTCTTCACCTACTGTCTTTCCAAGCTTTTCGTTATATTCCTTCAAAACGTCAACTGCGTTTTCGTTATCAAGACCGAAAACCTTACGAACAAGTGAGTAACCGTTTGAGTGGATACCGCTTGATGCAATACCGATTAAAACGTCACCCTCTTTTGCTCTGTCGCCATCTGTGATCTTGTTCTTGTCAACGATACCAACGCTAAAACCTGCAAGGTCATAATCATCCTCCGGCATCATTCCCGGATGTTCTGCAGTTTCACCGCCAACTAAAGCACAGCCTGCAAGAACGCAACCGTCAGCAACACCCTTAACTATCTGTGCAACCTTTTCAGGAACATTCTTGCCGATAGCAATATAGTCAAGGAAGAAAAGTGGCTTTGCACCTGAACAAACAATATCGTTTACGCACATAGCAACACAGTCCTGACCGATTGTATCGTGCTTGTCCATAAGGAAAGCAACCTTAATCTTTGTACCAACGCCATCTGTACCTGAAACAAGTACTGGGTTTTCATAATTTTTAGGCATTTCGAAAAGGCCACCAAAACCGCCTATTCCGCCTAAAACACCTTCGATGGCTGTCTTCTTAACATCATCTTTAATAAGTCTTACGGATTCGTATCCTGCTTCTACGTCTACACCTGCATTTTTATAAGCCTGACTCATATCTATCTCTCCTCTTTATTAAAAACTTTTAAGTTCTTCCTGAAGTTTTTCGTCTTTTTTAGCGACAGCTTCTGCCATATCCTTTTTGAAGGCTTCAAGCTTGTCTGCAAGCTCCTTATCAGAAAGGGCAAGCATCTGTACAGCAAGTATTCCTGCGTTATCTGCCGCGTTTACACCAACAGTTGCAACAGGTATGCCTGATGGCATCTGCACCATTGAAAGAAGGGAATCAAGCCCGTCCATAAATGATGACTTAATAGGAAGTGCAATAACAGGCACTGTTGTATATGCGGCAATAACACCGCCTAAATGTGCCGCCTTTCCTGCTGCGGCAATGATTACTGCAATTCCGTTATCCTTTGCAGTTTTAGCAAATTCTTCAGCCTGATATGGTGTTCTGTGAGCAGAGATAACTCTTGCCTCAAACTCAACGCCAAAATTCTTAAGCTGTTCAATAGCACCTTTTACAACAGGCAAATCAGAGTTACTGCCCATTACTATAGCAACTTTTTTCATTTCTTATCACTTATCCTTTCTTTTACGCCTTATAATTTAAATCATCTGTAGTAAGGTTTTTAACAACCTTTAAAAACTCTCTTGCTTCATCTTTTGCGGCATCCATATTTAATGTTTTGTAATTTCCGCATTCTACTTCGCTGTTTCCCGGCATCTCTCCGTCATACTCAACAATCTTTTCAAGGGTTTCCTTAATAAGATTTAAGTTCTGTGAATGATTATCCGAGCGAAGCAGGAGATAAAACCCTGTCTGGCAACCCATAGGACCAAAGTATATTACTTTATCAGACAAAACAGAGTTTCTTATAACAGTTGCAAACATATGTTCTAAAGAATGTGCCGCAGAGTTTGATATCAAATCATCTGTATTGGGCTTTCTCATTCTTAAATCATATGTCACAATATCTCCGTCAACCCTTGAGATATACACGCCTTTTTCAAGGATAGTATGGTCAACGGTAAAGCTTGCAATTTTCTTCATATTATCCTCCAAGTATATTACTTAAAGTACTTAACACCGCTTTCGAATATCTTCTGGTCCTTATTACCAGGGATATTCTTAAATACGTTATCCTTAAATCTTTCGGAGTGACCCATCTTACCGAGAACACGTCCGTCAGGGCTTGTAATACCTTCTATTGCGTAATATGAACCGTTAGGGTTATATGGCATTTCATATGTTGGCTCACCTGATAAGTCAACGTACTGCGTAGCTATCTGTCCGCATCTTTCCATTTCTGCAATAACTTCAGGGCTTGCAACAAATCTACCTTCACCGTGAGATACTGCTATCTGGTGAATATCACCAAGCTCAACACCTGAGAGCCAAGGTGACTTAACAGATGAAATTCTTGTAGAAACTATTCTTGATACGTGTCTGCCAATTGTGTTAAATGTAAGTGTTGGGCAGGTATCGTCTGTCTTTCTTATTTCACCGTAAGGAACAAGACCAAGCTTGATAAGAGCCTGGAAACCATTACAGATACCAAGCATAAGACCGTCGCGCTTGTTTAAAAGTTCCATTACTGCATCTTTTACATATTCGTTTTCAAATGCAGCCTTGATAAACTTACCTGAACCGTCAGGCTCATCACCACCTGAAAAGCCGCCAGGGAGCATAACTATCTGTGCATTATTAATAGCTTCTGTAAAACTCTTGACTGATTCTTCAATGTGAGCAGTCTTTAAGTTCTTAAATACTCTTACATCAGCCACACCGCCTGCACGTTCAAAAGCACGCATTGAATCGTATTCACAGTTTGTACCAGGGAATGCAGGGATAAAGATTCTTGGCTTTGCAAACTTATCGCTTGGAATAATGTTCACACGTTCGCCATAAGCAAACTTCTTCATTCCAACGTCTTCAAAGTCTGCCTTTGTAGCAAACACACCTTCTAATGTGCCTGTCCATACCTTTTCGATATGATCAAGAGCAATTTCTTCTCCTGCTATCTTGATAACAGGTTCTGCCATTGTGTGACCGAGTTTTACAACATCTATATTTTCGTTAATAAAGCCTGTAGCACCAAGGCCCTTAACTTCAACAATAACACTACCATACTTTGCCTTAAAGAGCTGTGACTTATCGCAACAATCAGTAAATTCAAAGCCGATCTTGTTACCAAGTGCCATCTTGCAGATACCTTCCATAGCACCGCCAAGGCCAACTGACCAGGCAGACTGAATGAGCTTAATCTTATCGTCCCTCATCATCATATAAAGCATATCATAAAGCTGCTTTAAGCTGTCAAAGTCAGGCATATTATTCTCGTCATATTTAGGAGAAAGCATAAACACAAGGTTATTTTCTCCCTTGAATTCATTTGAAACAGCCTTTGATGCTGAAAGTGGAGCAACTGCAAAAGATACAAGTGTAGGTGGAACATCAATATCATTGAATGAACCTGACATACTGTCCTTACCGCCGATTGAACCTAAACATAACTTCTTCTGGGCAGTGTATGCACCAAGAAGTGATGCAAGAGGCTTACCCCAACGTTTTTCATCCTGACCTAAACGTTCAAAATATTCCTGGAATGTTAAGTATATATCGCTGTAATCTGCGCCTGCAACAACTGCACGTGTAACAGATTCAACAACTGCATACATAGCGCCTAAATACTGATTTTCAGCTGAAAGAACAGGATTATAACCATATGCCATAACTGTTGCTGTGTCAGTTTCCTTATGGATTGTAGGAACTTTAGCAACCATATTCTGCTGTGGTGTGAGCTGATGCTTACCACCGTATGGCATAAATACTGAACCCGCTCCGATAGTGCTGTCAAATCTTTCAACAAGACCATGCTGTGATGCAATATTTAAGTCACCCATTAAGCTTTCTATCTTTTCTTTATAGGTGTTACCCTTTACCTTAAAATCAAATGTATCAGCAGAGAAGTCTGCCTTTCCGATATAAGCAGTGCTGTGCTTTTCTGCTCCGTTTGTGTTTAAGAAGTCACGGCTGATATCACAGATAGTCTTACCTCTCCAGCTCATCTGAAGTCTGTTCTTATCTGTAACAGTAGCAACAGGAACAGCTTCCAAGTTTTCCTTATCTGCCTCAGCAATAAACTTTTCCTGGTCGCAGGCACGAACAACAACTGCCATTCTTTCCTGTGATTCAGAGATTGCAAGTTCTGTACCGTCAAGACCATCATACTTCTTTGGAACCATATCAAGGTTAATAGAAAGACCGTCAGCCAATTCACCTACAGCAACAGACACACCGCCTGCACCGAAATCGTTACATCTCTTAATCATAGCTGTAACTTCTTTCTTTCTGAAAAGTCTCTGGAGCTTTCTTTCAACAGGTGGGTTACCCTTCTGTACTTCTGCGCCACAACTCTCTAACGATTCTGTATTATGTGCCTTTGAAGAACCTGTTGCACCACCGCAACCGTCACGGCCTGTCATACCACCAAGTAAAATAACAACATCGCCATCAGCAGGTACTTCACGGATAACGTTTTCTTTAGGAGCCGCCGCAATAACTGCACCGATTTCCATTCTCTTTGCAACATAACCCTCGTGATAAATCTCGTTTACATTACCTGTAGCAAGACCTATCTGGTTACCGTATGAACTGTAACCCTGAGCCGCACCAACAGTAATCTTTCTCTGTGGAAGCTTACCTACCATTGTTTCCTTAAGGCTCTTTCTTGGGTCACCGCTACCGGTTACACGCATAGCCTGATATACATATGAACGACCTGATAATGGGTCACGGATAGCACCGCCCAAACAGGTTGCCGCACCACCGAATGGTTCGATTTCAGTTGGGTGGTTATGGGTTTCATTCTTGAACATAATGAGCCAGTCTTCCTGTGAACCATCTTCTAAATCAACTTTTACGTTGATGCTACAAGCATTGATTTCTTCTGACTCATCCATCTTTGTAAGGTAGCCATTTTTCTTAAGCTCCTTAACAGCGATAGTAGCAAGGTCCATAAGGCAGATGTTCTTTGCCTTTCTGCCTGCATAAATATTTTCTCTTGATTTTAAATATTCATCATATGCTGACTTGATAACTTCGTCTTCTATCTTAACTTCGTCTAAGATAGTTGAGAATGTGGTATGACGGCAGTGGTCAGACCAATATGTATCTATCATACGAATTTCTGTGATAGTTGGGTTTCTCTTTTCAGTATCCTTAAAGTATGTCTGGCAGAAGCTTATATCATCAAAGTCCATAGCAAGACCCATATCTGAAATCATTGCCTTAAGACCTGCTTCGTCCATATCAATAAAGCCATCAACACTCTTAACGTCTTCAGGCATATCAATTTTATCGTTTAAGGATTCAGGAAGTTCAAAGCTTGCACGTCTTGATTCAACAGGGTTAATTGAATATTCAACTGCAGCTTCAAGCTCAGCATCAGATACATCACCTATTAAGATAATAACCTTTGCTGTTCTGACAAGTGGCTTGTCTGCCCCTGTCATAATCTGTACACACTGTGCAGCACTGTCTGCTCTCTGGTCATACTGACCCGGGAGATATTCCATAGCAAAGTATTTACCCTCGCTTATTTCCAAT
Source organism: Clostridia bacterium (assembly GCA_045649725.1). Classification (GTDB taxonomy): domain Bacteria; phylum Bacillota; class Clostridia; order Monoglobales; family Monoglobaceae; genus UMGS1820. The sequence continues at coordinate 5,077 of JAZRQL010000008.1, read as the reverse complement.
TCGCCAAAGGTAACGTTATCAACCTGTGGTTCTGCAAACACTGTGTCGCATGTAAGGTCAATATCCGCGTCACTCATCCCTTCAATATCGTAACGGTTAATAACACGAACCGCTTTAAGACCTGAAAGCCCTAAATTTTCTTTAAGGTCTTTACACACGGCATTTGCTTCGATATCAAAGCCCTTTTTCTTTTCAACAAAAATTCTCTTTACTGCCATTTTGTTTTCATCCTTTCATTTGTTATCAAGTAAAACAGGAGCCGGCATAAACCAACTCCTATAAATCATTACAACCCAGGGATATCCTTAAATGACGCAACACAGATAAGCCCGCATATTTCCGGACCAAAAGAATGCTCTTTAACTGTCATTGAAAATGCATTTACACACTGTGTCATTCAAGGCTTCTCCTCTCTCTTTACATAGATAGAATAAGTATAACATATAGATTCAATAAATGCAAACATAATATTGAATTTTGTAGAAAAAATTACAAAATTCTTTTTCTTTTTGAAATTTATAGGTTAAATCTCCCATAACAATAAAAAAAGCAGGGAAAATCCCCGCTTTTTTCTGCTATTCACCTTTGATTTTACTGATGCATTCTTTACAGATGCGCTTGTCCATAAAGTTTACAACATCTGTTGCGCTTTCACAGAAGATACAAGCCGGCTCATACTTCTTGAGTATGATTGAGTCACCGTCAACATATATCTCGATTGGATCCTTATGGTCAATATCAAACATCTTACGGAGTTCTTTAGGAAGAACGATTCTTCCAAGTTCGTCAACCTTTCTTACAATACCTGTGGATTTCATATTTCTATTCCTTCCTTTTCAACATAAATTTTTATTATCATCAGTCATTCATATCTGTCGTACTTTAATTATATCATTGCATATTGAAAAGTCAAGGCTTTTTTGTATAAATTTTTGTATTTTTGTAATAATTATATATTTTTTACAGTTTTTACCATTACGTTGACAGGAAATACAGCATTTTTATATTTCCTGTCCCATTCATACTCTTCCCATTGTTTTTGAGTTAAACATTTTTTCTTTATATGTCTTCCAACCCCCAATATATCGCATTCTCTTGTTTTATATAAAAACTCCTCACACTTTGCCTTTAAAACAGCGGAGCTTTCGTCAACATTCTCCGCTCCATATATTTTAAGATTTACATTTATATTCACATAAGGAACATCGTCTCTTACATCAACTGTTATTTCCGGCTTTCCGTCACTACTTAAAATTGCTCCGTCGCCGCCATCGTAAAAGCCTGAATTTTGAAGCTCACCTTTTAAAATATTATATATAAAAACTTCTTCTCCACTTAACACATCATATAGCTTTCCGTTATTGAAAATTCCCATTCCTGAAAGCCCGTTTCCGCTGTAATATGGGGCAATGGCGTCATAGCCTTTGCTTAAACATCTGCCCACAAAATCGCGAAGTTCAGTTACGGGTGCATAAGGCATTTCCTTTTCAAAAAGCAATTCGTAATATCTTACTGTGCTCTCTTCCATTGTAGGCTTAACGTTACGCAAAAAGTCTTCTGCAGAATCCACAAGGCAAACTTTTGTGGCAGGCCTGACTTCTCTTTCTTTAAGCATAAGGCTACTGTGTCCATAAGCATCTTCATATGCCACATCTTTTGAAAGGACAATCAGCTTTATATGGGACATATCCGTTTCCTTGCTGATATGCGACTGAAGCTTTGTTCTTGCAGTGAAGAAGTCTTCTGCCTCAACGGTTATATTGTCAACAGATTTATTCTCACTTTCTTTCTTTTCTTCTCCATTCATACTTCCTCCTGACTGAAGAGGATTTGAAAGCTGAAAGGTGTATTTTCCTTTATCAATTCCAACTGCAATTATATATCCTCTTTCCTCTATTTCGCTACTGTCATAGCATCCGCAAAGGGTAAGACAAAGCACAATGCTCATTAAAGGCACACCGACTTTTTTAAAGCTTAACGAAAATCCTTTAAAGATACTTTTTATTATCTTAAAGCTTACAGAAAGATATAAAATCCCCGATACAATAAGGGATAAAAGATAGGCTACATCAAGGCGCAAAGGGAGTTTTACTATGCTTGCCCCTTTTGTCAGTGGATATATAATAAGCCTTGTTTTCTCTGCAAGCTCATATGGAAAGTTAAGTGAAAATGAAAGCATAATCAAAACATTTAAAGCAACAGCCAAAACCCCTGATAGCATAACTGTTTTTCTGTATCCTCTCTCCTCTCTGTACGGAATAAAGAAAAGGACAAATATATCCGAATACATCAAAAGGGACAAAAGACCTTTTCCGTATACATTAAAAACGCCTTTTCCAAATACAGGCGTGAGGTTGGATATATCCCCATACTCAAAGCCTAAAACCCCTATTAAAATAAGGGTTAGCCCTACACCAAAAGCACAAAGAGAATGCATTCGAAGAACCGCTCTCATGCCACATATAACTGTTACAACCGATGCTAAAACAATAAATATCCCCGTATACCAAAGAGGAGAATTAGGGAAAGCTGTTTCCCTTAAACTTCCACACACAAAATATATTGCCATAACCGAGGAAATAGCAAAATAAATTAAAAACAAAGCTTTTAAAATAGCGCTTACTCCCTTTTTCCCTCTGTTATCAAAAGCATTAATAATGCCCTCTTTTGCATAGGGAGAATATAGCCTCGTCATAAGCCAAAGAACAATAAGAAAAATTATTCCGCAATATAATGAATTATTCCACGAAGCGCTTCCGCCATAATATACATACATATCAGGATATAAGGAAAACAGCTTGAACACAAGGGAATTAAAGACAATACAACCAAGTTCCCACCTTGATGCTTTTTTAAGGCTTTCATTCACAATAATCACTCCATCCATTTTCTGCTTATATGAGGTTGCTTCACAGGGTTTTGAGTCTTTAGATTTCCAGGCCTCTTTTCCTTTTTCCAAATGGGTTTTACTAGCACAGTTTCAATAGCGTTTTCTCCCTCTTTTGGTGTAAGAGGTGATAAAAAGGGTACTCCGAAATTAACTGATGACGCAAGGTAAGCAGTTCCTAAAAAGAACGCAAACACAATTCCCAAGAGACCTGCAACCGCGCCGAAAATAATAAACAAAAACCTTGTAACCGACAATGACCTCGAAAGAGCAACCGATGGTGACACAAATGTTCCAAGGCCGGTAACAGATACAATTATTATAGAAATGGGGCTTACAATATTTGCTTCCACCGCCGCCTGACCAAGTATAAGACCGCCTATTATACCAAGGCTTGACCCAACAGGGCTTGGCACACGGACAGATGCCTCTTTTATAAGTTCAAAGGCAAGCTCCATTAAAACAAGTTCAACTACAAGAGGAAAGGGCACAACCTCTCTTGTTGCCTCAACAGCTAAAAGCAAATCACTCGGAACAATCTCTCTGTGATACATCATTATGGCTATAAAGACCCCCGGGAGCAACAAAGACAAACCTATGCCAAGCATTCTTACAAGCTTCATAAAGTTTGCTTCTGTCACCCTGACATAGTTATCTTCCGATGCTTCAAGTAAATCCACAGCAGTTGTGGGAAGAACAAGAACAAATGGGCTTCCCTGAACAATAACAATTACCTTTCCCTCCGCGAGCATTGATGCGGCTCTGTCAGGCCTTTCGGTTTTCAATGTTCGTGTAACAGGCAGAAACGTCTTGGTTTCAAGGAGCATCTCCACATCGCTTGACGAAAAAATATATTCTGTTTCAATAAGCGAAAGCCTGCGCCTTACCTCTTTTACAAGGTCTTTATTCGTAATCCCCTTTATATATAAAAGAGCACAAGGAGTTTTGCTCTTTGTTCCTACCGGAATGTTTTCAGCCATCAGGTTTGGGTCTTTTAAAATTTTTCTGATGAGGGCAAGGTTATTCATAACGATTTCGTTAAAAGCTTCCTGAGGGCCTGACAAACTCGCCTCTCTAACCGGCTGATCAACCCCTCTGCTGCTCCAACCCTTTACGTCTGCCACAAAGCAAACCTCGCAACCATCTATAAATATAAGGCAGTTACCAAAAGAAACGCCTTCTATAGCCTTATTAAAATCCCTTTCTGCAGATAAAGGGCCTAATGTAATTATTCTCTGCATAATAAAATCTTCAAGGCTTTTCCCCTGTGGCACGCTTCCTATATTCTGAAAAAGCCCTCTTAAAATATCTCTGTTTATAAAATTTTTATTAACAAGTCCGTCATAAAAAACCATAAACCCTTTGATATTCTTTTTGTCTGTTCCAATTTCAAAATCTCTTATGATAAAGTCAAAGTTATCAGGAACACCGAAAACTTCTTCTATCCTCTTTCTGTTTATATCAAGACTTTTGCTTATATCTTCCATAATGTCACCACCCAATTTTTATCTATTATTTCCGCATAAGCCAAATATATACAAAAAGCAAAAAAGGAAACAGTTTTAAAATGTTCTCTACATATGTACGTCTATGTAACTATGTAAATAATTTTACTTTGTTGGGGTCATTCACGAATGACCCATTAAGATATTAAATATGGAATATTATTATCTTTGGGCGATTCGTGAATCGACCCTACAGCATACGAGAATTTTTGTGGGCTAAACACCAGAAATTATAAAATGTCGAAAAAAGAAGATGAAATTTTCCAATATTTTACAATTAGGTGTTGCAAAATATATTTTTTTGTGTTATAGTAAAACTACCACAAACCAAATAAATATTTTTATTCGACAATAATTTAATATTTTATGCACACAAAATAGTTTTCTCTTTTGTTTTATTTGTTTACTATACGATTATTTAAAAGTGGCAAAAATGCCGGCTGATGATCGTATGGTAATATGAGCATATTTGGTTTGTGGTGAACTAATAACAGCCGTGCATTTTTCAAAGTCGGAGGCCAACGGTCTTAGGAAGACAATCCTTTTGTACAACTCCTTGGCTCACAGAACGACATGGCTACGATCCGACTTGATTATTTAAAAGTGGCAAAAATGCCGGCTGATGATCGTATGGTAATATGAGCATATTTGGTTTGTGGTGAACTAATAACAGCCGTGCATTTTT
>JAZRQL010000007.1:0-1573 GCA_045649725.1 Clostridia bacterium | reverse complement strand
CCCAAACACCGTCTGCCAATACATCCATATATTCATCGGAAATATAAACATCGATTGCGTTATCTCTGTCCGCTCTCTTGATGCCATCAACAAACTGAAGGTTAAGCACCTGTGGAGCCTGACGGAGCCACCATATATCTGCCTTGTTACCTGCAAGACGTGTACAATGAATTCTTGACTGCTGACCGGCACCAATACCTATTGCCTGACCGTCCTTTACATAACATACGCTGTTCGACTGTGTATACTTAAGTGTGATAAGAGCAATAACAAGGTCGCGCTTCTGTGCGTCAGTTAAGTTCTTATTATCTGTAACGATATCGTTGAGCATATCGTTATCTATTTTAAGTTCGTTTCTGCCCTGTTCAAAGCTGATGCCGAACACCTGCTTTGTTTCAATAGGAGCAGGAACGTAATTTTCGTCTATCTTGATTACGTTGTAGTTACCGTTACGCTTTTTAGATAAGATTTCCAAAGCTTCGTCTGTATAACCAGGGGCAATAATACCGTCTGATACTTCCTTTGCAACAAGCTGAGCTGTTGCCTTATCACAAACATCAGAAAGTGATATAAAGTCACCGAAAGATGACATTCTGTCTGCACCTCTTGCCCTTGCATATGCATTTGCAATAGGTGTCATTTCGATGCTGTCATCAACAAAGTAAATCTTTTTAAGTGTATCGGATAAAGGTAAGCCAACTGCCGCACCTGCAGGTGATACGTGCTTGAATGATGTTGCCGCAGGTAAACCTGTTGCCGCCTTTAATTCCTTAACAAGCTGCCAACCATTTAAGGCATCCAAAAGGTTTATATATCCCGGCTTTCCACAGAGGACTTCAAAAGGAAGTTCGCCCTCTTCAATATATACTTTAGATGGCTTCTGATTAGGGTTACAGCCATACTTTAATTCCATTTCCTTCATTAATATTATCCCCCTATTTGTTTTTATTAACAATTTTAGATGTGTACTTTCCTGTTTCGATATCAATGTATCTTACAAATAAAGAAACCTTGTTATCTTCATTTAAGCTGTTCCAGAGCATATCACAGAATTCGTCCATATTATCTGAAACTTCTATAACCTTTGGCTCACCTTCAAAGCTTGGAAGAGGATTTCCGTCACACTTATATGTGTGAATAAAACGTCCTTCTCCGCACTTTGGATTATAGAAACTGAAAGTATTTCTGATACATGATGATGGGTCACCATTGTTGCTCTTTAAGATAGACATTGCATAGTTATATTCACCGTTTTCGATATGCATAATACCTGAAATTCTTGGTGTGTAGTTAGGACCGTCAGGCTCGAATTCACGGGTTCTGAGTGCCTGTTCAAATGTCATCTGCTTGTCCATAAGGTCATAAATTGTATCAGTCTGGTCACCGTTTGTAACGATAGTCTTGTTACCTAAAACTCTTACAGGAGCATAGATAATAAGTGATGGGTCTTCAAGCTTTGATTCGTCAAAAGCCTGTGTGCGAATGCCCATTCCCTCTTCAACAAAAATTCTGTTACGGCTGTTTTCGCTTCTGCCCATAATGAAGTAAGCAGTTACAGCAAGTCGGATCGTAG
>JAZRQL010000006.1:0-20701 GCA_045649725.1 Clostridia bacterium | reverse complement strand
ATATGAATCCGTTGGCACAACCTGTTCCGTAGGCGTTGGCTATTGTATGATGGCGGCAAAGTATGCAAGTGAGGAAAAAAAGCCAAATGGCTTTTTTGTTATCTCATCCCCTGAAGAATTTATAAACCTGACTAAAGACCGACCTGTAGGTGAGCTTTACGGAGTAGGAAAAAAGACCGCCGAAAAGCTTATCTCAATGGGAATAAAAACCATTGGACAGCTTGCGGCGGTCCCTGATAGCCGACTGATAAGATTCGGCAATATAGGTACAGAGATAAAAAATTTTGCAAAGGGCATTGATTTAAGGGAAGTTACCCCAAATTCAGCTCCTAAGTCAATAGGAAAGGAAACTACATTCCAAAAGGACACCCTTGACAGAGAGCTTTTATGCGATACCATTTTGCTTTTATCAAATAACGTTAGCTTTCGATTATATAAAAATAATCTGTGGTGTCGCACCGTCACCTTGAAAATCAAGTATTCCGATATGAAGAGCATAACTCGTTCATGCTCGGGAGAGACTCTTCGAAGCTGTGACAGCATCTATAAAACCGCGACAAATATTCTAAAGGATTTAAGCCTTGAAAAGCCTGTTCGCCTTATAGGTGTTACTGCTTCAAACCTGACAGACAGTAACTATGACCAGCTTTCATTTGATGAGGGTTTTATACATAAAAACTCGAAAAAGGAATTAGGTGATACTATACTTGAGCTTAAAACCAGGTTTGGTATAGACTCTATAAAAACCGCAAACGAAATAAATGCGGAAAATCACCTTGATTGTGAACTTGATATGGATTAGTTCTTATTGAACAATTTCTTGCCTTTGGTAAAGGTAATCACCATTACTATAAGGCAGATTATAAGTTCAGGTATTAAATATGTAGCCTGATAGATAAGTGAATAAATCCATGGGTTTTGTCCTTCAGGAGCATAGCTTCCAAAAAGGATTGCCCCACTTAAGAAAGAGAATATAAATCTTCCCCCTACTGAAAGAATTGTACCTGATATGATTCCCGGTAGGTTTTTTTTGAAAAACCCCGCTACCCCTAAAACACCAAATGCGAAAACGTAGTCTAAAAAGATTGACATTGGATGGTATATTGTTCCATCTAACATTATATTTATTATTCCGTATAAGACGCCTGATATTATTCCTGCCAAAGCACCTCGTCTGTACGCAACGAATAATATTGGTATCATAGTAAGGGATACGTCGCCTCCCTGTGGCATAGTAAAAAGTCTTATAAAATGAAAGCATACGGAAAGAGCAACTGCTACTGCAATTTCTGTCATTACTTTTGTATTCTTCATATAAATCACTCCTTATAATTAAAAAATAATAGGCATATCCTAAAGGATATGCCTATAGTATTACTGTTTAAATTCGACTACCTACGCTGGCATTATCCATATCAGGTTATAGGGTAAAAATTCACAATTTCCTCTCAGCCTGTTTACAAGCTCCCCTTCGATATTAACTTTTAATGGGTTTGAGTTGTGCAATAACTCAAACAATCGACATATTACAAAAGATTTCTCTGTATCTTTCCGCTGACAGTTTTAGGAAGACTTTCCTTAAATTCAACTATTCTTGGGTACTTATAAGGTGCAGTCTTTTCTTTTACATATGTCTGGATTTCTTTTTTAAGTTCTTCTGTTGGCTCTGTGCCATTTACCAAAACAACACTTGCCTTAACTATCTGACCTCTTACTTCGTCAGGAACAGCAGAAACACCACATTCCAAAACGTAAGGAAGCTCCATAATAACACTTTCGATTTCGAATGGACCGATACGGTAACCTGATGATTTAATAACGTCATCAGCTCTGCCCACGTACCAGTAATATCCGTCTTCATCGCGCCATGCAACGTCACCTGTGTGGTAATATCCGTCGTGCCATACTTCCTTTGTCTTTTCTTCATCACGGTAGTATCCTGTGAACAAGCCGCAAGGAGCACCATTTGATACGTCAATAACGATTTCGCCTGATTCACTTGCCTTAACGTCGTTACCCTCGGAGTCAACAAGATGAACGTCATAAATTGGTGCAGGCTTACCCATTGAACCTATCTTGTGAGGAGCACCCTGCATATTACCGATAATCATTGTGCTTTCTGTCTGTCCGAAGCCTTCTAAAATCTGGAGCCCTGTTACCTTTTCAAATTGACGGTAAACTTCAGGGTTTAAGGCTTCACCTGCTGTTGTCATATGTCTTACTGATGATAAGTCATACTTTGAAATATCCTGCTTGATAAGCATACGAAGCATAGTAGGCGGAGCACAGAATGTTGTGATTTGGTATTTAGCAAACATTGGAAGAATATCTGCCGCATCAAATCTGTCAAAGTCATATACGAATGTTGCCGCCTCGCAGAGCCACTGTCCGTAGAGCTTACCCCACATTGACTTTGCCCAGCCTGTATCAGAAATGGTAAAGTGTAAGCCATCAGGCTCAACGCAATGCCAGTATTTAGCTGTATGGAAGTGACCCAATGGGTATTTGTGGTTATGTGTAGCAATTTTAGGATATCCGGTTGTTCCTGATGTAAAGAACATTAAGAGCGGATCATCGCCACCCGGAGATGCCTCTGTTCTTTCGTAATGAGTGCTGAAACGTGTGTATTCGTCATCAAAGGTTCTCCAACCATCACGTTCACCGTTTACAATAATCTTATGTTCAAGAGTTGGTGCTTTTTCAGCTGCAATTTCTATCTGATGAGCTGTGTCACCGTCCACAGTACATACAACAGCAGAAACTCCTGCCGCATTAAATCTGTACTCAAAGTCGTGCTCCTGAAGCTGATTTGTAGCAGGGATAGCTATTGCACCCAACTTATTTAAACCAAGCATAGCGAACCAGAACTGGTAATGACGCTTTAAAACAAGCATAACTCTGTCGCCCTTTTTGATACCTAAAGACTCAAAGTAGTTAGCGCACTGATTTGATGCTTTCTGCATATCTTTAAAGGTAAATCTGCGTTCTTCTTTATCGCGGCTAACGTGCATCATACAAAGCTTTTTAGGGTCGCGCTTTGCAACCTCATCAACCAAATCAAATGCAAAGTTAAAGTTTTCAGTATTCTTAAACTTGATGCTTGTTGGTGTTCCCTTTTCGTTTTCGGTAATATCAATATAGTTATGATAAACTCTGTCCTTTGTATCTCTGTGAACAGTACCGATAATCTTTTCAGCAACAGCAGATGGGCTTTCTTCCTTCTTTTCGCTCTCTTCTGCCTTTAATACGATAGCGTAGAACTTACAGTCCTTACCGTTTACAGCAATCATACCGTGAGGAGTATCACTGTTATAGTATATAATATCTCCAGGGCCTAATACTTCCTTATGTTCGCCAATCTGAACCATAAGGTTACCCTCGATAACGATATCACATTCCTGACCTTCGTGAGTTGTAAGGTCAATCTCTCTTGTCTGTGCATCTTCATCGTACTTACTTAGAACAAACAAAGGTTCAGCAGTTCTGTTACGGAAAGCATATGCCATATTATAGTAGGTCATACCATGAGCATTAGCTATCTCCTGACCTGCACCTGCACGGGTTAATGTGTAGGACTTAAGCCTTGGGCTGTCACCTTCTATAATTTCTGTAACGTTAACTCCAAATATTTTTGCACAACGATATATGAAGGCAAAGTTTAAATCCTTTTCCCCCGCTTCATATTTGTTATACTCTTCTTCGGATACACCTGTCTTCTCCGCTACTTCAGCAGGAGTAAGACCCTCGATTTCACGGAGAGCTTTAATACGCCCTGCCATCTCTTTAATTTTGGAATTTAACTCTACCATCTGTTCCATAAAATCCGCCACCTTTCTCATAAACAAAAAAACATTCGTCTCAAAGCAACTCATCTTTGAGACGAATGTATAACTTACACATCCGCGGTACCACTCAAATTGCGATTTACAACCGCCCCTCATCAGAGTCCATCAACTCCTATGCCTTAACGCAGCAATCACGGAAGGGTTCTACTTGCTAATCGCTTTCTTCCCTTCGGCTCAGGAGCTACAAACATAAACACTTAACCTATGGCTCACACCATCCGCCAATTCTCTCGAGGCAATATGTTTACGCACTCTCCGTCAATGCCTTTATCTATTCAATTGCTCACATTTTACCATAATTATGCCAATAAGTCAAGCTTTTTTTATTTTTCGGCACTATTCCATAGTTTTCCCTAAAAATCCTGCCGCAGTTTCAGCAAGCTTGCTCTCTACCTCGCCTATTTCGGATGCAGGCTCTGCTATGAATATAACTGTTCCAATGCTGTCACCGTCATATACAATAGGAGCTACAACCCCTGCTTCATACTTATCATTTTCATCCGCAATCTGCACAGACCTTGAACCTGTACTTGCTGTAAAGACTGCCTTTGTTTTCATAATCTTTTCTAAATCCTCGGATATTTTCTTTTCACGAAGTTCTTTTTTAGGCACTCCCGAAACTGCAATTATGTTATCCTTATCTGTTATGCAGGCAGGCTTACCTGCTGCCTTTGCCAAAGATTCTGCATACTGTGTTGCAAATTCGCTTATCTCACCTATGGGTGAATATTTCTTAAAGACCACCATCCCATTGCTTTCGGTAAATATTTCCAATGGGTCGCCCTCTCTTATTCTCATTGTTCTTCTGATTTCTTTTGGTATAACAATACGACCTAAATCGTCAATTCTTCTTACAATTCCCGTTGCTCTCATAAAAATATATCTCCTTTTATAAAAATAAAGGCCCCCTTGCCTAAAGGGGGCTGTCGCTTGCCGCGACTGGGGGATATATCCCTCCACCGCGAGCGGTCCCCATCTCTCCTGCCGGCTCGGTCAGCGCTAAACGGTTGCCACCGGCAACCAGCGCCCCTTTAGGCAAGGGAGGCTTTTTTAAAATTCTTAACATCTCTATTGTTTACAAACAAGGAATTTTTATGTAAGGAAAATGGTGGGAATAGTTTTTTACAAAAAATAATATATCTACGTTATTTTAAAAAACAGCGGAGACAGGGACCGCGTTAGCGGTGGAGGGATTCATCCGACAAACTGTTATTGTGTATTTGCGGCACATCCTAATGGCTGTGCCCTACTATACCACCTCATCCGAGTTTTGCTACGCAACACCCACCTTCCCCTCCCACAGGGGAAGGCTTTTCAACAACATACGTTGGAATAAAAAAATTTATTCTCTAGCAAACTCTTAATTTATAAGTTGCATCTAATTTATCTTTTGTTCACCGCTTAAGCTCTATTGAACCACGCGACTATCGCGTGGTTTTCATTATACAAAAAAGGCTTTGGAAAAAATCCAAAGCCTTATATTTTATTCAAATAACGGTGTTGAGAAATATCTTTCTGCTGTATCAGGAAGAACTGTTATAACAGTCTTTCCCTTGCCCAATTTTTTAGCAAGCTTTATTGCCGCCGCAACGTTTGTTCCACTACTTATTCCACACATAATTCCTTCCTTTGAGGCAAGGTCTTTCGATGCGCTTATTGCCTCATCATCTGTGATTATGCAGATATCGTCTATTATATCCTGATTTAATATTTCAGGGATAATTCCATCACCTATGCCCATCTGAAAATGTGTTCCGATAGAACCGCCTGACAAAACTGCTGCATTTTCAGGTTCAACTGCCCATATGGTCATTTCTGGGTTATGTTCCTTTAAAACTTCACCAATGCCTGTTATTGTTCCACCTGTGCCTATACCCGAACAAAATCCGTGAATAGGCTTTTCTACCTGCTGGAGTATCTCCATGGCGGTTCCTCTTCTCTGTATATCAGGGTTTGCAGGGTTTTCAAACTGCTGTGGCACGAAAACATTTTTATTTTCATCCCTCATCTTAAGAGCAAGGTTTAAACACTCTTCTATACAAGCACCAATATTGCCTGAATCGTGAACAAGGATAACCTCTGCGCCATAATGTTCAACAAGCTTTCTTCTCTCTTCGCTGACAGAGTCAGGCATAATGATTATTGTCTTATACCCTCTTACAGCACCAACAAGGGATAAACCTATACCCTGATTTCCGCTTGTAGGTTCAACAATAATAGAATCTTTATTGATAATCCCCTTTTTCTCTGCATCGCAAATCATATTATAAGCGGTTCTTGTCTTTATAGACCCGCCTACATTAAGGCCCTCAAACTTAACAAGGATTTCAGCACTATCCTCGCCTACCATATTGTTAAGCCTGATTACAGGGGTGTTTCCCATACATTCTAAAATATTATTATATATCATAAAAATCTCCATTTCGCCGCCATACGTCGGCATAAATTATAATTAACTTCTCTTATCCGTATGGCAAGAAATGATAAGAGATTTTTACGCCCATGTGCGCATCATCAAAGACGAAAATTTCGCACGGGCAATTAAATCCGTCGGAGGCAATAATCAGAAAGAAACTTTCTCATTATTTCACCTTTACAAAATAGTCCATATATTACAATGTATTCTATTATAACAAAAAATTTCCCTGATTTCAACTAAAATTAAGTATTTTTTTCAAAAGAGACTTGAAAGATTATTTTTTTTAAGATATAATATATATTCAGTAAGTTGGAGGAGGCTTAAGAAATGCAAAATACAGGATTTGATAATGACAAATATTTAAGAATGCAGTCAGAACATATTATGGAGAGAATTTCTAACTTTGGTGGAAAGCTTTACCTTGAATTCGGAGGTAAGCTTTTTGACGATTATCACGCGTCAAGAGTTCTTCCGGGATTTTTGCCTGACAGTAAGCTTAAAATGCTTCTTCAACTTAAAGACAGAGTAGAGGTTGTTATTACCATTAACTCTGCTGATATTGAAAAAAACAAGCTCCGCGGTGATCTTGGCATAACCTATGATTTAGATGTTATCCGCCTTATTGACTGCTTCCGTAACATCGGTATTTATGTCAGCTCCGTTGTTATGACGCAGTTTAATGGTCAGCCTTCCTGCGAAGCCTTTCAGAGACGTCTTAACTCACTTGGGGTTAAGGTTTACAGACATTATACAATAGAGGGTTACCCTTCTGATGTTGCAAAGATAGTAAGCGACGAGGGTTATGGCAAGAACGAATACATCGAAACCACAAAGGAACTCGTTGTAATTACTGCTCCCGGCCCCGGAAGCGGAAAGATGGCAACCTGCTTGTCACAGCTCTATCACGAGCATAAGCGAGGCATAAAGGCAGGATATGCAAAGTTTGAAACATTCCCTATCTGGAACTTACCTCTTTCGCATCCTGTTAACCTTGCATACGAGGCAGCTACAGCTGACTTAAATGATGTTAATATGATTGACCCATTCCATTTAGAAGCATATGGCGAAACAACAGTTAACTATAATAGAGATGTTGAAATATTCCCTGTTTTAAAGGCTATGTTTGAGAAAATAACAGGGGAATGCCCATATAAGTCACCAACAGATATGGGTGTTAATATGGCAGGCAACTGCATAATAGATGATGAAATTACAAAAGCTGCTTCCCGTCAGGAAATTCTCCGCAGATACTATGCCGCTTTATGCGACCAGAAAAAGGGTATCTCCGATGAAGATGTTGTCTTAAAGCTTGAACTTTTAATGAAGAAAGCAGAGATAACAACCTACGACAGATCGGTTATTGCTCCTGCTCTTCAAAAAGCGGCACTTACAGGCTCACCTGCCGCCGCTATGGAATTGCCTGATGGCAGAATTGTTACAGGTAAAACATCTGACCTTTTGGGTGCATCCTCTGCATTGCTTTTCAATGCACTTAAAGCTCTTGCAGGCATAAGTGATGAAACTCAGCTTATGTCACCTGCAGTTTTAGAACCTATTCAGCACTTAAAGGTTGACCATTTAGGAAACAGAAACCCAAGGCTCCACACAGACGAGGCATTGGTTGCTCTCTCTATCTGTGCGGCAACAGACCCGAATGCCGAGCTTGCTTTAGAACAGCTTGGAAACCTCCGCGGTTGCGAGGTTCACTCCTCTGTTATTCTTTCATCTGTTGATGAAAAAGTCTTTAAGCGCCTTGGTATAAACTTAACCTGCGAACCTGCATTCCAGTCATAAAAATTTAAAAGCTCTCACGAAAGTGAGAGCTTTTTTTATGCTGTTTCTGTTTTTCTTATTTTCTTTAAAATTTTCAGATAGAAAATATATAAAACGCTGAAGGTAATTATCCATGAAGTAACGTAAACTGAATATAATACAGGGAGAGTACGGAACATTTTGAAAATCGTTGCCACCCATAAAATTCTGAAGCCACAACTGCCCACAAGGGATACAATCATAGATGTAAAAGGCTTTCCCATACTCCTGATAGCCCCTGCCGCACAGTTCATCCAACCGCAAATGAAATAACCTGTTGCCAGGTAACGAACTTTTTCTGCGCCAAACCTTATTACTTCGGGGTCATTTGTGAAAAGCCCCACCAAAAAGTTTGCGAAAATTGCCGCCAGACCGCCCGTTGTAATAGCTACTATTCCTACAAGAGCAATACAACGGTAGAAAACTCTGTTTATGTTATCATAATTTTTAGCGCCAATATTCTGGGCTACGAAGGTGGTGCATGCCTGTGGAAATGCATCCATACAAACATAGACCAGATTATCAATATTCGATGCTGCACCGTTTCCTGCAACAGCAACAGAACCAAATGAGTTTATTGCCGACTGAACAGTTACGTTTGATAAGGCAAAACAGGTGCTTGATAAACCTGTAGGAAGGCCTATTCTCACAATTTCAACAAGTTCTGCATTATGCAGTTTAAGCTTTTTAAGTTCAAGACGGCTTGCATCATCTCTCTTTAAGAGAATAATCACAACCCATATAGCTGTCATATACTGAGATATAATTGTTGCAAGAGAAACACCTGCTACGCTCATCTTAAAATATATAACAAACACAAGGTTTAAGACGATATTTAAAATACCTGACAAAGCCGATATTATCATAGGCCTTTTGGTATCACCGTTTGCACGAAGAATTGCTGAACCAAAGTTAAATGTTAAGGATGCAGGCGTACCTAAAAAGAATATCCGAAGATATAGTGTTGCAAGGTCTATAATGTCTTTCGGCGTTCCCATAATACCAAGAAGCCCTCTTGCAAAGCTTTCACCTATAACGAGGGCCGCAACTCCCAACAGAACCGCAAAGGTCATAGCTGTATGCACCGCACGGGAAGTAGCGCGTTCATTTTTCGCCCCGATAAAGCGGGCAATAACTACACCTGAACCTACTGAAAAACCGATAAAAAGGTTTAATATAAGGTTTACCAATGAGCCATTTGAACTAACTGCCGCCAGGGCCTGGCTTCCTGCAAAATTACCAACTACCATTACATCGGCCGCATTATATAAAATCTGCAAGAGACTTGTCAGCATCAACGGGATACTGAACTTTATAATCTTTTTATAAAAAGGCCCTGTTGTCATATCAAGGGAGTTGCTTGCCATAATAACATCTTCTTTCTTTGATTATTTGTTCTCTATATTGTGTTTGATTCTCTCGGAGTACGGGCGAGGATAGACCCCCCACTCATACAATACTTGCTTTATTTCATTTTGTAGGGTACGATGCCCACATTGTACCGCTGTGTATATATCGGGCGGATGTAGGCATCCGCCCCTACAACGCCTACTCAAATTTACTATTACCTCTGTCCTTATGGCTCGGTGATATATTGATATATTGCATCTCCTTCGCCACCGTAACAACGGCATTTGATTAAACGGAACGTTTACTCGAATTTTACCATTACCTCTGTCCTTGTGGCTCGGTGATATATTACATCTCTTTCACCATATTTACATCGGCATAAAGTAAGCTATGCTTACTCGAATTCGATGTATGTGATAGAATGGCGGTTGTTGAGATTGATTGTCAACTTTTCAGGAACTGCTCCTCTTTCGTAAAGAGTTGGGAGAGTAGGTGACTTGATACAGTCCATAGTACGAACTGTGTAGCTTTCGAAGTTGCCAATACCCTTTAAGTCTATTTCAAGAGTTCTGACATTTTCACCTATATTCGCTATCATTATGCCACCCTTTTTGCCATTCTTTGCGGCAACCATAGCAATATCTGTGTCAGGATCGTATTCACCGCTTTCTACCTCTGTACCGAGGGCATAAAGCTTACCAAACATAACGAATGCATGGAACTGGGCAAATACTTCTCTTTCTCTTGAGAATATTCCGTTAAAGATAGTGTTGTTTCTGATGTCGTAATACATCATCATATCTGTCTTTGACTTCTGACCTGATACTAAAATATAACCGATATCAGCCGCCTCTGTAGGATTCATCTTCTGTGCGTGGCACTTGAAAGGCCCGTTATTCCATTCAGTAAAGATGATTTCAATATCTTTAAATCCCCAACTGTCAACCCATTCTCTTACTTTGTTGTTATACTTGTAAGGAACTTTTGGGTCATTGAAGTAGTTGTGATATGAGAAGTAGTCAATAGGGCACTTTGTTTCAGGGTTTGTGATATATGCCATAAAATCATTACCCCATTTTATAAGGTGCTGACCGCGTTCTGACTGCACTTCGTCGATTAAAGCATTAAAGTTACAGCAGGAATATCCGCCTATCTTAATCTTGTCACCAAAACACTTCTTTAAGTGTGTTGAGGCAATTCGATAAAGCTCAAAATACTGTTCTCTTGTGCCTGTCCACATATTTATCTTGTTGTAACCCGGAAGATAACTGTCAGGCTCATTCCAGATTTCCCAGTATTCAATTTCATAATGGAATCCGTCTGCCCATCCCTCGTTATAGTGACGGATGATGTGCTCACAGATTTCTGCCCACTTCTGAAAATCTTTTGGAGGATTAATATATCTTTCGAGCCCTGTATGGTCAATTGTTTCACCTAAACGATAAAATGGCTTACCACCTGATTCAATAATTCCTGTTATATATCTGTCAGTATATGTAAACATATATGAAGCAGGGTCATTAACATCTGCATCAAAATCAGGGAAAACGTTATGAATATCAACAAACAAGTCACTTCCAAATGTAGTTTCAATATCGTGAAGTCTTGAATATGGAATATTCATCTCCATATATAAGTTAGATACATCTGTACCACCTGAATATCCCTGTTTTGGACCTGCGCCAACTGCGTGCATAGGCTTTATCTTGCCTAAAACCTTGTCAAAATCTACTGTGTGCTTTATTACCGGAATTTCCTTTGCCATTTTAAAAGCTCCTTTTTTATTGGATATAAATTTATATGTAATTTCGATTTATATTATTGTCGAAAAACTAGTTTTGCGGAATGATTTAGAACCATTCCCTACTGGAACTGGTTAGAATACAACATATCCTCCCACCGCTATCGCGGTCCCCCCTCCTTTAGGCAGGGAGGGCTGGCTATGCTTACTCGAATTCGATGAGGGTTATTGACTCTCTGTGATTTAAGTTAAGAATAAGCTTGTCAGTAACCTTACCCTTTTCATATAAAGTTGGAACATTAGGCGACTTAATCTTATCCATAGTATAAATCTTGTAGGTTGAATATTTTTCATATCCCTTAAGGTCAAATTCAACCTCGATCGGTTTATTAACTCTTCCGTCAAGGTTTGCAACCATAATAGCAGCTTTTTTGTCATTCTTTGCCGCAACATATGCTATGTCGCTACCTTCATTGTGTTCACCGCTGTCTACCTCTGTTCCGAGCTCATAAAGATTTCCGAACATAACAAAAGCATAATACTGAGCGAGAGGTTCTCTGTCAGAATTAATAACTGCATTATATAATCCCTTACGGATATCATAGTACATCATCATATCAGTAGGTGACTTCTGTGAGCTTAAGAAGATATATCCTACCTCTGCTGCCGCCTTTACATCACGACGTTCTGCAGGGCCTTTACCCGGATCAATGTTCCATTCAGTAAAGATAATCTCTGCATCTTTTCTGCCCTTGCTGTCAACATATTCTCTCACTGCCTTGTTGTATTTGTAAGGGATTTTTGCATCGTTAAAGTAGTTGTGATATGAATAGTAATCAAGAGGACACCATGTTTCTTCTGCATTGATGTAATCAAAAAAATCATTTGCCCAGCCTAAAAGATGCTGTCCGCGCTCTGACTGTACTTCGTCAATTAAAGCATTCAAGTTACAGCATGAATATCCGCCGATTTTAATCTTATCTCCAAAACAGTTCTTTAAGTGATGTGATGCAACACGATAAAGTTCGAAATACTGTTCTCTTGTTCCTGTCCACATATTTATCTTGTTGTAACCAGGGAGATAACTGTCAGGCTCGTTCCAGATTTCCCAATATTCTATGTCGTAGTAGAAACCGTCTGCCCATCCCTCGTTATAGTGACGGATGATGTGCTCACAGATTTCTGCCCACTTCTGAAAATCCTTTGGTGGGTTTATGTAACGGGCAAGACCTGTATGGTCAATGGTCTCACCTAAACGATAAAATGGCTTTCCGCCTGCATCAATGATACCCTTTATATATTTATCAGTAAATTCAAAAAGGTATGACGCAGGGTCATTAACATCTGCATCAAAATCAGGGAAAACGTTGTGGATATCAACGAATAAATCTGTTCCGAAAACAGATTCAATATCGTGAAGTCTTGAATATGGAATATTCATTGACATATAGTAGTTTGTAATATCATGAGTTCCTAAATACCCCTGCTTTGGTCCACCACCAACTGCGTGCATAGGCTTAATTTTACCAACCTCTTTGTCAAAGTTTACATATGCATTTATCTTTTCTGCCATTTTGATTAGCTCCTTTTCTTTTAAAAAGTATAAATCTATATATAGTTACGATTTGTATTATTGTCGAAAAACAATTTATATTGTTTTTCATACCGGTGTTGCCGCACCTCAATCCCACCTAAAAATATGTCACAGGCATATTTTTTTACGGTGTGACGTACTGCTGTGTATATATCGGGCGGATGTTGGCATCCGCCCCTACAATGCCTATTCGAATTCGATTATTGTGATAGCGTCTTTTCTGAAGAAGTTCACTGTAATCTTATCCTTCATATCTCCCTTATCATATACTGTAGGCGCAGAAGGTGACATACCTGCCTCCATCTGACGAACAGTATATTTTTCATATTCGGAGAAGTTCTTTAAGTCAATATCAACTGATTTGCGGACATCACCAATATTTGCAATAACCAATGCTGCCTTTTTCTTGTTCTTTGCCGCAATCATAGCAATATCTTCATCAGGGTCATATGCACCACAGTCTACCTCTGTTCCAAGCTCATAAAGCTTTCCAAATGTTTCAAAAGCATAGTAGCGTGGTAAAATTTCTCTGTATCTTGAGATAACATAGTTAAATGTTGTTGACATACGAAGTTCATAGTACATCATCATATCTGTAGGTGACTTCTGACAGCTTAAGAGAATATAAGCAATATCAGCAGCAGATGCTACCTCTTCAAGCTCTTTTTCGCACTTGTTTCTGAAAATGTTCCATTCAGTAAAGATGATTTCTATATCCTTAAATCCCCAACTGTCAACCCATTCTCTTACAGCATAGTTGTACTTCTGTACAATCTTTGCCTGATTGAAATAATCGTGATATGAGAAGAAGTCAAGTGGAGCCTTTGTTTCAGGGTTTGTGATGTATGCCATAAAGTCATTAGCCCAGCCTAAAAGATGCTGACCGCGTTCTGACTGCACCTCGTCGATTAAAGCATTTAAGTTACAGCAAGAATATCCGCCTACCTTAATTGTATCACCGAAGCACTCCTTTAAGTGAGTTGCCGCAATACGATAGAGTTCAAAATACTCTTCTTTTGTGCCTGTCCACATATTAATCTGGTTGTAGCCAGGAAGGTAACTGTCTGCTTCATTCCAGATTTCCCAATATTCTATATCATAGTGGAAACCGTCTGCCCAACCCTCGTTGTAGTGACGAATAATGTGTTCACAAATCTGTGCCCACTTCTTAAAATCTTTTGGTGGCTTAATATAGCGCTTTGCAGGAGCGTGGTCAATAGATTCACCTAAACGGTAAAATGGCTTTCCCCCTGCATCTATGATACCCTTTATGTACATATCTGTTGATAAGAAATAGTATGAAGCAGGGTCGTTTACATCTGCATCGAAATCAGGGAAGATACAATGAATATCTACAAAAAGGTCAGAACCATATGGATACTCTGTATCGTGAAGTCTAGAATAAGGGATATTCATTGACTTAAAATAGTTTGAAATATCAATGCCACCTGTACTACCCTGTACAGGTCCTGCACCAACTGCATGCATAGGCTTGATTTTGCCTAAAACCTTGTCAAAATCTACTATTTTTTTGATATTTTTTACTTCATTCGCCATTTCATTAACCTCCAAAAGATATGAATATCAATCAACGTATTTACACATATTTTGTGCTACCTTAACTATACCATTTTCATATTAAATGTCAACCGAATTTATGTTAAAATCACCTTACTATTTTGAAACAAAAGTGTTTTTGTTTCATTTTCTTTCGTTTTCATTCTCAGCCACAGAATATCACATATGTTCCCTTGACTTTTAATATGTTATATTGTATAATATTTTAGAATATTGTATTTTAAGAGGGCGGTGACAAATTTGGATTTTGCGACTATCACAAAAATGGGTGAAAAAGAGTATAACAGCGACTTTCTTCTAACCTATACTGACTTTGAGAGCAGTTGCTTTGTTATTGCTGACGGTCACGAAACTCCTGTTGCTGCAGAAATTTCAGCGAACTCTGTTATTGAGGATTTTAAAGCATCAAAGGTTATTACAAAATCCTCTGTTCCTGACTTTTTCAATAACGCAGGGGAACTTTTAAATTCACAGGAAGTTCCTATGAGCACCTGCCTTTCCTTTATGCTTACAAATGGTAACGTTGCTGTATGGGGAAACATTGGTGACTGCCGAATTTATCTCCTGAGAGATAACTGGCTTTATGAAATTACTCCTGACCACAGCGATGCTTATGCTCTTTATGAAGCTGGGGAAATCAGATACCCTAAAATAAGACGTCAGAAAACAAGATACACCCTAACCCGCACTTTAGGTAACGGAAAGGATATAAACCCTGATTTCTCACAACCTGAAATGGTTCGCCCAGGAGACAGTTTTCTTTTATGCACAGACGGATTCTGGAGCAATATCCACGAAAGGCAGATAGAAAAGACCCTTAAACGTTCAGGCAGTTCTAAAGAATGGCTTGACAAAATGGTGGCAATTGTAGAAAAAAATATCCACCATAAAAAATATTCACGTTTTCGCGATTCATACTCTGCGATTACTGTTAAGATTTAACCGTTATACAGAAAGGCTTCGGTGATTAAAATGAAGAAATTATCAGTATTAACTTTTATTATATCTGCCATTTTGGGCATTAACTGCTATGCTACAGGCAGTGAGAGTGGCCCTATAAGCCAGATTGAGCTTACTGATTACGTTATAATTGCAGGCGCAATTATTTTCCTTATCGGCCTTGCTCTTATTCTTCTTTCAATATTCTTAAATACATCAGCAAAAAAAGTTGCTGATGAGGAATATGACGAATATTTTGACGATATAAATATTCAGGACGAAGAAGAACCTATCAAAGAAGAGCCTGTTGAAGAAATCCCTGCTGAAGATACTACAACAGAAGAAGTTCAGGAAGAGGTTGCTGTTGAAGAAATAACCGAAGAAACTCCTGACGAAGCTATCGTTGAAGAACCTGCGACAGAAACAGTTGAAGAAACAGTCGAAGAACCTGTTGAAGAACCAGTTGAGGAAGAAACAATTGAGGAAGAACCTGAAGTAATCCCTGACCCTGTAGAAGAAGTTAAGTCAATAAGGCTTACTCTTTCAGGAACAAATAACCCTGACCTTAAGATGGTCACAATTACTGATTCTGTTACTGCAGGCAGACGTTCTACAAATGGCCTTTTGATTTCCGACAGCGCTGTTTCAGGAGAACATTGTAAGTTTATATACGACGGAGAAACCCTCTTTGTTGAGGACTTGAACTCAACAAACGGAACATTCTTAAATGGAGAACAGATAGAAAAGGCTGAAATTAAGTCAGGAGATAAGATTATATTAGGACAGAAGCAGTATCGAATCACTCTTTCATAAATAATTAACAGGAGGTTTTGGTATGAACATATGCGTATACGGTGCGTCAAGTCCCGATATAAACAAAAGCTATATTCAAGATGGCGAAACCCTTGGAAAAGAAATTGCAAAAAGAGGTCATACTCTTATTTTTGGCGGTGGTCAAAGTGGTATGATGGGCGCATCTGCAAGAGGAACAGATGCAGGCGGAGGCAAGATTATAGGCATTGCCCCAAGCTTTTTCAACGTTGACGGAGTTTTGTATGAATGCGATGAGTTTATATATCCCGACACAATGAGAGAGAGAAAGCAATTATTAGAAGAAAAATCCGATGCCTTTATTATAACCGTTGGCGGCATAGGCACAATGGATGAGTTTTTTGAGATTCTTACCTTAAAACAACTTGGCAGGCATAATAAACCAATAGTTATTTTAAACAGCAACGGGTTTTACAATAAGCTTCTTGAGTTAATCGACTACTACATAGAAGAAAAGGTTTTACTTGAAACTATTAAGAACCTATATTTTGTAACCGAAAGCTCTAAAGAGGCTATTGACTACATTGAAAATTATAATTACGAAATAATAAATCCATCAAAATACAAAAACATATAAGAAAAGGGGAAAAAAGATGAAAACAGAACTTTTAATTATGGCAGCCGGTATGGGAAGCAGATTCGGAGGTCTTAAGCAGATCGAACCTCTCGGTCCAAACGGTGAAATTATACTTGACTTTTCAGTATATGATGCTGTTGCAGCCGGTTTTGACAAGGTTGTATTTGTTATTAAAAAGGAAATCGAAGCTGATTTCCGTGCTGCTTGCGGAAAGCGTATTGAAAAAATGGTTGACGTTGACTATGCTTTCCAGGAAAAGGATAACCTCCCTGCAGGCTTCACTCTTCCTGAAACTCGCTTAAAGCCATGGGGAACAGGTCAGGCTGTTCTTTCTGCAAAAGATATTATTGACTCACCTTTTGCAGTTATCAACGCAGATGACTACTATGGCAAGGATTCTTTCCAGGTTATTCACAAGCACTTAACTTCTGACGAAGATATGTGTATGGTAGGCTACAAGCTCGGCAACACAATTACTGATAACGGTACAGTAACACGTGGTATCTGCGAAAGCGAAAACGGATACCTCTCAAAGATTACTGAATGTGACGGTCTTGATAAGAACTCTGAATATCCTATGGATACTATTGTTTCTATGAATATGTGGGGTCTTCGTCCTGACGTATTCCCATTCCTTGAAAAGGAATTTGAGTTATTCTTAAAGGATAACATCAACGAACCTAAAAAAGAATTCCTTCTTCCTTCTATCTTAAATGACAGAATGAACAAGGAAGGCAAAAAGATTAAGGTTTTATCAAGTGACTCAAAGTGGTACGGTGTTACATACAGAGAGGATTCTCCTATTGTTTCAGTTGCTATGCAGGACTTTATCAATAAGGGAATGTACAACTTTAAATAAGAAAATTAAAAGCACCCTTTCGGGTGCTTTTATTGTAGTTAAAAATAAATTTCTAAACTATATATAGCAAAAAGTTAGTTTTAATATAAACATTTCTTTTATATTAAATGTCCTGCCGGACGGGCCTACTTTTGATTGCAAAAGTAGCAAAACGAAGGGGGAGTTTCGATTCTCCCCCGTGGTCACCCTTAAAACGTCACACCGCAAAAAATGTGCCTGTGACACATTTTTAGGTGGGATTAAGGTGCGGTAGCACCGGTATGAAAAACAATATTGTTGTTTTTCAACATATAATAGCAGGGGTTCCTCCCCTGGACCCCTTTCCTCATTCGTTTAACAGATTCCTAACCATAAAAAAGAGGTGCTTTCAGCACCTCTTTTATTTTATTGTTCGTATGTTATTGTAACAACTTTTGTTTCTTCGTTCCAGCCAACCTTACCGCCTACTGCCTGAACAACATCACGGATAGGAAGCAAAACTCTTCCGTTATACTCTACTGCAGGGCAGGTCATATAAGTTGTTTTTCCGTTAACCATCATAAACTCACTGCCCGGCTTTATTAAAAGCCTGTAATCGCCAATGGTTACGCCTGCGTATTCCATATCGTTATCCCATTCAATTTCTGCTCCCATTTCTTCAAGAACAGAACGGAGAGGAACAAGTGTACGGAACTTTTTCGGTTCAGTTATCGGTAACTGGTCAAACACAATTTCTTTTCCGTTTACGTTTACATAGATTAATTCTTCGCATTCCATATCACGAGCAAGCGCCCAATAATATGCAGGAGCGCTTTCGTCTAATCTGCAATGAACTTTAACCATATCAGAGCCATAGAAAGCATCATCCGCTATAGATGTAACACTTTTTGGTATTCCCACAGATGAAAGGTTGGGGCACTGTGCAAAAGCCTTTGACGCAATGTAGCCAACTCCGTCAGGAACAGTAACACCGATTAAAGTCCCACACTGATAGAACATACCCTCTTCGATGGCTAAAAGCTTCTTTGAAAGCCTAACTGTTTTTATGCTTGAGCTGTATGCAAAGCACATTGAACCCATAACCTTAACAGTATCAGGGATATAAACCTTTTCTATGTTTTCGCTACCGCCAAACGCTCCGTCAGCTATCTTGTTTACAGTATAACCGCCCAGCTTTTCAGGGACAACAACCTCTCCTGCTACGTCATCTGCACCGATAAGTGTAGCATAGCTACCCTCTACCTTATAAGAAAAAATACCCTCTTTCAAAGCATTTTCTTCTGCCATAACAGGCATTGATACAAACAACGAAAATACTAAAAGCAAAATCAAAATTCTCTTCATAAAATATCTCCTTTTATTTTTGAGTATATAAATCAGCTTAACTGATTGTAGCACAATCCTGAGTATTATATCACGGATTTTCAATTTTGTCAATTTTCAAGGGAAACCCCTATAACTTTATTTTCTGTGGAATAATTTTTTGTTGATATTTCGTATAGAAATTGATTTTATATAATGAAAAATGGTCAAAGTTACAACTTTAACCACCTATGCTTAAATCAAATTTTTTATAAAAATCTATTTTCTAATCTTTTATAAGATAATCGAAAATGTTTGTCAACATATTCCCAACAACTATAACATAACGGTTTACCCGTATACGATATACGCATACGGGTAAACCGTTATAACAAAAAAACAACACAATCTATAGTTTTTTAACAAAGCTACAACTTATCAATTCTGCAATAATTATAAATATGAAAATTATAATAAATAAGTGTTCTGTATAAAACGGTTTAAAATAGCCATGCCACATTAGTCCTGTATCTTTTGCTAAATTTATTTTATTAAGAATCTGTATTAAAATCATATTTGTAGAAAAAAACACAAGATTCCCTATCACAATGTTTTTTGTTACCCAGTGATTTCTTATACATAAACAGGTAACGACAACAGGAAAAATACTGCCCAACAAAAAAATCAACCACGTCAACAGGTTTTCTTTACAGTAGACTAAAAACATGCCAACAAACACCGTAGGTAATAAATACAAAAGCATCATACTTTTTTTCATATTCATCACCAGTTTACACTATTTACAGCAACAAAATTATTAAAGGATGCATTAGCTATAAATTCATAAGGCAATATCGCCACAGGATTTACCATAGCAAGCGTCGTAGTGTTTAAAACTTTAAAATCAAAACCGGCTCCATAATGATAACATTTCCAAACTAATGACGAGCAATAATCTTTTGTTAAAGATGTAATAGTACTGGCAACAGAATACTCGTTATCAGCACCATCACCGTCAATATAAAAAGTCTGACCATACCAAGCTGCATTGACAGGGATCGTCCTACCACCATCGTATCTCAATATAATCGTTTCAGGATATCTCGAAAACCATGTTGACGGTGCAATCGCTGCTGGCACACCATTATTATATCCTGGGGTGATTTCTAGAACCTTATCTCCAACAAGAATTCCCGCATGTCCTGTCAATCCGTATGAAGATGTGCTTTTAGTAATAAAAATATCTCCATCTAAATACTGGAAACCCCCATATGTAACTCCACGAGTTTGAATGTGAGTTCTTTGATATTCTTCAATTTGAGCATGAATTTCATCTATGTTATTTTCAATTTCAATCAGCAGTTCTTGTTCTCTCGCAATTAACTCTGGTGTAATACCATATGGATATTCAACATCTTCAGCCGACACTACTATACAAGAAGATGCTAATAAAACAAAACATAACATCATTGACAATAATTTTTTCATAATTTCTTCTCCTTTCGGTTTTAAATAAAAAAGCGTGTAAACATACCTCTCTATTCAAAGAGGTTGCTTGCACGCTACACTAATCTTTTGTTCTCTATTTTATTTTTTCTGAACTGTCAGAAGCACATAACAAAAATAGCATATTCGCAAAGCCATACCTCTTTGAAAATAGCTGAACCATTGTTATCGCCTCCTCTATTGATGTTAAGCATATTATATCACACATCTTTCTAAAAAGCAATTGTTTTAGAAAATTTTTCCATTTTATATATTTTTAAAACTTGTATTTTAAAAATTGTTTATAATAAAATTTATATTTTTCATTCTCTGGTTATTCTCTTTGGTAGATATCCTCGAAGAAGGAAAAAGCCAACACTTTTATATACT
>JAZRQL010000005.1:0-85232 GCA_045649725.1 Clostridia bacterium | reverse complement strand
TCCATCACAGATAAATTAGGTTATATCACCAAGGTTTTCACCAGAGCGAGGATATATTGTCGAAAGCACTGGAGGCGGTGGCGGATATATTAAGATTACACGTGTTACTCCAAAGCAGGGGAATCATCTTATGCACGTTGTGAATATGATAGGAAAGTATTTATCCTTTGGCGACTCTGTTGCAATCATAAGAAATTGTGTTGACTATGATTTAATTTCCGAAAAAGAGGCAAAGCTTATAATGGCTGCCATGTCAGAAAAGTCTCTTCCTCTTATTCAGCCTGACCAGGATCTGTTAAGGGCAGGTATTTTGAAAAATATGCTTATTACTCTTGTATAGAAAGGATGATATATATGAAGTGTGACAGATGCAAAAAAAGAGAAGCAACCACACATTTAACGAGAATTGTAAACGGATATAAGGAAGAATATCATTTATGCTCTGAATGTGCTAAAGGGTCTCACGAATACAATGATATTAAAAACGGAATTAATTTAGGATTAGGTGGCTTTCTTTCAGGAATGTTTTCAAACAAGCATCAGGGAAGCCTTGAAGGCGACACAGATATTTGCCCTACCTGTAATATGCCATACTCTGAATTTCTTCAAAAAGGAAAGCTTGGCTGTGGTGACTGCTACCTGACCTTTAAGAACAGAATCAAAAAACCTCTTAAGCAAATCCACGGGACCTTTGAACATACAGGCAAAGCTCCTAAAAGGTGCGGAGATGCAATAATGCTTGACAAGAAGATTTCAAAGCTCGAAGCAGAAATGTACACCGCTGTACAAAAGCAGGATTTTGAATCTGCCGCAAACCTTCGAGATGAAATCAACGCATTAAAATCAGGCACAGAAAAGGAGGCGTAAATCTATGTGGTACACAGAAAGCGGAAACAACAGCGATGTTGTTCTTTCAAGCCGAATAAGGCTAGCGAGAAATTTGAAGGGTATTCCCTTTCCATCAAAGGAAACGCCCGAGCAGCAAGAACAGGTTATAGAAATATGCAAAAAAGCCGCAGATAATACAGACCTTAAATTTCTTGACCTTAATTCTATGAAAGATTACGAAAAACAGGCTCTTGCCGAATGTCATCTTATAAGCCCGCAGATGATGGACAACAGTATTAAAAGAGGTCTTCTTTTAAGTGATGACAATTCTGTTTGTGTTCTTGTAAACGAAGAAGACCACCTCCGTATTCAATGTATGGAAGCGGGCTTTGATATAAGAAAGTGTTTTGATTCCGCAAATAAGGTTGACGATGCTATCGAGGAAACCTCCGACTATGCCTTTGACAGTCAGTTTGGTTACCTTACCTGTTGCCCTACAAATTTAGGAACAGGTATGAGAGCATCTGTTATGGTCCATCTTCCTGCCATTACTATGAGCGGAAATATCAATAGTATTATCGACTCTTTAAGTCAGCTTGGTATGACCGTTCGCGGAATTTTCGGCGAAGGTTCAAAGGCTTCTGGTAATCTTTATCAGATTTCAAATCAGGAAACTTTAGGCGAGGCGGAAGAAACCATAATCGAAAGATTTGAACAGATTATAACCGAGGTTATCGAAAAAGAGCGCGAGGTAAGAAAGCATATCTTCGAAAAAGATAAGTTCAAGCTTCAGGATAAGCTTATGCGTTCCTTCGGCATACTTACAAACGCAGTAATCCTTACATCAAATGAAGCAATGGCAAGGCTTTCAGATGTGCGTTTTGCAGTTGAGCTTGGTATAATCGAAAATATTGATTACAAAAAGCTTAATACTGCTACCTACTCTGTTTTGCCTGCAAATATTATAAAAAATTATAACATTTTAGATGCGGCAGACAGAGATTTAAAGAGAGCAGAGCTTATAAAGGAATTACTTCTTTAATTCTTAAATACGAGAAAGGATGAATAGATATGTTTGAAGACAGACTTACAGAAAAAGCTAAAATTGCCCTTAACAATGCGGCTGAAGCGGCCCTTGAATTAGGCCATACTTATGTTGGAACAGAGCATCTTCTTGTTGGCCTTGTTAGAGAAACAGAAGGTGTTGCAGGTAAAATTCTTGAGGCAAACAACTTAAGCGACGAACAGATACTAGAAAAGATAGATGCCCTTATCGGCACAGGCGAACCCCTTGACAACATTACTCCTGAAGTAACCCCAAGAACAAAGAGGGTTATGCAGAACAGCTATGTTGAAGCAAGAAGACTTGGCCACTCTTACGTTGGCACCGAGCATTTGCTTATTGCCATTTTGCGCGAAACAGAAAGTATTGCAGTTAAAATATTGGTTGAGCTTTCTGTTTCTCCACAAAAACTTTATAACGAAATCCTTGACCTGCTCAACGATACTCTTGCAGACAACAACATAGAAGATCGCCCTGAAGAGCCGGCAAGTAGCGGAAAGTCAAACATTCCGACCTTAATGAAGTTTGGACGTGACCTTACAAAAATGGCAAACGAAGAAAAACTCGATCCAGTTATCGGCAGAGATACCGAGATTGAAAGAGTTGTGCAGATATTAAGCAGACGAACAAAGAATAACCCTTGCTTAATCGGTGAACCAGGTGTTGGTAAAACCGCTGTTGCAGAGGGTCTTGCACAGAAAATTGCATCAGGTGACGTTCCTGAAATCTTAAAGAACAAAAAGGTTATCACCCTCGATATGTCCTCTATGATAGCAGGAGCAAAGTATCGTGGTGAATTTGAGGAAAGACTTAAAAAAGCTATGGAAGAAATCCATAAGGCAGGTAACATTATCCTCTTTATTGACGAGCTTCACACCATTATTGGTGCAGGGGCTGCAGAGGGAGCAATAGATGCGGCAAACATCTTAAAACCTGCATTAGCAAGAGGCGAGCTTCAAGTTATCGGTGCAACAACTTTGGAAGAATACAGAAAGTATATCGAAAAGGATGCGGCCCTTGAGAGAAGATTCCAGCCTATCACTTTAGATGAACCTACCGAGGAAGAGAGCATTCAGATTCTTCACGGTATCCGCGACAAGTACGAAGCTCACCACAGAGTAAAGATTACTGATAAGGCTATTGACTCTGCTGTTAAGCTTTCATCACGTTATATTTCCGACAGATTCTTACCTGATAAGGCTATCGACTTAATTGACGAAGCCGCATCACGTATCCGCATAAAAACCCTTACCGCTCCACCTGACGTTAAGGATTTGGAAGATAAAATTGCTTCTATCAAAAAGGAAAAGGAAGCGGCAATAACTGTTCAGGATTACGAAAAAGCCGCAAGCCTTCGTGATGAAGAAAAGACTCTTACAGAAGAACTTAATTCCACAAAGGAAAACTGGAAAAAGACAAACACTTCAAACGAAGCAGTTGTTACAGAAAGCGAAATTGCAGAAATTATCGCTATGTGGACAGGAATCCCTGTTAAATCTATTGAAGAAACCGAAAGCGAAAGACTTTTAAAGCTTGAAGAACTTTTACACGAAAGAGTTGTAGGTCAGGATGAGGCTGTTACTGCTATTTCAAAGGCTATCCGCCGAGGCAGAGTTGGCCTTAAAGACCCGAAGAGACCTATCGGTTCATTTATCTTTTTAGGCCCTACCGGTGTTGGTAAGACAGAACTTTCAAAAGCATTAGCCGAAGCAATGTTTGGCGACGAGGACGCAATGATAAGAATTGATATGTCCGAGTATATGGAAAAGCATACGGTTTCAAGGCTTGTAGGCTCTCCTCCGGGATATGTAGGTTACGACGAGGGCGGTCAGCTTACTGAAAAGGTAAGACGAAAGCCATACTCTGTTGTTCTCTTTGACGAAATCGAAAAGGCGCACCCTGATGTGTTTAACATTCTTCTCCAGATTCTTGAAGACGGAATTTTAACAGATTCACAGGGCAGACGGGTTGACTTCCGTAACACAGTTATCATTATGACATCAAATTTAGGCGCAAGAAAGATTACTGAAGTTAAAAAGAGCCTTGGTTTCTCCGCTGCGGTTGATAGCGCAGAAAGAGATTATGAGCAGATTAAGGCAGATGTTATGGGAGAAGTTAAGGAAGCTTTCAGACCTGAATTCTTAAACCGTATTGACGAAACCATCGTGTTCCACCAGCTTACAAATGATGATATCAAGAAAATTTCGGTTAAAATGTTGGGTCAGCTTATAAAGAGACTTAAAGATAATAACATTACTGCAGAGTTTACTGATGAAGCCATCCAAAAAATCGCTTCCGAAGGATTTGACCCTGTTTATGGCGCAAGACCAATAAGACGAGTTATTCAGTCAGAAATCGAAGATATGATTGCTGAAAAAATGCTTGAAGGAAAGATAACTTCAGGCGACACAATCACCATAACAGTTGAAGACAACAAGTTTGTATGTTAAAAGAAAAAGGTTGTAGCATATGCTACAACCTTTTATTTCTTATATGTTCAAGAACCATTTAATGTGTTTATTTAATTAAAGTAACTTGGGTCTAAAGCAATATTTTTATCTGGTCCTGTATAAAACACATAGACAGATTCTTTTTTAGAGTATCTTGCTCCTAAACCAAATTGATAATTACCTGTTGCTAATAAATTTCTTCTATGTCCTTTTGTAGAATTCATCCAAGTTATAAGAGCACCTCTTGCAAAAGAACGGTACATTTCTTTATCCCAATATTTTATCATTGAGAAAGAAAACATTGGATAACCATTTATATTAATATGGTTATTAATTTTATATTGAGATAGATTTCTGCCACCAATTGTTAAATTAGTTGAATCATTTAATGGGAAAAGATTGAGTCCCCATACATTTTTTAGTCTATAATACCAATAATCAGAACGACTTAAAACTTCATCCACATTAATGGTTGAATAATTGGATTTTTTCAATTTTCCATTGTTTTCTAATTCTATTAATTCAATTCCTGTAAGAGGTTGAAAAATAGTAGCACAAACATTTTCTTCATATTGATCTGGATAAGGACCAGCATTAGGATATTTGTTCGGATATTTGTTGGTTAGGTAATATTGAAAGAAACCTGTTGACATTACTGATTGATCAGAATTACTATGGGCTCCATATAAGGTAGTTAAAGTTCCATAACCTGCTATGCTTTCATCTATTGCTTTCCAAGTTGCAGCAGCAGATAATTCTCCATTAAGAGTTGTACCAGTATATGCACTAGTATTATCTGGTGCATTTTTTCTGAAAATTTCAAGTTGCTCTTTGAATACATTTTCTGATAATGTTGAAAGTATTGGAATAGGACCCATATCTAAAAACTTTCTGGTTGAATTATCATAATTTGTATCAAGATGCGCACCTAAATTATGTTGTCCATATACTGCCATAGCAGTATGTGTGCTGTCATCATAAAATACCAATGCACCCAAAAGTTCACCTACAAATCTAAATGGTAACATTGTTCTGCCATTTACTAAAAAAGGTGCTTGTGGCAATTCAAAAATTTGTATATCCGAAACAAAATCATGTTTTTTGCTATGTTTAGCATATACCATTTGTGGATCACCTATTTTCAAGTAATATCTTGCAAAGGCATCTTCGTTTTCTGTCCACTGAATTCCCTTGTTTTCAATGATAATTACTTGATGTTCTTGATCCCAGTTTACTTCTGCTCCTAATGCTTCTGCTAAAAATCTTAAAGGAATAAAAGTTCTTCCTTCGATCACAATAGGTTGTTGGTCTGGGAAAACAACATTTTCTCCATTGACATTGAGTTTAATATCAGAGCCTGAACCTGAAGTATTAATCGGCGCTATGCTGATTTGTTCCTTGCCTTTATTCAAATCCTCTTCTTTCCATTCTGTATCACCTGTGTATTCTATGCCATATAAGTCAGATACGGATATAGCAAAGACAGAAATTGCAGCAGATAAAATAAACAAACACAGCATAAGAGATACTAACTTTTTAAACATATTATTTCTCCTTGGGTTTTATAATTGGTTTCATCATAACATATTTTTCGACATATTTCAATGGTGGATTTTTTGAATTAAAAGAATATATGTGAAGTTAATCTGCACGGACAATTCATGAATCATATCTACATAAAAAATGTGCATTCATTTGAATGCACATTTTTGTTATTTTTTGTTTTTTCTCAATCCTTCGATATATACAACAGGGGTACAGAACATAATACCCGTATTCGGATTTTGCAAGCCTCCCGTTGCATCATTTACTATCTTTGATATGGTTCTTATCTGACTTTCCTCTGCTATCATAAACATAACCTTGCTTGTATCATCATCAAAGTCTATAACATCTTTAAGCATAGCCACTAAAGGGTTATCATCTTCTCTTTTTATGCTTCTTGCCATTCCGTGTCCGTCCAGAATTGTTCCTCCGGGAATGTCATTTTCTACAAACTTATTAAGAATTTCATCAAGGCACTCTGTTTTATGTAAAACTATAACTACCTGTACCATACTATCATCTCCTATCTTAATAATATGATACTTTCAATCCCTTGTCAAGTAAACAAACTGTTAATTTTAAAGCTCTTCCTCGTTTTTGGGAATAACAATAGTATATTCAATATATCTTTCGTTTTCGCACTTTTTTGCTTTAGCCGAAATCCCTGATCTTTTCATCATATCTACTGCCTGCTTGATGGTATTTGTAAAAATTCTTAAATCCTTAAAAACTCTCATATTTTTAGGTTCAACAGACAGCCTTTCAGGCTCTCTTAAAAGCTTGTCTACAAGCTCTTCCGTTTTTGAAACATTAAGCCCTCTGTCTGCAACGATTTTTAAAACTCTTAACCTCTGCTTTTCCTCGGGTAATCTCAAAAGGGCTCTTGCGTGCCTTTCGGTTAAAGAATTTTCTGTTAAAATCTCTCTGATTTCAGGGGATAATCTTAATATTCTTATTTTGTTTGCAATGGTAGACTGTCCTTTTCCAAGCTTGTCTGCAAGTTGTTCCTGCGTTAAGCCATGTTCATTTATAAGGGTACAGTATGCCTCTGCTTCTTCTATGTAATTTAAATTCTCCCTTTGAATATTTTCTACAAGGGCAAGGATTGCGCTATCTGTGTCTGTTGCTTTCATAACTATTGCGGGGATATACGTCATACCAAGGTTTTTGCAGGCAGTAAAACGTCTTTCCCCTGCGATTAACTCATAGTCAAATGGCCCTGTCTGTCTTACGGTTATAGGTTGCATCAACCCATATTCCATTATTGATATAGCTAAATCCTGAAGAGCAATTTTATCGAAACTTCTTCTTGGCTGATTAGGATTTGGCACAATATTTTTTATAGGAATAGACCTGACCTCTCCATATCTCGTAAAGCTTCTCTTTTCATTAACCATATCAATAACAGGCCCGCGCCTTTCTATCTCTCTTACACCCTTTTCGCTTTTGTAATCCAATAACATATTTTTTCTCCTTTCGGATTAATCTTGTACTTTTACCGCTATTGTATCACAATATATGGTATAATTGCAAAATATTTCCATATGCAAATTATTGCATTTTATCTTTTATTATTTTATATATTGACAACGACTGATGTGATATTACAAAAAGTATCACGGGCGGATAATATCCACCTGAATTTAAACCCTTTCGCGTTAATGGATTATAATACTTTTGAAATCAAAAGTAGGCCCATCCGACAGGACATTTAATATAAAAACATTTTCATTTACAGAAACATCATAACGGGAGGGGATGGAACCCCTCCCCTACAAAGGTGTATTTAACATAAAAAAGACGGCATAGCCGTCTTTTTATTTCTTTATTCTTCTTAAATCTCTGCCGATAAAGTTTACCACATCAAATGAACCTGTTATTCTTGATGCAAGGCGTGTGCCATAAACTTCGGATATTTTTACAGGCCCTAAATTTGATGAAATAACTGTGCTTTTTCTGTCAACTATTCTTGAGTTAATTATATCAAAAAGCGCCGCCGATGAATAAGCAGTTACAAACTCTGTTCCCACGTCGTCTATTATTAAAAGGTCTGTTTCATAAAGATACTTTTCTGCATACTCTGCCTGGCCTCTTTCCTCGTCTTCATATCTGCCAAACTTAAGTTTTTCGAGCATATCCAAGAGCTTGAACGCTGACTGATAGTAAACAGTAAACCCTCTTTCCAAAGCTCTGTTTGCAATGCATGAAGATATAAATGTCTTGCCTGTTCCCGCTGAACCATAGAGATAAAGATTTGTATTTGTTTCATCAAAGGTTTCTGAAAAAATAACAGCTTTTTTATATGCACTTTTCGCAATTTCAAGAACAGAAGTTCCTTTTACATCTTCCTGATTTTCAAAAAGGGACATATCAAAGTTATTAAATGTCTGTTCCCGCATTGCCTCTGTAAGATTTGAGTTTATCCCGATATATTTGGATATCATCTTTTTTAAGCACTCGCATCTTCGCCCGTCTTCTGAAAAGCCTGTATCTCTACACTTTTTACAGGTGTATATTTCATCTAAATAGTCTTTAGGAAGGTGTAATCTTTCAAGGATTTCAGCTCTTTTTGCCTGAGCTTCTTCTATGCACTTTCTCGCCATCGGAACGTTGTTTACTCCCTCCAAAACTCCTCTTGCAATAGCTAATCCGCCCTTTTTAAGCTGGGCCTCAACCATAGCAAATTCAGGCGCCTTTTCTCTTACCTCATCTTCTCTGCGGCTTAAAAGGTCTTCGTTTGTTTTTTTTATTCTCTTTATTTCTGCATTAGCAAGGGAATATGCCGATTCCATATATCACACCACCTTATTAATAGTCATCATCTAACATCATATTAAGTATCTGCTCTTCTAATTCCTTATAATCATCCTTGTTGTCATCATCATAGTTATTGAACTTACTTGTTCTCAAAGGCTTTTCGGTTTTGCTTTTACTTTTATGAAATTCTTCATCAGAATTTTTAACGTCGAGCACCGTCTTAAATCCGCTGTCAAACCAGTTTTTAAGCATCTTGTCCATATAGCTCCATGAGAGCTTTCCTGTATACTCAACTGTCTTGTCGTAAGCTAAAGATATAAGTTCAGGAGAAATTTTAAGATCCTCTGCCCAGATTTTTATATACTTCTTTTCTGTTGCTGTAAGGCCTCTGTCATATATCCCAAGGATAGACCTTATCTGTTTTTCTGCGCTGTCTGCCGCCTCAAGCTGTGAAACATAATCCTCTGCCGCCTCGAATGTGTCTATTCCCTTTTCTGCCCAGTCAATAGCAACAGTTTCTAAATATCTTTTTGTGGTCTTTCCCTTTTTAGCCGCATATGTAATAAGCATTAAAATAACTTCAATAGGAAGTCCTAACCAATCGTTAAAGGAATATAAAAGTTCCATATCCGATGCAGTTAAAACCTTGCTTAAAATCTTTTCTGCCTGATAGAAAAGGCTTGAAATCTTTTTATTCTCTGTGGCAACAGCATCAATTTCCGTTTGTGAATATGATGGCTTCATACTTCGCACACGCTGAATAAGACTTTTCTTTGCCTCTTTCTCTGTTGGCTTTTCTTCAACAACAGGAGCATTTTTATCTTTTTTTATGGAATATGTTCCGTTCTCTAAAATATATTCTCCCTGACTTACCCAATATTCAATTATAAATTCTGCCCTTGCGGGAAGAATATCAAGTGCCAAAGATATCTCTTCAGCAGAGGGAAATTTCTCTCCCTTTTCCATACAATATTTTGTGTATATATATACCTGCAAATATTCAGGCTTGGTGAACCTGACATATTTTTCAACAAAATCAACCGGGAGATATACTCCTCTCATTTAAACCATTCCTTTTCTTATTTTCCTACACAAAATCTTTCGAACACGCTGTCCACAATTTCTTCCTGAACAGTTTCACCTGTTATCTCACCAAAAGCCGAAAGAGCGTCTTCTAAATCAACAAACAATAAATCCGATGGCAAACCAAGGAAAATCCCCTCTCTTGCATGGCAGAGGGCATCCTTTGCCTTAAACAACGAATCTCTTTGTCTTTCGTTTGAGATATACACACGATTTGAATCGAGCTTGCCCTTTACAAACATATTTGAAATTATGCTTTCAAGGTCATCTATTCCCCAAGGTTCTCTGCCTTTTGGGGCAGAAGTCTTGACTATTGCACTTTCAGGCATAAGTATATCCTTAACCTTTTCCTCACTTAAAACAGCTTCTTTATCGCTCTTATTAAGTATAACAATAACCGGCTTGCCATTAAGTGCCTTTGCGATTTCCTTATCGTTTTCCGTTATTTCTTCAGAAGAATCTAAGACAAACAGACATAAGTCTGCATTCTTAATATTCTCCAGAGATTTTTCAATACCAATTTTTTCTACCTCGTCACCTGCGTCGCGGATTCCCGCTGTATCAGTAAGGCGAAGCGCCATTCCTCCGACGTTTATTACCTCTTCTATTGTGTCTCTTGTTGTTCCGGGGATATCAGTAACGATGGCTCTCTCCTCACGAAGAAGAGCATTTAATACTGAAGACTTACCTACATTAGGTCTGCCTGCAATAACCGTTCTTACGCCGTCACGAATAACTCTTCCTGTATCAAAGCTATCAAGCATAGCATTAATCTCATCGAGGATATTTTCGATAAGAGCCATAAGCTCATCATTTTCAGGCATATCCACTTCATCGGGATAGTCTGCCGCCGCAGAAACATTTGCCGCAACAGACAAGACCATTTCTCTTAAGCCTTTTATCTTATCGGAAAGAGCACCATCTATTGAAATTGCCGCATTGTGAAGTCCTGCTTCTGTTGTTGCTTCCATTAAATCAACAACCGCCTCAGCTCCGCTTAAATCTGTTTTTCCGTTTATAAAGGCGCGACGGGTGAATTCCCCTGCTTCAGCAAGCCTTGCTCCGCTTTTTAATATACCATTTAAAATTTTATCAGCAACGAGAAAACCGCCGTGGCAATTTATCTCCACGACGTTCTCACCTGTATATGACTTTGGCGCTCTCATAACAGCAACTAACGCCTCATCTATCATAAAATCAGCTTTATCACAGTCATATACTCTGCACAGGGTAAGCTTGTGACTTTCAAAGTCAATTATACCCTTTCCGTTATACGCTTTAATCATATTTCCGACAATTTTTTCAGCATCTAAACCGCTTACACGGATTATAGCTATCCCACCTGCACCTCTCGGTGTGGCTATTGCCGCAATTGTATCATTAAGCTTCATTATTATCTCCTGTTAATTCTTTCGAATGTTGTTTACAAGTTCCTGAAGTTTTTCCGCAAGCTCAGTATCACCGCTTAAGTTCTTCTGAACCTTTTTAACTGCACTCATAACAGTTGTGTGGTCTCTGCCGAACTCGTCACCTATTCTTGGATATGATTCTCCTAAAACCTCTCTCGCAAGATACATAGCAATATGTCTTGGATATGCAATATCGTTAGAACGTTTTTTAGTTTTAAGGGAATCCTTTGGCAGATGATAATACTTTTCTACCTCATCTATGATAACCGAAATGTTTACATTTCTCTGTGGAAGAGTATCAATAATCTCTTTAAGCGCCTTTTGTGCAAGCTCAATTGAGATAGTGTTGGTTCTCTCTATCCCCGCATATGCAAGAATTCTCTTAACCGCGCCCTCAAGGTCACGGACATTTGAACGGATATTGTTTGCCACATATTCAATTATCTCTTCATCAAATGTAAAGTACTCATCTTCAATCTTCGCTCTGAGTATTGCAAGACGGGTTTCATAATCAGGTGGCTGAACATCAGCAAGCAAACCCATCTGGAATCTTCCTTTAAGTCTGTCAGTAAGGTGAGGTGTCTCTGATGGAAGTCGGTCAGATGTGAGAACTATCTGATTCCCCTCTTCGTATATTGCATTAAATGTGTGGAAGAATTCTTCCTGTGCAAGTTCCTTTGTAGCAAGGAACTGAATATCGTCAACTAAAAGTAAGTCAACAGTTCTGTACT
This sequence comes from Clostridia bacterium, assembly GCA_045649725.1. Classification (GTDB taxonomy): domain Bacteria; phylum Bacillota; class Clostridia; order Monoglobales; family Monoglobaceae; genus UMGS1820. Next base: position 73,366 of record JAZRQL010000005.1, on the reverse strand, counting down.
TGTTTCGAAAATCCTGATTAGTCTTTTCGCGGATAGCGGTAACAAGCTCATAAGTAAACTTTTCGCTTGTTGTATATAAAACCTTTTTATCAGGATAAAGCCTTGAAAACTCATTGCCTATAGCCTGAAGCAAATGTGTCTTTCCAAGACCGCTTCCACCATATAAAAACAGAGGATTGTATCTCTGCCCTGGATTTTCAGCAACACCCATAGCCGCCCCGTACGCCAAATTATTGTTTCCGCCTACTACAAAGTTTTCAAATGTGTACTTTGGATTTAACGCGCTGTTTCTGTGAATAGGGTCTGCAAAAGTCTCAGTCTCTTCTTTCTCTTCCTCTTCTTCAACAACTACAACAAGGTTAAAGCTCTGCCCTGCTGCAAATTCTATACAACTTTCAAGCATAGAGCGGAACTTTGTCATAACCAAATCCTTGTTTACACTGCTTTTAACAGATAAAACAATCTCATTACCGCTTACGGAAACAGGTTTAATTGGCTTTATCCAAGTTTCGTATGAAACTGCAGAAATTTCTTCTGCCATCTGGGATAAAACGCTCTCCCATATCTCCATTAAATCTGACATCACAAACTACCTCCAACTGCATAAAATATCTGCTTTTGCTTCGCAAAAACAGATGTGATGTATTCTAAAAAGGTGTTATAATCCGACTGTTTATTCTATATTTATGCCTTACTCTTTCTTGTAGGGGCGCCTGCGTCGAAAAACAACATTGTTGTTTTTCATACCGGTGCTGCCGCACCTCAATCCCACCTGAAAACATATCACCGGTATGTTTTCTACGGTGTGACGCGGAACAACACACAGGTTGTTCCCTACTGCCGTCAAAATGCACCTTTTTCTATCATTAGTACGAAAAATTTCTTATCATTTCTAAACTACTTGTAACATCTCTGTAATATAATAACAAAAAGAAAAAATTATTTCAACACCTAAATTTGTAAAAATTTATCCACTTTTTTCCATATTTCATTTTACCCACAAGATGTTGTTGGTGGATTTTTTTTGTGTGCTACATCTTCTGAAAAAATTTTTTAAAAATTTTTAAATTTTTTAAGATCCTTTTGTCTTCTGATACTCACGAGGTGACATTTTAACCTTACGTTTGAAAATTTTGGAAAAAGCCAGTGTATCATCATAACCCACAGATCTTGCAACGTCACCAACGCTCATAGAATCATCCGAAAGGTATTTTTTTGCCCTGTCTATTCTGTAGTTTACAAGATAATCTATAGGGGATATCCCCATTATTTCTTTAAATATAACCCCAAAATAGCTTCTATTCAGACCCACATACTTGACTACCTCTGATATTGAAAGCTTTCCCGAAAAGTTCTTTTCTATATATCCTACTGCATTTTTTACGTACTCTTCCTTGGAGTTGAATATAACCTTTCTCTTTATATCAAGCTGTGACACATTCTCTGCCATTTCAGCAATAAGCATAAAAAGGTTTCCCATCATTTTAAGTCTGTGGGATAAAAGGTTTTTATCAAGGCTTCTTAAGTTGTTGAATATATTCTCAATTATATCCCATTTCTCAAATGAAAAAACAGGGTTTTCAGCACTTATACCTATATCTCTCATATAATGCTCTGCATCCACTCCCCCAAAGCCTATCCAGAAATATACCCATGGGTCTTCATCGTCTGCCTTATAAGACGAAATTTTATCAGGGCTTATCATAAACCCCTGTCCGCCGGTTAAGGAATAGCTTCCGCTTTCTGTTCTGAATTCACCCTTCCCTTTTTTTATAAAATGGAGTAAAAAATGGTCTCGGTTTGCAGGGCCAAAGGAATGCCCCTTTGCACATTCTTCATATCCAAATTGATATACTGACAACTCCTGGTTAGGAATCAGCTTAACCCATACATGTTCTTTCATATGTATCACCTCTTTATAAACATCATTATACCATAAATATATAGCAAAAGTCCATTTACTTTTTTTCGTCAAAATAATAGAATTAACTTAAAAAAGGAGGCTTTTTATTATGAAATATGTTATGATTTTTCATGCGAATTTAAACTATGCATACTTAGATCCTGACAAGTATGAGTTTGTTATTCGCAACAGCTATGAACTTACACTTGATACAATGGCTAAAAACTTCCCTAACACAAAGTTTGTTTTCGAGGCATCAGGTTACACAATTGAACAGATGGCTCTCTTAACACCTGACGTTTTAGATAAGCTTAAGGCTGCTATCGCAAACGGTACTTGCGAATTTATGGGAAGCCCATACGCTCATCCAATGCTCCCTAACTTCCCACAGGAAGACGGAACATGGGCTATTAAATTCTCAAACGATATCTTCGAAAAGTATCTCGGTATGAAGCCAAAGAGCTTCTGGAACCCTGAATGTGGCTGGAGAAGCTACGTTCCACAGCAGGTTATTGATAATGGTTTTAAGAACTTAATCGGTGACTTTGAATCATACAGCCGTTCAAGAAAGGCTGATGGTACACCTAACCGTCCTGAAATCTTTGAAAAGGAATTCAGTGATGACCCAGCATTCTACAGCTTTGACTTTAAGTATGAATTAGAAGGAAGCGAACGCGCTATTCACTATCCATTCAACAAGATTGAAGGATATCCTGAAAACAGCTTAAGAATGTTCCTCCGTACCGACCGTGTTTGTCAGTTCGCTGTTAGACACTTTATGGGTATGGATGGATACAGCTTTGACGACTATATGGGTCTTATCAAGAAGTATTCAGAACAGAAGCCTGGCGAACCTGAAGGCGCTCTTATCATCTATGCTGATGATGCTGAATATATCGGTACAAATGGTTGGTTCAGACTTAAGTATCAGAACAAGCCTGATAACGTATTCGAAAAGACACCTGGTTCTGACGAAAAGCTTATCCGTCTTGTTACAGAGGTTGAAAAGCTTGGTGAATTTATTACATATGACGAAGCTTGTAACAACATTCAGCCACTTGATGACGTTTTAAACGTTGACGATAACAGCGCTTGGCACGGTGGTATGGCTTCAACATGGGCAGGAACACCAATGGCAAGAATCTTGCGTCCTTGGCAGGATTTAGTTCGTGAAAAGCTCCACGAAGTTAAGGATACATTAAGCCCTGACACAGTTGAAAAGATCTGGAACTGTCTTACAAACTCATACAACTCTGACGGACAGTGGCCACCAACACTTCCAAATGCGCCACACATCATTTATCCATTTAACTATCAGTACTGCTTTGAAAACCTTTTAGAAGCTGAACTTTTAGTTGGCGGCGTTGACAGAAGCAAACTCACATCTTCACCACTTGATACAATGAAGGAAATCCTCTCTATTCAGCAGCACTTAATCGTTGAAAAGGCAGATACACTCCTTTCAAGAGGTACAGAAGAAGAAAAGAAGAATGCAACAAAGGCAAAGGAATTAATCGAAAGATCACAGAATCTTGATTCTATCGCTCTTTCATCAGACAAAATCCTTTACCCTGCAGAATACGCTATCCGTGCAAATCTCTTAATTGAAGCAAGAAGATTAGTTGGCGGCGTAGTATTAGAAAAGGTATAAGATATTGCCGAGCATCCTTAGAGGATGCTCGGCAGTTTTATTCGCAAAAGCGAGTTATATCGCCTTGCGGTGATATTTGCTATGCAAGCGATATTGCGCATTGCGCAGTTAAAAGATAAGGCAGGGGCAATTTGCGAGTCGCCCGCCAACATTTCCCTACACATGAAAAAAGGACTGCCCAAAAGAGCAGTCCTTTTGAATTTTAATACTACGCCTGAGGAGCATCCACAGGACATACACTTGCGCAGCTGCCGCAGTCAATACATTCGTCTGCATTGATAACGTACTTGCCGTCTGCTTCAGAAATACAAGAAACAGGACATTCACCTGCACATGCACCGCACATAATGCAATCATCGTTAATTGTGTAAGCCATTTTTTTCACCTCACTTAACTTTTCGTTCTTATAATAATACATTTTTTTATCTTTGTCAAGCTTTATCCCTAAATTCTGACAATTCCTATTCTTCTTCCTGAATGAATAGCTCCTTTGTATAAGGAAGCGTCATAATCCAGTCGCAATATGTGTGCCATTCAGTAAGCTTATGATTTCTGCGGGCATAATACATATTTAAAAGATTCTCATAGTTCATAGTAACGGTTCTTTTCTGGTTATAGCCCTCGGGAAGAAGCTGAATGATATCATACCAATACTCCTTCTCCTTTGTTTCCACAAACTTTATTCTGCATTCCTCTAGATATTCCATAATACTCTGCAGAGCTTTCATACCTGCTTCTGTTAAGTGGTCGCAGCTGAAGTCTTCCTTTTCAAAAGGCTTGCTGTGAATTTTATGCATTGTACTTGTGGAATTTGCAACGGTTGCAACCTTATATGTATCAAACTCCTTCCACCAATAGAGAGGAGCTGTGATATCAACAGATACCAAAATCTGTCTTATAAACTTTCTGTGGTCGCTTCCCGCCTTGCAAAGACGTTTTGCTAAAGACAAGTCGTTCTCACCCAACACATAGTTACCCTTATCGTCATAAAAACTGTCTATCTTGTTCCAGCTGTTAAGGGGATTTCTTGCACCACGGATAGCACCCTCAAAGTTCATAACAGATGCTTTTTCAATAAGTATCATTTAAACCCCTCCTATATATCAAGGTTTTCAACAGTAGAAGAATAATCTTCAATAAACTTTCTTCGAGGCTCAACCTTATCACCCATAAGGATTGTAAAGGTTTCATCTGCCTGTCTTGCATCCTCTAAATCAACTCGGAGCATAACTCTGCGTTCAGGGTCCATAGTTGTTTCCCATAACTGTTCAGGGTTCATTTCACCAAGACCCTTATATCTCTGGATAGATGGCTGTCTTCCGTCTTCCATTTCATCAAGAATCTTACGAAGCTCTGCATCGGAGTATGCATACTTATTTACTCTGCCCTTGGTAACCTTATAAAGAGGTGGCTGTGCAATATATACGTGGCCTGCCTCAATTAAAGGTCTCATAAATCTGAAGAAGAATGTTAAAAGCAATGTTCTGATATGAGCACCGTCTACGTCGGCATCGGCCATGATAACAACCTTACCGTAACGAAGCTTTTCAAGGTCAAAATCGTCACCTATACCTGCGCCTAAAGCTGTGATAACAGGAATAAGCTTTTCGTTTTTATAAACGTTGTCAACTCTTGCCTTTTCAACGTTTAACATCTTACCCCAAAGGGGGAGTATAGCCTGGAACCGTCTGTCACGACCCTGCTTTGCTGAACCGCCCGCAGAATCACCCTCGACAATATAAATTTCTGTATATGTGTTATCTCTGTCAGAACAGTCAGCAAGCTTACCCGGAAGTGATGAACTTTCCAAAGCACCCTTACGTCTTGTATTCTCTCTTGCGCGCTTTGCGGCTTCTCTCGCTCTTGAAGCAGTAAGAGATTTTTCAACAATAGTTTTTGATACAGCAGGATTTTCTTCAAAGAACTCTGTAAGCTTTTCGTTTACCATTTTTTCAACGATAGAACGCATCTCGCTGTTACCGAGTTTTGTCTTTGTCTGACCCTCAAACTGCGCCTCTGTAACCTTAACGCTGATTATACAGGATAAACCTTCTCTTACGTCTTCACCCTTTAAATTCTCGTCGTTTTCCTTTAAGAATTTATATTTTCTTGCATAGTCATTTATTACTTTTGTAAGAGCCGCCTTAAAACCAACCTCGTGGGTACCACCCTCGGTTGTGTTGATGTTATTGGCAAAACTGATAATATTTTCTGTATATCCGTCATTATACTGAATAGCAACTTCTGCTTCTGACTCTTCACGTACGGAGTTAACATATATAACCTCAGGATGAATAGCCTCTTTATTTCTGTTTATATATGTTACAAACTCACGGATACCACCCTCGTAAAGCATATTTTCAAACTTTTTGTTATCAGGTGCGCCATCTCTCTTATCCTCTAAAGTAATATTAACACCTGCATTCAAAAATGCCTGTTCACGTAATCTTGAAAGGAGTATATCAAATTCATACTCAAGGCTTTCGAAAATTTCTCCGTCAGGCTTAAAATGAACCTTTGTGCCTGTCTTATCGGTTGTGCCTATCTGCTTTAAAGGTCCGCAGCTGACACCTCTCTCATACTTCTGATAGTGAACATTTTCACCGTCACAAATCTCAACCTCTAAATATTCAGAGAGAGCGTTAACAACGGAAGCACCAACACCGTGAAGACCACCTGATACCTTATATCCGCCGCCGCCGAACTTACCGCCGGCGTGGAGGATGGTAAAGACCACTTCAACAGCAGGTATCCCCATCTTTGGGTGAATACCTGTAGGAATTCCTCGTCCGTCATCTATAACAGTTATAGAATTATCCTTTTCTATAATAACGTTTATATGCTTACAATATCCTGCAAGAGCCTCATCTATAGAGTTATCCACAATTTCATAAACCAAGTGATGAAGACCCCTTGCTGATGTAGAGCCTATATACATACCCGGACGTTTTCTTACAGCTTCAAGACCTTCTAAGACCTGAATCTGATCCGCATCATACTCCCCTTCAACGGGAACACTTGTAATATGTTCTTCTGCCAATGCTCTCAACTCCTTTTTATTTTTCCGACTAATTATATTTTTCTACTCGGCCCGCCAGCGCCTTTGACGATATATTCGTGACATAAACAACTGACTGACCCTTTACTTCACATATTATAAATGATTTCGGGATATCGTCTGTAACGTTACAGACAAACCCTTCTTCCTCAACTACTTTTAAAAACTCTCTTGTATGGATGGAATGGGATGTACTCTCTAAATCCATAATAGCGATTATATCGGATGTATTAACAACCATACCGTTACCTAAATGCAGATACATCTATATCCCTCCAACCACTTTTGCGCTTCCATCATTTACCTCTATCATTCTTGTGTCCGACGGAACGTTTATCCCGTCAGTATCGGTACAGGTAATAAGGATTTGCGTCTTATCAATACTTTTTAAAATATATTCGCGCCTTGACTTATCAAGCTCGCTTAAAATATCATCAAGAAGCAAAACAGGCATTTCTCCTGTTTCCTCTGCCATAAGGGAAACCTCCGCAAGCTTTTCTGCCATAACAATTGTTTTTTGCTGCCCCTGGGATGCATAAAGCTTTGCGTCATACCCATTGATACAAAACTCTATATCCTCTCTGTGAGGGCCGATTACGGACTCACACATACGCATCTCACGGTTTGTTGCTTCCTCAATTTTTGCCTTTATGGCATTTTCAATATCAGAAACTGCCATACCGCTCACATCTCCCGCACAGCACTTGTATCTCATAGTAAGCTCTTCTCTTCCACCGGATATATCACTTTGTATATCCTTTGCAAACCTTTCAAGCTTACTTAAAAACAGAGATCGGTAAATAATAATGTTTGCAGAAACCGATGCAAGCTTTTCATTCATTATGCCGAGCATAGTCTTGTTTGGGTTATCCATACGGAGAAGAGCGTTCTTGCTTTCTATAATCTTCTTAAGCTCTCCTAAAGCGGAAATATATCCCGGCTTTATCTGGCTTATAAGAACATCAAGGTTTTTTCTTCTTATTCCCGGCCCCTCTTTAACAAGGCCTAAATATTCGGGTCCAAAGTAGACAACGTTAAACCTTCTAACAAGCTCGCTGTTTTTTCGGACAGGCACATCGTTTATAGTAATCTTCTTTCTCTTATCACGATATAACTCTGCCTCAAAAACGTTTTTACGCATACTGTCTGAAAAGGCAAAGCTTATTCTTGCGCTGTCGCTGTTATGGTTAATAAGCTCTGTGTCCCGTCTTGCGCGGTTTGACTTTCCCAAAGCGAAAAAGTAGACCGCTTCTAAAATATTTGTCTTCCCCTGAGCGTTGTCACCGTATATAACGTTAACCCCGTCACAAAAGTCAAGTTCCTGCTGTATGTAGTTTCTGAAATTGGTAAGTTCAAGCTTTAGAGCCTTCATACGCAGTCACTCCTTTTTTACTCTGCGTGAAGCCTTAAAGGAAGAATGAGATATAAGAAATCGTCTCCCTCTTCAGGTGTAACAACAAGAGGACTTGTTGCTGTGTTAAACTTAAGCCTTACATTCTCCTCGTCGATAACGCGGAAAGCTTCAAGCAGATATCTGTTATAAAAACCTATTTCCAAAGCACAGTCATTAGCATCTGCAGGGATATTATCGTCTACATTACCCGCTGATGTGGTACAGGAAATATTAACATTTCCGTCACCGATATTAAATCTTACAGGGCTTTTAACAACATCGTTTAAGATGATAAGAGAAACTCTCTGTATTGATTCACGAAGCTGTGCAGTAGGGCAAGTAAACTCAATAGCATAATCCTTTGGAATAACACTTTCGTAGTTTATATAGTTACCCTCAATAAGTCTGGTAACAAGCTTATATTCGCCAAACATAAAGATCGCATTTCTTGATGTAGCAGTAATCTTAACAAGGATATCCTCGTCGTTTAAGATTCTGCCAAGCTCTGAAAGTGACTTTTGAGGAATAATCATAGACTTTTCTTCAAAGTCATTCGCCATAGGAACCTTGCATATAGCCATTCTGTATCCGTCAAGAGCAATCATAGAAAGACCGCTTCTCTTGATTTCAAGAAGACAACCGGTTAAAATTGGGTTGTTATCTGTAACAGCAACGGCAAAACCCGTCTTTGCGATCATATCCTTTAAAACACTTGTAGGAACAGTAATTGCATATTCAGGGTCAACAATAGGCAAATCAGGGAACTCATCTGCAGCAATGCCTGCAATCTCAAACTTTGCTCCACCGCTCTTAATAAGCACACGGTTTTTGTCATTCACCTCAACCGATACCTTACCCGGCGCAAGAGAACGAACGATACTGCCAAACATTTTGGCATTTATAACTATCTCACCCGGTTGCATAACTTCAGCTTCAATAATGGCCTCAATTCCGATTTCCATATCGTTGCCAACAAGCTTAAGCTTACCATCTTCAAAAGCCTTTATGTATATACCCTCAAGAACGGGAATACTGCTTCTTGCAGACACAGCTCTTGATACGTTGGATATGGCTTCATCAAGTATATCTTTATCGCATAAAATTCTCATTTTTACACCTCCGCAGCAGACAAAAGTCCACCTGTTTTCAATACATAATTATCCTCTAATATTATAGCATAAAACCTTTTATTTTACAAGCTTTTTTTGCAAAAAATCTTAGCCGCAACACCTGTGTTACAAAGTGCGTTTTTTCGCTATTTTTACAGATAATTTAACCTCTTTTTTCTTGCTTTTTTATATTTGTTGATATATAATAAATTAAATCCTTATTTTTATGGAGATGGCGAGTTATGAAATATAGATTTTAAGGTTCCCTGACTTTAAAACAAAGGCACTTACATTCAGCTACGATGACGGAACGAAAACCGACAAAAAAGTACTTGAAATTCTTAAAAAATATAATATGAAAGGCACCTTTAACATTCACGGAAACGTTCTCCGGGAAGATAAAGGCCTTTCCTCTGAAGAATTAAAGACCGCTTACGAAAAAGACGGCCACGAGGTAGCCATTCACGGATATGAGCATAAGGCGCTTATAAACAGCTCCTTAATAGACGGAATAAAAGAAGTTTTAAACGGCAGACAGGAAATCGAAGACTTTTACGGTAAAATAATAAGAGGCTTTGCATATCCTGACAGATGTGCAACTACCCCTGAAATTATGAACTACCTAAAAGAGCTTAATATCGCATATGCTCGTTCAGCCGGAAAAGAAACAGGTTCTTTTGCTCTGCCTGATAAGTGGCTTTGCTGGATGCCAACCTCAAAGCACACAGATCCAAAGCTTATGGAATATGCAGAAAAGTTTATAAGCGAGGACCCTCGAAAGAAATACTATGCCTGCGCTGACCCTATGCTCTTTTACGTTTGGGGACATAGTTCAGAGCTCGATGGCAAGTGGGAAATATTAGATGATTTTTGTTCCCTTATGAGCAAGGACGAAAATATATGGTATGCCACAAATATGGAAATTTATGAGTATGTAAATGCTTACAAATCCCTTATATTTAACGTGAGCAACACCCTGTGCACAAACCCAACCCTCCACGCAGTTTACTTTGAAACAGAAAAGAACACCTATAAGGTAAACCCAGGAGAAACGATTACGATTGAGTAGGAAATAATTTTTGCGGAACGGTTTAGAACCGTTCCCCTACATATGCAATGCCTCCCTTGCCTAAAGGGGCGCTGGTTGCCTGTGGCAACCGTTTAGCGCTGACCGAAGCGGACAGCGGAGACGGGGACCGCCGAAGGTGGTGGAGGGATACGAAAGGGGTCACCTTAACAGCAGGAGGATGCCAGCAACTAGCAAGCCTGTCCGAACAATCTCTTTATCTGGAATTTCAAATCCCCCAGTCACCTACGGTGACAGCCCCCTTTAGGCAAGGGGGCCTTTCACTCATTCACACAAAATAACCGCCTCGCTTTTGCGAGACGGCTTTTCTTTTATGCTATAACAATTTCAATACCCTTTGATTTTAAGGATTCAAGATATTTATCTGACGCCTTTTTGTTTGTAACTATTGTGTCAACATTCTGAAGGCTGTCGATTTGCGAAAAGGCAGTTCTTCCGATTTTACTGTCATCTGCGGCAATTATTACCTTGCTTGAGCGTTCTATCATCTTTCTGCAAACCTCTGCTTCGTGATAATAGAATGTGGATATTCCGTCCTTTGTATCAATTCCGTCAACTGACAATATAAGGGTACTTGCGCTGTACTGTGAGAGTTCCTTAAGCACCGAAACACCATAGGTGAACTGATAGTCAGGGTCAACATCGCCCCCTAAAAGAATTATCTTAAAATTAGGGTTTTTTGCCCCCTCTAAAGCCATCGCTATTGAGTTTGTAACTATTGTCACCTTTTTCTCCCAGATAGCGCGCATTACAAAGAGAGGCGTTGTTCCCGCATTCATCATAAGTGTGTCATGGTCCTTAACAAGCTCTTTAACCTTTTGAGAAATAGCATTTTTCTCCTTTAAGTTAATGTTGCTTCTCTGGATTAGGTTCATATCACAGTATGACTTATAACTGGTGATAGCACCACCGTGAACTCTTGACAGAAGATCAAGCCTTTCAAGCTCCGCAAGGTCTGTACGGATAACAACACTTGATACCCCAAAAATCTCGCTTAACTTGTTTACGTAAACTCTTCCGTTTTCGTTCAGTATATCAATGATTTTATCTCTTCTTTCCTGAACGCTGTAATGCTTCATAATTTATCCCTCTCCTACTTTCGGTTATTTGATTTCCGAAACTGCAATAGGGTCAGTGTTACCTGCATTAAAGCCTTTTTCCATAACCTCTGAAAGAGCAGTAACAGTATCAACAGATGTCATTATATTAACTGAACATTCTGATGCTGTTCGACGAATCTTAAATCCGTCACTTTCCTTATCGTTACCCTTTTTCGGAATATCAATAACAAGGTCACACATTCCGCTTCTTATAACATCCAATACATTAGGAACACCTTCGCTTATCTTCTTTGCACGTGTAACTTTGTATCCGTGCTCTTCTAAAAAGTTTGCAGTACCTGATGTTGCAACAAAGCGGCAACCCATCTTATCAAATTTTTCTATAATCGGCAAGAAGCTTTCCTTGTCACGGTCACATACCGTTAAAAGAACAGTATCACCGTTTTCAGGAACAGAAATTTCTGCACCGACAAAGCCCTTGTATAATGCTTCGTAGTAATTCCTGCCTACGCCTAAAACTTCACCTGTTGAACGCATTTCAGGGCCTAAGCTTACCTCAACCATTGGAAGCTTCTTTGTTGAGAATACAGGAACTTTAACCGCAACCATATCTGGTTCCGGGTTAATGCCTGTCTTGTATCCCATACTTGCTAAACTTTCACCAAGCATAACTCTTGTTGCAAGTTCAATAACAGGAACACCTGTTACCTTTGTGATATAAGGAACTGTTCGGCTTGAACGTGGGTTAACCTCGATAATATATAAGTCACCCTCAAATTCAATAAACTGAATGTTAATCATACCAATAACCTTAAGAGCAACTGATATTCTGTGGGTAACATCCATAATCTTTGCTTTGATTTCGTCAGATACGTGCTGTGGAGGGTAGATAGATATACTGTCACCTGAATGAACACCTGCACGTTCAAGATGTTCCATGATACCAGGAATAAATACATCTGTGCCATCACAGATAGCATCAACCTCAAGCTCACGTCCGCCTAAATATCTGTCGATTAAAACAGGGTTATCCTTATCCTTTTTGAAGGCATCTTCAAGATATAAACGAAGTTCGTTTTCGTTATGGGTGATTTCCATACCCTGACCGCCAAGAACGTATGAAGGTCTTACAAGCAATGGATACTTAAGCTTTTCAGCTTCCTTAATACCCTCTTCTGTTGACCATACCGCTCTTCCCTTTGGTCTCTTGATATTAAGTTCTTCCAATAAGTCATCAAACTTCTCTCTGTCTTCCGCTTCGTCTATCTGCTTTGGTCTTGTACCGAAAATAGGAACCTGCATTTCATCCAGGAAGTTTGCAAGCTTGATAGCTGTCTGTCCGCCGAACTGAAGAATAACTCCGTCAGGCTTTTCAAGCTCGATTATGCTTAAAACATCTTCCTCTGTTAAAGGCTCAAAGTAGAGCTTGTCTGATGTGTCAAAGTCGGTACTAACAGTTTCAGGGTTGTTGTTTATGATGATAGTTTCAAGGCCGAACTTTTTAAGAGCGTTAATACTGTGAACGCTACAATAGTCAAACTCGATACCCTGACCGATTCTGATAGGACCTGAACCGATAACCAATACCTTTTTCTTGTCAGATGGAGCCGCTTCGTTATACTCATCATATGTTGAGTAGTAGTAAGGAGAAACAGCCTCAAACTCACCTGAACATGTATCAACCATCTTATAAACAGGAATGATACCGTTTGCCTTTCTGAAGTTTCTGATATCCCCGCTCTTACAACCGATAAGACGGGCAATACCTTCATCAGCAAAGCCGACTTTCTTATACTCTTTAATAAGTTCAGGTGTAATTGTATCTAAAGTATATTCCTTAAGCTCTTCTTCCATATCAACGATTTTCTTAATCTTGTTTAAGAAGAACGGGTCCATACCTGTGATTTCTGATATCTTTTCTACTCTGTAGCCTCTGCGGAGAAGTTCAGCAAGCTCGAAAAGACGTTCATCGTCAGGAGTTTTAATTCCGCTTCTGAGGGCTTCTGAAGACTTTTCTTTTGCGGCTTCTAATTCTAAAGTAAACTGCTTGATTTCAAGAGAACGAACACCCTTTAAGAGCGCGTTTTCAAAGCTGTTACCGATAGCCATAACTTCACCTGTAGCCATCATCTTTGTTCCGAGAGTTCTCTTTGCACCAAAGAACTTATCAAATGGCCACTTTGGAATTTTAACTACACAGTAGTCAACAGTTGGTTCAAAACACGCATATGTTGTTCCTGTAACTGTGTTTGTGATTTCGTCAAGATTATAACCGAGAGCGATCTTTGCCGCAATCTTTGCAATAGGATAACCTGTTGCCTTTGATGCAAGAGCAGAAGAACGGCTAACACGTGGGTTAATTTCGATTACTGCATATTCAAAGCTCTTTGCATCAAGAGCAAACTGAACGTTACAACCACCCTTAATCTCGATAGATGAGATAATGTCAAGGGCTGCAGTACGAAGCATCTGGAACTCTTTGTTAGCAAGAGTCTGTGTAGGAGCAACAACGATACTGTCACCTGTGTGGATACCAACAGGGTCAACGTTTTCCATACTACAAACTGTGATACAGTTGCCCGCTCCGTCACGGATAACCTCAAACTCGATTTCCTTCCAACCGCTTATGCACTTTTCAATAAGAACCTGACCAACACGGGACAAGTGAATACCCTGTGTTGCGATTTCTGTAAGTTCTTCATCATTTTCCGCCATACCGCCGCCTGTTCCGCCTAATGTATAAGCAGGTCTTACTACAACAGGATAGCCAATTTTATTTGCAAATTCAACTGCGTCTTCAACTGTGTTTACAATCTCACCCTGAATGATAGGCTGATTTGTACGTTCCATAAGGTTTTTAAAGCTTTCTCTGTCTTCACCCTCTTTAATGGATTCGATAGATGTACCAATAACCTTTACGCCATACTTATCTAAAATACCCTTATCATAAAGCTCGCAGGCAAGGTTTAAACCTGTCTGTCCGCCCATACCTGCGATAAGGCTGTCTGGTCTTTCCTTTTCAATAACCTTTTCAAGGGTTTCAATATTCAAAGGTTCAATATATGTGCGGTCAGCTGTCTGCTCATCTGTCATAATGGTAGCAGGGTTACTGTTAACCAAAACAACCTCAACACCGTCTTCACGAAGAGCCTGACATGCCTGTGTTCCTGAATAGTCAAACTCTGCTGCCTGTCCGATTACGATCGGACCTGAACCTATAACTAATACTTTTTTAATACTATTATCTCTTGGCATATCCTTACCCCCTTATCCTAATAAATCGTCGAAAACATCCGTCTTGCCATATGCCTCCGGATAGAACTGAACTGCCTTTACATCAAGGGTCTTTCCTTCTATACCCTCATATGATTTATCGTTTACATTTACAAATGAAACCTCAAGCTCATCTGAGAGTGTGTCTAAAACATAGTTGTGATTCTGTGGCGTTGCAAGAACAGCGCCTGTCTTAAGGTTTTTAACAGGCTGACTTGAACCGTGATGACCAAACTTAAGCTTTTTAACAGTTGAGCCTAAAGCCAAACCAATAACAAGCTGACCCATACAGATACCGCGGATAGGATATCTGCCAATTAAGCCTTTAACTGTTTCAACTGTTTCAGGAACATCTTCCGGGCTTCCCGGTCCGTCTGAAACTAAAACAAGGTCAGGATTAAAGTCGATTACATCTTCAACTGTTGCATTATATGGGAAAACTGCTATGTTGCAGTCTCTTTCCTTTAACTTGTTTATAATACCAAGCTTTGTTCCCATATCAATGAGAGCAACTTTTTTACCCTCACCTTCAATTTCATATTTTTTAGGAGCTGATACGCTCTTAACTGCATCAGATGAATCAAAGCTTTCTATTCTCTTCTTTAAATCCTCATCAGAAAGGCTTTCCTCTGTTGTAATAACACCGCGCATACAACCTGTGTTTCTGATAATCTTTGTAAGGGCTCTTGTATCAATACCCTCAAGGCCTAATACCTTATTCTGCTTTAAATATCCATCTAAATCCATTTCTGTTCTGAAGTTATTTGGATAGTCACACTTTTCGCGCACAACGATAGCTGAAAGGGAAGGCTTGTCCCCCTCCTTATCTTCAAGGTTTGTACCATAGTTACCTATAAGAGGATAAGTGAAAATCACTATCTGTCCGCAATATGACGGGTCTGTAATTGTTTCCTGATAGCCTGTCATAGAAGTTGAAAACACGACTTCACCCACAACATCCTGAACGTAACCAAATGCTGTTCCTGTAAATCTTATTCCATTTTCTAAGATAAGCGTAGCCTTTTTTAATTTCATACAATCACTCCTTCTGAAAATTTATCTGTCTCAGGTAAAAATAAAGGGCTGTTAAGAAAAAACTTAACGCCCTGTAAATCATATTAAGAAAATACTTCACCCTTGTGAAAATGTGTTAAGGAAACAGGGATCCCAGGAATACCAATACCGTTTGTTACAGTAATTGTAATCATCAGTTCCCGCTCCTTTCCATTATATTCACTATCAATATATTTTATCATTTTTTTAATAATTAGTCAAGGAAAAAATTACACAAAAACATAAAATTTTATCCCGCTATTTTTTCTATCTTGCGCGCTCTCCCGCTTTGTAGTTATTGAGGATATTTGTATTATCAAGAGCCTTTCCCGTACCCAACGCAACACACTCATCAGAGCTTTCAGCTATAACAGTTTTTATGCCTGTTTCTTCCTGAATGCGCTTGCTCATACCATAAAGGGTTGCACCGCCACCTGTTAAGATTATGCCTCTTGTGCTGATATCACCAACAAGTTCAGGAGGGGTATCCTCTAAAACATTCTTTATTGTTTCAACAATAACGTTTGCAGTTTCAGATAACGCTTCATACATCTCATCGGATGTAATCTGTATTGTTTTAGGAAGACCTGACACAAGGCTTCTTCCTCTTATATCCATAGCAAGCAATTTATCTCTTTTTACTATACAGCCAAGCTTAACCTTAAGCTCTTCAGCAGAACGTTCTCCTATTAAAACGTTATACTTGCGGCGTATGTACTTGATGATAGCATCATCAAAAGCATCACCCGCCACCTTAATAGAAGCACTCTGTACAATTCCGCCTAAAGAAATAACAGCAACGTCACTTGTGCCGCCGCCTAAATCCACAACCATACTTCCGCAAGGCTGTGTGATGTCTACACCAACACCGATAGCCGCCGCCAAAGGCTCTTCTATAAGATAAACCTTTCCTGCGCCTGCCTGTGTCGCCGCATCCATAACCGCGCGCTCTTCAACCTCGGTTATGCCACTTGGAACACATACAGCAACACGTGGCTTAAAAAGACCGGCTAAAGCACCGCTTCTTGTAGCACGTGACAAAAAGTATTTAAGCATTCTTTCTGTAACGGAATAGTCTGAAATCGCACCTTCCTTTAAAGGTCTTACAGCAACAATTCCGCCAGGTGTTCTTCCAAGCATCTCCTGTGCCTCACGTCCAACAGCCAAAAGCCTTCCTGACTCTTTGTCTATGGCAACAACAGAAGGTTCGTTTGCTATAATTCCTCTGCCTTTTACATATATCAAAACGGAAGACGTTCCTAAATCTATCCCTATATCCTGTTCAAACATAATTATCTCCTTTTTAACAGCCATTACAAGCAAATTACTGTAATGTTACAAAAATGTTACACGACTTATATCATACAACATTTTTGATTAGATGTCAATACTTTATTCTATACAAAGCTCCACAGGACAATGGTCAGACCCGAAAATTTCCTGATGAATAGAAGCGCTTTTTAGTCTGCTTTTTAAAGCATCGGATACTATGAAATAGTCAATTCTCCATCCTGCGTTTTTTGCCCTTGCCTGAAATCGATATGACCACCAGGAATACTCACCCTCTTTATCAGGATAAAAGTATCTGAATGTATCAATAAAACCACTTTCCAAAAGCTCTGTCATTTTCCCTCTTTCCTCATCGGAGAATCCTGCGTTTTTGCGGTTTGTTTTTGGATTCTTTAAATCAATTTCATTATGGGCAACATTTAAGTCGCCGCAGAGAATAACAGGCTTTTTATCTTCAAGGTTTTTAAGATATGCCTTAAAATCATCTTCCCACTCCATGCGATAGTCAAGCCTTTTAAGGCCTTCCTGTGCATTAGGGGTATAACAAGTAACCACAAAGTAGTCTTCAAACTCTGCAGTTATTACTCTGCCCTCGTTATCGTGCTTTTCAATATTAATTCCATAGGACACAGACAAAGGCTCTTCCTTTGTAAACAAAGCTGTGCCTGAATACCCCGGCTTTTCCGCATAGTTCCAGTACGCCTTATAACCATCAGGCAAAAAATCTGTCTGCCCTTCCTTAAGCTTTATTTCCTGAAGGCAGAAAACATCTGCATCAAGATCTTTAAAAATCTCTTCAAAGCCTTTTGTAAGACAAGCCCTGAGACCGTTTACATTCCAGGAAATCAATTTTTTCATAAGTACACCTCAAATCATTTAAACTTATCGATTATTATCCATATAATCCATATTATACCCACATATCCCAAAAACGAGTACAACCCTTCCACCAGAGCGGAAAATCCCCATAACGAACAAGGCAACCCCAAAAGACACAATACTGCTGAAAACATCATTCTGTCCTTTAAGGTCTTTGTATGCTTTGAAAAGTGAGACATTATTCCAAACCCCTGGGACACCGCTGTCGTACATATAGCCATAAAAAGCACAAGGGTATAAATTCTTTTTGAAAACTTTCCGCAAAGAGCGGCAATTTCAAGCATAGGTAGTGGGCTATCCCATATTACATCAAGATATACTTGCTGAACCCACCATACAACAAGTATCAAAAGTCCTATTATAAATCCACCAAGGACCGATGCTCTTCTGATATTTCTTATGCTTTCGCCATAAGAGAGAGGAACAAGGACCGCTCCTGCTGTAACAGTATTGTATGCTCCGTAGCATATAGCCGACAAAAACATACTGCTTCCATTTAACAAAAACACCTGCGTATCGTTAAACAAAACAGAGTAAATGGCCACAAACATCATACCAAAAATCATAAAGGGAACTAATATTACATTAAGAGTGACTATTCCCTTTAAATCAAAGCTTAACACCAAAAAGCAGATAAGAGCCATAAGGGCTGACCCCCAAAAGCTTGGGAAAACAGATATCTTATCCACAAGGGCTCCGCTTCCTGCCAGCATAACAAAAAATCCGCAGAACATATAAAAGAGCATAACGTATTTTATAAATCCCGCACATCTGCCGCCTACCTTGTCTATATATTCGTCAAAGGTTTTTATCCCCTCTTCCGATGACTTTGCAAGAATTATGTAGGCAACCGCCATAAACAACGCCGCCGACAGAGGTATGCCGAAAAACCTGCCTGCCGACGGAATATTAAAATACTCTAAAACCTCTCTGCCTGATGCAAAGCCCGCTCCTATAACAAGGCCTGTATAAACAGCCGCAATTTTGATTACGTTTTTCATAAACTTCCCTCCGATACAAGTATATCGAAGGGACAAGTCTTTTATGTTATTTAAGTTCGCTTGCCATTTGGTATAAACTATAATACATTCCCTTTTTCTCTATAAGGGTATCGTGATTTCCTTCTTCTACTATTCCCTCCTGAGTGAGAACTAAAATTCTGTCAGAATTTTTTATAGTTGAAAGTCTGTGAGCAATAGTTAAAGTTGTTCTTCCCTCTGCAAGTCTGTTAAGGGATTTTGCAACCTCGTATTCACTCTCGTTATCAAGGGCAGAAGTTGCCTCATCAAGAATGATTATAGACGGGTCTTTTAAGAATACTCTTGCTATACTTATCCTCTGCTTCTGTCCGCCTGACAGCTTAACCCCTCTTTCACCAACATAGGTGTCATATCCGTCCTTAAGTTCCATAATAAATTCGTGAGCCCCTGCGGACTTTGCCGCCGCTATAACCTCTTCACGGGTAGCCTCAGGTCTGCCATATAAAATGTTCTCGCTGACAGTTCCCGAAAAGAGATAGACCTCCTGCTGAACAATACCTATATTTTCTCGCAAGGATTTTAAGGTAATCCCCTTTATATCTCTTCCGTCAATTGTTATCTGTCCGCTGTCGATATCATAAAACCTTGGTATAAGGTTACAGAGGGTTGTCTTTCCGCCTCCTGACGGACCAACGATTGCGACCTTTTCACCTGCGTTAATCTTAAGGTTTAAGTTTTTAAACACTCTGTTATGATCATCAGAATATTCAAAGGTTACATTCTCAAACTCAATATCACCCTTTGGATTTTTTATATCCGTAGCATAAGGCTCATCAAAGATTTCTATATCCGCATCCATAATCTGCAGAAATCTTTCTATACCCGTCATACCCCTTTGAAACTGCTCGGTAAATTCAATAATCTTTCTTATTGTGGCAATTAAGGTTGATACATACATTACGTATGCAACAAGGTCCCCGGGGTTAATCTTTTCTTTCATAAGTAAAAGCCCACCAAGGAGAATTACAGTTAAATACATAAGTCCGTCAAAGGCTCTTGTAGAGGTCTGAAAAAGACCCATTATCTTATAGGAATATTCTTTTATTCCCAGGAACTTTACATTACCTTTTTCAAACTTTTCGTTTTCTATGTTTTCATTGGCAAAAGCCTTTACAACTTTTTGTCCCAATAAACTATCTTCTATGTTCGCGTTAAGCTCACCTATCTGCTGACGCTGATTTATAAATGCCGCTCTCATCTTTCGGCTTATTCTTCTGCAAACCACCGTCATAATAGGAACAAAAGCAAACATAGCAATCGTGAGTGGAACATTTATGTTTATAAGTATTGTAAAGGATACAATTATTTTAAGCCCTGCTATGAAAATTTCTTCAGGGCAATGGTGAGCAAACTCGGTTATATCAAACAAGTCGTGGGTTATTCTTCCCATAATCTGCCCTACTTTTGTATTATTGAAATACGTGTCAGAAAGCTTTTGTAAGTGACCATAAGCATCACGGCGCATATCCGTTTCTATCTTTGACCCCATAATATGACCGTAGCTTGCCATATAATAGTTTGCAAAAGTATCAATAACACGAAGAACCAGATACAAAAGAGATAAAGACCCTATCATAGAGACTGTAATGCTTGCAACATCTTCTATTGCCGCATTGGTTATCTTACGAATAATCATAGGCAAAATAACCTCACACACCGTAGTCAACGATGCGCAAAATAAATCTATTGCCAGAGTTTTCTTATGTGGCTTGAAATATGGAAGAACACGTCTTACCAATTCACTCGCCTTATGTTCTCTGTTACTCATTCTATCACCTTAAATCAAATATATGCCTGCAACCAAACAAATAAAATTATTACAGGAAGAACATATCTCATATATGGCTTTAACCATTTCGGATACTTAAGACCCTTACCTGTGTTTGCCTCTTCTATAAAGTTATCAAAGCCCCATCCGTATTTACTGTATGAACAGAAGATAACATAACCTAAAGCACC
The DNA here is from genome assembly GCA_045649725.1 of Clostridia bacterium. Taxonomy (GTDB): domain Bacteria; phylum Bacillota; class Clostridia; order Monoglobales; family Monoglobaceae; genus UMGS1820. The sequence goes on along the minus strand of JAZRQL010000005.1, from coordinate 52,610 downwards.
TAAAGGTAAAAGGTTGTTGCTTATTATAAAGTCTTCTATATCCATTATTGCTTTTCCTCCAATTTGGAAAGCAGACCATACGCTGTTACCCAAAATAGCAGGAAGGGTAAGGATAATCATAAGAACAATGTTTATTGCCGCAACCTTAACTCTGCTGAGTTTTGTAAGATCAAGCCAGAATGACATAATATTTTCGAAAACTGCGATAACAGTAGAAAGCGCCGCAAAGATCATAAACAAGAAGAAAAACGCACCTACGATTCTTCCGCCGGGCATTGCATTAAATATGCTTGATAAGGTTGTGAACAAGAAGCTTGCTCCAACTGTTCCTGCATCAGCTGTAACACCGTTATTATACGTAAAACAAGCAGGGAATACTATAAAGCCCGAAATAATAGCCACAAGGGTATCAAGGGACATAATAGTGATTGTTTCACCTAGCAGACGTCTGTCTTTATCTATATAGCTACCGAAAACAGCAATAGAGCCAATGCCCACAGAAAGAGTAAAGAAAGCCTGCCCCATGGCAGCAGATACAACTGTTCCTATGCCTGCATTTTTAAGGTTTTCAACAGATGGCACAAGGTAGAACTTAAGACCCTCTGCCGCATTTGAAAGTGTGCAGGAATATACTGCAAGGCCTATCATAAGCGCGAAGAGAAGAACCATCATAACCTTTGTTATTCTTTCAACACCATTTTGAAGACCCATAGCGCAGATTCCGAAGCATATAACTATTACCGCAACAGTTGACGCTATTCCAAGCCTTAGATTTGTTACAACAGAGCCGAAAAGGTTTCCTAAATTTTCAATCCCGTGAACTGACATAATAGAGCCATTTAAATACTTTACAAAGTATATAAGCATCCAGCCTGAAATAACGGTATAGAACATCATAAGGAGATAGTTTCCCGCTATGCCTGTGTATTTCATAAGGTGCCATTTATGGCCTTTCTTTTCAAGAACATCAAATGATGATGCTATACTCTTCTGACTTGCTCTTCCCACAGTTAACTCTGCTGTCATAGCTGGGATACCAAGCAAAATCAAAAAGCCGATATAAATCAAGACAAACATAGCTCCACCGTAGCCGCCTGTTATAATAGGAAAACGGTAAACGTTTCCAAGACCGATAGCACAGCCTGCGGATATCAGTATAAACCCAAGCCTTGAACCAAATTTTTCTCTTTTCATAATATACTCCTTATATTAAACTTATTATTATCATAATTTTATTGAACTTCTATATCTTCGCTATACCACCTAAACGATTCAAGTTCCTCTTATTCTCGCTTTAATAATTTTGTATAACTTTATTAACACTAAAATGACACACCAAACTATAGATAAAAATGCTAATAACAATCCCAAAAGTATAACGACAAAATCTCCAACAGCAATAAATGGCACATATGATGTAAAGTACCACCTATCAACCTTAAACTCTACAACATTTTCATTGTAAACAGGTTTTGGATCACAACATTCCGGAGCTCCTTTGGTAACCCCCACTGGCGTTCCCTCTATAACAAAAACATAATCGGTTCCATATCCCCCCATTGTGTTATGACCCATATGTTTGCTTGGCTCGTCTGTGTCATCCGAAAAAACAACTTCGTTTATACCTATATTGGGATATTCTTCTACAAAATCAGCCGTTATTTCTTCTCCACCATCCAAAACTTTTCCAATAACACTTCCACAACCGAAAATTTCATATTGAAACAAAATTCTATTCGCCGAAACTGATTTGTCAAAGGTTATTCTGCCTGCAGGTCTGAATAGAATAACCAAAGAAACCATTAATAACATCATCGGAATAACCCATTTTATTTTTCTCAAACATATCACCCCCGAAAATTCCAAGTGTGTTTGACAATTTGTTTTAACTAAATTTGTCAATAAGTTGCAAAGCTAACTTATTTCGGTCTGCTCCTGTATGGATAGTCGGGAACAACTGTCCTTTTAGCGTACCTTGACTGAATAGATTTATCTCTATTAAATCTATTCTATCACAAACATTTCCATAATGCAATAAAAAACGGGCGGATAATATCCGCCCCTACATAGTGCTTTAAGTTACTGCGTTGTAGGAATGATTTGCGAATCGCCCGCAAAACCATATAATCTTTATTGACAAATTTGCCGCCTACAGTTAAAATTATACAAAAGGAGGGATGCAAATGAACATCTTAAAGGACATAAAGATAAAGGGCGACATATTTTTAGAATATGCCTTTTTGTCATACACCCTTTTCTTTGAAAGTTCTTTGGATACAAAGGCGGACTATTCCTTTGTTCTTCCAAAGGGTTCGTTAGTTTCCTCTTTAAGGCTTTTTTATAACAACAAAATTATTGAAACAAAAATCACATCTGCAAGCCACACTGCAATGGCATTAAGTAGCGAAGATGCTTTTTTAACCTTGCGCAAGGTTAAAAACGACGAGTATATTCTGTCAATAGACAATGTAGACCAAAAGGGTCTTACCCTTATGCTTTCGATCTATGCTCCTCTTTGCGAAAACAGGCTTTCTGTTCCTCTTGCTAAAAGAGGTAATGGTTCAGGTATAGCATCTCACACAGCGGAAATCGAACTTAATACATTATCTGCAGATAATGTATCTTCTCCTACTCACGAAATAACCCTTTCAAACAAAAAGATAACAACAGGCAAAATAACTGCCAGCAAGGATTTTGCTCTTATTTTAGACAATGCCCAAAAAATATCTTCGGGCATATTGCAACGAAACATTTCAGGAGGCGAAGCATTACTTAAAATCTACCCTGACGTTTCCCTTTCCTTTAACAAAAAGCTTTTACTTGTTTATGACAGAGACAATGTTTCCTCAAAGACAACCTCTGTTATGGCGAGGGACTTTATATATGCTTCTGCAAAAAATTATAACGGGCCATTTGCTGTGGCTGTATCAAATGAATTATTAACCGATGGCTTTGTAAATGCCACAGATGATGTTCTTTCGGGTTTATTAAACAGCTTAAGCAATATAACTTCAGGAAGTTATCCCTGTCCTGACATAACTGACGATACTGCCATCATTCTTTTAACTGAAAATCCCGATGCCTTCCCGACAGAAAACTTTAAAAACTTATATACTGTTACTTTCGGTTCTGCATCTTCATCAGGGTATCACATATATCCAAATGAAAACATTGAGTTAAGAGCAGAAAACATCATCAAAGACATTATGTTCTGCGAGAAATTTAAAAGTTGTTCAATAGAGGCATCTGACGGAGAGACCTCCTTAATCGACTATTCTTTGGAAAATGGCATTACTGTATACATAAAATACACCGGAACCTTCCCTGAAAAGCTCTTTATTTTAAAGGACGGACAAAAGGAAGAATTCTCTGTTCAAAACATAAAAGCATATGACAGCTTTTCGCCAATACGTTTGGTTTGCGCAGAAGTAAAGCAGCGCCTTTTATACAAAAAACTTATGTTCTGCTCTCCTGATGAGGTTTCTTCTGTCAGGAAAGAGCTTGAGGACATTGGTCTTAGATACTCTGCCTTAAATTCAGAAACCGCCCTTATAGCAAGCCTTGATAAAGCCACCGCCCCTGTTCGGGTTATCATCCCGGGTGATGCAGATGCTTTTACAGAAAGCGCAGTTTCTATGTTCAGGGAGCACACCTCTGCGCCTGACGAGGCTTTCATCTTTATCTCCATAGAATATATACTAAAAAACATTCGGGGAGACGGAGCTATCTGCACAGACGGAGAGATAAATCAGGAGATACGAAAAAAGCTTTCAAAAATATGCCTTGCGGCTCTTACAATAGCTGATAAGACGGACTATACAAAAAAGACAGAAGAATTTCTGTCCTTTAAGTTTTCCGACAAGCATCAGGCAAGAGAGTATCTTTTAAGCATATTTAAGGAAGACTCTTTTATACCAAAGGACGTTCCTTTAGACCTTTTAACTGCGGCAAAAATAATTTTAAGCATATAAAAAGCAGAAGCGAAACGCTTCTGCTTTTATTTTACATAATATCTTCTATGCTTTTAAGCTCGTTCTTTAAAAGCTTAACTGTTGTACCGTTCGGGCATATCGCAAGATATTCTCTTTCGGTATAATCATAGATTTTGGTAGTTGCCATTGTTCCGTCTTTTAATTCAAACTCCAATGTCATATAAGGGTTGCCCGCTGGCTTATCATCAACAAACTCTATAAAGGAAATTCCGATTACTGCCTGATACTTCTTCTTAAATTCCTTTTCGTCTGTTTCAGTCCCATTAATCTTATATTTTCCGTCCTGAACTTCCATAACATATTCTTTGTTATTTGCTGTTACAGTAGCCTTCTTTATATCCTCGATGTTTACAAGGTTTACAAATCGGCTTATATATTTTGATGGGTCGATACTGCTTAAGGTATCAAAAATTTCCTTATCGGTGATATAAACATACCCATTTTCTGCATCCTTAACATATGACACATCGTCGCCTTCTGCAACCTCAACAGAATATGTTTTATCCTCGGTCTTTATAACAAGCTTATATTTATAGTTATGGGAATCCTTTGAAAAGCCTGTTGCAAAAACGGTTGAAAGCTTTGTTAAAAGCTCTTCCGTTTTATCATTTGCAAGTTCTGCATACCATGGGTATTCCATTGTCCATGCCGCCGCCATTATCTTTGAGCTGTTTTCTTCATCTGTTGCATGACGAAGCTTAAGCTTTGGCTGACCATCCTCGTATACTTCCATATTGTTTATTAAATAAACATCATTTATTGCAATAACGCTCTTGTTTCTGTAATAATCAGCAGGCTGTGTCACAAGGTTATACATAGTATCGCTTACTGTGTAGATTTTATTATCCTTTTTGTTTATGCAATAATATTCGTCACCGCCTGGAGTTTTACTTCCAAAGATAATTTCTATATCCGTATCTGCTTTTAAGGTAAGGGAGGTATTGCTTTCTTCAAATCCATACCCACCATTATCCGAAGAAATCTCTCGCATAGCATAAATCTTTTTAAAGGAATTAAAGGAAGATGATATTGCCGACATATTTTTATCGGTTACATCGAGAGAAGTTATATCATACACCTTTTTGTCAGCTTCTTCTTTGCAGATAAGGGTATATTCTCCGCTTTCGTTTTTGACCTGTATCTCTGAAACATCTTCAGCATCTACAACACACATTATATCCACAGGCTCTTTTTCTTCCTGACTGTTATCTGTAGGTTCCCACATAGATATGAAAACATAAAGTCCACCAAGAAGCCCAAGGAGAACAACTCCCACAATTATATTCCGAATCATTTTTTTGGTCACAAAACCCACGCCCTTTTCTTACAAAAATCTTCTCTTAAGCCATATAGCAAGGCCAAACAAAATAACTATAATCGGAATGATATACTGAACAAGAACACTAACAGTTTTAATCTGCTTTTCTGTCATAACAAGGGATGATGCACTTATTTTCTTTGGTCTTATTCCCAAAGCATCTCCCTTTCCTGAAATGTATGACATTGCATTCATAATAAAGTCACCGTTTGAATAGCTTGAATCAGTTAAAATTCCTGAAACCTCTATTGCCTGAAGAGAACCGATTACGAAAATCTTTCCTCCCTTTTGGTCATCAGCTTTTTCAGAAATCGCCGCAACAGTAAGAGGTCCGTCTATATCGCCCTCGCTCTTTTCCAAAGAGCCTGACTCTATATTTAAAACTCCGTAAGACTTTTCTGTTGTCTTTAAAAGAGAAGTAGTCTTTGCATTCTGAAGGTTTTCGTTGCTTAAGGTTAAGCTCTGTGATGCAGGTGTTATAACAGGAATATCCTCGTTGGCTATCTTTGATGTAATGTCATGCTCTTCCATTACAGGTGAAGGAACAGGTGCACCGTTTTGTGAACGGAAAGCTCTTTTAGAATCACCCTCTACCACAAAGTCGTTGTTAAGGGTTATGCCCCATTCAGAAAGATATGACTGAATTCTTTCAAGATATGCTGTTCCCGCCGTATAAGCAAAAGCCATACTTCCGCCATTCTGGAGATACTTATCTATTACATCTCTTTCTTCTGCTGTATAGTCAACAGATGGAGAAAGGCATACCAAAAGGGTTGCATCCTCAGGGATACCCTCTGAAGATATTAAAAGATCTTCTACTGTATAGCCTTCTGCCTCTAAAGATTTAGCAATCTGTGATTCACTGCCTGCATATTCTCCGTGACCTTTCACAAAGTATGCTTTTACCTGTCTTCCCGCTCCGCTTACATATCTTATGGCAGATGTTAAAAGCTTTTCTGCATCGATCGAAACAGAACCCGTAAATTCGTTCTGATTAAATATCTGACTGTACTGTATAACCCTTGACTTATCCCCCTGCTTTACAATAAGGGCGCCAACTTCAACATCGTCACCAAAGCTTCTTACAAAGGCAGGATCTTCGTATGGGTCACGGTACTCAATTTTTATATTATTGTTCTTTTTATGATACTTCTCAAGATACTGTTTAACTGTTTCAACATTTGTACCCTCTGCTCCGTCAGGATATATTGCGTATATGGTTATCTCTTCATCAACTTCGGCAAGGACCTCTTTTGTTTGTTCTGAAAAATCATACACATTGTCCTTTGTCATATCTATCTGCAACGGAATCTTTGTTCCTGCCACAGATACAATAGAGTTAATGATGACTACTGCAATAACAGTAACAGCGGTTACAATAAGGTTATTAAGTCTTACCTTTTTGTCGCTGTATTGTCTGCGCTTAATCACCTGAGCGGTTAAGAATAAGAAAACATATATAAAGCTTATATAATAAACAATATGTTCTATATCCAAAACTCCGCTCTGGAACTTTGAATATCTGTTTGTAATAGAGAACCATTCCAAAATTCCTGCGATAAAGCTGTTAGAAATATTAGCAACTAAAGATGGCAGACAATATACAAGAAGCAACACACCAAAGGTTGTAACCCCTGCAATAATCTGATTTTCCATTAAAGAAGAAATGAAGGTTCCCACCGCAATAAATGTTCCCCAAAGTAGAATAAATCCGATGTAAATTCCTATCATCTCGCTCTGGCTTGGTGAACCATATAAGTTAAGAACAATAGGATATATAAGGGTCAATATCAAGGTTGTGCCAAACACTGCCATTGCAGAAAAATACTTACCCATTACTATATGAGAAATTTCCACAGGGCTTGTGAGCAAAAGCTGATCTGTTTTTCTGCTTCTTTCTCCCGAAAAAAGACCCATTGTAAGCATTGACACCAAAAAGAGATATACAATGTTTATATTTGAAAAAACAATGTTTAAGTCTGCGCTTTGGTACATCAAAGCTCCGTTTACAAAGAAGAATGAACAAAGGGCAATGAACACGCCTGTGAATATATACCCCATAGGAGATAAAAAGTAGCTTTGCCATTCTCGGTTAAATATAGCTTTCATTATTCATCTCCTCCTTCTTCTGTTGTTACTGTACTTTCACCAACTGCTTTTAAAAACTCGCTTTCCAAAGACCTTACGTCTGCGCCAAAATGTATAACAGGGCAATTTGCTTTTGAAAAGGCATTGAATATATCAACTCTTATATCAAATCCGTCTTTTCCCTTAACAGTTAAATCAACTGTTCCTCTCTCTTTGCTTCCTGAATATATAACAGTTTCAACTGCTTCGATGCTCTTTGCAATTTCTTCAGCGGTTTCACGGTTTGCTATAGCTCTTAACTTATAAACCTTTGCCTCTGCATCTGTAAACTCCTTCATACTTCCGCTTGAAACTATCTTTCCGTTATTTATTATTGTATAACTGTCACACACAGCTATAACTTCCTGAAGGATATGTGTGCTGAGTATTACGGTTCTTTCCTTTCCAAGTTCACATATTACTTCTCTTATTTCCATTATCTGTCTTGGGTCAAGGCCAACTGTTGGCTCATCAAGAATCAAAACCTCCGGATCACCGATTAAGGCTTGAGAAAGGCCTACTCTCTGCTTATATCCCTTTGAAAGGTTTTTGATAAGGCGACCCTTCACATCATAGATATGAACCTTTTCCATAACCTTTCTTAAGTGTGCCTTTTTGTTTGCCTTTACTTTTTTAAGGTCATACACAAACTCAAGGTATTCCTCTACCGTCATATCTGTATAAAGGGGAGGGATTTCAGGAAGATAGCCTATCTTCTTTTTTGCCTCCATAGGAAATTCAGCGGTATCAGTCCCGTAAACGCTGACACTACCACTGCTTGAAGCCAAATATCCGCATATTATATTCATTGTTGTAGACTTACCGGCACCATTTGGTCCTAAAAAGCCCATAACCTCACCCTTTTTTACGTTAAAGCATAAGTTATCCAAAACCTTTTTGCTTCCGTAATTCTTGGTAAGGTTTTTTATCTCTATGGCAAAAATGTTTTCTGTTGTATCTGACATTTTTATCCTCTCCTTTACGTAATGTTCCATTTTATATAATAACACTTAAAGTCCTCAATGTCAAAGAAAATCATATATGTTTAAAATAAATTTACATAATTGACAGTAGTTTTAAAAAAGTATATAATTTATAAAAACTATGCGGAACGGTTTAGAACCGTTCCCTACATTGTATGCCCTCCTTGCCTAAATGAGGGGGGACCGCGACAGCGGTGGGAGGATTCTGGAGCAATTTATTAAATCATTATCCGCCCGAATAAAAACAAACGAGAGGGGCTGTCGGGGACGCCAGCCCGTTATATTTTCTCGGGACGTCCGGGAGTCCGTCCCCTACAAAGCATTCACGAAAGGTATAATATATATGGAAAATCAATTTTCACGCACAGAGCTTCTTTTAGGAAGCGATGGCATAAAAAAGCTTAATTCATCAAAAGTTGCTGTTTTTGGCATTGGCGGTGTAGGCGGATATGTCTGCGAGGCCCTTGTCCGCTCGGGTATAGGGCAAATAGATATAATAGATAATGACGACATTGCTTTTTCAAATTTGAACCGTCAGATTATTGCTCTTCATTCCACAATAGGAAGAGCAAAGGTAGACGTTATGAAAGAAAGACTTATGGATATTAACCCCAACTGCATTGTAAATACCCATAAGGTATTCTATATGCCTGAAACGGAAAATCTTTTTGATTTTAAAGAATACGACTATATAGTAGACGCCATTGATACGGTTACAGGGAAGATTGCCCTCATAGTAAATGCAGATAAAACAGGAACACCGATTATAAGTTCAATGGGAGCGGGGAATAAGTTAGACCCATCTGCCTTTATGGTTGAAGATATTTATAAAACCTCGGTATGCCCACTAGCAAGAGTTATGAGGACAGAACTTAAAAAGAGAAACATTAAAAAGTTAAAGGTTGTATATTCAAAGGAAGAGCCAATTAAAGCCGCTGTTGACGGTGACTTTAACGGCAGACATCTTCCCGGCTCAAACGCCTTTGTTCCATCAGTCGCAGGACTTATAATCGCAGGGGAAGTAATAAAGGATTTAGCAAAGTAAGACTGAGCATATGTCGCATACTGTTACGCACAGTAAAAACCGATGTTTTAACTGTATAAAACATCGGTTTTAAACTCTTTTATAATTATCTTTTTATTTCTGTTTCGAATGTTGATGAAATTGGTGTAAGACTTGTTAATGACTCCCAAAGGAAAATCTTCGCTGTTTTTGCAGTTTTATGATCATTAAATACAACGTTAATTTCATCGAATGCATCATATGTAGGAACTATTATATAGTCTACTATTATTTTATTTTCGTCATATAACACAACATGAAGATGTTTGTCTTTCACTTTATCACTTATTTTAACATTTATAATTATTTTGTTATCAACGCTTTTTGCATAACCACTAATACCATACTCTTCAGCAAAAAGTATTTTCTCAAACTCAATATCATTTTTTAGCGCAAACTTTTCTGTACTTGAACCAACATACCCTTGTAATACTGGGAGAGAAGAATCCTCAAACACATTTGATATAGCATATTTTATGTCATCTGATTTTATTGTAACATTAATAAGGTTAGGGAATTTCGCAAAAGCTCTTTCCATAATTGCGGTGGGGTTTCCTCCAATGACTATATCTGTAATCCTATCACACCCCATAAACGCCCCATAGGGAATCACATCTTCATCTGTAACTGTTACCTTTTTCAACGAGCTAGGAATGCAATATTCCACAAAATTATTGCTATTATAATATTGTCTTACATTATAAAATCCCGACCTGCCATATAAGGAATCTTTGCAAAAAATATATCCTAGTAGTGCCTCTTTACTTTGATTATTTCCTCTTTCTTTTCCAACAAAAGGTATTGTCAATTCTTCAATGCCACTACAGTCCACAAACGCAAATTCATCTATTCTCTGTACACTCTCTGGTACCTCAACTTTTTTAAGGTTACTACATTCTCCAAATGCATTTGTCATAATTACACTAACGCTTTGTGGAATTTTTATTTCTGTTAATTTACGATTGTTATAAAAAGCATACCTTCCTATTGTTTCAACACTATTGGGAATTTCAAAAGATTCCCCTTCCTTGCCAGCCGGATAACATAAAAGTTGCGTCTTGTCCTTATTATATAAAATTCCATTTTCTGTTGAATAATCACCCATTCCATCAGGAACAATTATTCCTGTTACCTTATGACAATCTCTGAATGCCGAGCTGTTGATGCCTGTAACTTTCATTCCACCTATATAAGAAGGAATTTCTATCTCCCCTTCTGCATTTTCATCTACACTCTCAATCATCCATCCCGTCCCTTGATAATCTGCACCGTATTTAAAATCTCCCCACTCTCCCGCCAACGCAGTTACATTTAACACCCAAAGCATTAAGCTGCAAATTAATAAAATACTGATTAATTTTTTCATCCTAAGACCTCCATAAATTAAAAATGCGCCTACCGAAGCAGACGCATAAAAACGCAAACTCCGATAGTCGCCAAACTAACTTAAATAAAGCTAAGAGTATTCCACAACAATATTTAATGGAGTTCGCATTTTTAACTATTCCAATATATTGTTGCAGAAAAAGCATAGTATTCCTAAGAACAAAAATACTCTAAATGCATATTAAGTTAGTTTGGCAAAACTATTATAACACTTTATTCTATAATTATCAATACTTTTGCATAAATTGTCCAGCACTGTAACAAGCAGGAAAAATGTATCGCATTTTTCAAATACTTAGAATGCTACTAAAACTATATAAGCCTAGCGATTTACAAGTCATCTGTTTATTCCTCAACAAAAAATCGCAGTGTTTTCACTGCGATTTTCTTATTCTTTTTCCCATAACGGAATGTCTTTGAGCTTTGACCACACAAAGCTCCCCATATTCTTTCCGCCCAGCTTATTTAAGTGGATATCGTCCTTTTGATAATCTCTGTTTTTAACTCTTGCATAACCAAAGCCTGAATCCGTGAATATGTTTATAACAGGAACTCCGTTAAGCTTTCCTACAAGCTCTATCTTCTGTGCAAACTCAAAGTTTGGAATATTTCTCTTTTCATGATTTGCTTCAGGCAACAAATCATTGCTTCCAACCATAATTATCAATACAATCTGCGCCTTTGTGTTTTCCTGAAGATATCTTAAGCATTGATTTAAGCACCCACAGAATGATTCGTTATCTGTATCGTAAATTTCGCCAACAACAGCTCCCTCATTTGGCAGAACCTCAAGGGTGATAAGGTCAGCCTTATCCTTACCGTCATCCAAATTCATTACAGCTTCCTTTACATTCCCCTTACCTAATCCGTCAGGGGTAATAGAGCCACCGGGAATGCCCTTGTTTACAGTATTAAGTCCACCAAGCTTTTCAACCACCTGCACATACTCGCCCCAGCTATAACTTGTCATAGATGTGCCATATGCATACCACAATTTATCTTTCCAATGGTTTTCCATAATCTTCACTCCTTTTTTATTATACCAAAAATTTTCCACCAATATAAAAAGCAGGTCAAAAACGACCTGCTTTTTTACTTCTTTTTAATTTTATCAGCTCGTCTTGGATATTTTTCAGGGGTTTTCTTAACCTTTCTTACTACTGTAATACAACGTGTAATATCCGATTGAGGAAGCTTTACCGAAATAATATCCTCCACTCTTCCTCCAAGGGTTTCTATCATTGCCTTTGCATCAGAGATTTCTTCTTCTGCCCCTTCTGCCTTTAAAGCAACAAAGCATCCGCCAACCCTAACAAATGGCAGACAATATTCTGAAAGAACCGTCATATTGGCAACAGCACGGGAAACCGCCATATCATAGCTTTCCCTGTAGTCCTCTTTTTTGCCGAACTCTTCTGCTCTTCCGTGAACACCGGTTACATTTTGGAGCCCTGTTTCTTCTTTAACTGCATTTAAAAAGTTAATTCTTTTATTCAAGGAATCAAATAAAGTAAACTTTGTATCCGGCATCATCATTGCCATAGGCACACCGGGAAAGCCCGCTCCTGTCCCTACGTCAATTATAGATTCTGCCTTATCAAAGTCCACACAGGAAAGTGGAAGAATGCTATCTAAAAAATGCTTAACAGCAATTCCGTCATCGTCAACAACTGCAGTTAAGTTCATCTTCTCGTTCCACTCTTTTAAAAGTGCAGAAAATTTATTAAAGCTTTTCACCTGTGCATCAGATACCTCTATACCAAGGTCTGCCATTCCATCTTTAAAAATCTTTTCGTTCATATCCTATACCTTATGATAAACACGAACTTCGCTTACAAAGTCTGTGTCAAATCTTCTTGTTATACCGATATTCATAAGCTCGTCTCCACCGTAGACCTTGCCTGTTTCCTCATCTCTGTATGTAGCCTCTGGATCAAGTCCGTCTAAATATATTGTATCGCATATAGCGAGAGGCTTTCCTAAAACATTATAAAGGCCTAAAACAACAGTATCCTCACAGACAAAGTTCCAGGCAGTACACTTATTTTCAAAAGGTGAACTTAAGCGGTACATTTCGCCAAACTGTATAGTTTTTCTGATTTTCTTATAAAACTCTATCTGCGCCTTTATCTCCGCCTTTTCTTCATCGGATAATTTAGCAGGGTCAAGCTCATAACCGAACTGACCAAACATTGCCACATCACCGCGCATCTTAAGAGGAGTTGTTCTTCCTACCTGATGATTAGGAACCGCAGATACGTGAGCACCCATAGTTATAGCAGGGTATACAAGGCTTGTGCCATACTGAATCTTAAGTCGCTCTGCCGCGTCTGAACAGTCGCTTGCCCAGGTCTGTGGCATATAATAAAGCATACCTGCATCGTATCTTCCACCACCGCCGCTGCAACCTTCGAACAACACGTCAGGGAAGCGCTTATTAAGCTCTTCTAAAATTCTGTAAAGACCTAAAATGTATCTGTGAGATAGCTCTCCCATTCTTTCATTAGGGAGATATGCAGAACCTAACTCTGACATATTTCTGTTATAGTCCCACTTAACATATGTGATTTTTGCCTTGCCTAAAACATGGCTTACTGCCTCTATTACATAGTCCTGAACCTCGGGATTTGATAAATCCAAAATCCATTGGTCACGGGAAAGGCTCGCCTTTCTGTTTGGTATATGAATGTGCCAGTCAGGGTGGGCTCTGTGTAAATCAGAATCAGGGCTTACACATTCCGGCTCAAACCACAAACCAAACTTCATTCCCATTTTGTCAATTTTATCAGCAAGACTTTCTATTCCGTTTGGCAACTTTCCTCTGTGCTCTACCCAGTCACCTAAAGAGCAGTTGTCGATATCTCTCTTTCCAAACCAACCGTCATCTAAAACAAGCATTTCCACACCGAAATCTTTCGCGTGAGATGCTATATTTAAAATCTTTTCTTCGTTAAAGTCAAAGTATGTACCTTCCCAGTTATTAATCAAAACCGGTCTTATACTGTCTCTCCAGTTACCTCTGCAAAGACGTGTACGGTAAAGCTTGTGATATGTTCGTGACATCTCACCTATACCATTCTTTGAATATACTAAAACAGCTTCAGGGGTTGTAAATGTTTCCCCTGCGTTTAATGTCCACTCAAATCTGTCAGGGTTTATACCTGTGAAAAGACGGACACTTCCCGTATGAGGGCTAAGCTCTGTTCCTGTTATATAGTTTCCGCTATATACCAAGTCCATAGAATAGCATTCGCCCTGTCTTTCATTTGTCTGTGGGCGAACAAGGGCAATGAACGGGTCATACATATGACCGCTTACCCCTCTGTTACTGCCATAAGACTGAACCCCATACATAATTGGATTTCTGTAAAGATGTCTTTCACGTCTTACACTACCTGCAAGGTTTACTATTTCAAAATCCCTTTCGTTAAAGTCAACCGATGCAGAAAGAGCTCTGTCAAGCTTAAATGCCTTATCAGTAATATTTTCTATAACTGTCCATCTTGTTATTGCATCAATATCATTAAAAACTGCATAGAAAAGTGAAAGTCTTATTCCTGATGGGTCTTCGATAACAACCTTTAAGGTTTCGCATTCGGCCTTATCTTCTGCATATGTATGAGGAAGCCCCTCTAAATCAGGCTTACCCTTTGTGATTTCATAGCCCATAACCTGCGGCGCAACGAGCATCTGAAAGCCGTCACACACTGCAGAAAATGCAGGGAACCTTAAATCACAACCACCGTCACAAGCACATTCAAGCATAGCGCGTTCAGAGCGCATACCATCGTCAAATTCGGCATCCAATGTATCAACCCAACCTGCCGCATTGTCGAATATTTCCTCAAAATTTCTTATCTTGTTTATGCGCTTTCCCCAATAAAGATGTCTTAAAACCTTTTCTCCATTGGTAAGTGCCATTGCGTAAGTTGTGTTCTCGGTATTAAGATAGAAAATTTTATCTTTCTCGTCAAATCTTATAGCCATAGTTATCCTCCGTATTAGTCGTTATACATAGGGAAGAAGTCAACTCTTGGTTCTAAGAACTTAAGCTGATGTTCCTCTTCTCCCTGACAAAAATCTTTCATTGTATCAAAAATTCTGTCCCAACTCCAGAAATCTTCACCGAAGCCTAAATATTCACGGAGCATTTCACATCCCTTTGGTGCAACAGGGTGCATAAGCACAGCCGCAACCCTTACCATATGGAACACGTTTACAAGGACTTTCTTGCGAAGCTCATTATCATCTGCCTTATCAGCTTCTGCAATATACTTTGCCCAATACTTATTGGCATTTCTTATATATGTGTCAAGAAGGCTCATAACAGTATGGAACTCTGTCATATACATCGCTCTTTCATACTTTAAGATAACTTCTTCTGACTCCTTTAAAACTTCTTCTTCTATTTCACCAAGAGGCATCTTTCCGTCATTATACTTCTGTGCTGTGTAGAAGCATGAACGTGCAACTCTGTTAAACACGTTTGACAAAAGCTTACCCTCTTTCATAACAGGATCAGGGTCGTTTTCATTTGCAACAGGGTTTAAAGGCTTTGGCTGGAAGCTAACGCTCTTTAAACCAAGACCGAGCCCCAAGAAGTGAGCACGTAAGTGTTCAGGCATATAGTGTTCAAAAAGTTCTTCTGCCATAGGTGGCTTTACGTTACCGCTTGAACTTGCCTTCTTATTTAAGAATAAGATATGGTTGTTTGCAACCAATGTAGGCATCTTTATATGTCCGTCTTCAGGTCTTGCTGTTACATTATCCTTGCCCTGAAGCGCCATAAAGAGTGCAGGTTCTGCAATACCATAGAAGTATATATTATCCTGACCGATAAACTGATAAATTTCTGCATCGTCAGAACACCAGAACTTCTTCCATTCGTCATCGCTCTTACCCTGTTTTTTTAGGTATGTCTTTGTAAATGAGATAGGAGCCCATAAAGATTCAGGCCATACCCATATAGTAAGACCGTCAACTCCGTCAATAACAGGTGCAGGCACACCCCATTCAATATTACCTGTAAGTCTGAATGGAACAAGAGTCTTTCCTGCACGGAATCGGATATTGTTTGCATTTAAGATATCTCTTGCCTTATCTCTGTCATCAAGGTCTTTAAACTCTAAAGAGAATGATGTCTTGTTTGCCGCTGTATCAATTTTATGTTCAGGCATTTCGCCCTTTACTTTCTCATAATCCTCTGCATAATCATTCTTAACGTAGATAAGCGGAGGTGTCATAAACTCACGAATTGTATTTACAACAAGAGGTCTTACGTTTTCTTTCTTGTCGATATCGTCAACGTAGTCAGAGAGCATATCCTTAAACTTTGTTAAGTCCACGTACCAGTTGGCAACATCGCGCATTTCAGGAGTTTCACCTGTTAATGTGCTCTTTGGGTCGATAAGTTCTTCAGGCATATACTGATGTCCCATAGAACATTCGTCTGCATAGCCCTTGTCTGAATTACAGTTTTCAACAGGGCACTTACCAACAACCTGTCTGCCGTTTAAGAACTGACCTGCCTTTGCGTCATAGAACTGTGATGTAACAAGCTTTTCAAGCCAGCCGTTTTCGTGCCACTTTTCCATAAGCTCCCTGCTTAACTCTGCATGGACTTCTTTAGCATCATCAAGACCTGATGCGGCAAATAAGTCAAGGCTTATCTCATATTCTTCGAGAGTCTTTTTCTGGCTTTCGTGATTTTCTCTTACAAAGTCTTCGATTGTTCCCTTATATCCCTCTTCCATCAGCTTTCGATAGCTTTCTGAAATTGGTGAACCGTAGCAGTCTGTACCTGAAACAAAGATTACGTTTTCCTTACCGATTCTGTCTCTTAAAAATCTTGCCATTGCGTCTGCCTGAACAAACACGCCACCAACGTGACCGAAGTGGAGCTTTTTGTTACCATATGGCATTCCGCCTGTAATAACTGCTCTTTTTGGAAAGACAGGTCTTTCCATATCAAATATGCTTACCTTTTCCTTGCGGAATTCTCTGTTATCGTTTCCCATAAGGTTTCCTCCATTATATAGCCTTTAAAAGTCTTCCGCGCATAGCATCTTCACCTATTATATGACAGATTTCCCATAAGTCAGGTGAGTTTGTTCTGCCTGTCAATGCTACGCGGATTACGTTGCTGACATCTGTGATACTACCTTTGAACATTTCAGGGTTTTTCTTATAATCCTTCGGCTTTACTGCATAACCCAATTCTTCTGTAATATCCTTAATCTTCTGGAACCATTCTGAATTATCGTCGTTATGATTATAATTTTCCAGATACTTTTCTATTATACACTTTTTGTCGTCTTCGTTTACGTTTTCAGGGAAGGCATCTTCCATTTTAAGACTTTCATCATAGTAGATAGAGAGGAACTGACTTGCCTGCTTCCAGTTTGTCAAATCCTTTCTTGGTCGAGCCGCATCTCTGCCAACGTTTATAGCCTTTAAGGTAAGTTCCTTATCTCTTGTGAAAAATTCATTGAATTCAGGATTGTATTCAGCTAACCAAAATGACATCTTTTCGAATATTTCTTCAGGTGTCATCTTAAAGATAAGCTCGCGGCTTATATCGTCAAACTTCATCATATCAAAGAGAGCGCCTGATGTACTCATCTTTTCTAAAGTAAAGTTAAACTCTGTCATATCCTTATCAGGATTTTCAGCTCTCCACTCTTCAAAGTTAGAGTTTAAAACTGTCATAAGATATTCTCTTACAGCTTCAGGGATATATCCCTCTGCCTTGTAATAATCAAGACCAAGTTCAGGGTCCTTTCTCTTTGAAAGCTTTCTCTTAACATCTCCGTCCATCTTCATAAGAACAGGAGTGTGACAGAACACAGGTCTCTTCCAACCAAGTGTGTCAAAGAGCTGTGCATGGATAGGCAATGTTGAAAGCCATTCTTCACCACGTGATACGTGAGTTGTGCGCATCAAATGGTCATCCACAACGTGAGCAAAGTGATATGTTGGAATTCCGTCAGACTTTAATAAAACAAAGTCCTGATAGTTTTCCTGAAGGGCAAGCATACCTCTTATTCCGTCATACACCTCTACTGTGTTGTTAATATCACCCATAGAGCGGAATCTTAAAACGTATGATTCACCATTATCTATCTTTTCCTTGACTTCATCATAAGATAAGTTTCTGCAGACAGCCCACTCACCATAATAACCGAAGTTTAACTTGTCTGCAATCTGTGTTTCTCTCATCTTTGTAAGGTCATCTTCACTACAGAAGCATGGGTATGCATATCCCATTTCCACAAGCTTTTTGGCAAAGCACTGATATATATCCTTACGAAGTCTCTGACGGTATGGGCCATATTCACCCTTGCATCCGTCATTTTCAATTACGCCTTCGTCAAACTTTATGCCAAAGTATTCCATAGCAGAAAGGAGAAGTTCAACTGCGCCCTCTACCTCTCTCTTTGCATCAGTGTCTTCAACTCTTAAGAAGAATGCACCACCGCTTTGATGAGCAAGTCTTTCTCCTATCAAAGCATTATATAAGTTACCCAAATGAACAAATCCGGTTGGACTTGGTCCGATACGTGTAACCATAGCCCCTTCAGGAAGGTTTCTTTCAGGGTAAATTTTCTCATAATCTTCCGGTGTTTTATCTATATTGGGGAACAAAAGTTCCGCAAGCTTTAAATTATCCATTTGTATATCTCCTTCCACTTTTTCGCACAATAATGGTATTATATATTTTACACTTTTTAGTAGGAAAAGTCAAGCAATGACACAAAAAGGTAATAAAAAAGAAAGAGTTAAAAACTCTTTCTTTTTTGTATATAATTATCTCTTTAAATCCCACATATTCTTTACGTTATAAAGCATCATAACCGAATTAACTCGGTTAAATGGTTTTTCGATTTCTTTTGAACCATCTGTCAGGTTTTCAAGAAGCCCTGCATCTTCTGCTTTTTCAATAAAACCATAGGGATAGCTCTCACTTCCGTCTGCAACACCGCACACAACAGAAATAATCTTTACTGCCTGTTCGTAGGTTATGTTATCATCTGGAGCAAAACAGTTGTTGCCAATACCATTTATTGCTCCTGCTTTTACGCAGGCATTGATATATGGAGACGCCCAATGGTCATAAGCATCCGAGAATGTGCATTTTTCTTCTGCCTCATATCCCATAAATCTTGAGATGATAGTTGCAAACTCACCTCTTGTAATGGTGTTAAACGGTCTGAACGTTCCATCATCATAGCCATTAACAACTTTAGCATCAACCGAGAAGGCTATGGCATCATTCTGAACGGAATTTAATGTATAGGTATCATTAAACTGTCCTTCATTTTCAGCTTTTGCTGAACTTTTTATCACATAATCCCATTCAACAACAGCACCGTTATCCCCTGTTGCAACAACGTGGAGATTACGCGTTCCTGTAATATTTTCAAACCTTGCATCGTATGGCGCTTCATATACCGATGCATAATGTTGATTATCTATATAATAGTCAACGGTTATGCTGTCAGCCCCATATATTTTAGGGTATGCCCCTAAAGTAAAGCTTCCATCAGTAGAAATGGTATCCCAGACCTTTTCAAAATAGATATCTGCCATACTCTCGCCTGAATGGATAAACCAGTCAGCATTTGTTATATCATAGTATTCTTTTGTCAATGGAGATGATCCGTCTAAATCGTAGTAGTTGTTCTCATAGCTCATATTCTTATTAAAATAAGCCATAAGTTTTACCTGGGGATATACCATAGGAACAAGAGCATACATATCCCTTAAGTATTTTGCGCCCCACTCATGATGATCTTCGTTGATGGAACCATTTGTTCTGTATGCACTTCCGCACTCTGCAAACATAATCGGCTTTCTGTCGCCATAGGTTTCAACAATGTCTTTAATCATAGTTACAGGATCTGCGTTATATCCTGACTTAAAGAAAACTTCGTTAAACTTTTCCTCATTGCTCCAATGCTGTCCGTTAAAGTATTTGTTTGCATAAACAGAAATCCCTACCCAGTCAACATATTCATCACCGGGATAGAAATCGTTCATATTAACATCCCATGTAGAAGTATGAGATACGCTCCACACACAAGCCACATTTGAAAGGGGCTTTACGTATGATGATATTGTTCGGAATGCAGATATGAACTCATCAGGGGTACATCTGTTTCCCCAAATATTCATTTCCGCACCGATACGTAAAAACACCTTTACATCAGGATATGATGATAACAATGAATACAGCTGACTTAAATATCCATCATTTGAAGATATGCTTCTTGCTGTGCTTCCCTGATTTGGGAAGTTAAGGGCAAGTTCTACATACTTTCCTTCTGCCGAAGCCTTTTTCATAACAACGTTCGCCCAGTCAAAATATGTATCTCCATACTCAAGGTAAAGAAGAACCATTGACTCTTCGTTTTTCATTGTTTCGCTTATCTGCCCATACAAAACACCTTGAGGTTCATTCTTTGCTCCGTAATATTTTTGCGAAGCGGAGGCATACTTATAAACTTCTATCCCCTGGGCAAGCTGCTTTACATATTCCTTTGCGATTTTAACTCCGTCAGTCCATCCTTTTTCCTCGCCATAAGGAATGTAAATCTCAAAATATTTTCTTGCATTTACATAATCACCCATAAAGTAATATGCAAACGCCGCCTCATATGCTCTTGAGCCAATAATGTCTACCGTCTGATCATCTTTAGGCAGAGCCGAAACAATATCAATGCTTCTGCTTGCTGTATCCGCTATTTTCGGATAGTCTTTATTAGATACCGCCTGGGAATACTCATCATTTACCGGCCAGAATGAACTTGGCAGATTTGCCGCCATAACCGACACCCATGATATGAGCATAACCATTATTATAAGTGCAGAAATTACTTTTTGCATAACCTTCTCCTTCTATAAAAAACCCGCAAGGCAATTTGCCTTGCGGATTATAGCCTTTATTATTCAGGAAGAACAATTAACATCTTGTACTTTCCTCTAGCTTTAAAGATTAACACCTTACTTGGAACTAATCCATCATGCTGTGCATTTAAGCCTAAAATAGCTGATTCATAGTCACCTTCTTCGATGTCATAACCATCCTTTGTTTCTGTGTAAACAAATATAGCCGCATCCTTAAAATCTGAAACATTGAGGAAGCTCATATCTGCTGAATCGTATGGTTCTTCATCATCTTCCATCTGCTCAACATATTCGTGAGCAACGGAGAATGTGTTTGTTTCGTCATCAACAGCGATAACGCTACCTACGATAACACCATAATAGCTTGATTCCTTAAGGCTACCCTTTACACCGAAGTAATCTTCAGCATCTTCTATCTTGTAGAGATATTCTACATACTTAGTTGAACCTTCATCATCCTTAAATGTAAAGTATCCGTCATCATCCTTTGCGGCTCTGAAGATATCACCCTTTTCAAGGTCATTTATATAACTGCTTTCTGATTCATCAGATACCCAGTCACCATCAAATTCGCCCTTTGTCGTTGATGATGAAGAATAGAAACCGCTAAGTTTCCACATAACTTCGCCATCTTTATCATTATTCTTTGCTTCGCTCATTGAGTCAAGAATACGGATAGGTGTTGTATCTTCAATACCGCTTACCTTTGAACCGCCGTATACAAGAATAATCTTTGGAACGTTTGTAGCTGATACGTCATATGCTTCAACACCATAAGAACCTCTGAATGATGATGCAGATGCCTTCTTGAAGTCATCATACTTTCCGTTTTCAGGTATAGTAATGATTGTTGCACCTGAAATGTTAATTTTTGCATCTCCAACCTTCAAAGTCTTTGCTGTAGAATCATATGTAGGCTGACTATCTCTATCAATAGTCTTAAGTTTCTTAAGCTCGTCTGCTTCTACATTGCCGGCTGAAGCTTCAACAGCTGTGTAGATTTCATCAAATACAGTTTCGCCATTAGTTGTCTTTGTTGTGTACTTAATAAGCTGCTGTACAGCCTGAACACCGCTCTTACCGTTGTCTGCTGCTTCTTCTAATGCTTCAACAACTGCATCGCCTGTTGTGCAAGGTTCTCCGTCTACCTTTGTTGTTCTGTTAGTGCCAAGGTAAACAGTTGTACCCTTTGAGTTTAATACTCTGAACTTTGCATCACTCTCAAAGTCTTCATCGTCCATGCTGTATGCTACAACATATCCGTACTGAACACTTGCAGAAGTAGAGTTCTTTGAATATGCAACGATATCACCGTTTAAGTCTAAGTAGAATGTTCCGCTGTCACCATTTGCAGGAGCTTCAAGCTTATCATTAGCACCTGTAATCCAAGGAGCAGCATTTGAAACTAAATATTCCTTGTTGCCGATTGTGAGCTTTTCATCGTTAACAGCTGTGATTGCACCTGTAACCTTATCCTTAACAACGATTGCCTTTGTTAATACATCGCCACCGTTTTCTTCACGGCTCTTTGCAACACAGATGATGTTGCTTGTTGCGATTGAGCTGAATGAAATCTTCTTGCCATCAGCATCAACGATAGTTAAGTTTCTGTCGTTTTCTGTGTCAAGCTTTAATGTCTTATTCGCTGCAGACTGTACTAAGTTATCGATAATTTCGTATGTTGCTGTTGCCTTGGTAGAAACATAGTATACATCATATGCAGTAATATCAATAACGTCATACTCTTCGTTACCGTCTGAATCGATAAACTTAACCTGACCGATTTCAGGAATCATATCGATTTCAAAAACGCTGTCTTCAGCATCGCTTCCGTAAAGCTTGCCATTGTATATAACAACATTGTCACTTTCAAGTTCTAACTTTACTGTGTTTCTGTCACCGAGTTCCTTGAAATATTCAATAGTTGTATCGTCAGATTCTGTAAAATCAACATTTGCAGCATTAATAACAACAGGTTCTGCGCTCTTTAAAACGCTGAACAAAAGTGTTCTAACATTTGAGCCTGATACAACATAGTAGAAATCAAGTTCATAACCGATGTAATCCTTTATGCTGTCATCATCTACTGTGTAGATGTTAAGTTCGTAATCATCAGCATCTTCTTCTTTTGCATAAATCATAATCTCGTCATCACGAAGATTTATGTCAGGTGATATAAGGCTTGTTGTGTCGTTTGAATAAACAACACCTGTACACTTTTTGTAGCCTAAGTAGTCACTTAAGATAGTCTTGTCTGTAACTTCACCGCTTTCAACAAGCTTAACTTCTAAAGAATCATATAAAAGCTGTGCAATACAAGCACGTGTAGCAGGTGTTCCAGGAGCACCTAACTTTGAAGCTGTCTTTGTGATACCTCTCTGGTTTGCAATTGTAAGGTATCCTGCATACCAAGGTGTTGCTGATGCGTCAGCTGTGTAACCTAATGTTGCAACGATCATCTTGATAGCTTCTTCATATGCAACGTTTGCTGAAGGTCTGAAAGTCTGATCTTCGTAACCGTTTATAGCACCCTTTGCATATGCTGTGTTAATATCAGGGATAGCCCAGCTGATACTTGAATCGTTTTCACTAACGTCTGTGAAAGGAAGGTTTGCAACAGATGTGCTGCCGAGCGAACCTAACTTTAATGTTCTCATAAGCATAGCTGTAAACTCTGCTCTTGTAACATTCTTGTCAGGGCCGAATGTTCCATCAGGATATCCGTTGATAATACCCATAACATTAAGTGTCTTAACAGCATCATAATAAACCTGATCCTGTCCAACATCAGTAAGTGAGCCTGTTGCTGCCGCTTCTGCAGGTGTAGTTGCTTCTTCAGCAAAAGCAAAAGGCACGCAGGTCGCAAGCATAACAAGTGTTAATGCGAGGGCCATAAGTCTTCTCATTTTTTTCATAATCCTATACCTCCATATAGTAAATTTAATATATTCCACCAACTACATATAATTACTTGTATATTTTATCACCTTGGGGGTTAAAAGTCAATATCCTCCCCCTTGCCAATCTCTTACAAATATGTAACAGAATCCTTTTAATTTAGCTCGTCTCTCTTCTTCCTCATAAATGAATCTTTCTCTGCTTTTCTGGACGTCTTTATATAAACAATGCTCTGAGGTCTGTTTGCTACCTCAAGTTCAATACCGTTTTCGTCTTCTATCTTCTCTATCTTCTCTGTAAAGAAGCTTCCGTCAGGACACAAAAACTCAACCTCATCTCCTACGAAAAATCTGTTCTTCTGAACAACCTTTGCAGTCATTGTCTTTTCATCAAAATCTGCAACAGTTCCCACCATATCATAGTTTCTTATATAAGAACTGCTTGCGTAGTGCTGTTCCTTTCCGCTTGGCTTACCGAAATAAAACCCTGTTGTGTATGCTCTGTGGCTCACCTTTGTAAGCTCTTCTCTGAGCGCAGGGTCTATCTTCCAGTCCTTTGGGTTTTCAAGATATCTGTCTATTGCCTGTCTGTATGCCGCAACAACTGTTGCAACGTAGAATTCAGACTTAACTCTTCCCTCTATTTTAAAGCTTGAAAGGCCGCTTTCAATAAGCTTGTCGATGTGGTCTATCATACAAAGGTCCTTTGAGTTATAGATAAATGTTCCTCTCTCATTTTCAAAAACAGGCATATATTCGCCTGGTCTCTGCTCTTCCATAAGATAGTACTTCCATCTGCAAGGATGTGAGCACGCACCCTGGTTACTGTCTCTTTCTGTCATATAATTGCTCAACAAACATCTGCCTGAATATGAGATACACATTGCCCCGTGAACAAATGCTTCAAGCTCAAGTTCAGGGCTTACTCTTTCTCGTATTTCAGAAATTTCGTTCATAGACATTTCTCTTGCAAGAATTACACGCTTTGCTCCCATTTCGTACCACTTCTGCGCACTTCTGTAATTCACGTTGTTCGCCTGTGTGCTTATGTGCACATCAAGGTCAGGAGCTATCTCGCGGGTAATATCAAACATACCGAGGTCAGATAATATAACTGCATCTACACCTATATCCTTGACCTCTTTTAAATACTTTGCGTATTCGTCTATGTCCTTGTTATGAGGAATAATGTTTGCAGTAAGATAAACCTTTTTATCCTTCTTCTTTGCAAAGTCTATCCCCTGCTTCATCTCGTCTATGGTAAAGTTATCCGCCGCAATACGAAGAGAAAACTCCTCCCCGCCTATATAAACTGCGTCAGCGCCATATGTTAATGCTATCTTAAGCTTTTCTAAATTCCCTGCTGGAGCTAAAAGCTCCGGTCTTATTATTTTGTCACTCATACCTTAACCCTCCGTAATACACAAATACCGACAGCATACATCAGCTGTCGGTACAGTATAAACTTATTTATATTCGATACCTATATAATCACAGATACCCTTTGCAATACCTTCAGCAAATGCCTGCTGATATTCTTCACTTCCAAGATATTCTGCATCATGGGCTGAATCAATAAAGCCTGTTTCTAAAAGCGCCGCCGTCATATTTGTGTTTCTGAGAACTGCATATCTTGCGTTCTTAACACCTCTGTCCTTAAGACCTACCGCATCAAGCATACCCTCCTGAATAAAGGATGCAAACATCTTGCTTTCATTTGAACCTGTGCAATAATATGTTTCTGTACCTGTTCCGCCGCCTGCGTTACAGTGAATTGAAACAAACAAGTCCGCTCCGTTTCTGTTAGCAATTTCCGCTCTTCTTGAAAGGCTCTTGCTTACAGATTCTGTTGAAACATTATCCTTAAGAGAATTTCTTGTCATAATAACCTGGAATCCGTTTCTTACAAGGATCGGCTGAAGCTTTTCCGCAATAAGATATGTAATATCCTGTTCACGAAGACCATTGCCTACCGCACCTGTATCAACTCCGTTATAGTTATGACCAGGGTCAATTACAACAAGCAAGCCATCAGATGAACCGATAGGAACGTATACATAGTCGTCTTCCTCTTCTTCAGGAACAGTATACTTTTCGTTGTTCTCATCTTCCTGCATATACTTTTCGTAATCTTCACCGTAGTACTGATAATATCTCCAGATTTCATCTTCCTGGCTTGGTTCCCAGATTTCTTCCGGCTGATATACAACAGGTTCTTTGTTATCGTTTTTGTTGTTTACAGCAACGTTAGTACCTCCGGTATATCTGTTGCCGCTGACATCAACTGCATGGCTTCCACCATTTGCAATTTTGTTTTCACCTTTAACAAGCATTGAATTATAAACTATCTGTGCCACAAAGCTTCTTGGTGCGCTCTCACCGATTTCATATTCAACACCGTCTAAAAGATTATTCTTCTTGGCAACATTTATATAACCTGAATACCATTTAGGGCCAACCTTTGAAAGCTCTTCTGTACCAACCCCTGATGCACATACAACCATTTTAATAGCCTGCTCATATGTAACATTGTCGTTTGGTGAAAAGCTTGTTTCTGACATACCGTTTACATAACCGTTTTCATAACAGTATGAAATATAACCTTCTGCCCAGTTTCCTTTTGCAACATCTGTAAATGGTGTTGCAACGTATGAATAGTATTCTGCATTATAACTGTTTGCCCTTGCAACAAAGGCACAAAACTCCGCACGGGTAGTTTTGTCACTGGGGCCAAAGGCACCGTCACCTCTGCCCTGTATAACACCTTCGTTACTAAGCTTATCAACGGCCTTATAATAGGATGCAGTTATAGGAACATCTGTAAACTCCATAGCAAACGCACCTGTCTGAATCGCAAGAATCCCAAGGATTAAAGCCACACATATAAGCGCCGTCTTCATATGCTTTCGCATAAAATTCCACCCCTAAAAAATAAAAACAAATTTCCCCATAGTAACTATTGAGGTTATCACTATTATAGCACACTTTTGCCCACAAATCAATGGTTTTTCGTCATTTTTTCTTTATTCAAACCCCAATAGCCCGATTTTTTGTTTGTTTTGCACAATATACATTTCTGTGTAATATTGGTGTAATATAAATTTTTACGCACTATAATGTGGCTTTATCCATATACGCCCTCAAAATATTGTGTTTATTGTATCTAAAATAAGCATTTTACAAAAAATGACATTTTTCTGCTTTTCTACAAAACACCCCTTATTTTTTTGTGCATCTTTTTCTGTGTTTGACTTAGATTTTCCAGTATGTTATAATAATTTATACTTATTCAGGGAGAGGAGACGCAGTATGCCATATAAAGATACCTGCTTTTTTACAGGGCACAGAATTATTAGAAGCGACCACAAAAGCATTATAACCGAAAACTTAAAAAGCACCATAAAAGACCTTGTACAAAAAGGTATCACCCATTATATTGCAGGGGGAGCATTGGGCTTTGATACCCTTGCCGCAAACGCAGTTTTAAATGAAAGATCAAGTAACCCTGATATAAAGCTTACCCTTGCTCTGCCATGCAAAAATCAGACAAAGGGATGGAAACAGAAAGATATTGAAGAATACGAAAGGCTTTTATCTCTTGCGGACAATGTTATTTATGTTTCAGGAGAATATTATGACGGATGTATGCAAAAACGAAACAGATATATGGCAGACAACAGCTCCCATTGTATATTCTATATGACTGCTCCAAGAGGCGGAACAGCATACACCATTAAATATGCCGTTGATAATGATCTTGAATTACATAATATAATGATAAAAAACTCTACTGCTATTTAGCAGTAGAGTTTTATTTTTACACTATTTCAGCGCCGCTCTGTATATCCTCAAGCGTAGAGGTTACAACAAGCTTCCCATCATGCTCGGCAGATAAAATCATACCGTTTGACTCGTATCCCATCATCTTTCTTGGCGGGAAGTTTGCAATAAACAATACGTTTTTGCCGATTAAATCTTCAGGCTCATAGTAGTTGGCTATTCCTGACAAAATCTGTCTTCTTTCGCTTCCTACTTCAAGTTCAAATCTCAAGAGCTTTGATGACTTTGGAACCTTTTCACATACAACAACTTTGCCAACTCTTATATCAAGCTTCATAAAATCGTCAAATGAAACGTTTTCCTTAAATGGTGCAAGCTCTATCTTTGGTTCAGCCTTTGCGAACTGTTCCTCAAGCTCTGCCATCTTCTGTTCAGGGTCAAGTCTTACAAAGAGAGGCTCTGCCACTCCTACCTTAACCCCTGCCTTTGTCTTGCCGAATTCTGAAAGGCTTTCCCATGATAATTCATCTGCACCTGTCTGCTTCTTGATAGCTACCTGTGTATCAGGCATAAATGAGCCTATGAGAGATGTGATGTAACGGATAGCTTCGATTAAGTTATACATAACTGTCTTAAGCTTTTCTCTTCCGTCATCTGCCTTTGCAAGCGCCCAAGGCATTGTTTCGTCAATATACTTATTTGCTCTGTTTACAATTGCCCAAATACAGTCCATTGCATCTGCAACACGGAGCTTATCCATACATTCTGCTGTCTTTTTTGCCTGTTCGATACATGTATTTGCAAGATCTTCGTCAAAGTCTGTCTTTTCAGATACAGCAGGAATTTCACCATCGAAATACTTATTAATCATTGAAACTGTTCTGTTAACAAGGTTACCTAAAGTATTTGCAAGGTCAGAGTTAAATCTTGAAATCAATGTTTCAAAAGTGATGTTACCGTCTGATGCAAATGGCATTTCGTGGAGAACGTAGTATCTGACTGCGTCTACGCCAAAGTTCTTAACAAGGTCATCAGCGTATATTACGTTACCTAATGACTTACTCATCTTATCCTCACCGTTTAAGAGCCAAGGATGACCAAAAATCTGCTTTGGTAATGGTTCACCGAGAGCCATAAGGAATATTGGCCAGTAAATTGTATGGAATCTTAAAATATCCTTACCGATAATATGAACGTCTGCAGGCCAGTATTTGTTATAGTTATCTCCCTTTGAGTCGCATCTGTACCCTAATGCTGTTATATAGTTTGTGAGGGCATCGAGCCATACATAAACAGTATGTTTCGGATTAGAAGGCACCTGAATACCCCAGTCTATCTTTGTTCTTGAAACACATAAGTCCTGAAGACCAGGCTTTAAGAAGTTGTTAATCATTTCCTTCTTTCTCGCTTCCGGCTGAATAAATTCAGGGTTTTCTTCAATATATTTCATTAATCGGTCTGCATACTTGCTCATTTTAAAGAAGTATGCTTCCTCGTGCTGCTTATGAACTTCTCTTCCGCAGTCAGGGCACTTTCCGTCAACCAACTGTGTCTCTGTCCAGAAAGATTCACAAGGAGTACAGTACCAGTCTTCATATGAATCTAAATAGATGTCTCCCTGCTCAACTAACTTTTCAAAGATTTTCTGAACAGTTTCTACATGATAATCATCAGTTGTTCTTATGAACTTATCGTAGCTTGTGTTCATTAAATCCCAGATATCCTTGATTTCAGCGGCTACACCATCAACATATTCCTGCGGTGACTTTCCTGATGCTTCAGCAAGCTCCTGAATTTTCTGACCATGCTCGTCTGTACCTGTGCAGAAGAACACATCATAGCCTAAATATCTCTTAAATCTTGCAATTGCGTCTGTTAACACAATTTCATAAGTGTTGCCGATGTGAGGCTTTCTTGATGTGTACGCAATGGCTGTTGTAATATAATATTTTTTCTTTTCTCCCATTTTTCTCTATCCTTTCATATATCACTCTTTATATGGAACACCAAAATGTTCATAAGCAAGAGGTGTTATAACCCTTCCTCTTGGAGTTCTGCTTAAAAATCCTATTTGCATCAAATATGGTTCATAAACATCTTCTATTGTGTCGCTTTCCTCACCAATCGTTGCGGCAAGAGTATCAAGCCCCACAGGGCCACCATTATATAACTCAATAGCAGACATTATCATTCTCTTATCAATGGCATCAAGACCAAGTGAGTCAACCTCAAGCTTTAAAAGGGCTTCGCTTGCTACTTTTTTTGTTATTGCTCCATCTGCAATAACCTCAGCAAAGTCTCTTACCCTCTTTAAAAGCCTGTTGGCTATACGAGGAGTACCTCGTGACCTTGAAGCAATTTCTATAGCTCCCTCTTCGTCAATATCAACCTTTAAAATATCTGCACTTCGCTTAACTATTTCAGAAAGCTCTTCTTTTTTATATATTTCAAGTCTTGAAATAACCCCAAATCTGTCACGGAGAGGTGCTGTTAAAGCACCTGCCTTTGTTGTAGCACCGATTAAGGTAAACCGTGGTAAATCAAGACGAATTGACCTTGCAGATGGACCCTTTCCTATAATAATATCAAGGGCATAATCTTCCATAGCAGGATATAAGATTTCCTCAACACTTCTGCTTAAGCGGTGAATTTCGTCCACAAACAAGATATCCCCTTCACCGAGATTTGTAAGAAGCGCCGCCAGATCCCCCTGCTTTTCTATGGCAGGGCCCGAAGTAATTCTTAGATTAACGCCCATTTCATTTGCGATTATCCCTGCGAGAGTTGTTTTACCAAGCCCCGGAGGTCCATAAAGAAGAACGTGGTCTAATGAATCCCCTCGTTTTTTTGCCGCATCTATGAAAACCTTAAGATTTTCCTTTGCTTTTGTCTGTCCTATATATTCGTCAAACCTTTTAGGTCTTAAGCTATATTCAATTTCGCTGTCACCGTTTACTTCTGCAGTGGTAACAATTCTGCTATCGCTATCGAATTCCATTTAACTCAATCCCTACATTAAATTCTTTAAAGCATATTTTATTTTATCTTCTACTGTGCCGTTAGCACCCTTAAGAGCCTTTTCAGCTTCAGCTTTGCTATATCCCAAAACAACAAGGGCAGACACAGCCTCGTTGTTATTATCCGAACCTTCAACGAAAATTTCTTCTGCATCAGTTCCGTCTAATTCTACATTCTTAAACTTATCCTTAAGCTCTAAAATAATCCTCTGTGCACCTTTTGGTCCAAGGCCCGGGGTGTTAGATGATAAATACTTGCTGTCCCCTGTAACAACACAAAGAGCAAACTTTGATGTAGATATATTTGAAAGAAGCGCCGCCGCAGTTTTTGCACCTATACCCGAAACCCCTAAAATCATTTCAAAGGTCTGTCTTTCTTCAGGGGTTGCAAAACCATATAACGCAAAGATATCAGAGGTAGAGTTTATATGCATATAGATATAAAGCTTAACTGTGCTTCCTTCTTCGCCAATGCTCGCAAGAGAAGAAAGCGTAGAGTTTATACGATAACCCACACCGTTTACATCAACAACTGCATAACTGTTTGTTTTTTGAATTAGCTTTCCTGAAATATACTCAAACATACTAAAAGCCTCCATATCTTTAATATTATACCAAATAATAATTACATAATCAAGTATTTTATTGCAAAAGAAAAAACGGTTCGGAAAATCCGAACCGTTTTGATGAAATACTTAAATTACTTAAGTTCGATTGTTGCACCAGCTTCTTCAAGCTTAGCCTTCATTTCTTCAGCTTCTTCCTTAGCAACAGCTTCCTTAAGTGTCTTAGGAGCACCGTCAACTAAAGCCTTTGCTTCAGCAAGACCTAAGCCTGTGATTTCTCTAACAACCTTAATTACCTTAATCTTCTGGTCACCAGCTGAAGCGAGAACAACATCAAAGTCGCTCTTTTCTTCAGCAGCTGCACCAGCAGCAGCGCCTGCGCCTGCAACCATAACAGGAGCAGCAGCAGATACACCAAATTCTTCCTCTAATGCCTTTACAAGGTCATTTACTTCAAGTAATGTTAATTCTTTAATTTCATCAAGAATCTTTGTTACGTCAGCCATTTTAATTTTCCTCCATTAAAATAAATTTTCTAAATAATTTCTATAATTTCTAAATTTTAAGCAAAAACAAGATTATTCTTCTGTAGTTGCTTCTTCAGCGGGAGCTGCTTCTTCAGCAGGTGCCGCTTCTTCAGCTGGAGCTGCTTCCTCAACTGGAGCTGCTTCTTCAACTGGAGCTGCTTCTTCAGCAGGTGCTGCCTGACCAGGTACAGCTTCTTCATCAACGATTGCCTGCAATGTTCTTGCAAGAGCGCTGATAGGTGACTGCAGAGATCCAAGCATCTTTGAGATAAGAACTTCCTTTGATGGAATTGCAGCATACATCTTAATTTCATCAACAGAAACAACCTTACCGTCAATAAAGCCTGCCTTAATTTCAAGAGCATCGTTTTCCTTTGCAAAGTCAACTAAAACCTTTGCAGGAGCAATAACGTCTGTATCACTTGTAGCAAGAGCAGTAGGTCCGTGCAATGTTTCATCTAAAGCATCGAAACCAATTTCCTTTGCAGCAAAACGTGTGAGGTTATTCTTAACAACAGTGTATTCAACACCTGCTTCTCTGAGTTTAACACGAAGTTCAGTATCCTGAGCAACGTTTAAACCTCTGTAGTCGGCGAAAACACCTGCCTGTGCGTTCTGCATTCTTACCTTAAGCTGTTCAACTATCGCTTTTTTGTTTTCTAAAACTTTTTCACTTGGCATTGTGATATCCTCCTTTCTGCAATTAATTCCGCCAGGAATATCAACAAAAAACCCCGAATGTCACAGACATCCGGGGAAAAGTGCATGATTTTGCATCTGTATCCTCGGTAGGACTTACGGCTAATGCCACCTACTGTCTGCGGAACATATAATAAATATTATTATTTTTTAATTAAGCAAGTTTTAATTAAGCAAGCTTACTTGGGTTAATCTTAATACCAGGGCCCATTGTAGATGCAACGGTAACTGATCTTAAGTACTGACCCTTTGCAGCTGCTGGCTTAGCCTTGATAACTGCGTTCATAAGAGCGTCGAAGTTACCAGCAAGCTTTTCTGCACCAAATGATGCCTTACCAATTGGGCAGTGGATAATGTTGCTCTTGTCAAGACGATACTCAATTTTACCTGACTTAATATCAGCAATAGCCTTTGCAATATCAGGTGTAACAGTACCAGCCTTTGGGTTTGGCATAAGGCCCTTAGGACCGAGTAATCTACCGATTCTACCAACAACACCCATCATGTCAGGTGTAGCAACAACAACATCGAAGTCAAACCAGTTTTCTGTCTGAATCTTCTGTGCAAGTTCGTCTGCACCAACGTAATCTGCACCTGCAGCCTTAGCTTCATCAGCCTTGCCTTCACGTGCAAAAACTAAAACACGTACGTCTTTACCAGTTCCGTTAGGAAGTACAACCGCACCTCTTACCTGCTGGTCAGCGTGTCTTGAGTCAACACCGAGCTTAATATGAAGTTCAACTGTTTCGTCAAACTTTGCAGTTGCAGTTTTGCAAACTAAATCCAAAGCTTCAGCGGTGTCGTATAACTTTCCTTTTTCAAGCAGCTTAACGCTGTCCTGATACTTTTTACCTTTCTTCAATTTCTAATCCTCCTAATGTGGTTCTGCAGGATATTTATACCCCTCCCACTATTTTAAGCTGTTGACTATTCTTCAACAGTGACACCCATTGAACGGGCAGTACCTGCAACCATAGACATAGCTGCCTCTAAAGATGCAGCGTTAAGGTCAGGCATCTTTGTTTCAGCAATGCTCTGTAAATCTGCCTTGCTGAGTGTTGCAACCTTATTCTTGTTAGGAACACCTGAAGCCTTCTGAATCTTACAAGCCTTCTTGATAAGAACAGCAGCTGGCGGAGTCTTTGTAACAAAAGTAAAGGAACGGTCCTGATACACTGTAATTACTACAGGGATGATAAGACCTGCATCTTTCTGTGTCTTTTCATTAAACTGCTTGGTGAAATCCATGATATTAACACCGTGCTGACCGAGAGCAGGACCAACTGGTGGAGCTGGAGTAGCCTTACCTGCAGGGATCTGAAGTTTAATGTAACCTGTGACTTTCTGTGCCATTTAAATACACCTCCTCATTTCACAAACGTGGTAATATCGGGAATAACTCAAAGATATCCCCTCCCACAACCGCATTGCGGTATATAATAACGGACTCAGCCGTGTGGGTAACAAATTAATTGGGTTTTATACCAAAGCTTCAACCTGATTAAACTCAAGTTCAACATCTGTATCTCTGCCAAACATTGAAACCTTTGCCTTAATCTTCTTTTTATCCATCTCGATATCAGTAATAACACCGACAAAACCTTCGAGAGGACCATACTTAACTCTGATATTGTCTCCCGTTTCAAAGTCAAGCTTGATTTCCTGACGTTCAAGCCCCATGCTGATAACCTCTTCCTCTGTAAGTGGAACAGGCTTTGAACCAGGACCTACAAAACCGGTAACACCGCGACAGTTTCTCACAATGTACCAGCTTTCGTCTGTCATAACCATTTTGATCATAACATAACTTGGGAAAATCTTGCGCTCAACAACCTTTTTCTTGTTGTCTTTAATTTCGACAACTTCTTCCATAGGAACCTTTATTTCCTGAATTATATCAGACATATTACGGTTCTCAACGGTTTTTAAAATGTCAGCCATAACCTTATTCTCATATCCGGAATAAGTGTGGGCAACATACCATTTTGCGTCTTTTGATGCCATAATACTCGGGAATCTACCCTTCCCTCCTATCTAATCATCAACGACATAAGCCAAGTAAAGAGCCAGTCCAAACCGCAGATAACAATACCAACAATTATAACGTATACGATAACTGTGATAGTGTTCTGCTTAACCTTGGAGAACGAAGGCCATACAACCCTCTTCATTTCAGCCTTTACTTCCTTGAAATAATTCACCATACGGGTGAAAATGTTAGGCTTTGTTTTATCCATATCCAAATCTCCTTACTTTGTTTCCTTATGCAAAGTATGCTTTCTGCAGAACGGACAATATTTGTTCATTTCAAGTCTGTCAGGGCAGTTCTGCTTATTCTTTGTAGTATCGTAGTTTCTCTGCTTACATTCAGTACAAGCTAATGTAATCTTTGTTTGCATTTCATTCACCTCATTATCTTGATTTCAAAAGCAACAAAAAGGCCGATAAATATGTATCTTCATTTCCGTCACTTCTACAACACAAATAAAACCCCTTTTCAGAGGTACTTGTAATTGTATCATATTATCAACGTTTTGTCAATATATTTTTCGAAAAATATTGGAAAAATCGCGAAAATACAACATCTTGGGTCATAAATAAAATCACCGTAGACATATTGTTATTTTCGCAGCTTTTATTTAAGAAAGGATGCCCTTTCAGCATCCTTTCTCTATCTTTTCTATTATCTTTTCATAATTTTCAGGGTTATGGGGAAAAGTGCATCCGCTGCAATCCTTTACCATATTACCCTTTATCTCTGCATAAGTAAAATCTCCGCCGCATTCCTTCATATTGTATAAAGGGCAGAAACAAAACAGACAATTTATTTTCTCTGTCTTGTGGCATGGATAGTACTCACACTCTGTGTTTTCAAAAAACTTATAGCTCACAGTTATTTAGCAGAAACAACAACCTTACGGTTTGGTTCTTCACCTATGCTGTATGTCTTAACGCTGTCGCTGTCCTGAAGTGCAGAGTGAATAATTCTTCTCTCGTTTGGTGACATTGGCTCCAATGTAACAGCACCACCCTGACGAACAACACGTCTTTCTAAACTCTTTGCAAGCTTAACAAGAGTTTCTTCTCTCTTTGCGCGATAGCCTTCTGTATCAACGTTTACCTTGATATAAGAATTTTTAGCCTTGTTTACATAAAGGCTTGTAAGATACTGAACTGCATCAAGAGTATCTCCTCTTTTACCAATGAGAAGACCCATTTTTGAACCTGCAACGTCAACATCAACCTTGTCTCCACCGTTTGTAACCGTAACCTCTGCATCAGCAAGACCTATTCTGTGAACAAGCTCTGTTACAAAGTAATTTGCATCTTCTAAAGACTTTTCTGTTACCTCACGGTTTTTGTTATCAGCCTTTTCAGCCTTCTTTTCAGTATCAGGCTCTGCTTTCTTTTCCTGAACCTTTTTTTGATCAAGGGCAGCCTTTGCCTTCTTCTTTCTGTCTTCGCTTGCACTATCTTTTGCCTCAGGAGCAACTTTTGGAGCATATGGATTTGAACCGCTTTCCAAAACTTCTGACTGCGCGCGTTCCTTTGCGATATTCTTAACCTTTTCTTCTTCCTCGGCTTCCTTTGTAACCCAAGCAGAGATTACAACCTCTTTGCCGATAAGAAGACCCATAAGGCCTTTTCCTACTTCTCTTTCAACTTCAAATGACAATTCGTCGACAGAGACACCAAATTCTTCTGCCGCAAGGCGCAAAGCTTCATCTTTATTTTTTGCGCTTTTTTCTATTTTTCTTGGCATTTACAATCTCTCCTTCTATCTCTTCCTGGCTGATACCAGGGTTTAAAACCTTATTTAATATTACCTGCTGAACGAGTGATAAAATATTACTGATTATCCAGTAAAGACCGATAGCCGCAGGAAGTGTAAACGCAAACCATGCAGACATAAGAGGCATCATAATCATCATACCCTTCATTGGGTTTGGTGCCTGTTCACCGTCTTTGTTAGTTTGCTGCTGTGCCTGTGGATTCTGTCTCTTTGTAAGCTCTGATGTAAGCCAAGCACTAAGACCTGACAATAATGGAATTATCCAAAGAAGCGCAACATCAAGTGTAACCAGATGAGCCTTTCCTATAAACACTCCAAAGAATGCATTAAGGTTTGGTGTCTGTGACATATCAAGGCCAAGGAAGTTAAAGTTAATAGTAAGATAGTTCTTACCTGTTTCAGTTATCCAATGGCTTGACATAATTTCAGGATTCATATCAAGAAATCTTGCTATCTGGATTTCATAGTTGCCAAACATTTTGTAAGCATTATCTGTCAACACATTTAAAGAATCAATGCCTACTGCGGACAAAAAGCTTTCCATAGAACCGCCATTTTCTGCCCATTCAGTAACAGCGCTTATAATTCGCCATACTTCATCTTCGCCAAAGCCCATGATATATACAACCGGCTTTCTTACAACCCAGTAAAGCATCATAAGAATCGGAAGCTGAATCAAAAGAGGCAAACATCCGCTCATAGGATTTACATTATACTTTTGATAAAGCTTCATTGTTTCCTGATTAAGCTTTTCCTTATCATTGGCATACTTCTGTTGTATTTCCATTAAAAGTGGCTGAAGCTTTTGTGTTTTAAGCATAGACTTCTGCTGCTTAACAGTAAGCGGCAGAAGAACAGCTTTAATTAAAACAGTAAATAAAATTATAGCAACGCCATAGTTGCCTGTAAGGTCACTACATACCCTGAGCACCCATCCGAGCGCAGCCATTATGTAAGACAATTTTATTCCTCCTTATCAGATAGCAAAGCACTTGCGTTACGGATAATCAATACCACCCTTATTAAATGGGTTACAGCGCAATATTCTCCATATAGCCTTCAAAGAGCCTTTTCCCGCCCCATACTTTTCTATAGCCATAATGGCATATTGAGAACAGGTGGGATAAAACCTGCAACAAGGTTTTTTATAAGGAGATATCCGCTTTCGATAAAACTCTATACTTTTTATAAGTATCTTTTTCATAAATTTTCCGCAATAAGATTAAGTTCCTCTGCAGCAGACATAAAATCTGCGCAGACCTTATCATACTCTGCACTTAAAATTCTGCTTCGGGCAACGATACAAATATCCTGCCCTTTAACAAATTCATCCTGCTTCACGCGAAACAGTTCGCGTATTCTTCTTTTGGCACGATTTCGGTTAACAGCGCTTCCAAGCTTTTTAGTAGCTGTAATCCCAAGTCTGACCATCTTGCCACGACCTTTTATAGAATACACTACCATTGTTGGCTTCACAGCACTTTTACCCTTCTTATACAAGCGCTGAAAATCCGAATTCCTTGTTAAACTGACAATCTTCTTCATATTAATCACAAAAGAGATAAAATATTCCCCAATATAGTCAAAAAGACGCCCAAAGCGTCTTTTATGCGGACAGCTTCTTTCTGCCCTTAAGTCTTCTTCTAGCTAAGACCTTACGACCATTTTTGGTACTCATTCTTTTTCTGAAACCGTGTTCCTTTGCACGCTGTCTCTTTTTAGGTTGGTATGTTCTAAGCATTCCTACCCCTCCTTCTATATATTAAGTATTAAATTATTTCACACGAAAATCTATATTATTTTATCACGTTTGTCCGCCATTGTCAAGTGTTTTAAAGTATTTTTTTAACAAACCCTATACAACCACAAAATAAAGAGCCAACTTTTTTAATATGCACAATATATGGAAGTTTGTGAAGAGCCAAGCCTTCCGAACGTCCCCCACAAATAATAACCATTGCCTTTTTATTTCTTCCTACTGTATCTACATAATATCCTCTACACCAAAAATATCTGTTACCATATTTAATTTCATATTGGCATACTTCTCAAATATCATCAGTAAGCTTTTCCCTTTCAAATATCACATAATTTGAGACACACTATATTTGAGTGGTATGCTTACCAACATATGAATATGGTCGTTATATGCTTCTGCTTCTAAAATTTCCACTTGCTTATATTCGCACAGTTTCCTTAACACTATCCCTATATCTTTCTTTATTTTTTCATACATTACCTGTAGACAATATTTAGGTGTAACCACTATGTGATACTTGTAATTTCATCTTGTATGTGATAAACATTCTGTATCAAGTTTCATTTTTGATTCCTTCTTTGATATAATTGAGGCGGCTCTAACCAACCGCCGAAATAAATCAAAGATGGATATTTTTTACTAAAGCTTTTTTATCCCACCAGCATTGCTGGTGATTGTTGTTACACAATATAAAAAAGGTGTTCGGGAAAACCGAACACCTTTTTGAAATCAGGCAAACTGATTACTGAGCGATAAGCATTTCTAATGCGCCAGCGATAACCTTTGCAGCAGCAGCTCTTGTAGCATTGTCAGCAGGAGCAAATGTGTTGTCACCTACACCGTTGATAATGCCAGCGCCTGCAGCCCAAGCGATAGCGTCCTTAGCGTAATCGCTGATAGCTTCAGCATCTGCAAATGTGAGTTCTGCGCCAGCAGCAACTTCTGCGTTCTTGTACTGAACAGCTCTGAAGAGAAGTGTAGCCATCTGTTCACGTGTGATTAATGCATCAGGACCGAATTCTGTATCAGAGATACCAGCAACGATACCAGCTTCTGCAGCAGCAGCAACAAATGGTGTGAACCAAGCATCTGCAGCACAGTCAGCGAATGCAGCCTGAGCAGCTGTTGTGTCGAGACCTAAAGCAACAACGATCATCTTTGTATATTCAGCACGTGTAACTGTTCCTTCTGGATCAAATTCTGTAGCTGACTTACCATTTACAATACCCTTTTCAACGAGAGTGTTGATACTATCTGCAGCCCAGTGACCTGCAACGTCTGCAAAACCTTCAACAACTGGTGTTTCAGGAGCTACAGGAGCTTCAGGATCAGCTGGAGTTTCTGGAGCAACTGGTGTTTCAGGCGCTACTGGAGTTTCAGGAGCTACTGGAGCTTCTGGAGCTGTGCCTGAAGGAACTGTTGTTCCGCCTGTTGATGTTGAAATTCTGATAGAACCTTCCTGAGAAACAGCGTTACCATCTTCATCAACAGCACCTAAAACGATGTCGCCGATCTTTGCAACGTATTCGTATGTATCACCTGAGCCAAGACCCATTTCGCCAAATGTTGTTTCGCCCTTGAAGCTAATAGCAACTACACCTTCTTCATCAGCTGCTTCGATATCAGCTGCTGTAATTGTGTATTCGATAGCGTCGAGTTCTTCGCCTTCTTCATCTGTAATAACAACTGTGATAACCTGATCAGCAGCGATTTCTTCAACTGGAACAGTAACCTTAACTGAAGGCTTTGATGTCTTTGTACCTGTTACCTTAACTGTAGCAGCTTCAATGTTAGCCATAACCTTAAGTGTACCTGTTACTTCTATTGTACCTTCGTAGATACCTGTACCTGTAACTGTACCTGTAACTGCGATTTCAGCACCAGCAACGCTTGCATCAACTGTTTCAGGAGCTGTCCATGTGATAGGTAATTCTACATCACCAACAACTGCAACCTGTGGAAGAGCCGCAGCTGCATCTACGAGAGCAACTGGTGTGTCGCTTAATGCGATAACGCCTTCGAGATCGTTTTCGATCATATCAGCTGTAAGAGTAATCTTGTTAACTGTAACTGTAACTGTAGCTGTTAAGTCAGCTTCTACTGTAGCAGCGCCATATTCGCCTGCTGCAACTGTACCTGTGAATGTGTAATCACCAGGAACGTTTGCATTGTAGTCAGCGCAAGCCCAACCTGTGATAGGAGCTGTAACTGTCTTTGAACCATCTGCATTAGCAATTGTAGCTTCTGTTGGGAAGTCGATTGCATCAGCAGCTGTACCATAAGCAACAGAAGCTGTTGTATCTTCTACTGTAGCAGCTGTAGCGTACCAAACAGGAATAACTGATACTGTTGCATTCGCTGATACATATGTAGGCTCGTCATAGTTTTCATCATAAGCAGAGAAATCTGTAAGAGCAAGTAAGTCAAAGCTACCTTCTGCAGCACCTGCAGGAATAGCAACAGGAACTGTTAAAACAGGAGCATCAGCTGTTACGTCAACACCTTCAGCTTCTAAATATAACTTTACATCATCATTAAGCTCTAAAGAATTTGTTTCAATACCCTTTACGATTGAACCTATGAAAGCACTACTATCTTCAACTGCTTCAGGTATGTTCCATAGAGCCAAAATACTTTCATATCTGCCAGCTGTTAAGTAAATTTCAACATCTACTGTTGTGCCAGCCTTAACTTCAGTAACCTCATTGCCTGCTACCTTTACCTTATAGCTTATATCAACATTATCAATAGCAGCAAAAGCGCCAAATGACATCATTGAGAATAACATTGCTACAACTAATACAATAGCAGAAATCTTCTTAAAAATTTTCATTGTTCTTTCCTCCATTTATATTTGTGTCTATATAATTTGTAGTTTCGACTCACATGAGAGCAAAAACACTTGCTCTCATGTTTGTCATTTAATAATTTTACAAGTGAAAACCACTTATTCAGCAGGCTTTACGCCAACCTGTGCTGTTCCAATGTCACCATTAGTTCTCTTACCATTAACATGGAACTTAAGTGCATTTACGTCTGATAAGTTAACTCTTCCGTCTGCTGTAACATCAGCAGCAGCAAAGCTTACTGAATCTTCATCAGCAATATCATCGTTAGTTCTCTTACCGTTAACGTGGAACTTAAGTGCATTTACGTCTGATAAGTTAACTCTGCCATCTAAGTTAACATCACCAAGGAATACTGGTTCTCCTTCAGGTTCAACAACTGTGATTTCGATATCATCGATTTCAACCTTTAAGTTGCTTGCGTTTACACCTAACATATCATCACTTGGCTTAACGATTTCAGCTGTGAATACGTCGTTTGCAGCATCGTATGCCCATGTTGTTTCGTTAATGAACCAAGTTTCGATTTCGTTATCATTTGCACCCTTAACTGTAGCAGTTAAACCTGTGTTTGACTGAAGGTCAAGGATAACTTCTGCAACAATTTCATCCTTAGTAGCGCCTTCTTCGCCTGTGTATAACTTACCATACTCACCAGCGATTTCAACAGTTACGATATCGAATGGATCTGATGGAGCTTCAACAATTGTAACTGAAACAGCGATTGTGTTAACACTTTCTGCAACTGTGTAATCAGCTGTGTCAGGGATTGTGATTGTGTAGTTGAATACACCATCAACAGCGAATTCTGCTGGATTTGTTTCAGCAGCAACAATCATTTCATCTGTAACAGTTACATTAGCCTTTGCAGCTTCAACTGCTGAATTGCTAACTTCAACTGTCTGACCGAGGAAGAGACCCTTAATGTCTTCTTCGCCTACGATAGAATCAATGATAACGTTCTGAGCTGTTTCAAACTTAGCAGCAACTGTATCAGCTTCCCAAGCAATCATCATTATAAAGCCATCAATTGTAACAGTCAAACCTGCAGCAGGGATTGTTACATTGTAGTCATCACTTTCAACCTCTGCATCTGAAGGAATAACAGCAGTAGCAGTAAACATTTCATCTAAAATATCAACTGACTTGAGATGCTCATCTTTTATCAATACAGCACCAATATCATTACCTTCAGCATCTTTAATTATAGCATATAATGGGCTAAAGTCTGATTTGAGTTCTTCAAGTGCAGACTCTTCTGTGTCATAGCTATATAAATAAAGGAACTGATCATAAGTCTTTTCAGCTTCAGCAGCAGTAGCTGTAGCAGCAATCTTTTCTTTTGGAATTGTGAGTAAGCCAGCAGCTGGGTTTAAACCGTCACCGCTAACTAAAATAACAGCAGCTTTACCTGGCTGAACTGCATATGCATTTGTATCTGC
The DNA here is from genome assembly GCA_045649725.1 of Clostridia bacterium. Taxonomy (GTDB): domain Bacteria; phylum Bacillota; class Clostridia; order Monoglobales; family Monoglobaceae; genus UMGS1820. The sequence continues at coordinate 10,509 of JAZRQL010000005.1, read as the reverse complement.
ATCAACAGTTGTAACAGCGAAAGTAAATTCAACAGCGTTAACGCCGTCTTCTCTCTGCTTCTGATCAATACCTACGATCTGCATTGTGTCATCATATGCATCATAACCTAATTCTGTTGCATTGAGACTATTGTCTTTCTTTGCATATGTAAGCATTGTAACGCCGATAGCGTTCTTATCCATTGCGTCGTTTGAAACTTCGCACTTAACAGTAACGTTGTAAAGACCTGTTACTGTTGTACTTGCAACGCAAGTAATATCTGTAATCTGTATAGATCTATCTGTTGGCACATATGCGCCAGGGTTTGCAGCAAGCGCAACCATACCTACGGATAAAACCATAGCTACAACTACGAAAACTGCAGTTAATTTTACTAAACTAAACTTTTTCATAACTTTTTGCCTCCTAAAATACTAACTTTTAGACTCCGTTTTCACATATTCGCGCATTTTTATGCGGAATACGTGTTTTGCATACCACAATCTGTTTTAGATTAAAACAAGGCGTCCTCCTTTCTCTAAAGATGTATTTGAAGGAATGCTCAAACAAGCTCATTGTTTATAAATAAACCAAACCCATTCTTAAGCGGGGTATAAAGACACCCCACCGCATTCTAATTTTATTTTCAATTATATATAATGCATTATACTACAGAAAAATCTTTTTTTCAATACCTTTTTGAAAAAAATTTTTTATTTTTTGCTTTTTGTTTCTGTTTGCCAAATATCTTGCATATAATTGTTACAACAATACTACATCTTGGTGTTTTTTCTTTTAATTTTTTTGCTTTGCAATGTTTATTGCCCTTTTTCTACCTAATTATTATATAGGATGTGACCTGCTATGAATAATTTATCTTACAAATACAAAGATCTTGTATCCGACTTAAAATCCATTAAAAATGAATACCCTCATATTCCTGTTTTTTCTATAGGAAAAACCGTAGAAAACCGGGCTATTTATGCAATCAAATGGGGAAACGGTCCCCGTCGCATTTTTCTTAACGGCTGTCACCACGGAACAGAATGGCTTACCGCAAAGGTTCTTGTTGAATTCGCAAAAGCCCTTGCCACCAGTAAGGTTTTAACCTCTTCATCGGTATATATTGTGCCGATGGTCAATCCCGACGGAGTGGAAATCGCTTCAAGAGGCATTTACTGGCAGGCAAACGCAAAAGGTGTTGACTTAAACCACAACTATGATGCATTGTGGGAGCTTTCCAGACAAACCGAAATTCTTTGGGGCATAACAGAGCCCGGGCCCACCAGATACGGAGGGAGCTTCCCTGAATCAGAGCCTGAATCCAAGGCTGTTGCAAACTTCACCCGACAGAACGTGTTTGACATAACTGCTTCCCTTCACAGTCAGGGAGAGGTAATATATTATGATTTTTGCGGCATTGTTCCCGATGGAACAGAGGACTATCTTTCCCGTTTTGAGGCCGTAAGCAACTACAAGCGCGACATCCCTGAAGGAATAGCATCATACGGAGGCTATAAGGACTGGTTCATCAAAAAATATAAAAAGCCCGCTTTCACAATAGAAATCGGGCTTGGTCAAAATCCTCTTCCTCTTTCGGACTTTGATAAAGTATATGAGGGAGTTTTCCCTATTTTAAAGGAGCTTGTCCGTTGACCTTACTCGGCAACTAAAAACTCTCCCTCTTCATTATATTCTGAAAAAAAGACCTTTTCACAAACACCGCGAAGGTCTTTTTCGCTATGCTTACGAACCTCTATGTAATTCGGCGTCATTCCGCTCCAGACACCATCTTTTTCCTGCTCAAAAAGGACCTCTTCTTCCTGATTTATAAACTTTTCGCAAAAGCTTTTTTTCATTTCTTTTGCCCTTTCTAACATTATATGAGTTCTGTCTGTTTTTGTCTTTTCATCAACCCTGTCCGGAAGCTTTGCCGCAAGGGTTCCTTCCCTGACAGAATAGGGGAAAATATGCATCTGAGCAAAGAAAATTTCTTCACAAAACCTTTTTGACAATTCAAAATCTTCCTCTGTTTCCCCGGGGAAGCCAACTATCAAATCTGTTGTAATGGCGCAGTCTTTAAAGCTTGCTCGCAAGTTCTCAACGGCTTTTTTAAAATCTGCAGTTTTATAATGTCTGTTCATTGCTTTTAAGGTCTTGTCGCATCCGCTTTGCAAGGACAGATGAAATTGCGGACATAAGTTTTTAAGAACTGCCGCTCTTTTAACAAATTCTTCGGTTATCATAACAGGCTCTAATGAGCCAAGTCTTATCCTGACATTTTCTGCGGTTTTGCAGACCTCTTCAATTACGTCAATAAGCCCGATTTTTCCATCCAAATCCTTTCCATAAGAGCCTATGTGGATGCCTGTCAGAACGATTTCAGAATATCCGTCATTTTTCAAAACCTCTGCCTCTTTTTTTATTATCTCTAAATCTCTTGAACGAACAGGCCCTCTTGCATACGGGATTTTGCAATATGTACAAAAGTTATTACAACCATCTTCAATTTTTATTTCCGCTCTTATTCTTCTCTGTCTGTGGACTATGCCAAGCTCCTCATATTCAGTGATATTACGAGCCTCTTCAACCATACAAACCTTTTCGCCAAGTCTTGCTTTTTCACACAAACTTACAATATCTTTTCTGTATTTGTTGCCGATAATAACATCTATCTTTTCTTCTTTCAAAAGCTTTTCTGCTTCAGTTTGTGCAAGGCAACCTGTAACAGCAATTATGCCATCTTTGTTCTCACGGGCGGCGCGTCGTATCATCTTAAGGCTTTTTGCCGCACCTGTGCCTGTCACCGTACAGGTGTTAACAACGCATATATCCGCCGCGCCTTTTGTTACCACCTGATATCCTGCTTCTTCAAAAAGCTGTGCCATGGCTTCGCTTTCGTATATATTTGTTTTACAGCCGAGGGTTATAAACTTTACCTTTATTTTTGACACCTCATTTCACCTTTATTGTCGTTTTTTCTGACTTTTTTCGAATATCTTATAACTATTGCATAAATTTATCAAGGCAAATTCATATAATAATTATATATTTTTCAATTGACTATTTCAAGAAAAAATTATATAATTTAATGGACACTATGTCAATATTATTTGTATATTTTCAGGAGGTTGAGTTTTTATGAAGGAATTTTCAGTTCTTTTAAGTTCAATCAATGACGTTAAGGCATTCGTTAATGCTGTTTCAAAGTACGATTTTGAAATTGACCTTACATCAGGTCGTTATGTTGTTGATGCAAAGTCAATTATGGGCATTTTCAGTCTTGACCTTACCCAGCCTATCAAAGTAGAAGCACACTCTGATGACTGCGATACCTTGCTCAGCGAACTTGACCCATTTATCCAGAAGTAATAACTGCGAAGAGTAGTAATCCCTGCATATTCAGATATGTAGGGATTTGTCGCGTTTAAAATGAAGATTATGCAAAACAGATTTATGTCACTTGCTATCCACGAAGCAAAGCTTGCTGCCGCATCCGGAGAGGTTCCTGTTGGGGCTGTTATCGTTAAGGATGACGTGGTTATCGCCTCTGCTCATAACCTGTGCGAGGCAGAAAATAATCCCCTCTGCCATGCAGAGCTTATAGCAATAAACAAGGCTTTAAAAGTTCTCAAAACACAGAGGCTTGATGACTGTGACTTATACGTCACTTTAGAGCCTTGTGCAATGTGCTCGGGAGCCATATCCCACGCAAGAATACGCAGGCTTTTCTTTGGTGCATATGACAAATCAGGCGGATGCGTTGTATCCGATAAATTTTTACTGGACAATGATTCCCCTATGCGCGGTGTTGAATATTACTGCGGCATATGCGAGGAAGAGTGTTCAAAGCTCCTTAAAGATTTTTTTAAAGAGCTACGATAATGTGCAAAGTAATAAACTTTACAATATAAACATGGAGGTACTTTAAAATGTCAAAAAAGTATGTTTACCTTTTTAAAGAAGGTGACGCAACAATGAGAGAGCTTCTCGGCGGTAAGGGTGCTAACCTCGCTGAGATGACAAAAATCGGTCTCCCTGTTCCACAGGGCTTCACAGTTTCTACTGAGGCTTGTACTCAGTACTATGAAGATGGCCGTAAGATCAACGATGCTATCCAGGCTGAAATCATGGAAAACATCACAAAAATGGAAGAAATCTGCGGTAAGAAATTTGGTGATAAGGAGAATCCTCTCCTCGTATCTGTTCGTTCAGGTGCAAGAGCTTCAATGCCAGGTATGATGGATACTATCTTAAACCTCGGTCTTAACGAAGATGTTGTTGAAACAATGTCAGCAAAGACAGGCAACGCAAGATGGGCTTGGGACTGCTACAGAAGATTCATCCAGATGTATTCTGACGTAGTTATGGAAGTTGGTAAGAAGTACTTTGAAGAACTTATCGACGAAATGAAGGAAGCAAAGGGTGTTACTCAGGACGTTGAGCTTACAGCTGAAGACTTAAAGGAACTCGCTGGTCAGTTCAAGGCTGAATACAAGAACAAGATCGGTAAGGACTTCCCTGCTGATCCAAAGGAACAGCTTATGGGTGCTGTTGAAGCCGTATTCCGTTCATGGGATAACCCAAGAGCTAACGTTTACCGTCGTGATAACGATATTCCTTACTCATGGGGTACTGCTGTTAACGTTCAGATGATGGCATTCGGTAACATGGGTGATGACTGTGGTACAGGTGTTGCATTCACAAGAGACCCAGCTACAGGTGACCGCGGTCTTATGGGTGAATTCTTAGTTAACGCACAGGGTGAAGACGTTGTTGCAGGTGTTCGTACACCAATGCCAATCGCTGAAATGGCTGACAAGTTCCCTGAAGCATTTGAAGAATTCAACAAGGTTTGCAAAATTCTTGAAGACCACTACAGAGATATGCAGGATATGGAGTTCACAATTGAAAACAGAAAGCTCTATATGCTCCAGACAAGAAACGGTAAGAGAACAGCTAAGGCTGCTTTAAAGATAGCTTGTGACTTAGTTGACGAAGGTATGATCGATGAAAAGAAGGCTGTTTCTATGATCGATCCTAGAAACCTCGACACACTTCTCCACCCACAGTTTGACGCTAAGGTATTAAAGGCTTCAACTCCAGCAGGCAGAGGTTTAGGTGCTTCTCCTGGTGCTGCTTGCGGTAAGGTTGTATTTACTGCTGAAGATGCAGAAGCTTGGAACAACAGAGGCGAAAAGGTTATCCTCGTTCGTCTTGAAACATCACCTGAAGATATTACAGGTATGAAGGCTTCACAGGGTATCTTAACAGTTCGTGGTGGTATGACATCTCACGCTGCCGTTGTTGCACGTGGTATGGGTACTTGCTGCGTATCAGGTTGTGGCGATATCGTTATGGACGAAGAAAACAAGAAGTTCACTCTCGCTGGTAAGACATACTCAGAAGGCGACTTTATTTCTATCGATGGTTCAACAGGTAACATCTACGATGGTATCATTCCTACAGTTGATGCTGAAATCGCAGGCGAATTCGGCCGTATCATGGAATGGGCTGACAAGTACAGAACATTAAAGGTTCGTACAAACGCTGATACTCCTGCTGACGCTAAGAAGGCAAGAGAACTCGGTGCTGAAGGTATCGGTCTCTGTCGTACAGAGCACATGTTCTTCGAAGCTGAAAGAATTGCTGCTTTCCGTGAAATGATTTGTTCTGACACAGTTGAAGAAAGAGAAGCTGCTCTTGAAAAGATTTTACCATATCAGCAGAACGACTTCGAAGCTCTCTACGAAGCACTCGAAGGTTGTCCTGTAACAATCAGATTCTTAGACCCACCTCTCCACGAATTCGTTCCAACAGAAGAAGCTGACATCAAGGCTCTTGCTGACGCACAGGGTAAGTCAGTTGAAGATATCAAGGCTTTAATCTCAAGCTTACACGAATTCAACCCAATGATGGGTCACCGTGGTTGTCGTCTTGCAGTAACATATCCTGAAATTGCAAAGATGCAGACAAAGGCAGTTATCCGTGCAGCTATCAACGTTAAGAAGGCTCACGCTGACTGGGATATCGTTCCTGAAATCATGATCCCACTTCCTGGTGATCTTAAGGAATTCAAGTATGTTAAGGATATCGTTGTTGCAGTTGCTGATGCTGAAATCGCAGCAGCAGGCCCTGACCTCCACTACGAAGTTGGTACAATGATGGAAATCCCAAGAGCTTGTCTCACTGCTGATGACATTGCTAAGGAAGCTGAATTCTTCTGCTTCGGTACAAACGACTTAACACAGATGACATACGGTTTCTCAAGAGACGATGCAGGTAAGTTCTTAGATGCTTACTATGATGCAAAGATCTTTGAAAACGATCCATTTGCAAAGCTCGACCAGACAGGTGTTGGTAAGCTTATGGAAATGGCTATCGCTCTCGGTAAGCCAGTTAACTCAAAGCTCGACGTAGGTATCTGCGGCGAGCACGGCGGCGACCCTGTATCTGTTGAATTCTGCCACAAGATTGGCCTTGACTACGTGTCATGTTCACCATTCCGTGTTCCTATTGCAAGACTTGCAGCAGCACAGGCAGCTATCAATGCTTAATCTTTAAAAATTTTGACCTTGCAGAGAAATCTGCAAGGTCTTTTTTTATCATATTTTGAAACAAATTTCTTCGTTGACACAAATGAATCTTTTGGGTACAATTTTCTTATATCTTATGCAAGGAGAACAACTATTCTAAATCTTATCCCTATTAAAACGGAAGGCAAAAAATTCAAGACAGCTATGAAAATTTTTCAAAGAACAAAGCTAATGGTACCCTGTCGGTGTCCTTTATAGAAGATACTTCTCTTTCAGGTGACGCATATCGTGTTGAAGCAAAGGATAGTGCCATATCCGTTTTTGGAAACACCTCTGTTTCTTTTAATGGGGCGGTTGGATACCTTGTAAGACATCAAAACGGAGGGTTGCCAAGTGATGAATCAGACGAAATATATGTTCACGCAGAAAAGGCATATTACTTTGTAAGCCCACTAACAAAAGAATCAATTTTAGCTAATCGCGGAGAAGATATGTAACTTCTCCGCTTTTTATTTGACACAGACGAAATTCTGTTGTAAAATAATTGTATCAAACTAAAGGAGAACTACTATGATAGGAATTATCGGTGCTATGACCATTGAAATAGAAGGTCTTAAGGAAATTATGGCCGAAAGGGAAGAAAGAATCATAAGCAACACTCTTTTCACAAAAGGAAAGCTTGGAGATAAAGACGTTGTTGTTACTGTCTGCGGAGAGGGAAAGGTAAATGCCGCCATTTCTGCGCAGACAATGTGTTTGGCGTATTCACCCGACATAATTATAAACACAGGTGTGGCAGGGGGCTTGGCAGACGGACTTAAGATAGGGGACGTCGTTATAGGAACCTCTGTGGTAGAACACGATATGGATATGTCTCCCCTTGGCTTTGACAAGGGATATATCTGTGGCATAGACGGAATTTATATGGACTGCCATAAGGATATAGTTAAAGCTTTATCCGATAGTGTTGAAGCCTGCGGCATTTCATATAAGACAGGGGTTATTGCATCAGGAGATCAGTTTATAAGCGATTCTTCCAAAAAAGAATGGCTTAAGAAAACTTTTAATGCCTATGCCTGCGAAATGGAGGGCGGTGCAATAGGTCACGTATGCGTGAAAAATGCCATTCCTTTTGGTGTTCTTCGTGCAATTTCCGACGGTGGTGACGACGATGCATCTATGTCCTTCCCTGAATTTGCTGCCCTCGCGGCAAAGAACTCTGTTGAGGTTATGAAAAAATTTGTAGAAGATTTTTAGGCGGTGTTTTTATGAAATATTGTAGCAAATGTGGAAAACAGCTAGACGACGATATGCTATATTGTAGGGAACAGTTCTAAACTGTTCCTCTTTCTTGTTTCGTATATGGTCATTCGGTACGGTTTGGAACCGTACCCTACTGTGCCCTCAACATCAATATACATATTATATAGAAAAATGACGAGGTTTAAATTCCCCGTCATTTTTTCCTTTCCAATATTAATTTTGCATAGATATATGTAAACACCTCTGCCGCAAGGAAAGAGAGCCATACCCCCGTAACCCCGAAAAGCTTTGACATCAAAAGAGCAAATACTATAATAGCTACTATTCCGCGAAGAATTGAGATAACAGACGCTTCCTTTGCCATACCTGTTGCGCTGTAAAACCCTGCTTTCACAAGATTTATTGCCTCCACTAAAAAGCCAAGGAAATAAAGTCTTATGCCGGGCACCGCATATTTTGTCAGCTCCGGTAAGTTGTCGCTATTGAATATGGCGACTATGTATTCAGCAAAAACAAGGATAACCCCAACCAATATTATAGAAATAATTAATCCTATTTTAACAGAGCATTTATATATTCTTTTTTCCTCTTCTATCCTGCCCGCTCCGTGCATAAGGCTCGCTAAAGGCTGAAGCCCCTGGGCAACACCACTTAAAAGAGCCATTCCAACGATTGCAATATTTGCAGACACAGCATATGCCGCAACACCTATGTTTCCGATAAGATCAAGAAGAATAAAGTTAAAGACCATGGTGGTGATTCCGTTTGCTATCTCACCCATAAATGATACAACACCCAGCTGACATCCACTTATAAGCCTTCTCACCGATGGCATTTTTTTCACAAATTTTATATTATTGTTTTTTGAAAGATAATGAACCATGCATATCCCCATACTCACCAAAGGGGAAAGCCCCGTTGCAATAGCTGCACCTATCATTCCCAGCTTAAAGGGGAACATAAGAACATAGTCAAATACAATATTAAAAAGTCCGCTTGCTATTGTAGCTATCATCGCAAGCCTTGGCGCATTGTCATTTCTTACAAAGGATGTAAAAACATAATTCACTATAAAAAACGGAGAACAGCTTACAGCTATCCTTGTATAGCCGACGCCAACTGCAACAATTTCATCGTCTGCCCCCATAAGTCGCATAAGCTCTTCCGGGAAGAAAAGACCGACGACGGTAAGTGTCAACCCGAAAAAAGTTGACCATATAAGCGCATTTGAAAAGTAGCTGTCTGCGCTTTTTGAACCCGCTCCCTTTAAAAGAGAGTATCTTGTGGCAGAACCTACACCTATCATAGCGCCGATTGCATATATCAAGCCATACAAAGGCAACACAATATTAAGGGCAGTTATTCCGTTTGCCCCTGCCGCTTTTGCTATAAACAGGGTATCCGCAAAAATGTAGCAGGATATCCCTACCATTGCCATAACACTTGGCATTATATATCTTATAAGTTTTTTCTCTATCATAGTAATTTTCCTTTTATCATTTTATATCCTATTGGAGGAAGAGTTATGTTAACGGTTCCCATACCAAAATCCGAAACATCCACATAAACTTCGCGCTCATCAAAGTCTCGGTTTACTCCGCAAATAACCATATCATCTTCTGCCTCGTTTCCAAAGGCATCTTCTCCGCCTTTAAAATATCTTGCAAAAACCCATACTCCCTCTTTTGCATAAAGAGTTTTATAAAATCCAGTCTTTAAAACAGCTTCTTCTCTTCTCATTTTACCTGATTCTTTAACTGTTTCCAAAAGGTCTATATCTATATTTCTCCAGTTAAAAGGTCCTCTGTTATATGGGTCCCGACCGCCTTCCATACCGATTTCATCCCCATAATATAAAGAGGGGACGCCCACATATGTCATTTGTATAAAAAGGGCGCACTTAAGCCTGCAAATTGCCAAATCCTCAAGACCTGATGGCAACTTCTTATCTTTGCAGTTTTCATCATAGCCACCAAAGAGAGATTTTATTCTCATTGTATCGTGGGTTCCGAGAAGGTTCATTAAAGAGTAGCTGACCTCTTTCGGATAATTTTCCAGTATGGACATAAGGCTTTTGTCAAGGTCTTCTGCATTCCTTCTGCCCATTAAAAATTCGGTTACGTTATCTTTAAAAGGATAGTTCATAACGCTGTCAAGCTCATATCCCAAAAGATATTCCCTCTCCTTGCTGTATGCCACCTTATTGGAGGCGTCTTCCCATACTTCACCTATTATAACGGCATCTTCCTTAACCTTTTTTACTTCCTGTCTTAAAATTTTTATAAATTCACCAGGAAGCTCATCAGCAACATCTAATCTCCAACCCGATGCACCAAGCCTTAACCATTTTTTGATTACGGAATTATCGTCTCTTAAAATATAGTCAAGATATGAAGGCTCCATTTCGTTTACATTAGGGAGATTGCTGCATCCCCACCAACTTTCGTAATTATTCCCATCTTTGAACTGATACCAACTGCGATACGGGGAGTTTGCATCGTTATATGCACCATTTTCGCCATAGGTTTTGTATTTATTAAAGTATATACTGTCAGCCCCCGTGTGACTGAAAACTCCGTCTAAAATAATCTTTATTCCAAGCTTTTCCGCCTCATAACAAAGGGCAGAAAAGTCCTCTTCGCATCCAAACATCTCATCTATTTTCATATAATCGGCTGTATCATATTTATGGTTTGAATAAGCGCTGAAAATTGGGTTTAAGTATATCAC
>JAZRQL010000004.1:0-42660 GCA_045649725.1 Clostridia bacterium | reverse complement strand
TCTCCAACATAAATTGAAATTATAGCAGGAGGCGCTTCATCACCGCCTAAACGGTGGTCATTACCTGCGCTTGCAACAGACATACGAAGTAAATCCTGATAATCGTCAACCGCCTTTATCACCGCACAGAAGAAGGTGAGGAATAAAGGATTGTTGCGAGGGTCTTTTCCCGGTTTTAAAAGGTTTATACCTGTGTCTGTGCCGATGGACCAGTTATCGTGCTTACCGCTTCCGTTAACGCCGGCAAAAGGCTTTTCGTGTAAAAGGCACTTAAGTCCGTGCTTTTCGGCAACCTTTTTCATAATCTCCATAGTAAGCTGATTATGGTCAGCGGCAATGTTACCTGAATCATATATAGGAGCAAGCTCGTGCTGTGCAGGAGCTGCTTCGTTATGCTTTGTCTTTGCGCGAACACCAAGCTTCCAGAGCTCTAAATCAAGGTCTTTCATATATTCTGAAATCCTTGTCTTGATAACACCGAAGTAGTGGTCGTCAAGCTCCTGGCCTTTAGGTGGCATAGCACCGAATAATGTTCTGCCTGTATATGTAAGGTCTCTTCTCTTTAAAGCAACCTTTCTGTCGATTAAGAAATATTCCTGTTCAGGACCAACAGTTGTAGTAACTCTCTTAACGTCATTTAAGCCAAATAATTTTACAACACGAAGAGCCTGTGTGTTTAATGTTTCAAGAGAGCGAAGAAGAGGAGTCTTTTTGTCAAGAGCCTCACCTGTGTATGAACAGAAGATGGTAGGAATACAAAGAATGCCATTTTTAATAAAGGCGTTTGATGTAGGGTCCCACGCGGTATAGCCTCTTGCCTCAAAGGTAGAACGAAGTCCCCCTGATGGAAAGCTTGAAGCATCGGATTCACCCTTTATAAGCTCCTTGCCTGAAAACTCCATAATAACCTTGTCGTCATCAACAGGAGTAATAAAACTGTCGTGCTTTTCGGCAGTAATGCCTGTCATAGGCTGAAACCAATGAGTAAAGTGAGTAACACCCTTTTCAATTGCCCATTCCTTCATAGCATTAGCTACAACATCAGCAACGTCACGGGTGAGTGTAACGCCTTCCTCTTTAGTTTTTTTAACCTGAAGATATATGTCCTCCGGAAGTCTTTCCTTCATGGTAGGATTGTCAAATACCATACAGCCGAATATTTCGTTTATATCTGCCATAATAAAGCTCCGTTCTGCCACGTTTTATGCGGCTTGAGTTTTAGCGCCCAAACTTGGGCATATTATATAAAATTATACTATTTTTTTGATGTTTTGTCAAGAAATTTATCTTTTTTTGCTGTGAATTATTATATGCCGAAACATAAGAAAAAAGTATTGCATATTGGTATATGGGAATTTCTTCTTCACATACAAATCATAAAGACCTGTCAATTAAGAAAATGTAGGGTATGGTTCAAAACCGTACCGAAAAAAGAGGAACAGTTTGGAACTGTTCCCTACAATGTTGAAAAAATTATAAATAACGAAAAAGACCAAGCGCTTGCTTGGTCTCAATTTTATGCGCCGGGATTAATAACTTTTCCGTCAGGGAAGGCTCTCTGTAAAACAATGGCAACCTCTGCCCTGATGATTGGGCTTTCAGGTCGGAAAGTTCCCTCCTGGTCACCTGTTATAAAGCCTTTTTTAACCGCCGCGGCAATATATGCTCTGTTATGGGTTGATATATTTTCCCAGTCAGAAAACTTTTCTGCCAAAAACTGATTTGCGGTTGTCTCCTTTGAAACGTCAAGGTTTAATGCCTTAACTATGGCAACGGTAACAACCTCTCGGCTTGCAGGTGCTTCAGGGTCAAAGTATAATATTCCTTCACTTGTCTGATACCCTGTCATATAGGATAAAGATGATGTCACGTATGGGAAGTACCACTCGTTAACAGGCACATCCGCATAAGGGGAAAAGGAACTTTGGTTAATAGGAGTTTTTGAAATCTCCACAAGCATTTTTGCGTATTCACAACGTAAAACATCGTTGTTTCTGCCAAAGTATCCGTCTCCGTAACCGCTGACAATACCTCTGTCGGCAAGGTTATAAATAAAAGGTGCCGCCCAATCATCTTCAGGTACGTCAAGGAATAATTCTCTTGCGTATGCTAGGTTAAATGAAAGTATAATCGTGAATGTCAAAAGCAATGTTAAAATCTTTTTAAACATAAATTCCCTCCATTCTCAACATCGTATTATATATGAAAATTACGTTTTTGTCAAATTTCTGCCATTTTTATGGGGTTAAATTTAAATAAGGGCGGAAGATATCCGCCCTTATTTTAGTTGTAAAGCGAAAAGATTTTAGCATCGCTTTCTCTTAAATCGGCATCAAGAATACGTCTGTAGTATTCAAGGAAAATCTCCTTTTCATTTATGTCAAGGGTGCCTTGTTTAATTTTATTTTCGTTTTCCTGCTGTTTTTGCTGATTTAATATGTTTGTCCAGCTGTTCTCGTTCTCTTTAATGTTGTAATTCTGCTGTCTCTCCTTTTCGTCCCAATCTGTTTCTCTTTCGGATTTATCCCTTTCCTTAACGGATAATGCAGTATTGTTTGCGTATGCTATTGCTTGCTCGTTTGAATACATTGTGTTGTCAAAGACCTTGTCGTAAGCAGAAAGCATCTGTATAACAATATCTAAATCTGTCTGATAGCTGTCTCTGTAACGTTCATATGCCTGACTTGCAAGTTCAGGAATCTTGTTTGCCAACTGCTGTGTATAATACTGGCCTGCAAGAGACCCTGCGGTGATAGCAGAGGAGTTTGCATATCCCCCTGTAAGAGCGGAATAGTCAGCAATTGCATCTTTGGTTGCACGGTTTCCCTCTGTTAAATATTTTTCGCGGTAAGCCTTATAAACAGGGTCGTTTCCAGGGTCATAAGAAAACTCTTCTCTATTTGAAATTTTATATATTTTTTCATATATATCGTCAAGATAAGAGTCGTTTATGCTTTCTGCTAATGTGTTTGGGTTTTTAACACCAACACTGTTTGCGTAATTCTTAACAGAATCAAACACGTCATTCTGCCACGCCCATGCCTTTCCCTCGTCATCAATATAAAGGGTGTTAAGGGGCTTGCCACCGATTAAAACAGTTCCGTCGCCATAGGATAAGGCATTTGCTGAAAGACCATACTTTCCTGCCGCGGTAGAGTAGGAATCACTTACCCTTACAACAGGATTTTTGCTGTCTTTATAGAAGTTTACAACATTCTTCCTGATTTCCGATTCAGGAGCATAGGATATACCTTTATCTTCATCCATATACGAAGGCTTCATAAAATCCTTACCGTTTAAGGTAACGGTTTTTGTTGCCTCGTTATAGCCGATTCTGTCGTTTGATATACCCATACTGTTAAGGGTCGCTCTTATGCCTACGGAGTCTTCGTGCTTTGGGATTTTTTCCTCCTTAATAATTTTGTCCATAAATTCTACCTCCTTTATAATTTATTATTTCTACATTATGAATAACGGCGTCTCCTTTTCCGTGGAGCCTTAACTTAAAGTTATCACACTTTTTAAATCTTATAGGTATTCTGAAAGAAGAAAGTGCATTGCTTCCGTTAATAGTTCCGCATTTAGTCCATATTTCTCCGTCAAAGCTTATCAAAACTATTAGAGATGCAGACCTTTTTATAAATGCTCTTACAAAAACTTCGTAAACACCCTTTAAATCGAAGGTGTCAAATGAAAAGTCCTTTGTTGAGGCGTACCAGTTAGCAGCCTTTTCGCCACCGTTTAATAAAAGCATTTTATTATTCGCAATACCATACACCTTACCGTTATATGAACACATATCTGTAAAGTGAGTATTATCTCTTTCAAGCCACAGATTTTTATCAGGGGTGTAAACCATAAAGTCGGTTACATTTTTATCGGTTGTTGCCGATACGTAATAATGCATACCATCTGTCTCCCCCGTGCAGAAGGAATATTCACAGTTTAATTCGGGGGAAATATTATATGGTTCGCCACCCTGATATGCGTAAAAGCCTCTGCTTGAAAGATAATAAAGAACACCACCTATTTCACATATGCTTTTCCCGTCGATACAACCGCTTTTTGTATGCTTTGGTATAGAAAAGTTTCTAGGTGAGTCACCATAAATATGGTGAATGCAGTTTTCCTTAAATGCCACAACAGAGGTTCTGTAACTGCATATTCCCGTAAACTTTCCTCCCGTAGCAATATAACTGTACCAGCTGTCATTCGAAAGCCCCTGAAAAGAGTTAAAGTTTGTTGCGTCACCGAGCTTTGATGCGTAAATATACTCTCCAGAACTTGCTGTTCCCCACAGACGGTTATTGTGGACGCATATATGGTCCATTTGAGGAATGGCAAGCTTTAAAGCAATTTCGCCATTTTCAGTAACGTTTGAAAATTCAGCTTTTTCACCGCTTTTTTTATACAGTAATAAGTCAATTCTTTTGTCAGTTATTTTTGTTATAACTGCAGATACGATTGCATCTTCAGAGGAAATATCTTTTCTGCTTTCAATAACAACAACATTGTTTTCAGGCTTTGAACTGCCCGAAATAATTATACTGTCACCTGTCTTAAAGGCTGATGTAAAATTACCTTTGTCAGCAGAAATATAAGAGGTGTATTCTCCGGTAATTTTGTTTTGTGAGGAGTAGAACTTTGCGCCGTTTACCGAAAGGCTTTTTTCCATTGAGACAAGAGCAGTGCTTATCTCTCCTGTTTCTTGATCAGGGATATAATCATAATAAACCTTATCAGGAAAGATACAGATTTTACCGTTAAAATCAGCTATAGACTTTGCTCCGTCTGATAATGTTCCCTCGATAACATTCCCCTTATATATGAACTTATTATCCTTAACACCTGTAAAGTTTGTAAGTTCTTTTTCTTCATATTCAGGAGGGCATATCGCCTGCGCTGAATCCACTTCTGCAATAACTTTGCTTTCTCTGCAGGGGGATATGGCAGGGTAGTCGTCGCAGGAGAGATTATAGGTTTCTGACAGAGAAAAATCGGATATAACCTGACGTCTGTCAAGTCCTCCAAATGCTTTTAAATAGCTTTTTTTATTTTCTTTCGAATTTATTTTTGGTAACATCTTATATCAGCCTTTCTATATATATTTAAATTATTGAATAGTTTTTAAAACTCACCTGAGTGGTCATAGGATTTCTTGTAAAGTACTCACGGCGAGCGCTTTCAAATAAGCTGTTATACTGCATCATATGTGCATTGTATGATGCGTAATCGTGCTGATATAACGCTATCTTTGAAAGTATATATTCTACATACATTCTGTCATAAGGGGCTTCATCAATTTCGGTTATATCGGTGATTACCCTGTTGACAGAGAGCATAGAGGAGGTTTCCGCTTCAAGTATGTCGCGGTCAAGAATAATCTGCTTTTCTGTAATGTCTAACACATAGGCATACAGGGAAACATCAGGGTCAGGCTCATCGTGTATGTGGGAAAGAGGTGTTATCTGAAGCTTGTCCCCTTGAACGAAAGGTGAGTTATCTATATTGATAATATTCTCGCTTGTGTTAAACTCCCCTTTGATTTCAACAATTCGCGTAGGGGCAGGCAGGTCAAGATATATGATTTTAACCCTTTCTTTCGGGTCAACGGAAAGGAAGTCTGTGTTGGCTGTCCTGAAATCAGTTTTATTAAATTTCCTTTTTCCAACAATAACTTTTTCGATAAGTTCAGGGCTGATTTGAGGCGGAAGACAAAATGAATTTTCACCCTCAAATGAGGTTTCCAAAACATTGTATTTCTTTATGATATGTCTTCTTATTTCCGCTGAAACCTCGTCACACCATAACACCTTTTCGTCAAGGGTAAATTGGTTAGGACAAAGTGCGTCAGCAAGCTCAATTGCTCGTAATATTTCCATACACACCTATCCCTTCAAACTTTCCATATAGGCCTCTGCTTCAAGCTCCTGCTTTTTGCTTCTTTCTATGGTAAGAGCAACCTTTCTTGGAACGAGAACCTGAACACCTCGCTGTATCTGATAATTTGTTCCGTTTACTGTAACGGTTAAATCATCCTTGTACTTATGGTTATCCTTGATAAGCATTACGGGAACAAGCTCTTCATAAAACTTTTTAAGCTTTTCCGGACTTATCTTAGATGTCTTTTTGTTCATAAAAATTCCTCCTTTTCTTAAAGGTTGGGCGGTGGCGGTTCTGATGAACCGCCATACCCATAACTAATTTTTTAATAACTGCAGGTTGTTTCAACTCTTACCATAAATTCAGGAGAGAGAATTTCTGCTGTCTGTGTAGCCTTCCAGCCCACAGTACTTCTCTGATCAAGAGGGTCACCTGTTCCGGCGCTGCCCTTCTGCTTGAGGATTGTTTCAAGACCGCCGCCTGCAATGTTTGTTACACCGTAAGCATTCTGGCCGATGAATAATGTAGAGTAGATATCTCTGCCCTCTGCACCTGCACCACCAGGATAGATGATGCAGTCTGCAATTACGCTTGCGTCAAGGTCTTCTGTAACTGTGATTGTTGCGCTGCCTTCTACTCCAGCCTTGGCTGACTTTACTGAATAGTCAAAACCGTTTATCTGTATGCTTCTGCCGATTAAAGCAGATGCGTCAGTTGAAGATAAATCTTCTCTTAATGTGATAACACCGCTTTCTGAAACTGATGCAACAGTAAGTGTTTCAGGGTCGCCCTTTTCAAGTGTTTCGGCATTTCTTAAGTTTTCACTGCGGAAAATCTTTGCTTCGGTAGATTCCACAAAGACAACACCGTGAATCTTACCGATAGCACCCTTGTACCAGTCAGCTGGGTCAACATTCTGCTTTACTGCCTTCCATTCAGGGTCGTTTGTTAAATCGTTTGCAACATCAGGGTGGATAATTGCAACATAGCAACCATCCTTAAATGGTGCCGCATTGTTACGCTTTAAAGTAGCAACCGCTCTCTTAACTGCGGCAACAGTTAAGTAGTCATTTTCTTCGTAAACAGCCTTGCCGCCAACTAAAAGACCTCTGTCTGCCTTACCGTTTCCGTACTGAACGTTTGTGCCGGCATTAATCTTTTCGCGGACAACTGTGTCTAAAGTTCTGCCTGCCTGATCACCGAGAACAGACTGTGTTTCAGAAATAACTGCGTCAACAGAGGATAAGGTAAGCATATCAGATAAAGTGATATAGTCACCGTACTGCTCAACTGTTGATTCAACTGTTGAAACGTTAAGTGTGTTACCCTTTGGAGTAACCCCCTCTGTAAGAGGAACCATAGCCTTTGGAAGAGGGCTGAACTTTCTGAATTCAATTGTCTTACCGCTTCCCTGTGGGATAGGCTTCTTCTGACCGAATTCTGTGTGAACAAGCTTTGGTGAGGCAAAGTGAATTAACTCCTTGTCGTAGTACGTCTTCATACCAGGTGTTAAGTTGTTGCCTGCATTGTTTGTGGTTGTAGTCTGTGTATTGTAATTTATACTCATTTAATACATCCTTTCTTATTTAATTTTGTAAGTAGTTTTTCTTAGAAGCTTATCTTTTCGCCGCTTCGTACCCTTTCGATAATATCGGCGATTTCTTTATCACTCATATCCTTTGGGTTTGGCTTTACTGATGCAGGAGTTGCCTTGCCTGCACCATTTTCAGGAATTCTGTTTCTGCGCTCTAACACGCGGTTTGCAGTTTCCTGGGCAGCCTTTTCGATAATCTCATCGCGATGAACTAAAAGATAGGCATCTTCAACAGATAAACCATTCTTCCATAAGTAGTTCACAAAGTCTTCGTTGTTAAGTTCTGCCTTCATATCAAAGTCCGGCATCTTTTTGAGAAAAGCCTTGCGCTGTTCCTCGATTTCTGCAATTCGCTTCTTTGTGAATTCTTCCTGTGAAGGTGCCTTGCCCTCGCTCGCAGTCGCGCCCTTTGAGATTGCGCCGGAAGAAACTTCCTCCTGATTTTTGTTTGAAAAATTAAACATTTTTTCTCCTTTCTGCTTAAAAAAGCAAGTTATATTTTTGCGATGTCCCGGGATTTCTTCATCGCTCAAGTGGTATAATACACCCGTTTTAAGTGCCATAGAGTGCCACCGGATAAAAGAATTTTTTAAGGGGCAGAAAAAGATGCTTTTTGTTGTAAAATTGTATGTATATTATAAGTAGAAATTTTACTAAAAAATTTGTGGATTTACTTGACAATTCAAGGGAAAAAGTGTACAATGTATAAGGATTATAGTGCGAGGAATATACCTTGCCTTAAAACAGTTAATATTAATTAATCACACATATACAAGGAGGACAAAGAAATGCGTCTAAAAAATGTAAAAAGAGTTGTTTCATTTATCATTGCTATGACAATGATAATGACCTTGGTTCCATCCGTGTTTGCGGCTTCGGTAGAAGACTTTGCGGATTTTCCAACCGGTTGGTCAAATGAGGCTATGACAGCGGCTGTTAACAATGGTTTGTTAAACGGCAGAAGTGCTACGGAGATTGTTCCTGAAGGGGAGCTCACCCGTGCGGAAATGGTAACAATTATTAACCGTGCTTTCGGTGCAACAATTGAAGCCAATATAACATCATACCTTGATGTTCCTGCAAATTCCTGGTACTATCACGAAATTGCCAAGGGTGTTAATATGCAGACTATCCAGGGTGATTCAGCTTCTATTATGAGACCTGAAGATGCAATTACCAGAGAAGAAGTATTTACTATCATTGCAAGAGCCCTTGTTCTTGAAGATGAAGAAGCAAAGTGCCTTGAAAAGTTCCCTGATGGTGAAGAGGTTTCTGACTGGGCAAGAAAGTATATTTGTCCTCTTATTTCAAGAGATTATTTACATGGTGACGAAAACGGTTACCTTATGCCAAAGAAGAACATCACAAGAGAAGAATTTGCGCAGGTTATGCACAATATCGTTAAGACATACTTCTCTGAAGAAGGAACATACTCAACAACAGGCCCTGACAGTACTCTTATAAGAAAATCAGACGCTAACCTTTCAAACGTTACAGTTGAAGGCGACTTGATTATCGGTGACGGTGTTGGCTATGGTACAGTTACACTTACAAACGTTACTATCAAGGGCAGACTTCTCTGTCGCGGTGGTGAAAAGGCAATTAAGCTTATCAACACAACTGTTGGTGACAAGGTTGTTGTTAAGGACGTTAACGGTACAGTTCACTTCGAAAACTACAGAGATGAAAAAGTATTCAATGACATTCTCTTAATCACTAATGCTACATTCTTAACAAGAACATCAGGTGGTGGCGGCGGTTCATCAAGACCTAGACCATCTGCAACATATTACACAGTTAAGTTCTTTGACGGTATGGTTAAGGATGCTGACTCAATTGCAAGCAAGAGAGTTAAAAAGGATGAGTCTTTAAAGGATACAGATGAAGACCTTTCTATAGACGACATTTATAACGGTGAAGGCGTTGCTACAACAGGTAACGAAATCACATACCGCTGGGACGGTAAGGAATTATATGACGGTACATTCACTCATACGGTTGCACCTGAATATATCTTCTATAACGAAGTTACAGGCGATTGGGAAGTATTCACAGAGGATACTGTTTTAACTGCTGAATTAGTTGGCACAGATAAGGTTCTTGAAGTTTACTATGCTTATAAGAATATTGCGGCATACCTTACAAACCTTGTTCCTGTTGATGCACTCAGAACTGTTTCTGTAAATGCTGACTACAGCAGTGATTCAAGAGTAGCTGATACAGTTAAGGTTCTTATGATCAACGGTCGTGATCAGCTTGAATTCGGCAAGAGCGCAATCGACAGCAAGCAGAGAGAAATGTTTGAGCTCCTCGGCAACAAGACAGGTGGAGTGATTACCCCTGAAGGTATCATTAATCTCTTCCCTGTTGACTTAAAGATTGTTGACGTTATTGACTCAGAAGAAGTTAGAAATACCATTATCTCATATGTATCTGAAAGTGAAACAATAGATTTGGAGATTCTTGCAAAGATAATGGATGAATTCATAAATGATTCAGAATTCACTATTACAACAGAAAATAAGAAATACGCTGAGGCTGTTGCATACAAGGTTGGTAACTTCGAATATGAAGAAATAAGACCACGCCTTGTAAATAAGGGCTACGGCAAAATTATTGAGCTCATAGGCGATGATGTTTTTGCTGAAATCTTTAATGAATCTAAGACAGAATACTCTGAAGGTTTATTGGAAGAAATTGCTGAAGTTGACGCTGATGAAACATATAAAACAAGCTTAACTGTTAAGGTGGACGTTGTTTCAATTATCAAGAACTTGTACACAAAGGGTACAGAAAAAGCAAAGGCGTTATTCCAGAGCAAGAGTATTTATAAGTATGATGAAAACGATGCACTTCAGGCACTTGTAAACATTGACTGGTTCAATGTGTTCATTAAGCCAACAAACGATGGCAGATATCAGGTTAGTGATTTCTTCTCAATGTATGATGCAATGCTCGATACATTTATCTTGATTGACGAGGCTATCTGCTGGTACGGAAATCCAGATAACTATCCTGAAAGTGATTATACTGCAGTTAAGACAGAGCTTGCTGATGATATAAATGCATATATAGATTCTGTTATGAATATTTTTGATCAGATTACATCTGGTGAGGCTATCGGCGGCAAGTATACAATCAATGACCTTATTGATAAGGTTGATGAGCTTAACGATGTAGTTGGAACTTTAGGTGATTCATCAGCTGCTTCTTACGGAGATTCAATAAGTAGTCTTGTTGATACTCTTACAGATATATTAACTAACTTGGGCGAAGGTGAACTTCCTGGCGGAGTTAGTCTTGATACAGTCAACAGCCTTTGTGAAAAACTTAAGGAAGTATTAAATAATATCTCTGATGAAGAATATGAAGCTGTTAACGCAATACTTAATAGTAAGATTAAGGCGGCATTGGTAAAGGTTGATGCTGTTCTTGATGAACTTGATGAAGATGGAACAATCAGGGGTAAGTCAATAGAAGGCTTATTTAACAAATTTGCATTTGTCGGCGACTTGTTTGACCAGTATTGGGCATCGTTTAAGAATATTATTGGTTTAATGGCAAATGCTGATATTGATGAAACAGAGGTTGATATCGATTCAGAGTGGATGGTAGATATATTCTTCGGCGCAGACGAAGACAATAGATTTACTGTTGACAATATAATGGATATCGCTCCTGATAAGCTTATGACAGAAGTTAATGACTATACTGAAACAGCAGACGAAACCTATATAGTAGATTACTATCAGGTTAAAGCAGGAGATGCTTCTATAAAAGCACAGCGCACAATTAGATAATAAGATAATTAATCAGCGTTATATCCAACGGGCAAAATTCTTGCCCGTTGGATAAATGCATTTATTAAGACATTTAATACACGGAGGTAAATTATGATTAGAAAGTTAATTTCATCAGTTTTGGTTGTTGTAATGTTAGTATCTGCTATTGCAGTTGCAGGATTTTCAGCTGAAACTATTAAGTTCAGCGATGTAGATGCAAATTCTGAAACAGGTAAGGCTATTTACAAGCTTGTTGAAGCAGGTATTGTTCACGGAAACGGTGACGGAACATTTGCACCAAATAGTTTTGTTACACGTGCAGAACTCTGTAAGATGGTTAACAATGTATGGAAGTTTACAAAGCCTGCACAGACAGGTTTTACTGATGTAACACCTGCAGACTGGTTCTATGACCATGTTCTTATCGGTAAGGAAGCAGGCTATATTAATGGTTTTGATGATGGCACATTCAGAGGTAATGACAATGTTACACGCGAACAGGTTTGTGCAATTATTTACAGAGTTAACAAGATGACACCTGTTATAGATGCTCCTCTTGTAAAAGATCAGATTTCAGACTGGGCTATAGTTTATGTTATGGCTATCTTAAATAAGGGGATTATCCCTGTAGAAGAAGGTGACAAGTTCAGAGCAACAGAAGATATGACAAGAGGCGAGGTTGCCCTTGCTCTTGCAAAGTTTATCCCTGACAAGACACCTGTTATCGTAAATCCGGGTGGTTCATCAAGCAGCTCTTCAGGCAGCTCTTCAGGCGGTTCTTCAGGCGGTTCTTCGGGTAGTTCATCAAGTGGAAGTAACAAAAAGGATTACACAGAGGTTAATAAAGAAATAGTTAAGAATCTTAAAGCTGCAAAGAAAGAACTTTCAGATTCTTCTAATTATAATAAATTTACATCAGGCGAAAAAAAGATTATCGACATAGTTGTTGACGTTTTAGATGATGTTATAAAAAAGGATGACGAATTTAAAATTACTACAGCGTCTATTGCTTCAAGATATGACGATGAAATTTTAAAGGCAATGAACAGATTTTCAGAATTCTCTGAAGAAGGTCAGGCGGCTTTTATTTCAAAGTTAAGCTCTCTTGACAAAGACACTTTTGATTTTGTATGTAAGTTCTTTGGAGTAGACCCTGACGATTATTCAGATATTTTAGATAAAATTACAGAATAGAATATAAGTTTAATGTAAAATAAGGATGGCTAAAAGCCATCCTTATTTTACATTAAACTTAAACAATATTGAATACGTTAAAAAGTAAAACCCATACAAGACTATAATATGAAACAACTGCCACAAGGTCATTAATTGTTGAAATAAGAGGACCTGATGCAACAGCAGGGTCTATCTTAATCTTGTGCAAGAACAAAGGAATAATCGTTCCTACAAGCCCTGAAATAAGCATTGCCACCAAGAGAGCACAGCCTACACAGGATGATACCGAGAAGGAGTACATAAAGTCATACCCCTTAAGGAAATGAAGATAAAGGGCGATAAGGGCAAAGGACATAATCCCAAGTAAAAGACCGTTAAAAAGTGCGACCCTTACTTCTTTAAAAATCAGAAGTGCCCGCTTCTTTGAGGTTATCTTTTCGTCCATTAAAACTCGAATTGTTACCGCAAGGGACTGTGTTCCAACATTACCCGCCATACCTAATATAAGAGACTGGAAGCAAACGATTATAGCAACCTGCGATACAACTCCCTCAAAAAGACCAACAACTGTTGAAACCCCAAGACCTAAGAAGAAAAGAACTATAAGCCATGGAAGTCTTTTAGCAAGACTTTTGCCGAGAGGCTCGTTTAAATCTTCTTCTGATGAAAGACCTGCAAGCTTTGCGTAGTCGTCACCCATCTCATCATCGACGATTTCGACAATGTCCTGGGATGTAATAACACCGATTAACTCGTTTTGGTCATTAAGAACGGGAAGTGAGTCTTCCGCATAGTCCTTAATTCTCTCTAAGGATTCGCTTATAATATCGTGGTCACGAACGTAAGGGTAAGAGGTTGCGACCAATGTTTCAAGCTCTGTGTACTGCCTTGCGATAATCAAATCCTTTAAGTCAATGGCGCCATAATATTTATTGTCTTTATCACAAACATAAATTGTAGATATATTATCGTTTTCGCTTGCCTGGGATACAAGGATGCGCATAGCCTGTTTTATTGACATATCGTTGTGAATTTCGATGTAGTTTGTTGTCATAAGACTACCGATTTCGTCCTCATCGTAGGACTGAATAAGCTCGATGTCAGATACAACATCTTCGTCAATAAGTTCAACAATGCTTTCGGATATTGTTTCGTCAACCTCTTCCAAAAGGTCAACCGCATCGTCAGAGTCCATATTTTCGATAATGTCTGCGGCAAATTCCGGGTCAGTATTCTCGATATATTTAGCAGGTTCTTCGATATAAGCAAAGATGTCAGAAATCTTTTCAGCCCCTAAAATATCATAAAGAACGTTATGCTCTTCAGGTGAAAGATGTTCAAAGGCTTCGGCTATGTCGTTATCGTGATAATCTTCAAGGCCTTCGATTATGGCTTTTTCGGTTTTTGCCTCACGCAGAAGAGTGACAATCTCTTCCACGTAATTTGGTTCTAATATAATATTTTCTTCCAAGTTAATCTCCTCCCGTCAAAGTATTTTTAGTTCCTGCCTGAAAAAGGGCACAAAAATACACCGCTTTGACAAATCAAAACAGACAAGAACTGATGTAAAAAGTCAATAACGGTGAAGATACGTTTATAGGAAAAGAACGGTCAGTTTTCCTGCAAACGTAGTGTTCACCATATATGATATTCGACTTCGCCCATCGCAACTGTCCATTCTTTTCACCTCCAATTTGAATTTACATAAACATAATAGCACAAAACATAAAATAGTGCAAGAAAAATTTATATTTGCTTACGAACAATAGTATACTCATCACCCTGACGGTAGTAAGGGCATTCAACAACCTTATCGGTTATGAATCTTTGCATCTCATCCTGATCCAGATCCACGTCGCAGGTATAACAGTCATACTCTTCGTCGTAATAATAGTTCATACAATCTTCGCAGTTCATTATTTACCTGCTTTCTTTTCGTGAGCGCGCTTTGCCGCAGTTAATGTGTTTTTCATAAGCATTGAAATTGTCATAGGTCCAACACCACCTGGAACGGGGGTAATAGCACCTGCAATCGGTTCAACTGAATCAAAATCAACATCACCGCAAAGCTTTCCGTTTTCGTCTCTGTCCATACCAACGTCGATTACAACAGCGCCTTCTTTAACCATATCTGCTGTTACAAATTTAGGGATACCAACAGCGGCAACTAAAATGTCAGCTCGCTTTGTAACTTCCTTTAAATCCTTTGTTCTTGAGTGGCAGATGGTAACAGTTCCGTGTTCGTGAAGGAGGAGCATAGCCATAGGCTTTCCTACAATATTGCTTCTGCCGATAACAACGCATTCCTTACCCTTAATTTCAACACCGCTTTCATAGATAAGCTCCATAACGCCTGCAGGGGTACAAGGAACAAAGTCAAAGTCGCCTATCATAATTCTGCCAACATTTGCAGGGTGGAAAGCATCAACGTCTTTCTGTGGTAAGATATTGTTGATGATGGTCTTGTCATCTAAATGTTTAGGAAGAGGAAGCTGAACCAATATTCCGTGAATGTTATCGTCTGCATTTAACTTATTGATTAAAGCTAAAAGCTCTTCTTCAGTTGTTTCTTCAGGGAGAGTATATTTTTCAGAATACATCATAAGCTCTTCGCAAGCCTTTTCCTTATTCTTAACATATACCTGAGAAGCAGAGTCGTTACCTACCAAAACTACCGCGAGACCCGGTCTTGTTCCCTTTTCGGTGAGGCTTAAAACTTCTGTCTTGAGTTCCTGTCTTATTCTTGCGGATACTTCCTTTCCGCTTAAAATCTTTGCCATTATCATTATCTCCTTTTCGTTTGTTTTTTATAAGGCATTTATGAGCGTCTCCTATTAAGTCTGACCTTCCCTCTTTAGTTAAGGCTTTATAAACCAGGTCATAGTTTTCAGATTTCTTATACTGAAGGAGTGCCCTCTGCATTTGCTTTTCTTCATATGTTTTGGGAACATAAACATTCTCCATAGTTATTGGGTTAATTCCAGTGTAGTACATACAGGTTGAAATACTTCCCGGGGTTGGATAAAAGTCTTGAACCTGTTCGGGGTTTATCTTGTTATCTCTTAAGTATTCGGCAAGCATTATCGCATCGGATAATCTGCTTCCCGGATGTGATGACATAAGATATGGTACTAAAAACTGTTTCTTTCCAAGCTTTTCATTAACTTTTTTGTATTTAGCTGAAAAGTCATTATAAACCTTAACAGATGGCTTTCCCATATGTTTTAAAACTCTGTCTGATATGTGCTCAGGGGCAACCTTTAACTGACCGCTGATGTGATGCTTGCAAAGTTCAGTTAAAAACTCATCACTCTTGTCATACATAAGATAGTCAAATCTTATACCTGAACGAACAAAAACTTTTTTAACCCCTGAAACCTTACGGATTTTTCGAAGAAGGTCAATATAATCTCTGTGTGATACCTCAAGATTTTTGCAGGGAGCGGGGAAGAGGCATTGCTTTTCCTTACAAGTTCCGCTCTTTAACTGCTTCTTACAGGATGGCTGACGGAAGTTTGCAGTAGGTCCGCCAACATCGTGAATATATCCCTTAAAATCAGGAAGCTTTGTTAAAAGCTCTGTTTCCCGTAAAATAGATTCGTGGCTTCTTGCAGATATAATTCTTCCCTGATGAAAGGTGAGGGCACAGAAGTTGCAAGCGCCAAAGCATCCTCTCGATGAGGTAATTGAAAACTTAACCTCGTTTAAAGCAGGGATACCACCAAAAGCTTCATAAACAGGGTGATACGTCCTTGTGTAAGGTAATTCATATACTGAGTCCATTTCCTCCTGAGTTAAAGGAAGAGAGGGCGGATTTTGAACGATATACTTATCTCTGTCAAGCTGAATAAGGGTTTTCCCTCTGTATGGGTCCTGCTCGTTATACTGAAGCTTTATTGCCTTTGCATAAGCTTTTTTATCTCCTGATACTTCATCATACGAAGGAACTAAAACAGAACTGTGCATAATGGCTGAAACATCGCTTTCTTTATACGCAGTTCCACGAACATCTTTTATTTCGTTAACGGGAACGCCAGATGCTAAAAGGTTTGCAATTTCAACGGTCTGATGTTCACCCATACCATAGATTAAAAGGTCAGCACAGCTGTCGATTAAAATGCTTCGTCTTACCTTGTCTGTCCAGTAATCATAGTGGGCAAATCTACGAAGGCTTGCTTCAATTCCACCGATTACTATAGGAACTTTATTTCCGTATGCTTCTCTTAAACGATTGCAGTAAACAACAGTTGTTCTGTCAGGTCTGTAGCCTGACTTACCACCGGGAGAATATAAATCATCGTTTCTCTTTTTCTTTGCGGCAGTATAATGATTTACCATAGAGTCAATGTTTCCTGCTCCAACAAAGAAGCCATATTTCGGCTTTCCGAGCCTTTTAAAATCCTCGCAGGAATGCCAGTCAGGTTGCGGAATAATCCCTACTGTGTAGCCTTCATTTTGGAGTAATCTGCATATTAAGGCATTAGCAAAGCTCGGGTGGTCAACATATGCATCCCCCGAAACATAAATAAAGTCAAATTGCTCAATGCCGCGACTTTCCATATCCAGTTTATCTATTGGTAAAAAATCTTTTCTGTTCATATTTAATATGATACCTTATATTCACAAAAAAAGCAAGAGAAATACCTATTTACACTTGATTTTTTGAAAAAAGTTTTATAAAATATAGGAAGCAGAGGTGAAGTATATGAAAAACTACAAAGGCGGAATATTTTTTGATATCGACGGAACGCTTATAAACCTTGATAAAGGAATAGATAAGCCAACCGAAAAAACAATAGAAGCAATAAATAAGTTAAGGAATGAGGGCTACCTTGTTGGCATTGCAACAGGAAGAATGCATAACTATCTTCCCAAGTGCATACAAGACCTTGGTTTAGAATTATATATTACATCAAACGGTGCTATTTCAAGGTATAAGGGCGAAAATATTGTAGATGACGTTATTGATATTGATTTGCTTGAAAAAGCTCTTGAATTTCTTGACGAAAATGGTTGTAAATATATCGTGGCTCACGATAGCATCTGTTACCATAGCGGAAAGGAAAATGACAGATTTGTTTGGATAACTGAAAATATATATCCCCTTGAAAACAGAAGAATTAAAGCAAGCAAGGTCACATCATCATATAATGAAGAAATCCTCCAAAAATTTAAGGAAAAGTTTGGAGATAAGCTTTATGTTCTCTTACACAGAATGAACCTTGATTTTGGGGATATAAACGTTACAAAAGCATCAGGTATCCGTAAAACCGCAGAGTATTTTAATATTGATATGGATAATATCTATACCTTTGGTGATGATACAAATGATATTGAAATGGTGTCACAGTTTAAACATGGCGTTGCAATGACACCTCACAAAAAAGAACTTGATGGTATAGCCGATTTCGTTACAGACAGCGTTGAAAACGAAGGCATATACAAGGCGTTAAAACACTATGGTTTGATATAGAAATTTATTCTGCAGAAAAGGCCTCCCTTGTCTAAAGGGGCGCTGGTTGCCAGTGGCAACCGTATAGCGCTGACCGGAGCGGACAGCGGAGACAGGGACCGCAATAGCGGTGGAGGGATTCTAAAATATTATAATTATGATATTATATAAAAAATACGCCTGGCATAACCAAGCGTATTTTTTATTTACTTGTTTTTATTAAAAGTAGGGAACGGTTCAAAACCGTTCCGCACAATTCGAATATTAATTTTTACTTTCCTATAAGCTTAAGGGCAAGACGTGTGTTCTCCGTTGCCTTTTCGGAAAAATCTTCAGATACGTTATTTAGCTTTTCTTTTATGGTATCAATATTTTCCATTATATCATCAACATATCGCTCTAATGTAAGAGGGTTTGGATTTTCAACGGGCACCTTATATGGCTGATTTGAGTAATCCATAAGTGAGTCAACCTTTGGGTCATAAACTATACCAATAGCAGGAGTTGTGCACTTTGTTGAATATATAAGTGTGTGAAGCCTCATACCGATTGAAAGTTCTGCTTTATTGATTAAGCCAAGCATCTGTGACGGTGTGAGGTTATCGTTAATTATATGAGCATTTGCAAGTTTCGCAGTTTTTTCGGATATCTCACTGTCACGGACAGGTTGCATTTTTATAAATACTGATTCTATATTATATTTTGTCTTAAGATACTCACATATAGATGCTATCTGTGAAGAAAAGTCAGATGCCATTGTCTTCCAGGGTCGTAAGGAGATAACGCAGTATTTCGTTTCGTCAGTTAAGCCTATCTTTGAAAGAATGTCTGAAACTTCGGCATCGTCTGCCGAGTATAAGTTAAAGGCAGGGTCAGCAGTAACTAATATTTCAGGCTCGGTTACGCCAAAGGTTGTAAGCTCTTCTTTAGAAGATGGCTCTCTTAATGTGATTAAGTCAACTTTATTTAAAACGGATGCGATATGCTTGTAGTTGCCTTTATTTGTTATAGGGCCGATTCCGTTAGCATAAAGCATAACTTTCTTCTTGAATATTTCTGCTATTTTAATAATAGAGAGATAATAGAAGAGGGATTTGTTTGATGTAACATCCTGAATAAGACTTCCGCCGCCGCTTATTAAAAGCTTTGTGTGTCTTATCTTGTTGATTATCTTAATAATATTTAAACGACTAACTGATTCAATGCCATAAAGCTTTGATGTTTCTTCAGGTTTTTTGGAAAGAGCAACAATTCTTATGCTTGGATAAAGGGTCTTAAATTCCTGGATAATAGCACGAAGGATAGAATCGTCACCGCTGTTGTCAAAACCATAATACCCTGAAATAACTATATCAGAGTTTACGCCTCTGTCTCTTAATGGATTAGGGATTAAATAATTTTCAATTGTGCCCAATTCTTCAGGAGAAACTTCGTTTATTAAACTGTTTTTAATAACGGAAATATACATACGAATGGCATCGTTTGCCATTGTATCCATTGAATAATGCTCTTTAACAGTCTCCCGTGAATATTCACCTAAAGCCAAAAGTTCATCTTCAGGCATTAAAAGAAGCTTTTTAATATCTTCTTTTAATATATCAGTTGATGTCTGACAGCAACCGCGACAACAGAAGTTTGTGTCATATGAAATTTTAAGCTTGCTTTCGTCAAAGATACCGATGTAGCCTTCGTTACCTGCAATGATAGATGGCTTTTCGCAAGCCATAGCCTCAAGGGCGGCACGGCTCACGCCGATAAATATATCACCGGAGGCTGTAAACTTATTTATATCGGTTCGGCTTCCTGTTGTTATAATAAAGCGCTTTCCAACCTTTTCGTTAACAGCATCTGCTTCGGCTTTTATTGAATCAAGGTCATCACCGCCGCCAACGATTATTATTTCAAGATCGTGGAACTGAAGAGCAAGCTCTTCGGATGCTTCAATAAGCTTATGAGCGGCAAGGCTTCTGTCCTTGTCCATTCGGCTAACATAAACAATGCGCCTCTTTCCATCTTCAAGAGAAAATTCTTCCCTTATATCCTCATACGGTGTATCCTTTGAGAACTTATCAAGGTTGATTCCGTTTATTGTAACGCGGATATTATCATCTTCGATTCCGTAATTGTCGATTAAATATGTTTTGATATCATCGCTTACAGCTAATGACCTTTCTCCCCAACGAGTTAAAAGGTTATAAGGGAAGCGGGTGGAAAATACCCAATGGGCAGTAGTCACAAAGCGGAAATGATAACGCTTGTGTAATATAGAACAGAGAAAAGCAGGTATTCTCGCATGGGCGTGAACAACGTCAAACTTTTCTTCAAATATTAACTTTTTAAGCATCTTATAAGCCTTAAACATACAAGCAGGATTTTTGCTGTGGAAAGGAATTTTAACGTGACGTATACCTGCATCAATAAGTTCCTTTTCGTATGCGCCACCGTTTGATGCAACAGTAACTTCAATCCCTCTGTTTTTAAGGGCTTTTGAAAGCTCAACAATATGAGTTTCTGCACCGCCTATTTCAAGCTGCATAGTAGTCATTAATACGTGCATAGGGACTCTCCTTTTGTTTTTGTTGGTTTATATTCATATTTTATATTATTTATAAGTTTGTGTCAAGAAAATATGGTTAATATCTATAATTTTTGTTGCAAATAACAAATGATTATGTTATTCTTAAAATATACTAATACGAAGGGAAGATGTAGTATGAAACTTTCGGAGGTTAAAAAGTTATTAAATGCAGATGTGTACGCAGGAGAAGATAAGCTGGATATGGAAATATTCGAGGCTTGCGGAAGCGATTTAATGAGTGATGTTTTAGCATTTGTCAAGGAAAAGGCTTTGCTTCTTACAGGGCTTCAGAACTTACAGGTATTAAGAACAGCTGAAATGATGGATATGGAGGTTGTTGTTTTTGTCCGTGGTAAAGTTCCTAATCAGGAAATCATTGATTATGCCGAGGAAAACGGAATGGTTATTATGACAACAGAATATCCTATGTATATTTCCTGCGGAATTTTATACTCAAACGGTTTAAAGGGCAGAAAGGCGGGAGTAAAACTTGGCTGATGCGATGAAACTTAGTTATCAGGTAGACGGTAAGGACTTTACCCTTGCGGGTGCGGCTTCTGCTAACGTTAAAAAGTATTTAAAACAGTTAGGCCTTCCGTCAGATGTTATCCGCAGAGTATCTATCGCAATGTACGAAGCAGAGATTAATATGGTTATTCACGCAGACGGAGGAACTATCGATGTAGAAATTTCTTCCGAGAAGATACATATTGTATTTAAAGACAGGGGCCCAGGTATCCCTGATATAGAAAAAGCCATGCAGGAAGGTTTCTCAACTGCATCTAACGAGATACGTGAGCTTGGCTTTGGAGCGGGTATGGGACTTCCTAATATAAAAAGCAATTCAGACAGTATGAAGATAGATACTGTTGTTGGTGAAGGAACAACAATAGATTTGGTTATTAATATTAATTAATCGTTTATTTTTGGGAGTGGTGTTTTATGACCGGTGGAAACTACTGGCATTCTGTTACCTTGGATACAGATTTATGTAAAGGTTGCACGAACTGTCTTAAACAATGCCCTACTCAAGCAATTAGAATCCAAAAAGGAAAAGCAAAAATTTTGAAGGAGCGTTGTATAGATTGCGGCGAGTGTATTCGTGTGTGTCCTTATCATGCGAAAAAAGCTGTTACAGACGGATTTGATGCTCTTAGTAATTATAAATATAATATTGCCCTTGTGGCACCTGCGTTTTTAGGTCAGTTTTCAAAAGCAGAGGACTGTAATATGATTCTTACTGCCCTTACAGATATTGGTTTTGACAGCGTTTTTGAAGTGGCGCGAGGAGCTCAGGAAATTACAAAGAAAACACGAGAAATATTAAGTAAGGAGCAAAATATAAAGCCCCTTATTTCATCTGCCTGCCCTGCAGTTTGCAGGCTTATTGCGGTGAGCTTTCCTGATTTGATAGGAAATATTATTCCCCTTCGTTCTCCTATGGAATTATCCGCATCTGCTGCACGAATAGAAGCAGTTAATAAAACGGGGTATGAACCATCTGAAATTGGTGTATTTTTTATAAGCCCTTGTGCGGCAAAGGCTACTGCAATAAAAGATTATAAGGTTATAAAAAAGTCAAATGTTGATGGAGTTATATCTATAAAAGATACATATTTAAGGCTTGCGCAGAAGATTGCGGTTGTTAAGGATATAAAGGATATATCCGAGGCAGGAAGCATCGGAACTCTGTGGGCAACAAGCGGTGGTGAAGCAAATGCGTCAGAGGCAGGTCGTTTTGTTGCTGTTGACGGAATACATAACGTTATAAAGCTTTTGGAAGATATAGAAGACGACAAGCTTCGTGATATTGATTATGTTGAGGCTCTTGCCTGTCCGGGCGGTTGCGTTGGCGGTCCGTTGACCGCTGAAAACAGCTTTGTAGCAAGAGCGAGAATAGAGAGAATATGTAAAAATATGCCTGATGAAGTTAATACTATTGATCAGGATATTGAAAGATTATGGGATAGTGCGCCTGAATATATCCCGGTTATGAAGCTGAATGAAGATTTAAATACTGCTATGCAGATGGCTATTAAAATCGAAGAGCTTACTGCGTCATTCCCGGGTCTTGATTGTGGCTCCTGTGGTTCTCCTTCGTGTCAGGCTTTGGCTGAAGATATAGTCAGGGGATACGCAAAGGAAGATGACTGCGTATTCAAGCTTCGCGAAAAGTACAGTAAGCTTGTAGGTGAAGAATAGAGGTGTCAATATGAAAGTAAATGATATAATGAATAAACTTTCTCTTGAATGTGTAGCAGGTGAAAGGGGCATCACAAAGGATGTCACAGGATGTT
Organism: Clostridia bacterium; assembly: GCA_045649725.1. GTDB lineage: Bacteria > Bacillota > Clostridia > Monoglobales > Monoglobaceae > UMGS1820. The sequence goes on along the minus strand of JAZRQL010000004.1, from coordinate 19,898 downwards.
ATATAGGTGACCTTTTAAGCCTTGCTATGGCAAAGGTAGAAGAAGGCTACGTCTGGATAACTATTCAGACAAATATCAATATAGTTGCAGTTGCAACATTACGTGATGCGGCTTGCATTATACTTGCAGACGGACAAAAGCCTGATGACAATACTGCAGAAAAGGCAAATGAAGAAGAAATTCCAATTCTTTCATCACCTTCATCTGCCTATGAAATTGCCAAAGGCCTTGGGGCGCTTTCAATATGAAACTGTATTACGATTTACACATTCATTCTGCCTTATCGCCCTGCGGTGATATGGATATGACGCCTAATAACATTGTAAATATGGCGGTCCTTAAAGAGCTTGACGTTATTGCCATAACCGACCATAATACCTGCGGAAATGTTCGCTCTGCTATGAAGGTTGCTGGCGACAGAATTCTTGTCATTCCGGGTATGGAAGTTGAAACCTCGGAAGAAGTTCATATGGTCTGCCTTTTTCCAAGCATTGAAAGAGCAGAGGCAATGGAAGAGATTATAAGGGAGAGCTCAAACTTTCCTGATAACAAGCCGGAAATATTTGGAAACCAATATTATATGGACGAAAACGATGAAATAACAGGAGAGGAAGAAAAGCTCCTTGTTTCTGCAACAGGTCTTGATATTTATAATGTGGTAAAATATGTGAAGGAATTAGGCGGGGTTTCATATCCCGCCCATATAGACAGAACAAGCTACAGTGTTCTGTCAAACCTTGGTTTTATCCCTCCTGATTTGGAAATCAGCACAGTGGAAATTACTTCTATAAACAGAGAAAGTATGTTTGATGATTATAAACAATATAATGTTATTTCAAGCTCCGATGCCCACTATTTATGGGATATTTCGGAAAAAAATTACCACTTGGACATATTAGACAAAAATGTTGGAGAAATTTTATATAAATTGTCGAAGAAAATTAGTGGATTTTAAAGTAATTATATTTGAAATTTGAAAACAAGTGTAGTATAATGTTAAAGGGTCTGCTCGTTGACTGTTTTTAAGGTCGAATCGGGCAAATCCGAATTTTTGTGTAATAAGTTGCTAAGAATTTGACAATGTAGAAAAATTAATGTCGTTTGTACAGTCAGACGATTTAATTCAATATTAAACAGGAGGTTTAGTAAAATGAGTTCAAACACAATTCCGTTTAACGGAACCCCTGAACAGGAAGCTCAGCTTAAAGCTGTTATTGAAAAGCATAAGAACGAAAAGGGTGCTACAATTCCTGTTCTCCACGAAGCACAGGCCATCTACGGATATCTTCCTTTAGAGGTTCAGGAAATGATTGCAGAGGGTTTAAATGTTCCTCTCGCAGAAGTGTATGGTATCGTTACATTCTATGCACAGTTCTCTTTAAATCCAAAGGGTAAGTATCAGATTGGTGTATGCCTCGGTACTGCTTGTTATGTTAAAGGTTCAGGCGATATCCTTGAAAAGATTAAGGAAATCCTTGGCATTGAAGTTGGTGAATGCACACCTGATGGAAAGTTTTCACTTGATGCAACACGTTGTATTGGTGCCTGCGGTTTAGCGCCTGTTATGTCAATCAACGATGAAGTTTACGGTAAGATTACTGTTGACGACGTTGCAGACATTCTTGCGAAGTACTAATACCTATGAAAGAACTGTCGTTGCACATTTTAGATATTGTGCAAAATTCAGTTGCGGCAGGAGGAAGCGAAATTAAGCTTTCTGTTGTTGAGGATGTTTCTCTTGATGTTTTAACTTTTACCGTTTCGGATAACGGAAAAGGAATGTCTGAAGAATTGGTTAAATCCGTTACTGATCCTTTCGTTACGGGAAGGACAACAAGAAAGGTGGGTCTTGGTATCCCTCTTCTTAAAAATGCGGCGGAAACAACAGGCGGAGGTATTTCTATCAAATCAGAGCTTGGTGTTGGAACAGATATATCTGCTACCTTTACCTATAGCTCTATAGACAGACAGCCCCTCGGCAATATGGCCGAAACAATGCTTGGTCTTATAACCTCTTACGAAGACGTTGATTTTCTTTATACCCACAAGGTAAATGACAGAGAATTTATTCTTAACACCCGCGATATGAAAGAAGTTTTAGGCGGAATATCTTTTAAAGAACCTGAAGTTGTTTTATGGCTTTCGGAATATTTAAAAGAGAATGAAAATGCCCTGTATTTGTAAAATAAAGTTTTTTGAAAGGAGTTTTCAAAATGAAAAGTATAGCAGATCTTGAAGCTATAAGAAAGCAGATGCTTAACAAGGTTACATTAAGAACAGAGGACGAAAACGAAGTTCGTATTGTTGTTGGTATGGCTACATGCGGTATCGCTGCAGGTGCTCGTCCTGTTATGACAGCTTTTATGGAAGAAGTTGCAAAGCGTAATCTCGCAAACGTTACTATTTCACAGACAGGCTGTATCGGTTTGTGTCAGTATGAACCTATTGTTGAGGTTTTTGAACCTGGCAAAGAAAAGGTTACATACGTTAAGATGACACCTGAAAAGGCAGCTAAAATTGTTGCTGAACATATAGTAAACGGTAAGGCTGTTGCTGAATTTACGGTTGGTGCTAACTAATAGCAGATAAAATAGAAAGGAATGATAATAAATGGATATAGCCAGAGCTCATGTCCTGATTTGTGCAGGTACTGGTTGTACATCATCCAAGAGTGATAAAATTGCTGACTCTATGGAAGCAAAACTTAAGGATGTTGGTCTTGATAAGGAAATTAAGGTTGTTCGCACAGGTTGTTTCGGTTTATGTGCGTTAGGACCTATTATGGTAGTTTATCCTGAAGGCGCTTTCTACAGCAATGTAGAATTAGGTGATGTTGATGAAATCGTTGAAGAGCATCTTATGAAGGGTCGTATCGTTAAGAGATTGTTATATGATGAAACAGTTACAGATGACGATACAATAAAGAGTCTTAATGAAGTTAACTTCTACAAGAAGCAGAAAAGACTTGCTCTTCGTAACTGTGGTGTAATCGACCCTGAAAATATTGATGAATATATCGCATTTGATGGTTATAAGGCACTCGCAAAGGTTCTTACAGAAATGACACCTGCTGAAGTTATTGATGTAATCAAGGCTTCAGGTCTTCGTGGTCGTGGTGGCGGTGGTTTCCCAACAGGTATGAAGTGGGATTTTGCTGCTAAATCACAGGATGACCAGAAGTATGTTGCATGTAACGCCGACGAAGGTGACCCGGGTGCGTTTATGGATAGAAGTGTTCTTGAGGGTGACCCACACAGCGTTATCGAAGCAATGGCTATTGCAGGTTACGCTATCGGTGCTAATCAGGGCTTTATCTACATCCGTGCAGAGTATCCTATCGCTGTTGATCGTCTTCGTATCGCTATCGATCAGGCTAAAGAATATGGCTTGCTCGGCAACAACATCTTCGGTACAGACTTCAGCTTCGACTTAGACATTCGTTTAGGTGCAGGTGCTTTCGTATGTGGTGAAGAAACTGCTCTTATTACATCTATCGAAGGTAAGCGTGGTGAACCTCGTCCACGTCCACCATTCCCTGCTGTTAAGGGTCTCTGGATGAAGCCTACCTTATTAAATAACGTTGAAACATATGCAAATATCTGCCAGATTATCTTAAACGGTGCTGACTGGTTCACAGCTATCGGTACTGAAAAGAGTAAGGGTACAAAGGTATTCGCTTTAGGTGGTAAGATTAACAACACAGGTCTTGTTGAAGTTCCTATGGGTACAACACTCCGCGAAATCGTTGAAGAAATCGGTGGCGGTTGCCCTAACGGTAAGAAGTTTAAGGCCGCACAGACAGGTGGTCCTTCAGGTGGTTGTATCCCTGCAAGCTTAATGGATACACCTATCGACTATGACTCACTTATGGCTATCGGTTCAATGATGGGTTCAGGTGGTCTTATCGTTATGGACGAAGACAACTGTATGGTTGATATCGCTAAATTCTTCCTTGAATTTACTGTTGATGAATCTTGCGGCAAGTGTGCTCCTTGTAGAATTGGTACAAAGCGTCTTTTAGAAATTCTTACAAAGATTACTGATGGTAACGGTACTATGGAAGATATAGACAAGCTCGAAGAACTTTGTAACAATATCAAAGCATCAGCTCTCTGTGGTCTCGGTCAGACAGCTCCAAACCCTGTACTTTCTACACTTAAGTATTTCCGCGATGAGTATATTGCTCACGTTAAGGATAAGAAGTGTCCTGCAGGTGTATGTAAGAACTTACTTAACTTCACTATCATTGCTGATAAGTGTAAGGGATGCAGCGCTTGTGCAAGAAAGTGTCCTGTTGGCGCTATCACAGGTGAAATCAAGTCACCATTTACAATTGACCCTGCAAAGTGTATCAAGTGTGGTGCTTGTATCGAAACCTGTAAGTTTGATGCAATAGTAAAGATATAAGTCTTGAGAAAGGAGATTTAGCATAATGGTTAATTTAAAAATAAATGGTCAGGATGTTTCAGTTCCTGAAGGAACTACCATATTAGAAGCTGCTCGTACAGTTGGTATTAAAATCCCTACCCTTTGTTACTTAAAGGACTTAAACGAGATCGGCGCTTGTCGTATGTGTCTTGTTGAAGTTAAGGGTGCAAGAGCCCTTCAGGCTTCTTGTGTATATCCTGTCTCGGAAGGTATAGAAGTATTTACTAATACTGAAAAAGTTAGAAATGCTCGTCGTGCTACACTTGAGCTTATTCTTTCAAACCACGAAAAGAAGTGTCTTACATGCGTTAGAAGTAAGAACTGTGAGCTCCAGAATTTAGCAGAGGAGTTAGGTGTTGATTTCCTTCGTTATGAAGGTGTTAACCCTGTTTTCGATATCGATGACAACTCTACATCACTTGTTCGTGATAACAACAAGTGTATCTTATGTAGAAGATGTGTTGCAGCTTGTGATAACCAGAAGATTTCTGTTATTTCTGCTGTAAACAGAGGTTTTGACACAAAGATAGCTACTGCTTTTGAAAAGACAATGGACAACGTTCCTTGTATCTACTGCGGACAGTGTATCACAGCTTGTCCTGTTGGTGCTCTCTACGAAAAGAACGATATTCCAAAGGTATTAAGAGCTATCGATAACCCTGAAAAGCACGTTGTTGTACAGACAGCTCCTGCTGTTCGTGCGGCTTTAGGTGAAGAATTTGGTCTTCCTATCGGAACACCTGTTACAGGTAAGATGGTTGCAGCCCTCAGAAGACTTGGCTTTGACAAGGTATTTGATACAGATACAGGTGCTGACCTTACTATTATGGAAGAAGGTACAGAATTTATCGAAAGATTTACAAAGCAGGAAAATCTCCCATTGATTACATCTTGCTCACCAGGTTGGGTTAAGTTCTGTGAACATAACTATCCTGAATTCTTACCAAACCTTTCATCTGCAAAGTCACCTATGGAAATGTTTGCGGCTCTTATTAAGTCATACTACGCAGACAAGGCTAATATTAATAAGGAAGATATCTATTCAGTTGCTATTATGCCTTGTACTTCAAAGAAGTTCGAAGCTGCAAGACCTGAACATTCTACAAGTGGCGGACAGGATGTTGACGCATCACTTACAACAAGAGAACTTGCAAGAATGATTAAGCAGGCAGGTATCAACTTTGCTGAACTTCCTGATGAAGAATTTGATCAGCCATTCGGTGAAGCTACAGGTGCTGCTGTTATCTTTGGTACAACAGGCGGCGTTATGGAAGCAGCTATCCGTACAGTATATGAAATCCTTGAAGGCAAGGAGTTAGATAACTTAAACGTTACCCAAGTACGTGGTTTAGACGGTGTTAAGGAAGCTACTTTAAATATTGCTGGTAAGGATGTTAAAGTTGCAGTTGTTCACGGTACAGCTAATGCAAGAATTATTCTTGACAAGGTTAAGAATGGCGAACACTATGACTTTATCGAAGTTATGGCTTGTCCTGGTGGATGTATCTGCGGTGGCGGTCAGCCAATTCAGGATGCAAACACATGGGCAACAACAGATATAAAGGCTCTTCGTGCAAAGGCACTTTACACAGAAGATGAAGCGGCTACACTCAGAAAGTCACACGAAAACCCATATATCAAGGCTCTTTATGAAGAGTTCCTCGAAAAGCCTGGTTCACACAAAGCTCACGAACTCTTACACACATCATATACAGCAAGAAACAAGTTCTAATTTAAAAGGTCCCTTCGGGGACCTTTTTTAATGAATAAGTAAAATAAATTATTTGTTACATTGCCGGCCGGGAGCGGCAGACGGAACCGGGCTTCGGGCGATAAAATCAAAACAAATAATTTATTTTACACTATATTAAATTCACTACCAAAATTATTTACATATTTTTTCAAAAAACTCTTGCATTTTATAAAATACTGTGATATAATTTTATGGTCTTTGGGAAAGTTTACTTATTCTGAAGGCAAATAAAATAAATACGCACGTATAATGATTGTCCAAGCGGTGCCGACTACCCGTGACGGTACTTGGATAAGGTGACTTATACGGAGGCAAAAACTTTGGAGGTGTAAATCATGGGAGTAATTCAGATGAAGCAGCTTTTGGAGGCAGGTGTTCACTTTGGACATCAGACTCGTCGATGGAGTCCGAAAATGGCAGAGTACATTTTCACAGAGAGAAACGGTATCTATATCATCGACCTGCAGAAAACCGTTAAGAAAATTGAGGAAGCTTACTACTTTATCCGTGACATCGCTGCAAACGGCGGTAACGTGTTATTCGTAGGTACAAAGAAGCAGGCTCAGGATGCTATCCGCGAGGAAGCTGAAAGAACAGGCATGTACTACGTTAATGCTAGATGGCTCGGCGGTATGCTCACAAACTTTAAGACAATCAAGAAGAGAATTGACCGTCTTTATCAGCTCGAAAAGATGGAAGAAGATGGCACAATGAGCCTTCTTCCAAAGAAGGAAGTTATCAAGTTAAACCTTGAAAAAGAAAAGCTTGAAAAGTTCCTCGGCGGTATCAAGGAAATGAAGGAAATCCCTGCTGCAATGTTCGTTGTTGACCCAAGAAAGGAAAAGAACGCTATCGCAGAAGCTCACAAGCTCGGTATCCCTGTTGTTGCTATTGTTGATACAAACTGTGACCCAGAAGATGCTGAATTCCCAATCCCTGGTAACGATGACGCTATCCGTGCGGTTAAGCTTATTGCTTCAACTATTGGTAACGCTATTATCGAAGGCCGTCAGGGTGAACAGTTCGTTCCTGAAACAGCTGAAGAAGAAGCTCAGGATATGGAAGCAAGCCTTGATATGCTTGATGACTAATTTTTGATTTATAGAAAGGATTGATATATTATGGCATTTACAGCACAGGATGTTAAAAAGCTCAGAGAAATGACAAACTGCGGTATGATGGACTGTAAAAAGGCTCTTACAGAAACAGATGGCGATATGGATAAGGCTGTTGAATTCTTAAGAGAAAAGGGTCTCGCTACTGCTGCAAAGAAGGCTGACAGAATTGCCGCTGAAGGTATCGTCAAGTCTTATATGAATGGTAACGTTGGTGTTTTAGTTGAAGTTAACTCTGAAACTGACTTCGTTGCTAAGAATGAAGATTTCCAGAACTTTGTATCAAACGTTGCAGAAGCAGTTGCGTCTGCTAACCCTGCTGACGTTGAAGCGCTTAAGGAAGTTAAGTGCGGTGATGCAACTATCGGTGAAATGCTTACAGAAAAGATTGCTACAATCGGTGAAAATATGAACATCCGTCGTTTTGCAAGAATCGAAACAACAGGTGTTGTTGTTGACTATATTCACGCTGCTGGTAAGATTGGTGTTTTAGTTGAAGCTGAAGCTCCAGACTGTGACGAAGTTAGAGAATGTCTCCGTAACATTGCTATGCAGATTGCGGCTCTCAACCCACAGTATTTATCAAGCGATGATGTTCCTGAAGAATATAAGGAACACGAAAAGGAAATTCTTATTGCTCAGCTTAAGAATGATCCTAAGAACGCTTCAAAGCCTGACAATATCATCGAAAAGATGATCGTTGGTCGTCTCGCTAAGGAACTTAAGGAAATCTGCTTACTCGAACAGGAATATGTTAAGTCAGAAAGCAGAGAATCTGTTGCTCAGTACGTTGCATCAGTTGCTAAGGCTATCAACGCTGACGTTAAGGTTAAGAACTTTGTTCGTATCGAAAAGGGCGAAGGTCTTGAAAAGAGAGAAGACAACTTTGCTGACGAAGTTGCAAGCATGGTTAAATAATTTAACTAAATATAAAAGTGGTTTCCAAACGGAAACCACTTTTTTTATTAGATAAGCCCTCTTTGCCTAAAGGGCGCTGATTGCCGGTGGCAATCGTTTAGCGCTGACCGGAGCGGACAGCGGAGACGTGGGACCGCGATAGCGGTGGGAGGATTTTTAAAATAGAAAATATTATGTTTTTATTTTCAATGTCCTGCCGGACGGGCCTACTTTTGATTGCAAAAGTAGCAAAACGAAGGGGGAGTTTCGATTCTCCCCCTTCAACCCCCTTAAAACGACTCAGGGGCTTTGCCCCTGGACCCCTTTAAGTATATTTACATCTTTATACTACATATTGCCTCGGCGGCAATGCCCTCGCCTCTGCCACAAAAACCTAACTTTTCAGTTGTTGTGGCTTTTATGTTTACTGCATTTTCGTCAAGGTTTAATATTCTCGCAACTGTCTTCACCATTTCAGGAATGTAGGAAGCAAGCTTTGGTTTTTGCGCAATAACTGTTGCATCAATGTTAATGATTTTTGCACCTTTTTCTGAAATTAATTCATAAACAGCGGCTAAAAGGTCTTTGCTGTCTGCACCTTTCCACTTATTGTCGGTGTCAGGGAAGTGCTTTCCTATGTCACCAAGTGCCGCCGCACCTAAAAGTGCATCCATTATGGCGTGGAGCAGAACGTCCGCATCAGAATGACCAAGGAGACCTAACTCATAGGGGATTTCAATTCCCCCTAAAATAAGCTTTCTGCTTTCTACCAACTTATGTACGTCATAACCCATACCAACTCGCATAGATTTTTCCTCCCTGTTTAAAATTCCCTCTGCAAGTATTAAGTCATCAGGTGTTGTTATCTTAATGTTAAGTGGCGACCCTGACACAATCTTTACATTTATCCCCATAGCCTCGCATACAGAACAGTCATCAGTAACGGATAAGGAGTTATCGTAAGCATATTTATGTGCCTTTTTGATTAAATCTGTTTTAAAGCCCTGAGGTGTCTGAATCCCGTATAAGTTTTCTCTGTCAACAGTTTTAACTATTGTGCTGTTATTTGAAAGCTTTAATGTGTCTGTTACAGGTATCCCAAGAGATGCGGCAGAAGAAATGTTTATTTCATCTATTAAATCCTTTATCTGCTTGTGAGTTACAAAAGGCCTTGCTCCGTCGTGAATTAAAACAATGTCACCCGTTACCTTATCTAATCCGTTTATAACGGATTCCTGCCTTGTTTCGCCCCCTGAAACAACAGAAGAAACTCTTTTGATGTTATACTTTTCTAAAAGCTCGTTGATAAAATCAATATCATCAGCTCTTGAGATGATAACAATATCGTCTATGTAAGGGCAGGTATCGAAAACAGTTAAGGTGTGTATCAATATAGGCTTGTTTTTTATGTTAATAAACTGCTTTGGTATATTTGCGCCCATTCGGCTACCAGAGCCTGCGGAGGCGATTAAAGCAGTAATTTTTAAATCCTTCATCATAATATATCCTTTAATACTTGATTTATATTTGAATATGTAGATATTTCTATCTTTTTAAATTTCTTAAGCTTTTCTGTGTCGCAGGCAGGGATTAAAGCTCTCTTAAACCCAAGCTTTTCTGCCTCTTGAAGTCTGCTTTCCAAAAAACTGCAGGAACGAAGCTCCCCTGATAATCCAATTTCACCTATGGCAACAACATCGCTGTCTATTGGCTTGTTCTTAAAGCTTGAAGCAATGGCTAAAAATACGCCCATATCAATGGCAGGTTCAACTACCTTAAGACCACCAACAACGTTTACATAAACATCATAAGAGGATATGTGAAGCCCTGCACGTTTGTCCATAACAGCAAGCATAATTAAAACCCTTGATAAATCAATGCCTGTTGACATTCTTCTTGGATTTGCAAAACTACTCTGGGCTGAAAGTGCCTGAACTTCAGCAAGAACAGGGCGGGTTCCCTCCATGGTACAGATTATGCATGAGCCGGGTTCTCCGATTGGTCTGCCTGAAAGCATAGCAAGGGATGGGTTTGATATCTCCGAAAGCCCCGAGGAATCCATTTCGAAAACTCCGATTTCATTGGTAGAACCAAAACGGTTTTTAATGGCTCTTATAATTCTGTAGGCTCTGTGTTGGTCGCCCTCAAAGTATAAAACGCTGTCAACAATGTGTTCAAGGATTTTCGGCCCTGCAATAGAACCCTCTTTTGTAACGTGACCCACAACAAAGGTAGCAATAGCGTTTTCCTTTGCAAGCTTCATTAAGGTTGCGGCAACGTCGCGAATCTGTGTTGCGCTACCCGGCGCAGGTGCGATCTCGGGATTATACATTGTCTGCACAGAATCTATAATAAGGATGTCAGGGTTTTCCTTATTCACACAGTCTAAAATATATGCCATATTTGTTTCGGTGTAGAGCCTTAAGTTCTCGGTAGTAACGTTTAACCTCTCTGCACGGATTTTTATCTGCTTTTGTGATTCCTCACCTGATACATAAAGGATTTTCTTTGTCTTTCCAAGATGCTCACAAATCTGCAAAAGAAGAGTTGACTTACCGATGCCGGGGTCACCACCAAGCAAGACAAGAGAACCCGGAATAATTCCGCCTCCTAATACACGGTCAAATTCTGAAAAACCGGTCAGGATACGTTCATCCTCGGTAATAGAAATATCTTTTAAGTTTTTAGGCGGTTCAGAACTTGATGCAAAGGATGTTCCGCCACGAAGATTTTTAGAGGAAGAAGATACAACGTTTTCTTCAATTAAGGTATTCCACGCACCGCACCCCGGGCACTTCCCGTTCCATTTAGGTGACTCTGTTCCACACTCGGAACAAACAAATAAGGTTTTCTGTTTCATAGCCATTTTTCCATTCGTTTTAGTTTTCTTTATTCTAACATAAAAGATATTGTTTGTCTATTAAAAAATGATTATAAATAATTCTTGATTATGATTATAAAATAAGGTAAAATATTGGTAAGACATATAAAACGTGAATAATTGTATGTTCCGTTGGTAGTGAAGTTTACTTTGTAAGTGAAGTTCTGCCTAACGGCAGAGTGGCAAACTTAACTTCACTTTTGCATTAGCAAAAACTTCCCTGCAAAAGCAACTTCACTTTGAAGGAATGTTCAAAACTTCACCAAAACAAATTGCATCTAAACCTTACATCTCGCAATTGCGGTTGATAGTCAACCGCAACTAAGTTTGCCTTATGGCAAGTGAAGTTACCGTTGGTAGTGAAGTTTACTTTGTAAGTGAAGTTCTGCCTAACGGCAGAGTGGCAAACTTAACTTCACTTTTGCATTAGCAAAAACTTCACTGCAAAAGCAACTTCACTTTGAACGAATGTTCAAAACTTCACCAAAACAAGTTGCATCTAAACCTTATGTGTCGCAATATGGATATCGGATGTTGCTTGAACTTTAATTTTATATTTTATGATTTAAAAATGTATTTAATTATATTTCGTGGAAAAACTAAAAAAAACTTGATTTTTTCCTTGAAATATAGTATCTTTAAAGTAATTATTTTCCTAAGGAGAATGTTATGATAAAACCTAATGACACTATAAAAAAAGAAACTAAATATATAGCGTATTTTTGCGTGATTTTAAGCGTGCTTATGGAGGCGGTTTTTCTTATTTTAAAGAGATGGGATTATACCGTTATATTAGGAAATCTGCTTTCATACGCCATTGCTGTTTTGAATTTTTATTTTATGGGGTTGACGGTTCAAAAAGCTGTTTCAATGGATGAAAAAGAAGCGAGAAAGCTTATGAAATCATCCCAGGGGTTTAGAAATGCAGGTATATTCCTGGCAGTTGTGATAGGTGTTGTTGCACCTTGCTTTAACACTGTTGCTGTTATTGTTCCTGTGTTTTTCCCAAGAATAGCAATATCTTTTCGTCCCCTTATAAAAGATAAAAAGGAAGTGATAGATAAGTGAATAAAAAGACGCGCCGTTTCATAATGGCGGATATATTTTATATCATTATGATGGCTTTGCCAATATGTTTTGGTATTGTGCTTAAGGTTATGACTACACCGCCATCAGAGGGTATAAGTATATCAGGTGCAAGGATTTTTGTGACACTTCCTATGCCGATACAAAATCTGCCCATTACAGAGTCGCAGGTGAACTCGGCTATAGTAATAGTGTCGGCGCTGTTTCTTTGTCTTTATCTTACCCACGGGATAAAAGACGGAGTATGGCTTAAAAGGCATCACTTTGCTGAAATGATAGTGGAAAAGTGCTCCGGGTTGGTTGAGAGCAGTATGGGTGAGTATTTTAAATCTTTTACGCCTTTTGTTGCGGCAATACTTGGCCTTTCAGGCTTTTCGAGCCTGATTACTCTTTTTGGGTTGTTTCCACCTACTTCGGATATAAACATTGTTGCAGGCTGGGCGATACTCGTATTCATTCTTATAACGTATTTTAAAATGAAATGCGGACCTATTGAGTATGCCAAGAGTTTTGCAAACCCTGTTTTGATGGCGCCTTTAAACGTAATAAGTGAGATAGCAACACCTGTATCTATGGCTTTTCGTCATTACGGAAACGTGTTATCAGGTTCGGTTATTTCGGTGCTTGTGGCTGCCGGGCTTCAGGGGCTTTCAAGTATTATTTTCGGAAACCTTCCGGGATTTCTGGGAGAATTTCCGTTCTTGCAGGTGGGTTTACCTGCGGTTTTATCAATCTATTTTGATATATTCAGCGGATGTTTGCAGGCATTTATTTTTGCAATGCTGACTATGCTGTATATTTCGGGAGGATTCCCTCTTGAACTTTATAACGAACGAAAAATTAAAAAAGCACAAAAACGTGCAAATTAAATGGAGGTATTTTTTATGGAAATCGCAATCAGTATTATTTTAGGATGTTGTGCATTAGGAGCAGGTCTTGCTATGATAGCAGGTATCGGCCCTGGTATCGGTGAAGGTAACGCAGTAGCAAAGGCTTGTGAAGCTATCGGCAGACAGCCTGAAGCTAAAGGTGATGTAACCACAACAATGCTTATGGGTTGTGCTATTGCTGAAACAACAGGTCTTTATGCCCTTGTTATAGCAATTTTACTTTTGTTTGTTACACCAGGAATGTTTATAGATATACTTATTAACACAATCGGTTAATAAAAAGGGGAAAGAATATGCAATCATTAGAAGTTATTTCTGTCAATATATGGCAGATACTTATTTCGCTTTTAAACCTTTTGATTCTTTTTCTTTTGTTTAAGAAGTTTCTTTTCGGGCCTGTAAACAAGATGCTTGCTAAACGTCAAAGCGAAATCGATTCAAGATACGATGCGGCTGACGAAGCAAAGCGCGCTGCGGAGGAAGAAAAACTTTTATGGGATGAAAAAATCGGAACCGTAAAGGCTGAATCCGATGAGATAATTAAAAAAGCCCAGGATAGCGCCAAAAGACAAGGTGAAACCATTGTCACAAAGGCGAAAGAGCAGGCAGACGGAATTATTCGTCAGGCAGAGACTCAGGCACAGCTTGAAATGAAAAAGGCAGAAGAAGGCATCAAAAAGGAAATTGTGGAAGTTTCGACTGCTCTTGCCAACAAGCTTTTAGAGCGTGAGATAAACGTCGATGACCACAGAGACTTAATCGATTCATTTATTGAGAAGATAGGTGATGAAGAATGAGTGAGATAAGTAGCGAATACGCAAAGGCATTATTTATGCTGGCAATGGAAAAAGAATGTAGTAAGGATTATAAAGATGCGCTTGAGCTTGTTTCAGGTGTCTTTGAAGAAAATCCTGTTTATATTGATTTTCTGTCCACTTTTGCAATTCCCCTTGAAGAAAGACTTAATGCCCTTGAAAAAGCTTTTTCCGATTCAGTTCCAAGGGATGTATTGTCATTTTTAAAGATTCTTTGCGAAAAGAAACATATTGCTGAATTTTCAGAATGTGCTGAACAATATATAGCAATGTATAATGAAATGGATAAGATTTCAAATGCAAAGGTCATTAGTGCTGTTGAGCTTACCGAAAGTGAAAAGGCTTCCCTTAAGGAAAAGCTTGAGAAAACAAATGGCAATAAGGTTATAATTGATTACGTTATTGACGAATCAATATTAGGCGGTTTAATTGTTGAAGTTGATGGAAAAATTATGGACTCAAGCCTTAAGAAGCATCTTAAGGAGATAAAGGATGTGATAAAAAGATGAGTGCAAGAACCGATGAGATAAGTCAGATTATCAAAGAGCAAATAAAAAATTATGAATCTAAAATAGAGATGCAGGAAACAGGAACAGTTATTCTGGTTGGTGACGGAATTGCCCGTGTCTACGGTTTAAGAGCTTGTATGGCAAGTGAACTTCTTGAGTTTGAAGACGGAAGTATGGGTATGGCACAGAACTTGGAGAGCGAAACTGTATCCGTTGCACTTTTATCTAACACAAACGATATTCACGAGGGCTCTGTTGTTCGTCGTACAGGAAAGGTTGTTTCTGTTCCCGTTGGGGACGAGCTTTTAGGCAGAGTTGTGAATGCTTTGGGTAACCCGATAGATGGCAGAGGCCCGATAGCAACCACAAAGACAAGACCTATCGAGACAGAAGCTCCCGGTATTATCGAAAGAAAAAGCGTATCTGTTCCCCTCCAGACAGGAATTAAGGCTATTGACAGTATGATTCCTATTGGAAGAGGACAGAGAGAGCTTATTATCGGTGACAGACAGACAGGTAAAACTGAAATCGCCATCGATACTATTATGAATCAGAAGAATACAGGCGTAATCTGTATATATGTTGCAATCGGACAGAAGAATACTGCTGTTGTTCAGCTTGCAAACGAGCTTTCTAAAGCGGGTGCTATGGAGTATACAATTATAGTATCAGCTTCAGCATCAGAAACTGCGACACTTCAGTATGTTGCACCATATTCAGGTTGTGCTATGGCGGAATATTTTATGGAACAGGGCAAAGACGTGCTTATTATCTATGATGATTTATCAAAGCACGCTATTGCATATCGTGCCCTTTCCCTTCTTATTAGACGTCCACCGGGACGTGAAGCATATCCGGGTGATGTATTCTATCTTCACTCAAGATTGCTTGAACGTGCGGCATGTGTTGCTCCTGAACATGGTGGCGGCTCTATAACTGCACTTCCTATTATTGAAACCCAGGCGGGTGACGTTTCAGCATATATCCCAACAAACGTTATTTCCATAACAGACGGACAGATATTCTTAGAAACTGAACTCTTCCACGCAGGCATTATGCCGGCTATCAACCCGGGTATCTCAGTAAGCCGTGTTGGTGGTGCTGCCCAGCTTAAAGCCATGAAAAAGGTATCAGGTGAGCTTAAACTTTTATATGCCCAGTACCGTGAACTTCAGGCTTTTGCACAGTTCGGAAGTGACCTTGACGAAGACACTAAAAACCGTCTTGCGCTCGGTGAGAGAATTGTTGAGGTGCTGAAGCAAAAGAGAAACGCACCTGTTAGAGTTGGATGTCAGGTTGCTATCGTATATGCTGTTGTTAACGGATATTTAAATAATATTCCTGTTAAAAACGTGGCAGATTATGAGGAAAGACTTTTTGAGCTTCTTGAAGCAGATTATGTGAACCTTCTTGAAAGATTTGAAAATAACTTCTGTGACGATGAGGATATTGATATGCTTAAAAAAGCACTCGACGAGATGAAGGAGTGATTTGATGGGCGTAGATATTAAAAGCTTAAAAAATCGCATCAAGAGTGTTGACTCAACATTGCATCTTACAAAGGCAATGGGTCTTGTTGCATCGGCTAAAATCCGTGGGGCAACAATTGCGATGGGAAAAAGCAGAGAGTATAAAGAGGCCCTTTCAGGAACTGTTGCTATGCTTGCTTCTTCAAAGTCCTGCGAGAAAAGCGAATATATGAAAAACGGTGAAGAAGGCAAGGTTTGCCTTATAGCAATCGCAGGTGACAGAGGCCTGGCAGGGGGATATAATTCAAATATATTTAAAGCAGTAGAGGCGGAGAAGCCTGATAAAATTATTCCCATAGGCAAAAGAGCGTGCGACAGATATGCAGGGGATGTAGTCAGAGTTGAAACTTTTTCTTATGCTGATGCTATCGGCCTTGCTAAAGAGCTTTGCGAAGATTTTAAAAACGGAAAGTATGAAAAGGTTGGAATTGTTTCAACTAAATACATTTCTATGATAACCCAGAACGAAGAGGTAGAATGGATTTTGCCTCTTTCAAAAACAGAGATAAAGTCAAAGGCAGATATAATTTATGAGCCTGACGAGAGAACTGTTTTAGAAGCGGTAATCGAAGAATATGTTGCAGGTATGATAGTTGCTGCTGCAAAAGAGAGCTTTACCTGCGAGGTAGTTGCAAGACGTTTTGCTATGGATAATGCAGGTAAAAACGCAGGCGAGATGATTGATAGCCTTAAGCTTGAGTACAACCGAGCAAGACAGGGCGCAATCACACAGGAAATTACAGAAATTGTTGCCGGAAGCGGCATGTAAGGAGATAGAAATATGTCAGATTTAGCAAAAGGCAGTGTTTTGCAGGTTGTAGGACCTGTTGTTGACATTCGCTTTGACGAAGGAAATATACCTGCCATATACAATGCGCTTACTATGGAAATAGGAGATAAAACTCTTACAGTTGAGGTTGCACAGCATATAGGTGATAATACTGTAAGATGTATTGCTATGGCATCTACTGACGGATTAACAAGGGGAACACCGGTTACCGATACAGGTAAGGCTATAAGTGTTCCTGTTGGCAGAAAAACACTTGGAAGAATTTTTAATGTTTTAGGTGATCCTGTTGATAATAAGCCGGCTCCGGAAGACGTTGAGGAATGGGATATTCATCGTCCTGCTCCTGAATATTCAGAGCTTTCAACATCAACAGAGATTTTAGAAACAGGTATTAAGGTAATCGACCTTATCTGCCCATATTCAAAGGGCGGTAAGATAGGCCTTTTCGGCGGAGCGGGCGTAGGTAAGACCGTTCTTATTATGGAGCTTATCAACAATATTGCAAAAGAACACGGTGGTCTTTCTGTATTTACAGGTGTTGGTGAGCGAACAAGAGAAGGTAACGACCTTTATAACGAAATGATGGAATCAGGGGTTTTATCAAATACAACACTTGTGTACGGACAGATGAACGAGCCACCGGGCGCGAGAATGAGAGTTGGTCTTTCAGGTCTTACAATGGCTGAATACTTCCGTGAAGAAGAAGGTCAGGACGTTCTTTTGTTCATTGATAACATCTTCAGATTCACCCAGGCAGGTTCTGAGGTTTCAGCTCTTTTAGGAAGAATGCCATCAGCCGTTGGTTACCAACCAACACTTGCTACCGAAATGGGTGCTTTGCAAGAGCGTATCACATCTACGAAAAAGGGTTCTATTACGTCAATTCAAGCAGTTTACGTACCTGCCGATGACCTTACCGACCCTGCTCCTGCAACTACCTTTGCTCACCTTGACGCTACCACCGTTTTGTCACGTAACATAGCTTCTCAGGGTATTTATCCTGCGGTTGATCCATTGGAATCAACCAGCCGTATCCTATCGGCAGAGGTTTTGGGCGAAGAGCACTACTTTGTTGCTCGTGAGGTTCAAAGAATTTTGCAGCGCTATAACGAGCTTATGGATATCATCGCCATCATGGGTATGGACGAACTTTCCGATGATGACAAGTTGCTTGTTGGTCGTGCTCGTAAGATTCAGCGTTTTCTTTCTCAGCCTTTCCACGTATCCGAAAAGTTTATCGGTATCGAGGGTACTTACGTGCCGGTTAGTGAAACAATTCGTGGCTTTAAAGAAATTATCGAAGGTAAGCACGATGACCTACCCGAGTCAGCGTTCTTGTTTGTTGGCACAATTGACGAGGCGGTAGCAAAAGCAAAGGGTGATAAATAATGAACACCTATAAGCTTATAATTTCTACCCCTGACGGCAACGTGTTCGAGGACAACGCCGAAGCCTTAATAGTGCGCGGTACCGAAGGTGAACTTGCCGTAATGGCAAAACACATTCCCTTTATTACTGCGATAAAGGCTGGTGAATGTAAGGTTGTTTTATCTGAAACTCAGGAAAAACTTGCTACAATAGGCGGTGGAATACTTACCGTTCAAAACGATAAAACAACACTGCTTTGCAGCGATTTTAAATGGAATTAAAAATTTTAAAAACACCGCAATATCGCGGTGTTTTTTCTTTTTTTATAAAAATATATCACATTGCTTTTTGCCTAATTAAATGATATAATAATATAAATATAAAATTCATTAAGCAAGGAGAAGGCTAATGAAAAGTAACGGTATAAAAAGAACCATCAGCCTATTGTTGGCTCTTGTTATGGTAGCGGTTATAGTGCCTACCGGTACAAATGTTACAGCAGAAGCGGCGTCAATCGAAAAAACGGTTGAATCGGTTTCTGTATGGAGCGGAAGCGCGGCCCAAAGTTACGCTTCTGGTAGCGGCACCAAAGCCGATCCGTATATCATTGAAACTGCCGATCAGCTTTATCGTGCGCTTTCTAGTATTACCGATTCTACCAATGGTGTTGCCGGCGGCAAACAAACAAGCGAGATTTTAAAGCAGTCTTCAACCACCGAATACGTTCCGGTTTATACACCCTATTATTATAAAATAGCCGATGGACTCAAGGCGATATATCTTAACGATATTAGAGGTAACGAATCGCTTGAAGGCATAAAGTCGTTTGTTGCAACTTCCAGCAAAAAGACTTGGAACCCGGGTAAGTCTTTTGTAGGTAATATTGATGGTAATGGTGTTACTATTTATGGTATGTACTCATCAAATGGTAAAGGTTTTGTAGCTAAACTTGACGGTTCTGCAACAGTCAAGAATTTTAATTTTGATAGTTGTTATTCCAAGGGTTCAACTGTTGCTGCGATTGTTACTACGGTGCTGGGTACATATACTAACGATTCAACGATTGAAACAATAGCAAACGTTTCGGTGAGAAAATGCTATGTCGAAAGCACTCGTAACATTACTCTTAATGCCAATAACCAGTATAGCCCAGGCGCGGCAGGTGTTGTATCAACAACGTCTACAGCAGAGGAACTTACAATAGCAAATACCTTGTTTGATGGTTATTCTTGTGAGATTGTTCAAGGCTCTGCTTCTGAGGTTACAGCTCCTAACAACTACGTTAGTATGCTCGGCGGTATTATATCGGGCGGACATAGTATGAATAACGTTACTCTTTCGGGCTGTGTTTCTTTGGGCGCACCGGCAGTTGATGAAGTTTATATTCCGGGCAAGGAGATTAACTATACTCGTTATGGCAATGGTTTTCAGGTTTATTTTTACGACTGTTATACCGATTATCCCTTGACTATTTGCGAAGTATATCCCGACAAATATGATAAATTGCGCGACATTGGTAGAACAACCACAAAAAATCAATATAGTTTGATAGATTTTCCTCAACTTAATTGGAGCAGGGATTGGCAATTAACAAACGATGATAATCGCGCTATCCCTATGCCAAAATCTAATCCTAATGTTGATACCGCCTTTGTTTCCTATATAAAACAAATAGTAGCGCAAAATGGCGGTCAAGGCGCGTATAGTGTTATTGGTGGCGCAAACCCAAGCGGTACTTATGGTATGTATCACGAACTTATGGGCTCTGGTACAAAGGAAGATCCATATCTTATAAATAATGCTTTTCACTTGGCTCGCGCTATTGCTTCGGGCGGTA
>JAZRQL010000003.1:0-23349 GCA_045649725.1 Clostridia bacterium | reverse complement strand
TTATTTTGGACCATATATGAGTGCTGCAGCAGTTAAAAATGCTCTGGAAACAATTAAAAAGATTTTCAAAGTAAGAAGCTGTAACAAACAGTTGCCTGCAAGAAAAAGCACTCCGTGTCTTTATTATCATATTGGTCAATGCTCTGCACCATGCTCAAATAAAATTTCACAAGAAGAATATAAAGAGGCTTTTTCGCAGATAGCCAATGTTTTAGACGGAAAGTATAAAGAAATTGTAGGAGACCTTACAGAAAAAATGCTTTCTGCTTCTGATAACCTTGAGTTTGAAAGAGCAGTAAGACTCAGAGATGCTATTGAGAGTGTTAAAAGTCTTGGTGAAAAGCAGAAGATGTTATCTACAACAAATGATAACAGAGATATTATTGCCGTATTTATGGGTGAATTTGACAGCTGTGTTGACGTTTTCTTTATGCGTGATGGCAGAATACAAGGGTCGGAACAATTCTTCTTTGAAGCAAATGATTTAACAAAAGGTGAATTGATAGCTGAATTTATGAAGCAATACTACATTAATTCAACCTTTATTCCAAAGGAGATTTTAATTGAAGATGACTGTGAAGAAACTGAAGATATTTCAAAATGGCTTACAGAAAAATGCGGAAACAAAATAACGATTACTGTTCCGAAAAGAGGAGAGAAGGCAAAGCTTATTCAAACTGTTTCAGTTAATGCCGAAGAGGCTTTAAAGCAATATTATTTTAAGAGAAACCGCGAAAGCATGGAACAGAATGAAATCTTATCCGAGCTTGTTAATCTTCTCAATTTAGATAAGGTTCCTTTTAGAATAGAGTCTTACGATATATCTAATATTTCAGGTGAAAACAGCGTTGGTGTTTGTATCGTATATAATAATGCAAAAGCATCTAAAAAGGATTATCGAAAGTTTAATATAAAAACCGTAGACGGTGCCGATGATTACGAGAGCACAAGAGAGGTTATCTTCAGGCGTATTAACAGAGCTTATGAAGAACTGAACGCGATAAACAATGGAACTTTAACCGCTGATAAGGCAAAGTTTTTACCACTTCCTGACCTTATTTTGTTAGATGGTGGGGTTGGTCACGTTAATTCTGTTAAAATGCTTATGGATACTTTAGGAGAGGAAATCCCTGTTTTTGGCCTTTCGAAGGACGATAAGCACAGAACACGTGCTTTGGTTGATGAAAAGAGCGAGTTTGATATAAAGAAAGGTTCACCTTTGTTTTTGTTTCTTGCTGATATTCAGGAAGAGGTGCACAGATTTGCTATAAATGCATTCCGTTCACGTCACACAAAGGCGGAGATAAAGTCTGTTCTTGAAAACATCAATGGTATTGGAGAAGTTAAGAGAAAAAAGCTTTTAAATACTTTTATTACTTTAGGCAGAATAAAATCTGCCACTTATGAAGAGTTATGCGAAGTTTTGGACAAAGCTTCCGCGAAAAATGTTTATGAATTTTTTAATGGAGATGATGAAAATGAATTGTCTTAAAACTGAAATTTCGAATATTGTTTATGATTTAAAGGATACTTTTGTTAAAGACAGACGTTACTTTCATCAGAATCCTGAACTTTCATATAAGGAATTTAATACTTCGGCATATATCAAGGAAGTTCTTGATGGTTTAGGTATCCCTTATAAAGATGGATATGGAATAACAGGTGTTTTAGCAGAGATCAAGGGCGCAAAACCTGTAACAGACGAAAAAGTTATACTTTTCCGTGCTGATATGGATGCTCTGCCTGTAACTGAGGGTTCAAATAAAGAATATGCATCAAAAAATCCTGGCGTTATGCACGCCTGTGGTCACGATGCTCATACAGCAATATTACTTGGCTTATGCAGAGTTATATCAAAGGTTAAGGACGAATTTTCAGGCACAGTTAAGTTCTGCTTCCAGCCTGCAGAGGAGTTAGATGGGGGAGCACTTTCTTTTGTTGATAGCGGCGCTCTTGAAAACCCTGATGTTGATGTTTGCCTTGCCCTTCACGTTGACCCTGATATTGATGCAGGAAAGGTTCGCATTAAAAGCGGATCTTTATATGCATCTCCTGATGATTTTTATATTAAAATTATCGGAAAAGGCGGTCACGGGGCAGAGAGATTTAACTGCATTGACCCTATATTGATATCAGCTAAAGTTATAGAAGAAATAATTAATATTCCTGAAAAATATAATGACACAGAAGAAGATGCAGTTGTTTCTGTTGGAACTGTTTGTGGCGGTACTGCTACAAATATTATTCCTGATTTTGTTGAAATTTCAGGTACTGCCCGTTCTCTTTCTGCAAACGTTCGAAATCTTTTAAAGACTAAAATAGAAGAAGTTACAAAATCAATTTGTGATATGTATGGTGCTGGCTATGAATATAAATTTAATGAGCTTTGTCCGCCTCTTGTAAATGACCCTGATTTAGCAGAAGCTCTTTTAAAATCTGCTAAAGAATCATTAGGTGCTGAAAATGTAATCAAAGGCGGAAGCTACACAATGGCAGGAGAGGATTTCGCTTGTTTTGCGCTTAACAGACCATCTGTTATGGTTAAGCTTGGTTGCAGAAACGAAGACAAAGGAATTGTAAATCCTATCCATAACCCTATGTTTGACATAGATGAAGAATGTCTTTTGACAGGGGTTAAAATATTTGCAGATTTTGCAGTTGATTTTCTGAATTAAAATTTTCTGCTTTTTGGTAGTAGACACAGTCGTGGTGTTCGATATCTTTGTTGCAGCTTGTTTTTGCTGTGTCTAAAGTGCAGATACCTTCGTTATGATAAACACATTCTGTTTCTATGCATGGTACAATGGAAAGCATAAAATCACTCCTTAAATAATATAATATAAATCTATTTTAAACTGTTTTTTAAATAAAATTCAGCCAAAAATCGGCTCATATAATTATGAGCCGATTTCAATATTATAAAGAGCTTTGACGGCGCCAAACACTCGTCTTTATATATTATGAAAATACAGAATATTGGTGAATATATTATGAAATTTATTGTTGCATTAAATATGCCCGATAAAATGATTTATAAACTTGAAACCTTTGGTGAGGTTTATAAAGGCTCAAAATTAAATATAGAAGATGAAAGCGTAAGTTATCACCCTGATATGCAAATTCACTTTTTAAATGATAATTTTGCAATTTGTCCGGAAGAGGTTTATGACTATTACAGAAAAAGTCTGCCTGATGACATAAAGCTTTTAAAGGGGTTTTCTGTGTTGGGTATCACCTATCCTGAAAACTGTGCATATAATATTGCGAGAGTGGGAAATAGTATTATATGTAACGAAAAGATTTCTGACACTAAAATCATTGATTACTATAAAGAACATAAGTTTAATATAATTAATGTAAAGCAAGGCTATGCAAAATGTAATATTGCCCCTTTGTGTGATGATTTATTCATAACAGAAGATGAGGGGATATATAAAATAGCTGTAAAATCAGGCTTAAAACCGATTTTAATTCCAAAAGGATATATTTGTTTAGAGGGATTTGACTATGGGTTTATCGGCGGTGCAACAGGCTTGATTAATAATAAGCTTTTATTTTGCGGATGTGTTCCTGACAGTATTAAGGTGGTTTTAGAAAGAAATTTCATTGAATATATTGAGCTTTCCGATGATAAGCTTACTGATTACGGTAGTATAATTTCTTTTGGATAACTGCGGAGGTGTCGGCTTGGATGAATTTTTAATAATTAAATCCAAAGAAGATGTTAAAGATTTATTTCTTTATATAAAAAGGAATATAAAGGAGAAAAATGCTGTTAAATACGATTATGACGGATATCATAAGATATATATTGATAAAAAAGAGTTAAATAATGCTCTGGAGGCGTTTGCTGATTTTTTAATTCGCAATTACGCCTTTTTTTTCATAAAGGACTATTTGGATAGTGATTTTAGCTTGTATGATGCCATAATTTTATCCATAAATAATTACCAAAATGCTTTAATTATAGATAAAATCAAAAATGATGTGGAAGAATTTACCAATTGTTTCCACGAGCTTAATATAAGAGGATATTTATTGTTTGCTTTCAGAAAATATGAAGATATGATTATGGAGGCTATAGGTGATGTAATTGATTTATATAATGCGGAGGAAGAGTATAAAAGAATTTTAACGTTGATATCAGCTTATGTTGATGATGGTTGTCCTGAAATTCATACAATCCATATAATAAAAAAACCTGACGGAAATTATGAATACTATGATACAGAATTAAATAATATAATGCCGAGATTTCATGAGAGAATTAAAAATGAACTGACAGAGAATTATACAAGGGAAGATGAGTTATTGTGCGTGCTTATAAACTTAAGGCCTGAAAATATATTTTTGCATTTAAATTCTCTTGATATAAATTTGAATTTTTTATTTACCCTGGAGGCAATCTTTGGCGGAAGGATAAAAATTTGCACCAATGGATGCCCTGTTTGTAATTCGTAATATAAATTTAAAGTTAAAACCCTTGATTATTTACAATAGAGGTGCTATAATATTTACAATAGGAAATTGCACAAAATAAAAATTTTGTGCAATGTAGTAGAGGTAGCAAATCTATATATGAAAGGATGATAAAATGCGCAGTTTTTCAGGTATTCCGGAGCCATTATCGTCCTTTTTGATTTATGCAGAAAGTATTCAGGGTAAATCATCTAAAACCATTGATGAGTATTTTTATGACCTTCGTACCTTTTACAGATATTTAGCAGTTTATTTTAATCTTTCAGATTCAAATACTGATTTTGATAAAATTGATATTAATCTTATTAAGTTAGATACTCTTAAAAAAGTTGATTTAATACTTCTCTATGACTATATAAATTTTTTAAACAGGGACAGACACAATGCATCAGCTTCCAGAGCCCGCAAGGTTGCATCTCTTAAATCTTTCTTTAAATATGTTTGTACCAAAGCAAAGCTTTTAGAAGTTAACCCTACAGCAGAACTTGACTCTGTTAAAATCAATAAGCTTTTACCAAAGCATTTTACATTGGATGACAGCTTATTGCTCCTGGATTCAGTTGACAGCCGCAATTCTACAAGAGATTATTGTATTTTAACCTTATTCTTAAACTGTGGTATGCGACTTGCGGAGCTTGTTTCTATTAATATAACCGACATCCAAAAAGATAAATTGACAGTAATTGGAAAAGGTGGCAAAGAAAGGCTTATATACTTAAATGACGCCTGCCTTGAGGCTATTGAGGCTTATTTACCTGACAGAAACAAAATTAAGGTTACCGCAAAGGATAGAAATGCTTTATTTATATCAGAACGCGGTACACGAATTTCCCGCAGAACTGTACAGTATGCAGTTGAAAAATATGTTAAGAAAATCGGTCTTGACCCACGTAAATATACAACCCATAAGCTTCGTCATACTGCGGCAACACTTATGCATCAGTCAGGTGTTGATATTCGAGTTCTACAGGAAATTTTAGGCCATAAACAGTTGTCTACAACCGAAATTTATACTCATGTCAGCAACGAAAGTCTTAAAGATGCAGTAAAAAATAATCCTTTATCGCAGGTCAAACCTAAAAATGAATAAAAATTGGAGGAAGCAAAAGCTTCCTCCTTTATTTAAAGTTATTTTTTATAAATTTAAGCGCATTCTTATAAAAAAGCTTAACGGCCTCTTCTTTTGCTGATTTTATACCTGTTAAATAGGTGTAAAGGTCATTTGCTTTACAAATATTATTTAATATATCAGGCATTAATCCGCCATCAAAGTCTGAACCTAATGCAAGATTATCAATTCCACCTAAGGAAATTATCCTTTCAATATGCTTATATAGGTCATTAAAGGAATAGTTTTCTTTATCAGTCACAAATGGAATGTGAAAATTAATGCCTATAAGCCCATCTCGTTTTATTATTTCCTTTATAAACTCATCAGGCAGATTTCTTTTATGGTTACATATTGTCCTTGAATTTGAATGGGATGCTATAAAAGGCTTTTTTGCTATCTTTAAAAAGTCATAAACGCCTTTATCGTTTAAATGGGATATATCTATTGTGATATTATTATCCTCTAAAACAGATATTGCTTCTTTTCCAAGGCTTGTAAGCCCTTTTTCGGTATCATTTCCTGAGCCGAGTTCGTTTTCTCCGTTCCAGACCAAAGTTAAAACCGAGACGCCTTTTTCTTTTAAAGTCTTTATGTTATCAAGGTTTCCCTCTAAAACATTTCCGTTTTCAACGGTTAAAAAACATCCGCGTTTGTTGTTTCCCCAAGCGACAAGTAAATCATCATAATTTTTGCAAAATGCGAGATTATGGTCGTATATTTGCCTGTAAAAGCTATCGGTATGGTCCAAAAAGAATTCCATAGGAGTTTTGCAGGTATCTTCTATAAAAACAGCGAAAAATTGCGCCCAATTAATGTTTTTCGGAAGACAGTCAACCGAGAACATATTCCCCGTGTTTAAAGAATTATATTTGTTATTTTCATCGTATTTCGTTAATGTATCGCAATGAAGGTCAATTACACCGTAAGGATTCACAAAACCACGTCCTATATATTAATAACAACTCTTATAAATATCTAAAATTTCGTCATATCCAAGGTCAATATAACTGCTGATAGTTCTTTTTCTGCCGAATGTACAAAGGTCAGCAAGTCTTTCTAAAGAGCTTTCAGGAATATTAAATTCCTTGAGGGTTAGCGGCATTTCAATAAAACGGAAAAATTCTTCCATTTTTTCTATTCCAATTAAAGATGCTTTTAAATCGTCATCTTCATCTACATCCCAAACGTTTCTTGCAAACTGGGCAAAGCGTTCAGGCTTTTTGGTGTAAACATATCTGCCCCAGGCAGGGAAAAGAACCGCCAGACCTGCTCCATGAGAAATAAAGTCGAACTCACCGCTTAATGCATGCTCTAACTGATGTACAGGGAGAGCGTTTTCTCTTCCGCAACCGGTTAAATTATTGTGAGATAGGCTTGATGCCCACATTATATTTGCTCTTGCATCATAGTCATCAGGTGCATTCATAACTGTTTTTCCTGCTGATATAACAGTTTTTAAAATTCCCTCTGCTATTCTGTCGGTTATATCTGTTTCCTCGCAGTTAACAAAATATCTTTCCATTGTGTGAGCCATAATATCAACTATTCCGCAAGCGGTCTGATACTTGCTAACTGTATAGGTAAGCTCAGGGTTCATAATGGCAAAAAGGCATCTGTTAAAGTCGGAACCGAAGCCTCTCTTCATATTTTCTTCCATATTTGTTACAACTGCAGATGCACTCATTTCGCTTCCTGCAGCTGCGATTGTAAGGATACAACCAACAGGCAAAGCTCCTTGTGAGTCTATTTTTCCTGTAAATATATCCCATGGATCGCAGTTATTATAAACCGCGTTGGCGGTTGCTTTTGATGCATCGATTACGCTTCCGCCACCAACAGCTAAAATCATCTCAACTTCGTTTTCTTTTGCAATCTCAACAGCGTTTCTTACAAAGTCAAGCTTTGGGTTAGGTTCAACACCGCTGACTTCAATAACCTCAATTCCGTTTTCAGACAAAGACTTTATAACTGTATCATATAAACCTGATTTTTTAATACTGTCTTTTCCGTATTGCATCATTATTTTTTTAAAGCCATAGTTTTTTATAATCTTGCCAACCTCTTCTTCTTTTCTTTTTCCGAAATAGACCTTTGTAGGCGCGTAATATATAAAATCTCTCATAAATATCTCTTCTTTTATCCCGTATATTTTATTATATTCATTATATCATATGAAGAAAATACAATCAATAAAATTTATTTTAAAAATTTTGAAAAAAACCCTTGACATTTGTATATAAAAGTAGTATAATAATCAAGGTTTCGAGGCGTGGCGCAGTTTGGTAGCGCACCTGGTTTGGGACCAGGGGGCCGCAGGTTCGAATCCTGTCGCCTCGACCAATAAAGCATCGACTATGTCGATGCTTTTCTTTTTGCTTAAAAAATAATATAAAAAAAGCACCTACTTTCGTAGGTGCTTTAATTTGTTAAATTAGTCTTCTAAATACTGTGATAAGTAGTCATAGCTCTTCTTTGCGCTGTCTGCGTGAGAGATTGGTGACTTATCAAGTTCGATACATAAAGGACCATCATAACCTGCTTCATCTAAAACTTTGATGATTGCAGGGAAGTCAACTGTACCCTGGCCTAAACCGTGGAAACATGACATAATAGGAACACCTGAATCAACCCAACCCTGTGATGTAATTTCATCACCAACTTTGTAGTCCTTTAAGTGTGTGAAGTTAACTCTGTCTGCATATCTCTTAACAACTTCAACAGGATCAGCACCTGCAGCAGCAATGTGAGCTGTGTCAGGGTTGAAATAGATTAAATCCTTATCTGTGTTTTCCATAACGAAGTCGATTTCGTCTTCATACATAAAGTATGTATCAACGTGAGGATGAACGTTTGTTGTAACACCATACTTTTTAGCGATTGTTGCAAACTTGATCATAAGGTTTAAGTTATGAGCTCTTGCTTCGTCTGTCATAACATCGCCTTCAGGTCTGCCATAAACACCCTGAAGTGTAGCTCTTGTTACGCCAATTTTTGAAAGGAATTCAAGTTCCTGTTCAAGTGTAGCAAAGAGAGTATCTTCTTCGCCCTTTGATGGTAAGTGGAAATAAAAGCTTTCTACTGAAACGCCGAACTTATCAAGCATTTCCTTGTACTGAACAGGGTCTAAATCGTATGCGTATGCAGCCTGCTTAACGCTTTCGAATTTAGTATAACCAATTTTTGTGATTTCTGTTAACGCAAGCTCTGTCTGTTCTTTTGAAACTGAACCCCAAGGCCAAACTGCGTAACATAACTGTGACTTTTTCATAATTATTCTACCTCCGTATAATTTGACTAAATTTATCCATTCTCCCTTATTATAATAGTTTTTTATTCTTACTTCAAGGTTATAATTTCTTAAAAAATTCCCAAAAATTCTTGAAATTAAAAATTGGTATGATATAAGACGATATGAGGTTAATAAAAATATCCCCCAAAATAAATTTCGGGGGATATGAAATTTACAATCACAACTGATAGAACCAGTTATCATAAATAGAAGGTTCTTTTATAGGTTCTTCTGTAGGTTCTTCTGCTTCTACATAGTTTGGGTTTTCCATTTCGAAGGAATAAGACGTACCCAATGGATAAACACCTATATGGCTTACTGTCATACCAAGCTTTTCCGTAAAGCTGATTGGAACACGGATAACGTCATCAACAGAAACAACTTTGTTATTAAGTTCAATCTTCTTATCATCAACCGTAACAAAATTGTCTCCTATGAACATAGAAACCTTTTCTATACCGTAATTATTTTCTCCTTTTGCAACATATTCCATACCGTTTTCATGGAAAGTAAATTCTCCACCAAACATATGTTCCAAAAAGTCATATGCAGGTACATAAACCTCGCCATTTTCAACATATGGCACGCGGTCTGAGCTTATATATACACGAAGCATCTTTGGTATAGAAGGAGTATTTTTTGAATCATCATATTTAGGATTAGCCATAGTTAAATTATAAACAGTTTGACTTTGTCCGTTAATGTTATATCTTACATTAGCATATCCAGAGTTCATTCCTAGCTCTTTAATAAATGTAAATGGGATATTTAAAATTCCATCTACCATTATAGCCGCTTCTTCTAAAGGTCGCTCAACACCATTTATATAAACGAAGAAGTCTCCGTCGCTTACTTTAATGGTTTGAATATTAAATATGTTTTCTTCGGATGCTGTATATGTCAAACTGTTCTCTTCAAAGGTAAATTCACCCGGGAATAAGGCTTGAACAAATTCATATACAGGCATATAAACCTTACCATTGTTCATATATGCTTCTCTGTCTATATCAAAGGTATAGTACAATGTAGGCGAAATATATTCTACAGGCTCATATAATTTATAATCTTCAGGTTCAGGCATATCAATGTTTACTTCGTAATGATACTTAAATTTAAATCCATTGCTTTCAGCATCATAATATATATCCGTCCAGGTGATGTTTAAAAGATATAAAAACTGTTCTGTGCAGTATACCTTACCGTTTTCAACGATAAAAGGAGGAGTTTCAAATTCTATTTCTTCTCCGTCCTGATTTACAATATTTCCGCTTGCAGTAACATTCTGTCCGCCGGGATAGATTAAAGTTATAACATCTTCTTTTATCTCTGTTTTTAACGAAAGCTTATCATTTGATGCTATGCTCTCAATTGGATAGTACGCAGTATTATTTTTAAATGCAGGCGCTTCGTCAGATATAATATTGATATTACCAAACACATATGACATATTTGCATATTCGCTGTTTTCGTCGGTTAATTCAGGCATAACAACCTCTGTTTTGTTATGATTTGAGGTTTCTATATCTGACTGCATTGTTATATCAACAAAGGCTTGTTCACGGGTTAATCCTTCGGTTGATGATCCATATGCTTCAAGAATATCATACATATTAAAACGAATATGAAGCTCTTCTAACTGTGCAGTAATAATACCATCATTATTTTTAGAGAAAGTTATTTTTAATCCATTTTCCCCTAAAAGAGTTGTTTCTTCAATAACTTTTACTATATTATCGATGGCTTCTTCCATTGCCTCAACGCTCTCATATCTGGAAGCAGAGCTTTGATTTGAATATTCCTTGCAAATATCCAGAATATCAATAAGATATTCTTTAGCGCTCTTATCATCAAGGCTTAATGTATACTGATTTCCAATGTTCGTAACCTGAGCCTTTTCAAGCAAAGCGTCTTTCATCTTCTTTTGAATATCCTCTATTGAATCTTTGTCAAACAAGCCAATTAAATCAGGATTATTCTTTATAAAGCTTGAAAAATCAATTACCTGGTACTTCATATCAAAAGGAACTTTAGCAATAATTTTGAAAACAGGGTTTTCGATATCTGTTACATCATAGTTCATCCATAAAGATGATTTTGACCAGGCGTCAATCCTTAAATCTTCATTTAAAATAATAGGTGTATCAGAAACTGAACTTATAGAAAGATCCATCTTTTTATAATCATCTGATCTTGAATATGAATAATTAATTTTTGAGGTTGCATTTGTTAACCCTTCAATTAAAAGCTTTATATCTATGGGAGTATATTCGTCAATTGGAATAGTATCCAAAAGAAGCAAAGGTTCATTAATCTTTGTAGATAAAGTCATCTCTGCGCTGCAGGAAGTAAGCTCTGATGTTTTTGCTAAAGCATCAGATATAATATC
Source organism: Clostridia bacterium (assembly GCA_045649725.1). Taxonomy (GTDB): domain Bacteria; phylum Bacillota; class Clostridia; order Monoglobales; family Monoglobaceae; genus UMGS1820. The sequence continues at coordinate 12,084 of JAZRQL010000003.1, read as the reverse complement.
TGCATTGCTTGCAAAGGCGGTTGTAAATAACATTGTAAGTCCTACTAAAAAACATACTATTTTTTTCATAATACTCTTCCCTTCTAAAATCGTTTTTTACTTGCACATTGTGTTATAATGCAATATACATATATTTTTTAGAAAATTATAACATAATTTGTGTAAAATGTCAATAAAATGATAAATCTGCAAAAAATAAGAGCAATGTATTTAAACATCACTCTTATTTTCTATATTCTCCCGGAGTTACGCCAACCAGCTTTTTAAATATTCTGTTAAAGTATGTAACATTGTTAAATCCAACTTTAAGGGATATATCTATAATCGGCTCATTTGTTTTAGTTAAAAGATGTTTTGCTTCGTCTATTCTGACTGAATTTAGATATTCATTATATGTTTTTCCGGTTTTCATTTTAAAAAGTCTTCCTAAATACTGTTCGTTATAATGAAAGCACTCGGCTATATATGAAAGCTTTATATCATACTGACTGGACCCTTTTATATAAAGGATAATATTATCTATAACAGAATCTAAATCCATATCCTCGTCTAAAGAATATTTTTCGATTATCAGGCGGAAATATCCCTCTATTATATCAGCGAGGGCTTTGCACTTATTCTCGTCAAAGTTCTGTTCTGTTGATGAAATAAGATATTCTTCATCTCCTAATTTTTCTTTTAAAACTCTTCTTCCTTCATCGTTTAAAATATTACCGATGCAGATTATAGCAACGGATTTTCCGTTAACGATTACAGGCTTCATATATTCATACAAACCGTTAAAACATAAACCTCCAAAGCCTTTTTGGGTCAGAATAGCCTTATTCACCGCGCAGTTGCGACATTTAAGACATTCCTTATAATTAGTTAATTTAAATCGGTCGCATATTTTCCCTGTATGAATTTTTTTATCATGTGGCAGGGTTAAATGTTCGTTATTATATTCCCTGAAGAAAATCATACTTATATGCAGCTTTGTTCCTTCCTGAAGAAAGTCAATTAATGAACTTAAATTTCCATACATAAATTTATATCTCCGTACATTTTTTTGATATTTTAACATAAATGTATTATTTGTTCAAGTGTAAATATAAAAAATATAAGAATAACTTTATAATGAGTGTTAATATAAAGTTGAGGTGATAATTATGAAAAAATATGATTTAATCGTTGCAGGTGGTGGCTTTGCAGGTGTTGCAGCTGCAGTTTCAGCACAGAGAGAAGGTTTAAATGTTCTTTTAATAGAAAAAGCAGGCTGTTTAGGTGGCGCTGTTTCAACCTCTTTGGTATATCCTTTTATGTGTTATCACATTATTAAGACAGGAAGACTTTTATCTGATGGTATCTTTACCGAGATGCGCAACAGATTTGATGAATATAACGAAGCTTCATACGAGGCATTTAAGTTTGTTTTTGATGATATGGTTACAGAATCAGGGGCAGATATCCTCTTCCATTCTTCTGTTATCAAGGTTAATAGTGAAGGCAGAAATATAAAGAGCGTTAGCGTTTCAACAAAATCAGGGGTTGTTGATATCGAAGCTGACTTCTTTATTGACGCAACAGGTGACGGTGAGCTTATTTATTTATCAGGCTGTGATTATCAGCTTGGCCGTGAGTCTGACTCTCTCTGTCAGCCTATGACAACTTGCTTCCGTATGTGTAATGCAGATGTTGAGTTATTTAAGAAAGAAAAGCCGGCCCTTGAAGAAAAGTATAAAGAGTTACAGAAAAATGGCGAAATCAGAAACCCAAGAGAGAATATTTTAACATTCTATGGCTTGGGTGAGGGAGTTATCCACTTTAACACAACAAGAGTTGTAAAGTATGACCCCACAGACCCTGTTGAAATAAGCCGCGCTGAAGTTGAAGCAAGAAAACAGGTTTATGAAATGATTAAATTCCTAAAGGAAAACAGCAAAGCTTTTGATAAGAGCACCCTAGTATCTATTGCTAACCATATTGGCGTAAGAGAGAGCAGAAAGCTTAAAGGTGTACATATATTAACATCAGAAGAAATGAAGGATTGTACTGTTTTTGAAGATACTATTGCCCTTGGAAATTATGATATAGATATTCATAACCCTGAGGGAACAGGTACATATATTTATCGCTTTGAAAACGGAACATATTATCGCATCCCTTACAGAAGTTTATTACCTAAAGAATATGACAATATGTTAGTTGCAGGCAGATGCTTATCTGCCACACACGAAGCCCATTCAGCGGTTAGAATTATGGCTATATGCGCATCACTTGGTGAAGCTGCAGGTACAGCCCTGGCAATAGCTCATAAAACAAGCACAAATGCCCATACTGTTGATGTTCAGGCAGTAAGAGACAGACTTCGCGAAAAGGGTGCTGCAGTAGATTAGTTTAAGGAGAAATACAAATGTATAACGAAGCCACAAAAGAGCTTGACCTGATTGTTCCTGTATCTCTGGAACTTGACTGGCCAACATATGAAAGTGTTGTTGATGATATTCTTTATCTTAACAAAAAATATGGTTTTAAATCCTTTGCCCTTGCTTGTCCGGGTGCAGGCTGGAGAAGCAAGAACTATCCATCAAAAGAAGTTTTTGAAGATTTAGCACACCTTTTTAAAAAGGTTAAAGATACTCGTATTTGCCACGAAATTGAGTGTGGTTGGTGGATGACGGTTACCTTAAAGGGTGGTTCATCGGAAAAATTCAGCCGGGCTGTAAAGCCGGATGGAACTGAAACAGTTATGTCATCTTGCCCTTTGGATCCTGATTTTATTGAATATTTTTCAGAATGTATATATACTTTTTCAAAAATAGCCGAGCCTGCATTTATAATTACCGAAGACGACTACTCTGTTATTGCCGCATCATACAACAAGTATGGATGCTTCTGCGATTATCATTTAAAAGAATTTGCAAAAATGACAGGCAAGGCATACAGTCGTGAAGAATTGTTTGAAATATTTGAATCTCACACTATCGAGGGAGCAGAGCTTTTTAAAAAATGGGGCGAGCTTATGAAAGAAAGCCTTATAAGACCTATTAAAGCCGCAAGGGAAAAGCTTGATAAGATACTGCCTGATGTTCCTATTGGATATGGCCAGGCAGGTAACTGTGATAAAGAGGGCGACTTAACAGAGGATTTAAGCATCGCTATGGCAGGGGAGAACAATATTCCTTTTTCAAGAATCCATGGCGCATTCTATGGTGGCGGTGATACAAAAGATATTCCTAAGGCTATGTTTACGGGGATATATTTTAAGCAGCACGTCAAGACGAATTTCAACTGTTATTATGAGTTTGATACCTTTCCGCACACAAGATTTTATAACTCTGCAAAACAGATGGGAGTCTTTATGTCAACTGCATATTCCCATGGCTATATAGGAGGCTTATTTCAGGTACAACAGCTTCTTGATGACCCTAACGAAGAGTTAGTCTATGCAAACCTTTATAAGCAAGAGAGAGACCGTTTTAACTCCCTTCATCTTGCGGTAGAAAACTGTACACAAAAAGGTGTAGAAATTTTCTATGACCCATTCTATAATAACTATGATGAAACTGTTAAGACAGGGCGAAATCCTCTTTGGGTAAGACCGATTACAACCTTTGGTATTCCCTTTGTAACAACAAAATCTGATATTGCTTTCTGGGATATCCGTCAGGCTAAGTATTCGGACCACGAAACTGTTATAGAATATCTTTCAAAGGGGCTTATATTAGACGGAGATGCCGCAAAAGAGCTTGTCAGACGTGGATATGGTGAGTATATTGGTGTAGATTTTGGCGAGAATGTGTTGAATGGAAACAATCTTATCTATGACCTTGGGGCAAGAGAAGTTATAAAAGATGGTTTCGTCCCTGAATCAAAGGGTAGAAATATGCCACCGGCTCATATGTACGCTGCATCTAACGGTGTTTTATATAAGATGACACCAACTGACCCGAATTGTGAGGTAATAACCGAGCTTTACGACTTTCAGAAAAACTTTATTTCTGTTGCTATGACTCGTTTTAAAAACAGCTTGGGCGGAAGGATTGTTGTTATGGGTGAGACAATATACAATAATATGTCACAGTCTTTATATAATTATCGAAGACAAAAGCTTATCCAAAGCCTTGTTACCTGGTGCAGTGATAAAAATGTGTATATTAAGGATGCACCGGCAGTATATGTTATACATAACGAGGCTGATAACCCAAAAGAAAAAGGTTTTTCACATCTTCTTACATTAACCAATATGTGCGAAGATGAAATTGACATCATTAAGCTTTATCTGCCGCCTTGCATGAGGGATTTAAAGGAATTTTCATATCTTGATATAAAGGGAGAATGGCAAAAAATTGATGGAAAGAAAACCGATGATGGTGTTGAGTTTAATGTCACAATTAATTATTGCGAATCTTTATATTTAAAATGTAAATAATATATTAAAAAAAGACTATTCTTTTGAATAGTCTTTTTTCTATATGAGCTATACGGCTTAGATGATATAAACTATTTTAAGAAAATGTGCAAAAGTATCTCATAGAGCTTGTTTTTGTATGGCTGATAGCGCATAGGCAAATCAATCCAAGTTTTCTTATCCATAACCGATTTATAATGGGAAAAGGCATCAAAGCCATCTTTAGCATGATATGAACCCATACCGCTTTCAGCAACACCGCCAAATCCCATTTCGCTTGTTGCAAGGTGAACAACAACATCGTTTATGCAACCGCCTCCATAAGAAAGCTCTTTTGTAACGCGGTTAATATGCTTTTTGTTACCAGAGAACAAATACAGGGCAAGAGGCTTATCTTTATCCTTTAATTCTTCAATCAATTTATCAAAGTTATCATATGTAAGTATGGGCATAATTGGTCCGAAGATTTCTTCACCCATAACTGCATCTGTTTCTGTTACGTTATCCATAACAGTTGGCGCTATCTGACAAGTTTTACTGTTTGTTTCTCCGCCGATTATAACCTTGTTTTTATCTATAAGACCGCAAAGTCTTTCAAAATGTCTTTCATTGATTATCTTTCCGTAATCCTTATTTTCAAGAGGATTTTCGCCATACTGCTTCTTAATTTGCTTTACAACTTCGCTTATAAACTTATCCTTTACAGAACTTTCGCAAAGGATATAGTCAGGAGCGACACATGTCTGACCGCAGTTTAAGTATTTTCCAAAGACAATTCTTTTAGCTGCAAGCTTAATGTTAGCGCTTTCGTCTACAATACAAGGGCTTTTGCCCCCAAGTTCTAAAACTGCAGGGGTTAAATGCTCGGCTGTGTGACGAAGAACTTCCTTTCCTACTGCCTGACTTCCTGTAAAGAAAACAAAATCAAACTTCTGCTCTAAAAGGGCTTGATTTTCAGCTCTTCCTCCTGTTACAACCGCAACATATTCAGGATCAAAACATTCAGTTATGATTTTTTCTATAATCTTGCTTGTTGCAGGAGAATATGCGCTTGGCTTAACGATTGCAGTGTTTCCGGCAGCGATTGCATCAGCAAGGGGATCGATTGTCAAAAGGAAAGGATAGTTCCATGGGCTCATAATAAGAGTATTGCCATATGGAACAGGTTGCTTAAAACTGTGGGATGCAAAGTTGGTAATCGGTGTTGCAACTGTCTTTCCTTTTGCAAATCTTTTTGTATGACGAATCATATACGAAATCTCGGCGAGGACAAGACCGTTTTCGCACATAAATCCTTCAAAATAACTTTTGCCAAGGTCAGTTTTCAATGCCTCGTTTACTTCATCTTTATATTTTTTTACGGTTGCATACAATTTCTTAAGTTGTTCAATGCGGAACTTTACGGGGATTGTAGCACCGGTTTTATAGTATTTCCTCTGCTTTTCAAGGATATTGTTTATCTGTTCACTTGTCATTTTATTTACTCCAATCTGCGATCATATAATAAAAGCTTTCAAGCTCTTTTCTTGTCATAATCTTTGGTACGGGATAAAGTGGATTAGCTTCATTTTCAGCATGCTTTGATAAAGACAAAATATCTTCTTTTTTGATGCCTTCTATCTTGTCAGGAATGTTCATACTTGAGTTAAGCTTCTTTATTGCATCAATAAATTTCTTTGCACCAAATTCGTATGAATCTTTTTCGTCGCAAATTCCTGCATACACTCCAAGCTTATAAAGTTTTTTATACACGCTCTTTCCGTAAGCTTCAAGGACATAAGGCATAATAACCGTATTTGCAAGTCCGTGGGCTGTTCCGTATAATCCGCCAAGGGAATGAGCAAGGGCGTGAATATATCCAACATATGATTTAGAAAATGATATGCCTGCCTTATATGCCGCGTGAAGCATATTTTCTCTTGCTGTATGATTTTTTCCGTCAGAATACGCGGTATAAACATTCTCAAACACAAGCTTTGTGGCATCCAATGCGAGTTTGCGGGTTTCTTTTGTTGTGGAACGACCTATATATGCCTCAACTGCGTGAGTAAGAGCATCCATACCAGTTGTTGCAGTCAAATGAGGTGGCAGAGAATAAGTAAGGGATGCATCTAAGACCGCATAATGAGGAATCAACGGAAAGCTCATTATCGCATATTTATGATGGGTAACAGAATCCGTTATCATTGCGGCTAAAGTTGTTTCGCTGCCTGTTCCTGCTGTAGTTGGGATAGCTATAAAGGTAGGTAATTTGCGCCACGCTTTAAGCTTTCCGCCTAACTGATTAACACTTCTCTTTGGATAAACAACACGTGCCCCTACTGCCTTTGCACAGTCCATTGCTGAACCGCCACCAATAGCAATAATTGCATTACATTTATTTTGGTGATAAAGCTTAAGGGCATCTTCAACGTTTATAACAGTTGGGTTCGGAAGAGTTTCGTCATAAACTTCATATGGAATATTACACATATTTAATGCGTCTTCAACTGGCTTTAATAATCCGTTATTAACGATACCCTTATCTGTAACGACAAGCACTGATGTTGCTTTTTCTTTCTTTAATACTTCTCCGAGCTCTGCGCAGGAACCAACGATTTCCGGCTCTCTGTATGGAAGGAAAGGCAAAGCCATTCTGAATGCCCCCTGAAATATACGACAATATACTGATTTAATAAAAAACATAACTAATTCCTTTCTGTTTAAATTCAAGTTCAGCACACGGTGTGCTGTAAAATTTTTAAGCAGAGAATTTATCTCTACTTAAAAGTATTATTATTTTTTTAAACCGTCTAAAATAAATTTAAAGCCATATCTGTATCGCTTTATGGCGTCTTCCAATGGAAGCTTTCTGCCGATAGCGTCAGCATTAAAACCGCGGATAAAACACCAGATAGCGTAACTTGTCATATCTGTATCAACTTTCTTAATATAGCCTTTATCAATGGCATAATCAAGTATCTTCTTTATTTCTTCAACCCACCATTGATAGTTACTGTCAGTAACAGTATCGTTTTCAAAAACATAATGAGCAAAATTCATTCTTGTTTCATAGGATATGATAAGAGTTTTTTCAACTTCATCCATTATTTGTTCAAAAAAATCCTGTTCTTCATTGAAATGAAATTTAAGGCTGTTCCTGACTTTTAAAACAGAACGTTCGGAAATAATGGCAAGAACTTCATCAATATTATGAAAACGATTATAAAAAACTCTGTTTGTTATATCAAGGTGTTTTAAGATTTTACGAACATTTATATTCTGGGCTTTTTCTGTTAAAGTTAATTTCTCTGTAGCATCTATTATTTGTTCAGACATCTCATCGTAAATCAACTTATCGCGATTTTCAGCCATAAAAACACCTCTCTTTCAGCACACACTGTGCTAAATTATGTTACCATATTATTCATTAGTTGTCAATAGTTATGAAATTATAAAAAAAGATATAGTAAAAAAAGCCGAATGATTTAGATGAACATAAAAATAAGCTTTGCGAAAGCAAACCCACCTTAACTTCTTCCTTATTCACTATTACCTATTACTTTCCAAAAATCGACAAGGCATTTTAGGGAATAGTGAAGAGTGAATAGGTAATAAGTAAAATCGACAAGACTCTGACGAATCTTGTCGATTTTTGGTGACCCATCGGCGATTCGAACGCCGGACACCTTGATTAAAAGTCAAGTGCTCTGCCAACTGAGCTAATGGGTCGTATTCATTTTATACATAAAAAAAGATGTGGCTGGGCTGGCGGGATTCGAACCCACGAATGCAGCAGTCAAAGTGCTGTGTCTTACCGCTTGACGACAGCCCATTAAAATTGCTGGGGTGGATAAAGGGAATTGAACCCTTGACCTCCAGAGCCACAATCTGGCGCTCTAGCCAACTGAGCTATACCCACCACGTAATTGGCGCGCCTGAAGGGACTTGAACCCCTGGCCCACTGCTTAGAAGGCAGTTGCTCTATCCAGCTGAGCTACAGGCGCGTATTTAAAATATATTGCCTTTCGGCTTTGGCTTGTCTGTAATCAAACAGACGCGTATGATAACCGCGTCCATTCGATAACATGTTCTGGAGCGGGTGATGGGAATCGAACCCACGCAATCAGCTTGGAAGGCTGAGATTCTACCATTGAACTACACCCGCCCATATCAACGCGACTTTGATATTATATCACCATGTAACTCTTTTGTCAACACTTTTTCTGCAAAAAAAGGAAAAATTTTATATTACTTTTATTTTACTATTCTCTTACAGGAACCTCTATTATATACTCCTTTGCAATATTTTCTCTTAAGATGATTTCTAACGTTACCAAAACCTCGTTTTTTTCTGATAATGTATATGATAAATTTCTTTCTATAACCTCAATGTTTTCGTTCTTTTCACTTATAAACTCATTGTATAACTCCTCTTCTGCTTTTTTTAAGACTTCATCAGGGGTTGTTTTCTTAATTTCCTCTAAAACCTCTTCGTAGGTTTCTGTTATAAGCTTAAAATCCTTGCCTGTTTCTTTGTGGCTAATATCATAAACCTCAAATGGCTTATTTTTAAAGATATCAATCTTCTTATCTTTTATCATAAGGAAAAATCGGGTCTTCTTCTTTCCTGTTTTTATTCTCTCTGTATAGGATAATGGATATGCCTTTGTTTTTATATATCTTGTTTTAGCAAAAACGTCCCCTCTTGCGTGAACATAACTGAATCCGTCTATTGGGTTGTCAACTATTCCGCTGACCAAAACATCGCCTTTTCTGACCCCTGAGCCTATATTTACAACTGCCTGCCCTTCACGGACAATTATTTCTTCGATTTCTCCGTCGCATTTTGCAACCAAGTCACAGGCAGGCGCGTTTTTATCTACACCCTCTTCCTTTTCTATTCTTTCAACAATTTCGATATAAACCCTTGAACCGTTGGCGTTTATACCAACCCAGGCTAAATCCGAAAGCTTGTTCATCATATTGTTTCTTATGGTGTTTGCCACCACGTCTTTTGTTTTCATACCTAACCTTAAACCGCTTTCTTTTAAAGTTTCTCTTATAATATTGGTTGAAATCCTTGTATTTCCAAAAACAGTTATCCCTAAAACGTGATTTGATGCATACCATACGATGCCTAGAATTATTAAGGAACTGATTATAACTAACCTTTTCTTCTTATATCTTTTTATTAAAAAGGGAAGCCCGGCTCTTTTTATTATTTTAACGGAGGATTTTGTCCGTTTTGCAGGCAGACGGATATGCTTGAAGGTATTTATATCTGTTTTAAAGATAATGCGGTTATTTCCGCATCTTTTTAAATCATTGACAGGAATGTTTCTGTGCATACAAATATTTATAAATCTTTCTGTGAACATACTGTCTGCCCGAACAATTAAATATCCTTTTAAGTATCTTATTATCTTTTCTAAAATATGCCTACGCCTCCTCTGAAAAATAAATGGCTGATATGCTTCCTGTAATACGGATTATATCATCGGATATATTCATAAGCTCTAATTTTTCGCCCTTAACTGTTATAGGAGACGGATTTGCTTTTACGGTTATCTTTTTATCGTTAAATTCGATCAAGCCTTTATAATTTTCGATTAAAGCATCACAATCACCCGTTATTTTAAGGATTGATGCATCTAAAATGATATCCTTGCTGTCTTTAAACGTTTCGGCAATTCTTTTGCGGATTTTTGTCTGAATATCTCTTTTTGACATACTTAACCTTCCCGAATCTATGGATTTATACTTATTTTTATGCTGTATCAGGCTTAATAATGAATAGAGAGGCCTTTTAGAGAATAAATTTTATCGGGTGATGATTTTGTTAAAGAAAAGACTTTTAATTATTCTTCTTATATACTTATCTGCATTTATGCTTATCTCTCCTGAAAAGTCAACAAGTGCAGTTGGCTCATCCTTAAACTTATGCGGAAAGGCTATAATTCCCTCTCTGTTTCCTTTTATATTCTGCGGTAATCTTCTTATATCATTGGGTCTGCCACGAATTACAGGCAGGATTTTATCCCCATATACTACAAAATTATTCGGGATATCAGGGGGAAGTACAGTTGCCCTTATACTTGGTCTTTTATGCGGTTATCCTATGGGGGCAGTATGCGTAAAAGCCCTGTACGAAAACGGGGAAATAAGCAAAAATGAGGCAGAAAGGCTTATATCATATTCTAATAACGCAGGACCTGTGTTTGTAATAAGTGTTGTTGGCGTTTCCTATCTTTCAAGCTATAAAACAGGAGTCTTGCTATATCTAATTCATATTTCAACCTCTCTTTTATATGGCTTTATATTAAAATACTACAGAAAAGAAAATTCATCACGGTACTTATATCCATCCCGTGATGAAAAATGCGACTATATTTTAGATTTAGGCAACAGTATTACAGAATCTATTGAAACAATATTTAAAATATGCGGTTTTATAATTGTTTTCTCTGTTATAACATCAGCTATACCTGATAATATTTTTAAGCCATACATCACCGCTTTTCTTGAAATCTCTGCAGGAATCAAAGAAATATGTGTAAAGCAAAATACCTTTACACTGCCCTTGGTGTCTGCTTTCCTCTCTTTTTCGGGAATTTCGGTCCTTGCCCAGGTTTTAGCAGTTACAAAAGGTTTATCCCTTAAACATTATATTTGGGGAAAGATAATACAAAGTATTATATCGTTTTTACTTACGTATGTTTTTATAAGAGTATTTCCTAAAGCTTTAACTGTTTTCTCTTCTGAAGTTACAATATTATATCATATTCCAACAGAAAGGGAGCTTATTTACTCTTCTTTAATTACTATCATATTTGGCTTCCTTGTTGTACTTCTTTTATGTCTGATAGGTAAAATTGCAGACAGATTTGAAAATTAGCCAAGAGCAACGTCCAAAAGCATCATAGCGGTAAAGCCTGTTACAATTCCCATTGTAGAAAAATACGGGTTTGTATCTCTGTCTTCCTGACACCCGGGTATAAGCTCGTGAACAGCTACTAAAATCATAGCTCCTGCGGCAAATGACAGAGCGAATGGCAAAAACCTTCTCATATATATTACAAGGGTGGCACCTAAAACACCTGCTATGGGTTCAACCATTCCCGATGCCTGACCCAAAAGAAAGCTTTTGCCCCGTGACATCCCTTCCCGTCTTAAAGGCAGGGAAACTGCCGCGCCTTCGGGGAAGTTTTGAAGACCTATGCCGATGGCAATTGTAATAGCCCCCATTAAAGCTTCAAAAGAATATCCGTCAACTCCTAATGCGCCAAAGGCAACGCCTACCGCTAAACCCTCAGGGATATTATGAAGAGTAATTGATAAAACAAGTAAAAAAACACGTTTTATTTTATCGGAATATGGTTCGCTTAAAAACTTTTTCTGGGTATATGTTACTGCCTTATCCGATGCCCACATAAAAATAGCACCGCACAAAAAGCCAACCGACACAGTAAGCCATGCAGGAGATTTAAGATATTCTTCTGCCTTTTCTATTGCAGGTTGCAAAAGAGACCAGAAGCTTGCGGCTATCATAACCCCTGCCGCAAAGCCGAGCATCATATTCATAACCTTTTTGTCAGAATTTTTGAAGAAGACAACAATCCCTGCACCTAAAGCGGTCAGGAACCATGTTCCAAGTGTTGCAGCAAGGGCATATAATATTATATTATTCAATTTTATCACCTTATATATCCTAT
>JAZRQL010000002.1:0-9149 GCA_045649725.1 Clostridia bacterium | reverse complement strand
GACCCACGGGACCCATTTATGGGTAGTAAGTAAAAGTTGCATGGCTGGCAGGCCGATAAAAAACGCACTTGTGCGTAGCCAGTAATATTAGGGCTATGCCCGAAAATGAAATACCACCCGCTATGCGGGTGGATATTTATTCTGGAGGAGAGGAAGGGACAACATATTTGCTACGCAAATCTGCTCTGCTTGTCTACCCAAACTTTTTAAGTTTCGGTACCGGACTGCGCAACACTCGGCTAAAAAACAGTTCACCGGACTGTTTTTCTTTACGCCGACTGCCCCCTCGGGGTTCGAATCCCACCTATATAAAAAAAGAAACATCAGAAGATGTTTCTTTTTTTATGGAGGAGAGGAAGGGATTCGAACCCTCGGTGCGCTATTAACGCACACAGCATTTCCAATGCTGCGCCTTAAGCCAACTCGACCACCTCTCCAATGAGGATTTTATTAAATTAATCTGCCTGTTAATCAGGCAACATAAGGATTATACCACAATTTATAAAAAAATCAAGGGGGTTTTATAAAAAATCTTAAAGTTTTTTCATAAATATTCATAAAATACTTGATAAATTTGGAAGAATAGGTTACAATATACAAGTAAAAGTTTGTGTAAAATTAACTCCGGTTTCGGAGAGTTTTAAATATTATATTTGGAGGAATGTTCAAATGAACAAAAAAACTATTGATGATATTCAGTTAAAGGGTAAGAAGGTCCTTGTTCGTTGTGACTTTAATGTTCCTATTAAGGACGGAAAAATCACAGACGAAACAAGAATTGTAGGTGCGCTTCCTACAATCAAGAAGCTTGTTAACGATGGCGCTATGGTTATTCTTTGCTCACATATGGGTAAGCCAAAGGGTGAACCAAAGCCAGAGTTATCTTTAGAGCCTGTTGCTGTTCGTTTATCAGAACACTTAGGCAAGGAAGTTGTTTTTGCTGCTGACGATAACGTTGTTGGCGAAAAGGCAAAGGCAGCGGTTGCTGCTATGAAGGAAGGAGACGTTGTTCTTCTCCAGAACACAAGATACAGAAAAGAAGAAACAAAGAACGAAGAAAACTTCAGCAAGGAACTTGCTTCTTTAGCAGAAGCTTTCGTTATCGATGCATTCGGTACAGCTCACAGAGCTCACTGTTCAACAGTTGGTGTTACTGAATACTTAAGCCCATGCGTTGCAGGTTACCTTTTAGGTAAGGAGCTTGACTTCTTAGGAAACGCTATTGACAATCCTGTTAGACCTTTGGTTGCTATCTTAGGTGGCGCAAAGGTTGCTGATAAGTTAAACGTTATCTCTAACCTTATCGAAAAGTGTGATACATTAATCATCGGTGGTGGTATGGCTTATACATTCTTAAAGGCAAAGGGCTATGAAGTTGGTACATCATTAGTAGATGATGAAAAGATCGACTACTGTAAGGATATGATGAAGAAGGCAGAGGATGCAGGCAAGAAGCTTATCCTCCCTATCGATACAGTTATAGCTGCTGAATTCCCAAATCCTATCGATGCAGAAATTTCAGTTGAAACTGTTCCATCAGATGCTATCCCTGCTGACAAGATGGGTCTTGATATCGGTGAAAAGACAAGAGCTTTATTTGCAGATACAGTTAAGTCTGCAAAGACAGTTGTTTGGAACGGTCCTATGGGCGTATTCGAAAACCCAACACTTGCAAAGGGGACAATCGCTGTTGCAGAAGCACTCGCTTCCACAGATGCTACAACAATCATCGGTGGCGGTGACAGTGCGGCTGCTGTTAATCAGTTAGGCTTTGGTGACAAGATGTCACACATCTCAACAGGTGGCGGTGCTTCTATGGAATTCTTAGAAGGCAAGGAACTCCCTGGTGTTGCAGCTCTTGACGATAAATAAGATGAATTTTTAGATTGGAGAACATATAATGAGAAAGAAGATTATTGCAGGTAACTGGAAAATGAATAAAACAGCTTCAGAGGCTACTGCTCTCGTTGAAGCTATAAAAGAAAAGGTAGCAGGTGCTAACTGTGACGTAGTTGTATGTCCTACTGCTATCTGTATCCCTGCTGCAGTTGCAGCAGCTGATGGCAGCAACATCGAAGTTGGTGCACAGAACGTTCACTTTGAAAAGAGCGGTGCTTTCACAGGGGAGCTTGCAGGCAATATGCTTACAGAAGCAGGTGTTAAGTACGTTATCATCGGTCATTCTGAAAGACGTCAGTACTTTGGCGAAACAGATGAAACTGTAAACCTTCGCACAAAGGCTGCATTAGAAGCAGGTTTAGTTCCTATCGTTTGTGTTGGTGAAAGCTTAACAGAGCGTGAACAGGGCATCACAGATGATACTGTTCGTCGTCAGACAAAGGTTGCATTCTTAGACGTTACTGCTGAAGATGCTGCTAAAATCGTTATCGCTTACGAACCTGTTTGGGCTATCGGAACAGGTAAGACAGCTACAGCAGATCAAGCTGACGAAGTTTGCGGAATTATCCGTGAAACAATAAAGGGTCTCTATGGCGAAGCTACAGCTGAAGCTATCCGCATTCAGTACGGTGGAAGTATGAATGCAGGTAACGCTGCAGAACTTTTAGCAAAGCCAAACATTGACGGTGGCTTAATCGGTGGTGCAAGCTTAAAGCCAGACGATTTTGCTGTTATTGTTGCTGCTGCTAACTAATATTTTTAAATATAAAGGGGACTTTTATAGTCCCTTTTAAAATGAGAGAATGTAGGGAACGACCCGAAATGCCCTCCTTGCCTAAAGGAGGGGGGACCGCTTGCGGTGGGTGGATTCAATTAGATGGATACATCCTTACATTTTATGTTTTTTAATTAAATCTGAATATAACTGAAAGGATAATATATATGAAAAAGCCATATGCACTTATTATAATGGATGGTTATGGTGTTAATGACCGTAATCAGGGTAATGCGATTTATGCCGCTAAAACTCCTAATATGGATAAGTATATGAATGAATGTCCTCATTCTATCGTTCACGCATCAGGTATGGATGTTGGTCTTCCTGAAGGACAGATGGGTAATTCAGAAGTTGGACACACAAACATCGGAGCAGGAAGAATTGTTTATCAGGAGCTCACAAGAATAACAAAGTCAATAAACGATGGTGACTTCTTCCAAAATGATGCTCTCTGTAAGGCAATGGAGAATTGTAAAAAGAATGGTTCTTCCTTACACCTTATGGGTCTTTTGTCAAACGGTGGTGTTCACAGTCATAACACTCACCTTTATGGCCTTTTGGAAATGGCAAAGAGAAACGGTTTAAGCCACGTTCACGTTCACGGATTTTTAGACGGACGTGACGTGCCACCGTCATCTGCCGCTGACTTTGCAGAAGAATTAGTTGCAAAAATCCGCGAAATCGGTGTTGGTGACATTGCAACAGTTATGGGTAGATACTATGCAATGGACAGAGATAACAGATGGGAAAGAGTTGAAAAGGCTTATAACGCAATGGTATTAGGCGAAGGCGTAAAGGCTGAAAGTGCTGTTACAGCTATTAAGGAAAGCTATAACAACGAAGTTACTGATGAATTTGTTCTTCCAACTGTTGTATGTAAAGACGGCGAGCCTTTAGGCAAGATTAAAGACGGTGACTCTGTTATCTTCTTTAACTTCCGCCCTGACAGAGCAAGAGAAATCACAAGAACTTTAGTTGATCCTGCTTTTGATGGCTTTAAGAGAGATAAGGTTGATACATTCTTTGTTTGTATGACACAGTATGATGCTTCAATGCCAAATGTTGAAGTAGCATTTAAGCCAGAAGGTCTTAACAATACTTTTGGCGAATATATCAGCAAAAAGGGCTTAAGACAGCTCCGTATTGCAGAAACCGAAAAGTATGCTCACGTTACATTCTTCTTCAACGGTGGTGTTGAAAACGTTTATGACGGTGAAGACAGAGCACTTATCAACTCACCAAAGGTTGCAACATACGATATGCAGCCTGAAATGAGCGCTCCTGAAGTAACAGAGGAAGCTGTTAAGAGAATAGAAAGCGGCGACTATGATGTTATCGTATTAAACTTTGCTAACTGTGATATGGTTGGTCACACAGGTGACTTTGATGCGGCTGTTAAGGCTGTTGAAACAGTTGACGAATGTTTAGGCAAGGTTATCGATGCAATAAAGAAGATGAATGGTATCGCCCTTGTTACAGCAGACCACGGTAATGCAGACCAGATGGAAGACTATGATAATGGTGGTGCATTTACTGCACACACAACAAACGTTGTTCCTCTTGTTTTAATTGGCAAAGATGATGTAAAGCTTAAGAATGGTCGTCTTGCTGATTTGGCACCAACAATGCTTGATTTAATGGGTCTTGAAAAGCCTGAAGAAATGTCAGGCGAAAGCTTAATCGAAAGATAAGTTGAATATTTAAAAACGGGCGGCAGGTTGCCGACCGTTTTTATTTATGTTTTGTATCATTGTAGGGAGCGACCTGTGTGTCGTTCCGTTTAAAATTCATATAGTTGCGGTCGCACACACAGGTGCGACCCTACGTCCTCAAAATAAATATGCGTAAATAATATATTGTAGGGATGAGGCTTGCTCCATCCGTTGTTTGTGTCAATGAGTTTTTCGTTCATCCATATCCTCGATTTGTTCTTTTGCTTCCTCAATTACATCATCTGCAATATCATCGGGAATATCTATTCCAAACATTGTTTTAATCACAGGTATAATTTGCTCTTTGTTTATTGCTGCAATTGCCATGCCGCCTAATGTAACTAATCCGCCTACAACCCATTTAACAACGGATAAAATATAATCATTATTGTTATTCATCTTATATTCCGTTCCTTTAATTATTTTTGCTTAATTTTCTAAATGCACCCATTGTTTCATCATAAAAAACAAATGTGTCATCGCCTATTACAAAGAATCTTTCGTATATATTATTTACACTTCCAAAATCTGCAAATTCGACATTTTCGCTAAAATCAATGTTTAACGCCTTTGTAGCACCTGTTTTTACAGAAAATTTATACATAGTTCCGTCTTTTTTGCAAAAATAGAAGTACTCTTTTTTAGAACTATATTTATTAAAAGATAATCCTTCAACGTTATCATAATAGTCGGAGCTAAAATCGTATTTATATACACGCATCTGATGTGATATTGTATACAATTCTCCGCCGTATTTTAAGGCAAAAAAGTTACCATCAGTATATTGATCATTAATACTATTCATATAACTGGTTTGGATGTTAAAATTGTATTCACCAGAATAAGAACCATACTGCTCGTCTTTGATTCTGTAAACAGAGTCATTAAGGGTCGCAATAAAGGTTATACTATCACGAGAGCGAGAACCTTTAAAAGAAAAACCCTCGTTCAATAATTGTACTTTTCCATCAGATACGTCATAAATTACATTATAATGTCCATCTTTTGTTGGAGTTTCAAATGCTTCTTCTATACTTTTGTAGTAGCCTGATAGTAAAACACGGTCGTTTACATCATCATAGAACACCTGTATAGGAACATAGTCATTATATTCGGCAACTGTTACCTTTTCTGTTTTTGTTGTAGTAACTTCTTTTGTCACTTCTTCGGTAATGGGAACCATAGTAATCTTTTCTGTGGTTACAGTGGTTTCTTCGCCTGTTTCTTCATCAACTACAGTTTCTTCAATTTCTTCAATAACTTCCTTGAATTCGCCGGTTTCAACTGTTTCGGTTACTTCCTCGGTAACTTCAATTTCCTGCTCTTCAATTTTTTCTAGATTAAGTTTATTGGCATCAATTAGCTTGTTCTTTTTTTGATTTGATATATCAAGCTTATAGATGCAGTTGTCTGAATCAATATAATATATAAATTTGTCATTATCTGTTGTCATTTTATTTCGGATTGTTCCGGTGAGTTGTGCACTTGACAATTTCTTAATAATATATGGAAGCTTCTCTTTTTCTTCCTCGTCGTCATCTTTTATGTTGTTATTTTCAACAGTAGTTGTGTTAGATTGATCTTTTGTGTCGGTTGATGTATCGTTTTCTTTTTTATCAGTATTCGTGCTTTTGATTTCTTCAGCATCTGTCTTTGCTGGTTCCTTTATATCGGTCGATGCAGTTTTATTGTCATTTCCATATTGAAAGGCTCTCCACAGCATAGCTGTAGCTTCGGCACGTGTAATGCTGTTTTGACCTCTAAAGGTATTATCTTCATATCCGCTGACTAATCCGCGTTCTACCGCTACAGCAATGTATTTTCGCAAGCTTTTTGAAATGGAGTTAACATCTTTAAACATTTCAAGTATACTTTCGTCAGCAACAGATACATCATAGCCTTTAAGTTTAACGAGTGCAACAGCTATATCTTCGCGTAATGCATTAGTTTCCGGACGATAGTAGTTAAAAGAACCATTTGAATATCCGGTAAGATATGGTTTTGCACATTCAATATAAGGAGCGTACCATTCGTTAACACTAACATCGTAAAAAGATGATTTGTAATTATTTACAACATTAATTTCGGCTGCTCCAACCATTATTTTTGCAAATTCTGCTCTTTCTACATTTTTGTCAGGATAAAACATTCCGTTTGGATATCCATTAATAACTCCTCTTTCGTACATTTCGCTAATAAAGCTGAATGCCCAATGAGATTTATCTACGTCGTAGAAATTTTGTGCATATGTTTTTGTTGGCATATTTTGATATTCTTTGCCGTATTCTACAGCCAAGGATATTGACGAAGATATAAGTATTATGCCAGAAAGTAATAGTGATAATATTTTTTTCATTTGAATCGTCTCCTTTAATAATTATTGTAGTAATAATCATACTATAATAATTATTAAAAGTCAACATCTTTTCGTATATAATATACGAAAAGTAATGAATTAAAGAGGAGAGTGAAAAATGACAGTACTTGACAGAATTATGCAATTACGCGTAGAAAGGAAATGGACAGAGTATAGATTGTCCGAAGAATCTGGAATTGCTCAAACCACAATTTCATCTTGGTTTCGCAAAAATATTACGCCAAGTATTCCTTCTCTTGAAAATATCTGTAAAGCATTTAATATTACACTTTCTGAATTTTTTGCATTTGATAATCAACCAATAACATTAACAGATAATCAGAGAAAGCTAATTGATAGTTTTAGTAGATTAAGCATAGATCAACAAAAGATTATTGTAGATTTAATAAACAGTATGAATTAAAGAGGGAATTATTTATTGAATAAAAAGAAATGATATGTAGTATGGAACGACCTGTGTGTCGTTCTATCACATTTTATAATATTTTGCAATTTTATGGTTGTTATGCGGTCGCACACATAGGTGCGACCCTACAATCTCAAATTGATTTGCATATCATACATCCGCTCGTTTTTATTTAAACAAAAATAATATGAGGACAGCCGTCAGGCTGTCCTCTATGTTTATCTTATACTATATCCATTTTTGTCTGCCATAATCTCTGTATTGTAAAAAGCTTTTATTGCATCTGTCAGGTATAATGTATCCTTAACTCCACCTGTTTCGTAAGAAGAATGCATTGAAAGCTGTGGTGCTCCTATATCAATTGTGTTTACAGATAAGCGCCTGTTTAAAAGATTACCTAGGGTTGAGCCTCCTGGAATATCACTTCTGTTTACATATGCCTGATACGGAATGTCATTCTTCTTTAAAATCTCTTTAAATATTGCCCCTGAAATAGCATCTGTTGTGTATTGCTGATTTGCGTTATACTTAATCAAAACGCCGCCATTTAATGTTGGGAATGATGTGATATCATTCTTTTCAGGGAAGTTAGGATGGAGAGCGTGACCATTATCGGCAGATAAGATAAAGCTGTTTGCGGTCATCTGCTTGAATTTAGTTTGAGTAATACCTAAACAGTCGCAGATTCTATCCATTGTATCGGTTAAGAAGGTTGACGTTGCACCCTGCTTTGTTCCGCTTCCGACCTCTTCATTGTCAAGAACAGCAAGGATGTTAAGCGTGTTTATATTATCTGCAGTTAAAAATGCGCATTTGGATGCATAGACGCACTGAAGGTCATCTATTCTTGGAGAGGAGAAGTATTCGCATTCTGTGCCCCAGATACAAGCTTCTGCACGGTTATATAAGAATAAGTCAAAGTCTGAAATGCTCTCTTTGTCAAGGTTTAAGTTGCTAGCTATCTCGCCAAGTAAAGCTCCCTTTGTGGATATGCTTCCCGAGAGAGGAAGAAGGTCCTTTTGAGGATTAAATACATAGCCGTTGTTTACATCTCTGTTCATATGAATAGCAAGGCTTGGGATAAGGCACAAATCCCTGTCAATGTTAATAAGATGGGATTTTATCCCGTCATTATCCGAAACAACAACTCTGCCTGCAACAGATAAAGGTCTGTCAAGCCAGGAAGAATATATCATTCCACCATATTTTTCTACATTGTATTTTACATAGAGAGAAGATGCTTCCGCCTCAAAGTCAGGCTTTAGTTTAAATGATGGAAAGTCGCTGTGAGAGGCGCATATCATATATGAGTTAAAATCACCTGACGGTATTGCAAAACTTAAAATTGATGAACCGTTTCTTATAACAAAATACTTTCCGCCCTTTTGTATATCCCAGTTATCGTATTCAGAAAGCTCTCTGTAGCCATTTTCCAAAAGTTCTTCTTTTATATTTTCAATAACGTGAAAAGAACTTGGTGACTTTTTTATAAAGTCAAGCATCTTATTTGTTTCTTCAATATATTTAGTCATATTCCTATCTCTCCTAAAATTTCTTATCTTTATTATAATTAGTTTTTACAAAAATGTCAATTGACATAATAGACGTTTTGTTGTATTATTTACTAGTAAATTAAATATTGTCCACACAGAGTGTCAGTAATACCGTATGGGTATTACTGGTGGAAAGGGAATACGGTTAGAATCCGTAACGATAACTGTCGCCGTATGCGTTGAATGTTTTTATATTCGTCGGTGAAAGCCGGTCATTGGGAAACTGAGAAGGTAGAGTATAAAAATGCAGAGTTAATCTCTATATAACGCGAGTCGGAAGACCTGCTTTGATATTATTCCGTACGAAATTTTTCGTTTGGGAATAATCTTTTTGTGTGCATTTTATGCACTTAAATTGTGGTGTTCACAGGAAAATCAGCTGTGGCAATTCTTTTGAATTGTCACCTCTTTTTTTTTATAATTT
>JAZRQL010000001.1:0-6235 GCA_045649725.1 Clostridia bacterium | reverse complement strand
GCTGCTGCATGAACCGGAGCAACCGCTGTTTCCGTCAGGGTTTATGCCCTGCTTGATGATGTTATCCATATCTGTTAAAAGCATTTCAAATGTTCTTGATGCTTCTACGTATTCTTTGATAACTGCATTTTCCATAGTTTTGTTAAACTCTTCCTGAAGGAAGTTATTTGCTTCTTCAATTTCTTCAGGTGTTGGCTGCTTGCCCTCAAATTCAGCAAGCTTTTCTTCTCTCTTTACGTTATAGCTCGCGATTAACGCTGATGCTTCTTCGTCTTCCATTAAGTGACGGCTGGCTTCCATAGCTGCCTTTTTTTCATCGGAAGTTGCGATTAAGTCAGCAAGTTCCTTTGCCTTTTCATAAATCATTTCTCTTGACATAGTAATTCTCCTTTAGTGTTGCTGATTTCGACTATATTATCTCTCCGAATAATGACCAGGTTTGAACCTTTGTGATCTTTACTGAAACCATATCACCGATTTCTGCATTACCTTCAAAGTTTACAACCTTTCCGCCTTCGGTTCTTCCTGTTAAGGTGCTTTCGTTGTTCTTGCTCTTTCCCTCAACAAGTATCTTTTGAACTGTTCCCTCGTATTCCTTATTCTTTTTTAAGGAAATCTCGTTCTGAACTTTAAGCATCTCATCAAAGTTATTATGCTTTTCCATATCCGTAAGACAATCTTCCATTTTTTCGGCAGGGGTGCCTACTCGCTTTGAGTATATAAATGAAAAAATAGTGTCATACTCAACTTCTTTTAAAATGCTTATTGTTTCCTGAAAATCTTCGTTAGTTTCCCCGGGGAAGCCAACGATAATATCAGTAGTTAAAACAACATCAGGGATAGCCGCCTTAACCTTTTTTATTATCTCCATATACTGCTCTCTTGTATAGCATCTGTTCATAAGTCTTAAAACTCTGTCAGAGCCACATTGAACAGGTAAGTGGAGCTGATTACAAATCTTTTCTTCCTCTGCCATAGCAGTTATTAACTCATCGGATATATCTTTAGGGTGAGATGTCATAAACCTTACTCTCTCTATTCCGTCTATCTTGCAAACCTGACGCAAAAGCTCGGTAAAGCTTAAACCATCCTCTAAATCGTTTCCGTAGGAGTTAACATTTTGGCCTAAGAGCATAACTTCCTTATAGCCAAGGGAAGCTACATCTCTTACCTCGTCTAAAATCCTCTCGTGGTCGCGGCTTCTCTCTCTGCCCCTTACATAAGGAACAATACAATAGGTACAGAAGTTATTGCAACCATACATAATAGGGATTTTTGCAAGAGGAATATCGTCTCTTTTATAGCTTATTCCCTCGAATACAGAGCCATCTTCATTCTCTGTATCAAAAACGCGCTCTCCCTCTAAAACCTCAAATAAAAGTTTAGGAAAGCGGTAAAGGGCGTGAGTTCCGAAAACCAAATCCACATGCTTATATTTTGACTTTATTCTCTTTGAAATATGCTCCTGTTGCATCATACAACCGCAAACAGCCATAACAACGTCTTCTCTTTTGCGCTTGATGTTTTTAAGAGCGCCAAGGTTTCCGAAAACACGAAGCTCCGCATTCTCTCTAACCGCACAGGTATTATAGATAATAAAGTCTGCGTTTTCAGGTTTATCTGTAAACTCATACCCCATATCAAAAAGCATACCCTTAATCTTTTCGCTATCGCTGTTGTTTTGCTGACAACCATATGTTTCAACAAATGCAAGCGGGCATTTAGCCCGCTTTTCAAGAATATTTCTTATTTTGTATATATACTCTCTCTGCTCTCTCATTTCCTCTGCAGAGATTGTTCTTTTTCTGTCAGACATTTAAAATCTTCCTTTTATTATTTATCTGCGTTTCTGTACTTTTCAAGGATCTTTTCAATTCTTGATACAGGTGTCAAAAGGTCGCTTATTGATGATTCATCGTTAAGTCTCTTGATGATTAAAGCGATGTACTTTGACATATCAACCTCGTGATACCAAGGTGCCTGTAAAAGTTCAGGTGTACGATATATTAAGTTTGTTGTGAATACTGCGTCGATATTACCTTCAGCGTATGCCTTGTTAAACTTATCAAGACCATCTGTGAAGAGACCGAATGTTGAGAAAACAATAACCTTCTTTGCCTTTCTCATCTTAAGCTCGTGTGCAACGTCGAGCATAGATTCACCTGAAGAAATCATATCATCAACAACGATAACGTTCTTTCCCTCTACATCATTACCTAAAAATTCGTGTGCAACGATAGGGTTCTTACCGTTTATAACTGTTGAGTAGTCACGACGCTTATAGAAAGTACCGAGGTTTGTACCAAGAACTGATGAATAGTACATACATCTGCCCATTGCACCCTCGTCAGGTGAAATGATCATTGTGTTGTCCTTGTCTAAAATAACGTCCTTATCATACTTTAAGCATGACTTAATCATCTGATATGTAGGCTGAATATTTTCAAAGCCTGATACAGGAATAGCATTCTGAACTCGTGGGTCGTGAGCATCGAATGTGATGATGTTTGCAACACCGATATCAACTAATTCCTGAAGAGCAATAGCACAGTCTAAAGATTCTCTTGAAATTCTCTTATGCTGACGGCCTTCATAAAGCATTGGCATAATAACTGTAATACGTCTTGCCTTACCACTCATAGCAGCGATAACGCGCTTTAAATCCTGATAGTGGTCATCAGGGCTCATAGGTCTGTCCTGACCATACATTTTATAGCTTACACCGTGGTTAAACACGTCAACAATTATATAAGTATCATATGTTCTGATAGAATGTAAAACCATAGCCTTTGCTTCACCTGTACTGAAACGTGGGCAGTTTATAGGAATAACAAATGATTCAAAATCATCATCAATTATATCCTCGTTGAATTTCTTAAGATGCTCGTTTACCTTATTAGTAATCTCCTCGCATCCTGCCATGCCGATTACGCCAAGTCTTCCGAGCCTGTCGCTTGCTGCGCTGTCAATAATAGCCATTTATATACACCCCTTAAATTTATATATAATTAAAATATTTTACTTATTTTTAGAACCAAGTTCTTTAAGCATTCCATACTTGATATCCCAAAGCTTTTGTGACATATCAACATAGTATGCGTGTGGGTTTTCGAATCTCTTAACCTCGTCCCATATGCCCTCAACAGACTCCATACAATGTTTGCGGACTTCATCAAGAGCCGGTGTTTCATAAACACATTCCCCGTTTTTAAATATCTGCACCTGAAGTTCTTTTGCTTCAAAGTTTGTAATAGTTTTTCTCTTCCAGGTATTATGCGGATCGAATATTTCATAATCCTTATCTGAATCAATAACCTCGTCATAACAGGTTAAAACATCAGCCAAAGCCTTTCCTGTTTCTTTTGAGAAAAGTCTTACAGGCTTTTTAAAATATGGTGTTGTAATCTTTGCAACGTTTTCGCTGATTTTGATTTTAGGAATAATCTCACCATCGTTTTCTATTGCAACAAGCTTATAAACCCCGCCAAAAACAGGTTCTGACTTTGAGGTAATAAGCCTCTCACCAACACCGAATGAATCTATGCAGGCACCCTGCCTTAAGATATCACGGATGATATATTCATCCAATGAATTTGATGCCACGATTTTAGCAGATTCCCATCCTGCATCGTCAAGCATTTGTCTGCACTTCTTTGAAAGATAGGTAATGTCACCGCTGTCAATTCTGACTCCGCAGTTCTTAATACCAAGTGGCTTTAACACATCGTTAAACACCTTTATGGCATTAGGAATACCACTCTTTAAAACGTCATAGGTATCTATCAGGAGAGTACAGTTATTTGGATATGTCTTTGCATAAGCATAAAAAGCATCATATTCTGTATCAAAAGACTGAACCCAGCTGTGCGCCATTGTTCCTAGTGCAGGAACAGAAAACATTCTGTCAGAAATTGTGCAGGCAGTACCAAAAACGCCACCGATATAAGCAGCCCTTGCCCCATAGATAGCACCGTCATAACCCTGGGCTCTACGGGAGCCAAACTCCATAACAGGTCGTCCACTTGCGGCGCGGACAATTCTGTTACTCTTTGTTGCAATAAGGCTCTGGTGATTTACAGTTAAAAGAATCATAGTTTCTAAAAACTGCGCCTGAATGATTGGCCCTCTGACAGTAACGATAGGCTCGTTAGGGAAGATAGGCGTTCCTTCAGGAATTGCCCATACATCACAGGAAAACTTAAAGTTCTTAAGATAATCTAAAAACTTTTCATCGAAAAGGTTTTTAGAACGTAAGAATTCAATATCCTCATCGTCAAACTTTAGATTCTTCATATATTCGATAAGCTGTTCAACCCCTGCCATAACAGCAAAGCCGCCGCCATCAGGAACCTGCCTGAAATACATATCAAAATATGCGATTTTATCCTGCATTCCCTCTTTGAAATAACCGTTTGCCATGGTCAGCTCATAGAAGTCAGTCAGCATTGTATAATTCATAAAAGCTCATATCCTTTATACTCATTCTATCTCATTTAATAGTATAACATTAGATGTGACAAAAAACAAGCTTTTGAATTAAAATCTTGACTTTTTTTTATAATTTCGTTATGATTTGTTCATGAGCATAAATTTTAGGGGCATTTATTATTCAAAATCACAATAAAACGGATGAATTTTATGAAACACAAACACTTTATTTTAATATTTTTACTTATTGTTTTAGTATCCCTTTGTTCAATGTTTTTTATAAGCAGAAACAAGGATATAAAAACAGCTGAGATATACTCAGACGATACCCTTATACACACAGTTGATTTAAGCACGGTAGATGAATCTTACGAGCTTCCCGTTACCCATAACGGGCATACGAATACTGTGTTAATCGAAAATGGAAAAATCTCCGTAAAGTCTGCCGACTGCCCTGACAAGCTTTGCGTTAAGCAGGGATATTTAACT
The DNA here is from genome assembly GCA_045649725.1 of Clostridia bacterium. Classification (GTDB taxonomy): domain Bacteria; phylum Bacillota; class Clostridia; order Monoglobales; family Monoglobaceae; genus UMGS1820. The sequence continues at coordinate 1,318 of JAZRQL010000001.1, read as the reverse complement.
TCCTATCCTATCGTGTGTGTACCAAATAAGCTTTATATAAAACCGGCAGATAATTCAGGCGATGTTGACGCAGTTAGCAGGTGATGATATGAAAAAGATAAACGCAAAATCAATAACCCTGTCCGCAATTCTCTGCGCCATATCACTTACTATATTTGTGATAGAAGCACAAATTCCTCTTCCTCTTGCCATACCAGGAATAAAGCTTGGTATAGCAAATACTGTTACTCTTTTTGCCCTTTTGTATCTGCCTTTTAAGGAAGCGGTTTTAATTCTTTTAGGCAGAATAATATTAGGAAGCATTTTTGCCTCAAACCCATCGGTTATATTATATAGTTTGTCAGGTGGGCTTTTGTCGATTTTGGGAGAATGGCTTATCTTAAAGCTGACAGATAGAAAATTTATTGTTGAGATAAGTATAACAGGCGCAATGCTACATAATATCGGGCAGATTTTATGCGCAGTTTTCGTAACGGGAACTATGGCAGTTTTTTCATATCTGCCGATACTTTTAATAGCAGGCATAATTTCAGGAGCTTTTTGTGGCCTTTGTGTTTTAGGGGTTGACAAAGTCATAGGTTCTGCTATAATTAAACTACTAAAATAATAACAAAGGATAGATACATATGTTTTTTGATACATATTTAGGCAAGCTTTTAGGTACTTTTTTAATATCAATGGTTCCGGTTATTGAGCTTCGAGGAGCTATTCCAATCGGTCTTGGTATGGGGCTTCCTCTTTGGGAAGTTATTATAATTTCCGTTATAGGAAACCTGATTCCAATACCTTTTATAATTCTTTTTATAAGAAAGATTTTTGAATGGATGAGAACCAAAAGTGAAAAGCTTAACACCTTGGTATGCAAGCTGGAAAGCAGAGCAATGAGCAAGGCTGACACAGTTAAAAAATACACCTTCTGGGGTTTATTTATCTTCGTTGCTATTCCTCTTCCGGGAACAGGGGCATGGACAGGTGCATTAATCGCAGCCCTTTTGGAAGTAAGACTTAAAATTGCTATCCCTGCTATATTCTTAGGGGTTATCTGCGCCGCAATTATTATGACAACAGTAAGCCTTTTAGGTTTTGGTATCTTCGGATTTTAAAATCAGAAATTATAAAGCCTCCGCATTATGCGAAGGCTTTTTTCATTTTCAATAACATAAATTTATTCAACATCGTAGGGGCGGATAATATGTCAAGTGTGACATAGTTTACACTTTGTCCGAGGACATGGTTTACACATTTAGTCAGTAAATCTTGGGTCATTTTCACCTAAATATATTCGCTTAAATTCAAATACTCGCTTTTCAACATTTAC